>CAYRVC010000001.1:0-30455 GCA_964427585.1 uncultured Candidatus Saccharibacteria bacterium
GGGGTCCGAATTTCCCGGCACTGTTTACTGCCCCACAAGCTCCGTGTTTCAAGCAAGGTTAGTAAAAATGGAGCGTATGCTTATGGAAAGGCCTGGCTTTGGAAAATTATACTCTTTGATTGTTCTGATTGCCGGAGAAATCGGCGATAATTCATTCGCTCACAATTTAGGGAAATGGCCGGATACGCCGGGGATATTTTTTGGCTACGACATCCAAAAGGGCATTATTGTTCTTGCAGATCGGGGCTTAGGTATTTTAGAAACACTGCGCCGCGTTCGTCCGGATTTGTCGACGCATGTGAAGGCGGTTGAAGTGGCGTTTACGGAATTTTTATCCGGCCGCGCGCCGGAAAAACGCGGCAATGGTCTGAAATTGGTTCGGGAAGTAGTGCTTGCCAATCCAATAAATCTATTTTTCGTGAGCGGTGACGCGGAGGTACATCTCAAGGGCGACGATAAATCTTTTCGGGTTACTCGTGGCCCAAATGTAGTCCGCGGCTGCATGGCAAAAATTAATTTCTAACTAATAAAAATATGAAAATAAAATTAGAAAAATTCGGTACAACCCTTATATCCCGCGAATTAGGCAGTGAAGCGTTTAAGGCGTTTCAGCCCACACTACTAGAACTGCCGCCAAATGAAGAATTGGAAATTGATTTTTCCGGCGTATTAACATTGTCGCCCTCATGGGCAGATGAATTTTTAAGCCCTCTCCTTGAACAGCTCGGTGAACGATTAGTGCTATTGCCAAGTGATAATCTTTCTGTACAAGCAACCCTAAAGATTCTGCAAGAGGCGAACAAGCGCCCGTTCAAATTCAGATAACATGTCACAAATTCAATCAGTCATCAAAAACATCCAAGACATCATGCGTAAAGACGCGGGTGTGGACGGCGACGCCCAGCGGCTCTCCCAGCTTGTCTGGATGCTTTTCCTGAAAATTTTTGAAAATGGGGACAGCCACCATTTTTACCATTTTTAATATTTTAAATTTTCAATTTGCCAGGTTGTCGTACGACAACCTGAAAGAATAAAAAATTAATTGGGGATTAAAAAATAAGTTTATGGATTATCTGTTGCTAATTATAATCGGGGTTGTGGCGGTGTTTTCCTTTGTTTTTTGGGTTGCCAAAAGAGATGCCGAGAAGCACGGGACCGCCGCGAAGGATGAATTTGTGGGCATCTGCAAATCGGCAATTGAAACGGCCTCGCAGAAGGAGGCCAGAAAAGAACGCGCGCTCGCTTTTTTGCGCGAACGCGGGTAACTCCGCAACTCCGAAATCCGAGCGGAGCTTGGAGTCGCGAGCCGCACCGCCGTGCGCTATTTGGACGAACTGGAGAAAGAGGGAAGAGTGAAGCAGGTTGGAAAAATCGGCCATTCTGTCATCTATCGCCTAAAGTAGCCCAATGCGCCGGACGGGTGGCGTATTGAAAAAATTATGAAAATAAATAACTTTTTTAAATTAGTAATAGCGATTACGATATCCGAGATGGCGGGAGTTATTGGCGCACTTTTCACGACGCCCGCAGTGCAATCGAGCTGGTATACAGAACTGATCAAACCAGCACTCAATCCTCCGGCTTGGGTGTTCGGTCCGGTCTGGACGACATTGTTTTTGCTTATGGGTATCGCCGCGTTCTTAATTTGGCGTGAATGGGACAACGGTTCCCCTTCGACTAAGCTCAGGGTAAAAATAGCTTTGGCTATTTTTATCGGCCAGATGGTTTTGAATACTCTTTGGTCGATTATCTTTTTTGGTCTGCATAGTCCTGGCGGTGCATTGATCGAGATTGTTTTTCTCTGGCTCGCCATCCTCGCCACGATTATTGCATTTGCAAAAATTTCTCGTCTCGCCGCTTGGCTTCTTTTGCCGTATATTCTCTGGGTCAGTTTTGCGATGTACTTGAACTATGCGATTTGGATATTAAACTGACATCGGTATGAAAAAAGTAAAAAATAAAAAAGTCTTCGTGGCGATGTCCGGGGGAGTGGACAGCTCGGTTTCAGCGGCCCTGTTAAAGCAGGCCGGTTTTGAAGTTGTGGGGGTTTATATGCGCCAGTGGTCGCCTGATGTTTTGGGCTATGAATGTGTTTGGAAAACGGAGCGCCAAGATGCAATGAGGGTTGCCGTAAAATTGGGCATTCCTTTTTTGACATGGGATTTTTCAAAGGAGTATGAAAAACAGGTTGGAAAATATATGATTGATTCTTATAAAAAAGGAATTACTCCGAATCCCGACGTGATGTGCAACAAGATTATAAAATTCGGCTTGTTTTTTGACCGGGCAATGAAAGAGGGGGCGGATTTTGTCGCCACCGGCCACTATGCCAAAATTAAAGATGGAAAACTGTTTTGCTCAAAAGACAAGAATAAAGACCAGACGTATTTTTTATACACGATCAGAAAAGAACAGTTGAATAAAATTATTTTTCCGGTGGGCGGATATACAAAGCCTGAAGTAAGGGAGCTGGCCAAAAAGTTTGGGTTGCATCTGGCGGGGAAAAAAGACAGCCAGGGCGTTTGCTTTGTCGGGCAGATGGAAATGAAACGGTTTTTAAAAGAGTATATAAAGCCTAAAAAAGGCAATATATTGGCAGTTGGCGGAAAAGTTTTGGGCGAGCACGACGGAATTTATTACTACACCATAGGCCAAAGGCGCGGATTGGATATAAAAGACGGCAAGGGGCCTTATTTTGTGGTTAAAAAAGACATTAAGAAAAATATTATATATGTGGGGAAGAAAAAAGATTTATTGGAAAAAAAAGCCATGGTAAAAAATATATCGTGGATCAACAAACCGGAAAAATTTCCGGTAAATTTGGATGCCATGATACGCTACCGCTCGCCCTTGGCAAAAGCAATGCTTTATGAAAACGGAAATTTGATTTTTAAAAAACCCCAATCAGCCGTTGCCCCTGGCCAGTCGGCAGTATTTTACAAAGGCCGGCAATTATTGGGCGGGGGAGTGATAGATTGACATTCGCATTTGCCTTTGTTAAAATTTATTTAATATGAAAAAAAATAATAAAACCGGAAAAGTAGCCAGGCAAACTACTTTGGAAAAAATACTGGAAATGAAAGGGGCGGAAGATGTTTTGCAAAAGCACGGAGTGCCTTGCTTGTCCTGCCCTCTTGCCAATTTGGAGATGCAGGAGCTTAAAATAGGGAATGTCTGCAGTATTTACGGCATTGATGAAAAAAAACTTATTGAAGACTTAAATTCAATCAAATAACGCGATTTACGCGGTTGAAGTTTCGGCGTTTAATTTTTTCTCAAATAAAAATCCGCGGATTGAATGTCCGCGGTTTTTTTACCTTGAATAAGGTATTCTTCTTAAATTTATTTAGAAAGGGAAAATTATGCTGCGCCCCCGAATAGATGTAAAGGCGATTTTTAAATGGCGCTGATTCTATTTTTTCCTTTGAAAAAAGCCTGTTTTTCCGCTGAATACTTCATCAAATAAAAATCTTCTTCAACAAGTTTATCGTCCAAGGGGTGAACGATGGATATGGCCCTAAAACCCATTGCTTTGAAAAACAATTGAGCCTGAAGATTGCTTTCTCCGACTTCGGCGAAAATTGTTCTTCTTACTTTAGAGTCCAGTTTGCTTATCAAAAATCTGACCATGGCCGAGGCAATGCCCCGGCGTCTTAAATTCTTTTTTACCACAAGCCTTGAAATATATATTTCATAGTCGTCCAATTCATAAATGACAAATCCCGCGATCGTTTTTCCGTGATGGGCCGCCATGCCGTAAAAATTTTCTTTGTATAAATAACGGGTAAACTCTTTTTTTGACAAGGAAGCCTGGAAATCCTGGCTGTCTATTTCTAAAAGTTCTTTTTTGTGCTGACGCACATATCTTTCATTGATCCATTCAAGGGATATTTTGACATCATTTTTTAAATGAGCGTCACCGGCCTTCATGGTAGGTCCTCCCTTAGAGAAATTTTTCTTTAAGAAGCCTTGCAAACGAACAAAAAATGTCAAAGAGCTGAATTTTAATTTAATTTTAATGTTAGATTAAATCAATAAAAAAATCAAGCAAACGTATGTTTTTAAAGAAGATAAGCCGAAAATAGGCTTAAAACAGTTGACAAGGTTTTTAATTAAGATAAAATAAGCTAATATTTGAGAAAGCCAATTTTCAGAGGACTATAATTCCTCAAGAAAAACAAGGTCGATAACAAACTATTTAATTTTTTATAAAAAAAATATGGCAGAAGGTTATTGCGTAAAGTGTAAAGCAAAAAGGGAAATGAAAGACCCAAAGGAAGTAACAATGAAAGGAAAAGGCGATAAAAAAAGAATGGCTATGACTGGCACCTGCGTAAAGTGCGGAACAAAAATGTTTAGAATAATGGGATTGAAAAAATAGGATCCGCCGATTTTTAAAGAAAATTTTTGAATTTAGTTTAGAAACACCGGGCAATATGTCCGGTGTTTCCGTATAAAGCTATTTTATGCAGATTACGAAGAGAAAAGTTGCTTACCTTGCCGGAATCTTGTTTTTGCTGAATGTATTTGCCTGGCAGGAGGTTTTCAGTTTAGCTGGAAACAATAATTTGAAAGTTTATTTCTTCGATATCGGCCAAGGGGATGCCATTTTCATAGAAACCCCAGGGCGTCATCAGATTTTGGTTGACGGCGGCCCGGATTCTGCAATACTTGAAAAACTGGGGAATGTAATGCCAGGGAGCGACAAAACAATTGACCTTGTAGTCTTAACGCATCCTGAAAAAGACCATATGCAGGGCCTTATTGATGTTTTCGAAAGATATGAAATAGATTATATATTATGGACAGGAGTGTTAAGAAAAACCCAAGAATACCAAAAGTGGCTGGAAGTTCTAAAAGAAGAGCAAAAACAAGGAGCTGAAATAATCATAGCAAACCCTGAAAAATCGATAAAAGCCGGAAATGTTTTTCTTGATATTATTCATCCGTTTGACGATTTATCGGAAAGGGAAATGCGGGACAGCAATGACAGCTCAATTGTTTTTAACCTTATTTTCCGTAAAAATAAGTTTCTTTTTACGGGAGACATCACGAATAAAACAGAAGAGGGTCTGATAAACAGCGGAGTAAGCTTGCAATCGGATGTTCTCAAGGTTGCCCACCACGGCTCAAAATATTCAAGCTCGGAAGATTTTTTAGGAGCCGTAAATCCTGCAGTTTCCGTAATTTCTGCAGGAAAAGAAAACTTCTACGGCCATCCGGCTCCGGAAGTTTTGCAAAGGCTGGAAAAATCTGGTATAAAGGTAAAAAGAACAGACAAGGAAGGAGATATAGAGATTGTAAGCGACGGAGAAAATATAAAAATAAAATGACCAATTAACCTAATTAACCTAATTATTCTAATCAAATTCCAATGCCAAAATGCCTAATGTCTAAAACTAGTTTTTGAGTTAGTCATTAGAAATTAGAAATTGATTAGAATAATTAGAGCAATTAGAATAATTAGAATAATTTTATGCAGGGTATTGATTTTCCCATATTCAAAACCAAATCAGATATTTATAAAAAATTCGACCTGACCGACTTTAGCCAGAGGCAGGAATATTTTGAGTACAAGGCAGGAGAGGAGATTAAAAAATTAAGGGGATACCTTGAAAACAACACCTTTGTGGCTTATCTTTTGGGGAAGAAATCATCGGGCAAGGGCACATATTCCAAAATGTTAAAAGAAATTGTTTCCCAGGATAAAATAGAGCACTTTTCCATAGGCGACATGATAAGGTCGTTTGACAGCATTCTAAAAGACGAAAATAAAAGGAAAGAGCTGGTTTCTTTTTTGGAAAAAAACTACCGGGGGTTTGTTCCTTTGGAGGAAGTGGTATCACAGCTGGACAAGCGAAGCACAAAAGTTCTTCTGCCCTCTGAGTTAATACTCTCTTTGGCAAAAAGAGAAATTCAAAAATTCGGCAAAAAAGCCATTTTTATTGACGGCTTCCCAAGGGACTTAGATCAGATTTCCTATTCATTATTTTTTAGGGATTTGATAGGCTACAGGGACGACCCGGACGTTTTCGTTTTGATAGATGTTCCCACTTTAGTGATTGACGAGAGAATAAAGCACAGGGTGGTCTGCCCCCTTTGCCAGACATCAAGAAGCGTAAAGCTTTTGCCCACCAAGAATGTGGGATACGACAAGAACAATGGCAAGTTTTATTTATTATGCGACAATCCGAATTGCCAGGGCGCCAGAATGGCGACAAAAGAGGGAGACGAGCTGGGCATTGAACCCATAAGGGAACGGCTTAACAAAGACGAGACCTTGATAAGGCAGGCGTTTTCTTTGCAGGGCATTCCCAAGGTGTTTTTAAGGAATTCCGTGCCGGCGGATAAAGCCTTGCAGTTCGTTGACGATTATGAAATAACTCCCGAATACCGCCATAATTTTAACGAAAAACAAGGCAAGGTAGAAACAACGGAAATGCCTTGGCAGGTTTCAGACGACGAGGGGGTTTCCTCTTACAGCCTGATGCCTCCGCCAGTGGTGGTTTCCTTGATAAAACAATTGGTGAAAGCGCTTGGAATATAGATTGATAGGACATTGTTAGGACACACACTGATTTTGTGAAAGGCTTAGCCTTTCACAAGAGACTTTCATAAGAGTGAGATTGACAGGCTGTTTTGAAGAGCTAAAATAAAATCAGCTCTGATATTTTGAAAAGATTCTATACAAACTTTTTTTTGGGAGTCCAAAATTTGTTCCGGCCGTGGCTTGAACGTGAGGACACCCACTTGGATTTCTATTAGAATCTTAAAAAGTCAGAGCGCAAAAAAACATCCGCAAAACGGGTGTTTTTTTTATGCGCTAAAAATAGGCGAAGTTATTCACATATCATGAGTGTTGTTGACACCTGTTTTTAATGATAAAATTAGGAAATAAAAAATAATAAAAACCCGTAAAAAAAAGGGTGAAGTTTTTTCTAATAAATTTATGGCAAAAAATTCCGTTTTTATAAAATTATCCGAAGACATCACAAGATACAGCATATTCTTGCTTAT
The DNA here is from genome assembly GCA_964427585.1 of uncultured Candidatus Saccharibacteria bacterium. GTDB lineage: Bacteria > Patescibacteriota > Minisyncoccia > Minisyncoccales > Staskawiczbacteraceae > JBBTQJ01. Next base: position 7,018 of record CAYRVC010000001.1, read on the forward strand.
ATTTTTTCTGCCGCTTTTCTTTCTGCCTTTCACTGCCGATATTTTTGATTTCAACAAGCAGTCTCTTCTGCTGCTGCTTTCTTTCACCGCCTTGTTTTCCTGGATGGTGAAAGTTTTGATTTCCGGAAATTTCAGCATAAATATAAACAAAACGCACATCGCTGTTTTGATTTTCTTTTTCATATACCTTGCCTCAACTATTTTTTCTAAAGATCGGAGCGGCAGTTTCTGGGGATGGCCCAGGCTGGTTTCCGAAAGCTTTTTCACGTTAGCTGGCCTGGTTGTGTTTTACTTTGTGGTCAGCAATATATTTTCCAAAAAAGAAATTTTTACCTCGGTTGTTATTTTTGCTTTATCTTGCCTCCTTGCGGTTTTAACAGGGTTTTTGCAGGGAATCGGAATATTCATAATGCCTTTTGATTTTGCAAAAAATACTTCTTTCAACACATTGGGATCCGCCGGAGGGCTTGCTTTTTTTACCGCTGTTTTCCTTCCTCTGCTGTTGTCTATGGCGATTTTTTTAAACAATAAATGGCTGAAAATGATTTTAGGCGCAGGGATTGTTTTGTCATTGGTTTTCCTGGTTTTCATAAATTATTACCTGGTATGGTGGCTTGTTTTGGCGGGTTCCGCTTTATTTATTTTGTTCGGCATGCTGAAAAGGGATATTTTTGACTTAAGGTGGCTTAGCGCGGCGATGTTTTTCCTGGTGCTGGCTTTGTTTTTTCTGGTGTTGAACCCACAGCTGCCCCTTCCAAAAATGCCAGTTGAAATTTTTCTCAACCAGCGCGCAACTTTTGACATTGCCGTAAAATCGATAAAAGAATCGCCGATTTTGGGCTCTGGCCCGGGCACCTTTGTTTATAACTTTTCAAAATACAAAGATGCCAGTTTCAACCAGGGCTCTTTTTGGAACATAGTTTTCAACAGAGGGTCGTCTAAGGCGCTGAATATCGCGGCCACCACAGGCATACTGGGAGCGATTTCTTTTCTGTTATTGATAGGAGCAGTTCTTTTTTACGGAGCCAAATTCATACTTTTGCAGAAACATGGCAGGCAGACAACAGCCGAAGAAAAAAGTTTTAACATTCTGGCCCTTGGAGTTCTGGCGGCTTTCATGGTGCAAACCATCGGATATTTTTTGTACAATTCTAGCCTTTCTTTGGAATTCCTTTACTTCTTTTTAATAGCCGCGGTTGTAGGGCTGTCAAACAGCGAAAGGAAGAATTTTTCGCTTGACCCTTCTTCTTTGCTGAATTTGGCCGCCACTTTCATTTTTACCATCGTTTTCATTTTCGGCCTGGGGCTTTTGATTCTGGGCGGCCAAAGATACGTTGCCCAGGTTTATTATTTTGTCGGGGAATCCGCTTTTGCGAAAGGGGATATCAACCAGGCAATTTTCGGATTAGAAAAAGCAGTCAGTCTGAATCCGTCAGCCGATGTTTATTTAACAGAGCTTTCGCAGATGTATCTTTTAAAAATAGCCGTAGCGAACAACGACAACTCTCTGTCAAGGGAAGAAAAAGCAAAGCAGATTCAGCTTTTGGTGCAAAACGCGGTGAACGCGGCAAAAATAGCCACAGACGCCAGCCCTAAAAATGTTTCAAACTGGTCTGTAAGGGGATATGTGGGTCAGAATCTTATCGGCATAATAGACGGGGCCGATGTCCTGGCTTTAAATTCTTACGACGAGGCAATCAAGCTTGACCCCAACAGCCCGTATTATCCAAACCAAAAAGGCCTGGTGTACATGAGAAAATCCGCGGCCGCAGGCAAAGACAAAACCGCTGAAAAAGAGCAGGCCTTAATTCAGGCAAAAGAACAGTTTGACAAGGCGGTTCAATTGAAGTCCGACTACGCGGCGGCGCGCTTTCAAATAGCTATAATTATGAGGGAGCAGGGGAAAACAAAAGAAGCGATAGAAACCCTTAAGGAAGCGGCAAAGTATTCGCCTCAGGACGTGGGGCTGGCTTTCCAAACCGGCCTTATATACTACCAGGAAAAAGATTTCCAAAATGCCAAAGCGGAATTTGAAAGGGCGGTTGTTTTAAGCCCCAATTATTCAAACGGGCTGTATTTTTTGGGATTAACTTATTTTGAACTGGGCCAAAGGGTCAATGCCCTTGAGAAATTTTCAAAATTGGCGGAATTGAATCCCGGCAACCAGGAGGTTAAGAAAATCGTGAACAACCTTAATGCCGGCAGAAAGCCGCTGGAAGGAATAACCGAAGAAGCGCCTCCGCAAGCCCCGATAGAGGAGAAGCCGACGGAGGAGAAAAAATGAAATTAAAATTATTCTAATTATTCTAATTGCTCTAATTAACCTAATCAAATCCTAATGCCTAATGATAAAGTGGTTAAAAAATATGATTTGGAAGAAAGAACCGCCGTGTTTGGAGAAAATATTATAAAGTTTGCAAAAACAATTTCGGTTAATTCAGTCACTCAAAGAATAATTCCTCAACTAGTTGCCGCTGGCACTTCTGTAGGTTCTAATTATTGCGAGGCAGATGACGCAGAATCTGGGAAAGATTTTAAACACAAAATAGGAATTTGCAAAAAAGAAGCAAGAGAAACAAAGTATTGGTTAAGAATAATGGCGACAGCTAGTTCAGAAACAAAAGAGCAGGCAAGAATATTATGGCAAGAGGCAAAAGAACTTCATTTAATATTTAACTCCATCAGTCAGAAAATTAAGTCGAAGAATTTAGAAATTAGACATTAGATATTGATATTTGATTAGAATAATTAGAATAATTAGAATAATTAGAATAATTAGAATAATTAGAATAATTAGTCCAATTAGAATAATTTCCGATAAAAATTATTGTAAATGCCACAGTTAAGTTTTGAAAAATTTAAAAATTTTCTTTTAAACAGGACTTTTAATCCAAAAAGCGTTGGCTCATCCATTATAACCGGGCTGGTAGCCGCCGGGATTTTTAGTTTTGTATTATATACTTTTGCCACTCCGCCCTCCAGCCCCTACAGCTTGGGCGAAACATTAAATCCAACCTGCGCGCCAGGTGACACCAATTGCACTGTAATCACTCCTGCGTATTTTGCATTTGGCTCGAATAATTTTTCAGGAACCGGAAGTTTTACCACAACAGCCTCAATAAGCGGCGGAGCAATAACGGGAACCAGTTTTATTATAGGGGCTAATACTTTAACAACTGCAGAATGGGCGTATCTTGACGGGCAAGATCAGGCAATAAAAATAACCTCAAGCCCGACATTCGCGGGATTAACGATTGACACAAATACTTTATATATTGATTCCACTAATAATTTCGTGGGCATAGGGACGACGAGTCCCTCCTACCTCCTGTCCGTTGGCTCAAGCTCCCAATTCGGCGTAGATTCTTCCGGTTTTGCCCTGCTTCCGCAGGGGCTTGCGGGAACTCCAAGCTTAACATTTGCCTCCGACACCAACACCGGCCTCTGGAGTTCTGGGGCGGACATTCTTAATCTATCAACGGGAGGGAGTGAAAGGGTAAGAATCAATTCTAACGGTAGCGTAGGCATTGGGACGACGGAGCCGGGGGCGAAGTTGGATGTCGATGGTACAACGGGTAACGGTATCTTGATTGATATGAATTCAGATAATAATCATCTCGTATTCGCTACCGGAGGTACCAGTGAATGGGTACAGTATCTCAGCGGTGAGGATCTAAACTTTTGGGATGCTGGGGGTCAGGCGAGGGTGACTTTCAAAAAAGGCGGCAACGTGGGCATCGGGACGACGGCGCCGAGCTATCTTTTGTCTGTTGGCTCGTCTTCTCAATTCGGAGTTAATTCTTCGGGATTTGCCTTGCTTCCGCAAGGGCTTGTCGGAACTCCGAGTTTAACATTTGCCTCCGACACAAACACAGGCCTCTGGAGCTCGGCCGCGGATACGCTAAACTTTTCAACAGGGGGGTCGGAAAGGATGAGGATAATATCCGACGGCAACGTCGGCGTCGGGACGACGGCGCCGGGGGCAAAATTCGTTGTCAATACAGCCTCTGACGTCAACGACTACCCCATTACTGTGACACATGGCGGAAACAATAATCTCTTCAGAATCGGGAAAAGTTCCCTGAATGACGGCATTGTGGAGATTTATAACAGTGCAGGAGCCACTGCCATCCAATTATATGCCTATAGTAGTAGCGTCTCATACTTCAAGGCCGGCAACGTCGGCATCGGGACGGCGAGTCCGGCGTATTTGTTGTCCGTTGGCTCCGCTAATAACTTTGGCGTTAATTCTTCAGGATATGCCTTATTGCCAGCCGGGCTGGAGGGGACTCCGTCTTTGTCTTTTACTTCGGACACGAATACGGGCTTGTGGAGCTCGGCCGCGGACACGCTAAACTTTTCCACGGGCGGGTCGGAACGGATGAGGATAAACAGCTCGGGTTATGTCGGCATCGGTACGGCGAATCCGGGCGGAGCTCTTGATGTCGTCGGCACAACTACCCTGCGATTATCTAGTGTCATCACCGATACAACCGCAAAATACCCAAAGATTACTGGCCGTCATTACAATAACAGCGAGGAAGACTTCACGATGATGTTTGGGTATTCTGATGTCACGGATAATGATATCTATATCGGTGGCGTGAGTTCCAGCTTCAATGCCGCCACCCGCTTGCGGTTCTATACTGCCGCGAATAACACCACCTTAGCTGGCACCGAGCGGATGAGAATTGATTCTGCCGGCAACGTCGGCATAGGGACCACGGCCCCCTCTTATCTCTTGTCGGTTGGCTCCGCTTCCCAATTCGGAGTTAACTCTTCGGGCTTTGCCCTGCTTCCGCAGGGGCTTGCGGGAACTCCAAGCTTAACATTTGCCTCCGACACGAACACAGGCCTCTGGAGCTCGGCCGCGGATACGCTTAACTTTTCCACGGGCGGCTCGGAACGGATGAGGATAATATCCGACGGCAATGTCGGCATCGGGACGACGGCGCCGGGTAAACTATTAAGTTTGTCAGGTGCCGCAGCTTACACGTTGATCGACAACACGGACTCAAGCAGTTACGGGGGGTTGCGCATTCGAAACGATCAATTGAGCGATACGAGGACTCTGGAATTGGCTTACATGGGCAGCGCATACCCGGGGCCTTTTTGGACCGGCGGGAATACGGGAGAAATCGGGGTGATTGGTCTTAGCGGAGCGTATCCGTTAACGTTTGCTACCAATAATACCCAGCGAATGGTCATTGGGAGCACCGGCAATGTAGGGATTGGGACGACGGCTCCCACGAGTTTATTTCATGTGGCAGGGCAGTGCGTGACCGGGGACACCCGTTTGCGAAGAAGACGCAAACGGAAATCTAAAATCCCAAATCCCAATGACCAACCAAATTCCAATAACCAAAACTCTAAAGAGTTTGAAAATTGTAAATTGAAAATTGACGAGGAGTATATCTACGACGAGGTGATGATAAAAGACATTAAGCCCGGGGACGAGGTTTTAACCCTTGATGAAAACACGGGCGAGCTGGTTTGGAATAGAGTAAACGCCCTGATGGATATGGGAGTAAAACCCATTTACAAACTCACAACCGCTTCGGGAAAGAGCATAAGGACTACCGGAAACCATCCGTATTTGGTTGTTGACGAAAAAGATATTTTACCGAAAAAAAATATTACATATGCTTTCATTGACGCCTCAAATGTTATTTATCGCGACACAGATAAAAATCCTTGGAAAATTGATTTAAAAAAATTGATTAAATATCTAAAAGAGCGCTTTGGGGCAAAAAGAGTTTTATATTACTCTGGCATTGATAACGACGATAAAATACAATATCGCCTTTTCCGAAAAATGGAACAGTGGGGTTATGAGTTGCGGCTTAATATAGTTAAAAATTTTGTTAATATCCGCGGTGAAAAGTACCAAAAAGCTGATGTGGATGCCCGCATGACTTTTGAAATGATGAAATATAAAGACGAATATGATGAAGCGGTTGTTTTAACCGGCGACGGAGATTTTTATTGGGTGCTTGAGTACCTATTATCTGAAAAAGAAAGAGTCAGGCTGATTGCCAGTCCCTCAAAAACAGCAAGAGAACTTAAAAAATTAATCAAAGAAAATTTTGCTAATTTAGATAATCTTCGCCAAAGATTGGAATTTAATGTAAATAAAAAAGAGGCAGACTCTACGAACGACTCTGCCTCAGATATTACAAATTCAGTATATCAAAAAACAAAAGAGCTTGTCAAGAGGGCTTCGTGGAGAAAGGTTGTAAATATGCATGAAGGGCAATTTATTGCGGTTTCCAGCGAAAGCGGAGAGAAGGCTATTTTTGAAAAGATAATAAAAATAGAACAGCTTCCGGCCGAGCAGGTCTACGACATAGAAGTGGAAAACACCCACAACTTTGTCGGCAATGACATTATAGCTCATAACACCTACATACAGGGAAACCTCGGAGTCGGCACGACCTCCCCGAGCTACCTCTTGTCAGTGGGCTCCGCTAACAACTTTGGCGTCAACTCTTCAGGATACGCTCTTTTGCCAGCCGGGCTGGAGGGAACTCCGTCTTTGTCTTTTACTTCGGACACGAACACCGGCCTCTGGAGCTCGGCCGCGGACACGCTAAACTTCTCAACCGGCGGCTCGGAACGGATGAGGATATTGTCAGACGGCAACGTCGGCATTGGGACGACGGAGCCATCAGGAGAACTACATATCAAAGCAGGAAGTAGTGACGCTAACTTACTTCTTGATGCAACGACGGCCGGTAACTACGCCGTCATGAATTACGTACACGGTGGCGATAGCTATTGGCAGATGGGATCGGACGGAACTCAAAGTGATACTTTTTATCTGTATTCCTATAAAAAAACAGGAGGTGGTGACTATGTAATAACTGTGAAAAAGGATGGCAACGTCGGCATCGGGGACACTACCCCTGACGATCTCCTCAATGTGCACTCCGCCTCTGCGCAAGCTGGCATCGCCATCACGTCCCTTGGCACCGACACCGACTCTGTTATTAAGTTTGAACTCGCTGACGGTACGCCAACCTTTACGGTAGGAGTGGATGATTCAGATGCAGATAAATTTAAGATCAGTACCACTGCGCTTGGGACGAGTGATCGGTTCGTTATTTGGGACAATGGCATCACCGAAATCGGAACCGGCCTCTATTATGACGAACCAATGAAGCGTTTGAGCCTTGGTACCGTGTTAACAAATAGCTATACCTTCAATTCCTATACCGCGACCGCCAATGACGTCGCTGTTTCGGCAGTGAACGTCGCCACCACGGGAACCAACTATGGTATGCAGGGAAGTGTCTATGGTGTTGGTGCTACGAAAAATATCGGCGTGTATGCCTATGTTGCCGGCGCTACCACTAACTATGGTCTCAACATTGATGGGATCATCGCGGGCGCCAATAACTATGCAATTTACAGCGATGGCGCGGCAAAGAGTTATTTCGCCGGCAACGTCGGCATTGGGACGACGGGGCCGGCCTATCTTTTGTCGGTGGGTTCGGCAAACAACTTTGGCGTTAATTCTTCGGGCTACGCTCTTTTACCAGCTGGATTAGTGGGAACTCCGTCTTTGTCTTTTACTTCGGATACGAATACAGGTCTTTGGTCAAGCGGAGCAGATACGCTAAACTTTTCAACAGGGGGGTCGGAACGGATGAGGATATTGTCAGACGGCAACGTCGGCATCGGGACGACGGCGCCTGATCAGTTGCTAACTATCCAAGGGTCTTATCCGTATTTCTCCATAAAAAATAGTGCGGGAACGTCAAAGGCACTCATTGGTATTGCAGCGACTACCGATGCCGGTATCACAGGGTCAGCCGTGGATGACCTTTTTATGAGAGCTAACACGCAAAAGATACTATTTTCTGCTGATGCAGGAACAACTGCGCATATGACGATAGGCACCACTGGCAACGTCGGCATCGGGACGACGGCTCCCTCTTATCTCTTGTCCGTTGGCTCCGCTTCCCAATTCGGAGTTAATTCCTCGGGATTTGCTTTGCTTCCGCAGGGGCTTGTGGGAACTCCGAGTTTAACATTTGCCTCCGACACAAACACCGGCCTCTGGAGCTCGGCCGCGGATACGATTAACTTTTCAACAGGAGGCTCGGAACGGATGAGGATATTGTCAGACGGCAACGTCGGCATCGGGACGACGGCGCCGAGCCATTTACTTCATATTGAAGGGACAAATCCTGCAATCCGAATACGCAATGGATCTTCCAACGCTGATTTTCAGTATAACGACACAGGAGTATTAGATATTGGCGGCCGTGGCGGTTCGTCTCAAATGGCTTTATATGCCGGTGGAGAAAGAGTCAGGATTGATACAAACGGCCGGGTCGGCATTGCGACGACTGGGCCGGCGTATTTGTTATCTGTTGGTTCCGCTAACAACTTTGGCGTTAATTCTTCAGGATACGCTCTTTTGCCAGCCGGGCTGGAGGGAACTCCGTCTTTGTCTTTTACTTCGGACACGAATACGGGCTTGTGGAGCTCGGCCGCGGATACGCTAAACTTCTCAACCAGCGGCTCGGAACGGATGAGGATATTGTCAGACGGCAACGTCGGCATCGGGACTGCCGGGCCGGAACATAGACTCGATGTAGTAAAAGATGGCGGCGTTACAGCTACCGAGCATGATTTGGCCTGGTTTGGCAGAACTGTTAGAAGCGGTGGCGCTGGGCTTATCGTTAGTTATGATGGCAACGGTTCAATCGTATCAAAGGTAAATATCAGAACTGGCGGGGATTCTGTCAGTGATTTATCGTTGGGCACTTCCGCAGGATCTGACAGGTTGATTATTAAAAGCGGCGGCAACGTCGGCATCGGGACGACGGGGCCGGGGGAAAAGCTTAGTGTAGCTGGAGGTATCGAATCTACCAGTGGAACAAATCCGTATTTGAAACTATCTAAAACTAACGCAACAGCTGTTACGAGTTATATTCAGATTGACGGCGAGACAAATAATTTACAGCTTTATCATGGCACAGGGTCAAAGTTGGATATAACAAGCGCAGGCAACGTCGGCATCGGGACGACGGCGCCGGCCTATCTTTTGTCGGTGGGTTCGGCTAACAACTTTGGCGTTAATTCTTCGGGATACGCTTTATTGCCAGCTGGGTTGGTAGGCACTCCGTCTTTGTCATTTACTTCGGACACAAACACAGGTCTTTGGTCAAGCGGAGCGGATACGCTAAACTTCTCAACCGGCGGCTCGGAACGGATGAGGATATTGTCAGACGGCAACGTCGGTATCGGGACGACGGGGCCAGAACTTAAATTGCATATTTACTCAGCGACAGCTTCCAACTTCCTCGTATCGGGAGGTACATCTGCCGGCTTTGTGCTTCGCGATGACGGTGCGACATCAAATCAACGGGCAATTGATTTTTTCAATGATGACGGTCGTATGGATATGAGAGTTCTCAACGATAATTTAAGTTCTGTTCAACGGACAATAATGAGTTTTAAAGCAAGCGATGGCAACGTCGGCATCGGGACGACGGCTCCCTCTTATCTCTTGTCTGTTGGCTCGTCTTCCCAATTCGGAGTTAATTCCTCGGGATTTGCTTTGCTTCCGCAGGGGCTTGCCGGAAATCCAAGCTTAACATTTGCCTCCGACACCAATACGGGCCTCTGGAGCTCGGCCGCGGATACGCTAAACTTTTCAACCGGCGGGTCGGAACGGATGAGGATATTGTCAGACGGCAACGTCGGCATCGGGACGACGGGGCCACAAGAGGCACTTCAGATAGGTGATACCGCGGGAGGCAAAAATATTGAATTTGGTGCTTTCAATAGCACAAGTGAAGGACTAATTTGGAGATATCCTGAGCATACAAGGAACGTAGCAAAAATTGTGTCTGTTGGAGGTGCGACTTATGCAACGAAAGGATTGGCATTTTTCACAAATGATGTTCAGGATGCTACCACAAACGCTGCGGAAAGAATGAGAATTACAGAAAGCGGCAACGTCGGCATCGGGACGACGGCTCCCTCTTATCTCTTGTCTGTTGGCTCGTCTTCCCAATTCGGAGTTAATTCCTCGGGATTTGCTTTGCTTCCGCAGGGGCTTGCCGGAAATCCAAGCTTGACATTTGCCTCCGACACAAACACCGGCCTCTGGAGCTCGGCCGCGGACACGCTAAACTTTTCCACGGGCGGCTCGGAACGGATGAGGATATTGTCAGACGGCAACGTCGGCATCGGCACCACCGCCCCGGGGACGAAATTGGACGTGAATGGAACGTTTCGGGCGATAGATGGTGTGGCCAGGCTTACGTTCAATACGCTTGCTGACTACGCTATTCAGACAGTGAGCACAACAAACACGTTAAGAGGTGCTTGGACCGAATATGCTATTGGCGCCACGACATGGCAGATTGGCCATTTCTATAATGGAAACGTATTCACGATTCAACGTGCTGCCGTTGCTGACCTCGGTTCAGGTGTCCTAGGGGCTGATTTCATTATCACCAATAGCGGCAACGTCGGCATCGGGGAAGGAGCGCCGGGGTCAAAGCTGTCGGTGTCAGGCGGGGCGACCGTGGGGGCGAGCTACGACACGACAGCGGCTCCGAGTAATGGGATGTTAATAGAAGGCAACGTCGGCATCGGGACGGTTTCCCCGAGCTACCTCTTATCAGTGGGCTCCGCTAACAACTTTGGCGTTAATTCTTCGGGATACGCTCTTTTGCCAGCTGGATTAGTGGGAACTCCGTCTTTGTCTTTTACTTCGGATACGAACACAGGTCTTTGGTCAAGCGGAGCAGATACGCTAAACTTTTCCACGGGCGGGACGGAAAGAATGAGAATAATATCGGACGGAAATGTAGGAATCGGCACAACATCGCCTGGGGCCCAGCTTGATTTGTCCACCGATGACGCCAGAAAATTAACCACAAATACATGGTCAACAGGATCAGACAGCAGAATTAAAACAGAAATCCAAAACATTGAAGATGCCGTGGAAATTATTAGAAAATTAAGACCCGTGAAATATCATTACACGGCTGAATTTTTAGCGCTTCATCCAAGCGTTGCAGACACGGATTATTATAACTTTATTGCCCAGGAATACCGGGAAGTATTCCCCGGCAGCGTGCAAGAAATTGATGGCCTGCTTTATTTAAATTCTTCCAATATGATTCCTTACGCCATTGCCGGCATTAAAGAGCTTGATAAAAGGATGGCAGAATTGGAGGCTAATTTAGGAATATTAAACGGCGACGGTTCTATTGGCGACGGAACAATAAACGGAACAGAAAACAGTTTTTCTATAATAAATATTATTAAAAACGGCCTCTCGTCTTTGGGATTAACATTGGAAAACGGAATCGCTTTCTTAAAAGAAATAACAGTTGACAGATTTACGGCTAAAATCGGCAAGCTTGAAAAAATTGAAATGACAGATAAGGCGACAGGCGAGGTTTACTGCACCTGGATAGAAAACGGGGAATGGATAAAAGTTAAGGGAGAATGCGGCACGATAAACCCCAATGACCAAATCCCAAATCCCAATCAAGCCCCAAATCCTAATGACCAAAATCAAGAACCGCCGGCGGAGGAGACTCCAGTTGAAGAACCGTCTGTAGAACCGCCACCTGTTGAAGAGCCTCCGGCAGTAGAAGAACCGCCAGCCGAGGAGCCCCCGCCGGTAGAAGAACCGCCACCAGCCTCCGAACCCGAACCCGAACCTGAACCTGAACCTGAACCTGAACCTGAACCTGAACCAGAGCCCGAGCCAGTAATTGAGCCCGCCCCGGAATCTTAAATAGTAATTTTAAAAATTCTTTTCTTTATAGTAAAATTATACTATAATTATGGTAATAGTTAACCATAATATAAAAAAATGGTATCATTAAAATCAAAAATAATTCAAAAAATACTTAATTTGTTTCTTTTGAACGAAAAGGAGCGTTTTTATATTAATGAATTGGCAAAAATAATAGACGAAGACCCCTCTAATGTATATAAAAAATTGCTTGAATTAAAAAAAGAGGGAATTATTTCTGATGAATTTTTAGGCAAGGAAAGATATTTTTTTATCAATAAAAAATATCGTTTTTTAAAGGAATATAAAAATATTGTGCTGAAAGACATCGGTTTCGAAAAAATTTTAAAGGAAAAATTGAAGCCGATAAAAGGCGTTAAATTTGTTTATATTTTCGGCTCCTATGCTAAAGATAAAATGACTCTTGAAAGCGATATAGATATTTTAGTTGTCGGCGATTTTAAAACAATAGAATTGCAAGAGGCATTTTTAGATGTTCAGCGGCTGTCCGGCAAAGAGATAAATTCTGTTGAATTATCAGAAAAAGATTTTAAAAAAAGAATAAAAGAAAAAGATCCACTGCTTGAAGATATTTTTAAAGGGAAAAATATAAAAATTATATAAGCTGTATGAAAATATTTTTTGAATCAAATTTTTTTGAAAAACGCAAATTTGAAAAGAAAGAGATTGAAAAATATTTTAACAGCGCAGAAAGAGATTTTAAAATTGCCGCAGATAATAGTCACCCGGAAGTGATTTTTAAATTTTCTTATGATTCTTTAATTAAAATCGGCATTGTTTTAATAGCTTTTTATGGTTATAAAATAAAGAGCAGGCGGGGTCATCATATTAAAATTTTAGAAAAGCTATCGCAAATTTTAAACAATAAAGACATAGAAATAATGGGGGAGGCGATGAGGAAAAAAAGAAATCTTGATTTATATGGAGGCGGAGCGATAATTTCAGAAAAAGAAGCAAAAGAATATTTAAATTTTGTAAAAAATATTATTAAAGACGCGGAGAAATTTTTAAAATCTCAGGAATCATTATTCTAATTGTTTTTTAATTTAACAGTGAAAAAAGCCATTTTTATCAACGTCATTTTTGTTTTATCGGTACTGGCCGCAATAGCCGGATTTTTTGGTTTTTTGTTTTGGCTTTTTGGCGGGGAGGCTGGAACAGCAAGGCTGGCTGAAATGGGGTTTTTCTCTTCTGAAATTTCTTTTTTAGTGAGCAATGGTTTTTTAAAATCAGTGAAAAATGGGGACAGCCATCATTTTTGTATAGTATCAATTGCAAAATGATAGTATTTATTGTATACTATACTAATAATATCAAATCAACATATAAACATGTATATAAAAAGAGAAGCTGAAAATAAGTTGGAAAAATGGCTGTTGACGAATAAAATTTTGTTAATTTTAGGCGCAAGGCAAGTGGGCAAGACGACATTGATAAAACATTTCCTGCAAAACAAAAAAGCTGTTTTTGTGAACCTAGACATTGAATCTGAAAAAGCAAAATTTTTAGCTCTTTCATCATTATCTCCATTGGAAGCAATTAAGGGTTTTGGCAATCCAGATTTTTTAGTTATAGACGAAGCCCAAAGACATAAAGAAACATCGCGCATTGTAAAGGGCTGGTATGATTTTGGCGTTTTTGCAAAAATAATATTACTGGGCTCTTCAAGCATAAATTTATTAAATCAATCAGCAGAAGCATTGACAGGAAGAAATGAAAAAATATTTTTAGCGCAATTAAATTTTAAAGAAATCGCGTCCGCGCAATCGTGGTTTGTAAATCAATTCAGCGATGAAAAATTGATGGAAAATTTTTCAAAACAAATCAGTGGTGTTTTACTGCAGTCGGTTATCTATGGGTCATATCCCAATATTGTTTTGTCTGCTGACAAAGAGGGGCTTTTGCTGAATTTAGCCTCGGATTATCTCTTAAAAGACATTCTCCAGATAGGAGTTTTGAAAGATACGGAAAAATTGTTAAAATTGTTGACGCTTTTAGCCCATCAAGTAAGTTCCGAGGTGTCTGTTAACGAACTTTCTGCCAACTTAGGCATATCAAGAATAACCGTTGAAAAATATTTAGAACTTTTAGAAGAAACATTTGTTATATTCCGCTTGCCTGCATTCAGCACCAATCAGAGAAAAGAAATAAGCAAAAACAAAAAAGTTTATTTTTGGGATAATGGAATAAGAAACGCGATTTTAAAAGAATTTTCTTTTAGTCCAATGAGGTCTGATATAGGAAAGCTTTGGGAAAATTGGGTTGTATCGGAATTTGCCAAAAAAGACTTGCTTTTAGGAAAAAGAACCAATATGTATTTTTGGAGATCAAAATCTGGAAGCGAAGTTGATTTAGTGGTAAAAGAAAACGAAAAAATATCTGCTTATGAAATAAAATGGAACGCAAAAAAAATAAATAAAAAATCTTTTGAAAATTTGTATAAGACAGAAGTAAAAATAATAAATTCATTTAATCCGTTTATTCCGCGCAAAGAAGAGAAATAAAATATCAGCAAATGTTTAGAAAATCATTTATAAATTTGTTTGTTTTTGTAGGAATAATCAGCGTGGTTTTTGTTTTACTGCCTTTGGCGGGCGTTTTTGCTTCCACGGAAACGGGAACAATAGATGATTCTTATAAATACGCCTGGGCAAGTAATGCCGGCTGGCTTAATTTTGATGTCCAACAGGGAGCGATTTTTGTAACCGATACAGGGTTGACAGGATATGTATGGAGCGAAGTTTTCGGCTGGATAAATTTAGACCCGCCGGGGTCCGGGGTGGGAAACAACGGCGAAGGAGATCTTTCAGGCTACGCTTGGGGGGAAAACACCGGCTGGATAGATTTTTCTTCAGTTGGCATTGATTCTTTGGGCAGGTTTACGGGAACGGCTTCGGGAGACGTTGTGGGCACCGTGAATTTTAACTGCGATAATTGCGTTGTGAAAACCGATTGGAGGCCGAAAAGCACAAGAGGTGGCGGAGGCTTGCCGGTTGGCGGCGGAGGCGGAGGAGGAGGCGGAGGCGGAGGGGTCGGCCAGAGTTTAAGCATTTTAATAGAAGGCGGAAATAAATACACAAAAAATCCGATTGTTATTTTAAGCCTATATGGCGGTTCGGACGCCGTAAAAATGGCCATATCCGAATCTCCTGATTTTGAAAACATCAGCCAGGAACCTTATCAAACGGCAAAAACGTTTGTTTTAAGCGGGCTCGACGGGGAAAAAACAGTTTATGCCAGGTTTTACAACCAATACGGCCAGCCCTCGCAGACTGTTTCAGACAGCATTATTTTGAAAGCAAATCCTCCGGAAATAAAAATAACGTATATAAAGCAGAAATACGGAAAAGACGAAGAGGTAATCATAGGGGGCGAGACAGACGGGGGAGCCGAGGTTTTTATGTACTTTGGCCAGTATTACAGTTCTTTTGAGGCAGACCAAAGCGGAGACTGGCTGATAACTTTGGGGAAATTGCCGGTGGAAAAATATAAAATAGAATTGATTCCCAGGGACAAGGCTGGCAACAGCGGAGATCCGATCACAGCTGTGTTTGAAGTTTCAGAAGAACCGCAGGTTGCGGAAGAAGACCAGCCTGAATTCCATTTATGGCAGAATATTTTACAAAAAATAAAACAGGGATTGAAATTGCTGATTCCCAAATTTTTAAGGCCGGAGGAACTGGAAAAAGGCCCGAAAATAATAACGAAAATTCCTAAGGAAACGCCTTTGGCTTTGACTAAGAGATGGAAGCTTCTGCCCCAAGAGCCGATAAAAAGGTTTGCCTTGTCGCCTTTGCCAAAAAGCATAAGCTTGCTGGCTGAAAAATTTCCACGCTTGGAGCAGACATTCAGGGAAGTGGGGATTTCCAAAATAACCGATGTCCAAAAATTGAAAGCGGCGAAAATAAAATTGCCCGGGCTTACGGAAACCCTGGGCATAGCGCGGACAGAAATAGCTCCCGGCAGATTCGTTCCGCCAAAAGGCGTGCCGATTGCCAAATTGTCGAGCGAAATGAAACAGGAAATTCCTTTTGAGATTGTTTTCGTAAAAACCGGCGGAGAGCTGATTGATTTCAATATCGCCATTTCCATTGACGAAAAAGGAGAAACCAAGCAGACGATAAGAACGCTTGCGGGGGAGCCCCTGGAACTTACGGTAAAGCCGGAAAAACCGGCAAAAAGAGTGGTGGGTTATATTGTTTTTAAGTCAAAAAAGCCGAAAGAAGCTTCTTTTAAAATTCCTTTGGCTTCTTTCACGGCTTCTTTGATGTTTGATTCCTTAAACTTAGCCAAAGAACAGGAAGAGCCGATAAAAACAGAAGACGCGCTGGTGCTGGTGGAGTTTGAATATAAGGACATAGGGGATGGCGTGTGGACGGCAATTATTCCCGCTCCCGTGGTTGACGGAGAATACGAAGTAATCACCGTAATGGAATATGAAGACGATAAATTGTCGCCCAGGGAAATAAGGCTGGTTACGGTTGTTGACCCTGAAGGCTATGTTTTTGAAAAAGACGGCGAAAGGGAAACCCGCATTTCCGGATCCATTGTACAGCTTTACTGGCTGAACCCGGTGGCAAAGCAATACGAGCTTTGGCCGGCTAAAGAATATCAGCAGGAAAATCCGCAGACAACCGACGTTCGGGGAACATATTCGTTTTTAGTGCCTGAGGGTTTTTATTATTTAAAGGTCGACGCCCCGGGATATTTAAGCTACGACGGCAAGCCTTTTGAAGTAAAAGAGGGAAGCGGCATACATATTGATATAGAGCTTAAAACCAGGTATTGGTGGGCGAAGCTCATTGACTGGAAAACCACCTTGCTGGCGATAGTTGTCCTTTTGCTTGTTTATAATTTTTACCGCGACAGAATGAGGGAAAAAAGCAGGAAAACCGGCGAACGGGAATCCAAAGAAAGGCAAGCCATAGAACAGACAGCCAAGGAGATAATAAAAAAGGAAATTGCCGAATTGGCCGCGGAGGAAAAATTAAAGCAGGAAACCGGTGGCTCTGGCGAAACAGGCGGACTAAGCGGCCCGGTAAATCCAGAAGAAAACCAGTTGCTTAAATAAATAATAAACATAAATTAAAAAATGCTTAACATTTCAAAACAGCAAATAATTTTAATCATAGTCATTTCAATTCTTTTAGCCGGCAATATTGTTTTTAGCCTGAATTATCTTTTGGCTCAAAGGGAAATCCAGGAGCTGGAAAAGTCCGTTGAAAAACAGCAGCTGAACACAAGGATAATAAATTTCAGCCGGCTTTTCGTTGAAAAGGTTTTGAAAGCCAAGGAAGATATTTCTTTTGAAGAGCGGCTGAAGCTGGAAAACGCAGTCAGGGAAATAGATGACAAAGACCTTCTTTCTTCGTGGGAAGAATTCACTTCCAGCAAAACAGAGGAGGAAGCCCAGGAAAACGTAAAAGACCTGCTGGATTTGCTGACCCGGAAATTTTCATTCTAAAAACTCTGCATTTTCAAGCCGCGGCATGCCGCGTTTTAAAAATGCAGAGTCAAAAAAAACTGCGCGAGAATTGCTCGTGCGCAGTTTTTATTTTAAAGTCGGGGAAGGGAGAATCGAACTCCCACCGTGCGCACCCCATGCGCATATCCTGCCGTTGGACCATTCCCCGTTAAATACAGTATAATAAACTAATGCATTTTAGTAAAGTTTCGGGGGGTCTCCGAGATCCCCCGAAACTTGGAAAAAATATGCCAAGACGAATAACTCCGTTAGTTAATAATGAATTTTATCACCTTTGTTTAAGAGCAGTAGGGGATACTGCTATATTTATCGATGAAGACGATTACTATCGAGGTATTTTTTCAATTTATGAATTTAATAATGCTAATTTAGT
Organism: uncultured Candidatus Saccharibacteria bacterium; assembly: GCA_964427585.1. Lineage (GTDB taxonomy): Bacteria > Patescibacteriota > Minisyncoccia > Minisyncoccales > Staskawiczbacteraceae > JBBTQJ01. The sequence continues at coordinate 24,670 of CAYRVC010000001.1, forward strand.
AGAGATTTGGAAACGCCGCCGCGATCGTATTATTGAAAAAAGAAAAGAAAAATTTGGGGGATCTCCGAGACCCCCCGAGATTTTGGTGGATGGGAGGGATAAGTTTGTGGAGATTTTAGCTTTTTCATTAATGCCCAACCACATCCATTTATTAGTAAGTCAGTTAAAAGACAATGGAATAAGTTATTTTATGCAAAAAGTTGGCGGAGGATACGCAAATTATTTTAATAAAAAATATATTCGTAAAGGGCATTTATTTAATCAGTTCCGCGCGATTCATATTAAAGACGATGAGCAATTTCAAAACGTTTTCATTTATATACACGCAAACCGTATTTCCTTAATAGAACCAGGATGGAAAGAAAAGGGAATTAAAAATTGTGATGAGGTGATTAAGTTTTTAGAGAACGATAAGTGGCACAGTTATCCTGATTATTTGGGAAAGAAAAATTTTCCTTCTATAACAAGCAGGAATTTTATTTTAGAAATGATGGGTGGGTCAGAATATTGTAGGGAATTAATGAATAATTGGATAAAATATAAAAAAGAAATGAAGGGTTTTAATGACATTATTTTAGAATAAAAATCGGGGGGTCTCCGAGACCCCCCGAACTTTTGATACGCTATATGTCCCGGGATTTATGTTTTAGACATTGCTTTTATGCATTTTGCGCAGGCGAGCACTCTTTTGCCCTCGTCTTTTCCTGAAAAAAATCTGACCCATTGAAGATTGGGATGTTTCCTTTTTTTGGAAGTGGGATTGTATTTTCCCCTCAGCTTTACCAAAGTTTGGCTCATGGCTGATTTTTTTTTGCAGATTGAACAAATTTTTTCCATAAAAACGATAAACCCCAATGACCAAACCCCAATGACCAACAAAACTCTAAAACCCCAATGTCTAAAATCGTTTTGGGATTTTAAAAATTAGGATTTGGTTGGGATTTGGGATTTATGATTTGGGATTTCTATAATTCATATTACCATTCTCTTCTTTTTTTTTCAAGGTGTGGTATATTTAAAATATGTTTACGGCAACCGTTATAACAATTTTTTCTTTGGCTGTTTTGCTTTTTTCAGTGGTGATACACGAGTTGGCCCACGGCAGTGTCGCTTATTCTCTGGGAGACCATACGGCAAAATACGCGGGCCGGCTTACTCTGAATCCGTTGAAACATTTGGATCCCTTCGGGTCTGTTATTCTGCCATTGATGCTTTTGCTGGCAACGGCCGGGCAAGGGCCGATTTTCGGCTGGGCAAAACCCGTGCCTATAAACCCTTATAATTTCAGGGACCAGAAATGGGGTTCGTTGAAAGTTGCCATCGCGGGGCCCGCGGTAAATTTTTTGATTGCAATTATTTTAGGCCAAGTTATACGGTTTTTGAATTTTCCCCAGGCTTTGCCGTTTTTGCAATTGTTAAGCATCGTTGTTTTTTATAATTTTCTCTGGGCGATATTCAACTTAGTTCCCATACCGCCGCTGGACGGCTCGTGGATACTGTTCAATTTTTTTCCGCCGGGAATGGAAAGCGTAAAAATTTCAATGCAGCAGTACGGGATTTTTATTTTGATATTTTTTATTTTTTTCGGGGGGTTGAACGAGTTGGCCCGCCTGGCAAGTTTTCTGTATTCGATAACAACGGGTTCGCCGGTTTTATTAATTTGATTTCACTAAAAGCCGTTGACTTTTTTTTATTAACCTGATAGATTTAATAATTATATAAATTTTTTCAACAATGCCTACGATTCACCAGCTTTTGAAAAGAAAAAGAAAAAGCGTGAAAAAGCGCAAAAAAACAGTTGCGCTTCAGTTTGGTTTCAACGTTTTGAAAAACAGGCCTTCTTATTATTCGTCTCCTTTTAAAAGAGGGGTGTGCGTCAAGGTTTTCACCCAAACGCCAAAAAAGCCAAACTCCGCTTTAAGGAAAGTCGCCAGGGTCAAGCTGTCAAACGGAATGGAAGTGACAGCATATATCCCAGGAGAGGGCCATAACTTGCAGGAGCACTCGGTTGTTTTGATCAGGGGCGGAAGGGTGAAGGATTTGCCCGGCGTAAGGTATCATATAGTAAGGGGCATATTGGATACGGCCGGAGTGGAAAACAGGAAACAGGAGAGGTCAAAGTACGGAACGAAAAAACCTAAATAATTAAAAATTTTCAATGAGAAGAGCTTATAAAAAACACAAATTATCCCCGGACAGAGTATATAACGATGTAATGGTTTCTTTGTTTATAAACAAGGTGATGAAGAAGGGCAAAAAAGCAACTGCCCAAAAAATCGTTTATACGGCTTTTGATATAATAAAAGAAACAACCAAAAAAGAGCCGTTGGAGGTTTTTAAAATAGCCATTGACAACGCTTCTCCGGTTTTGGAAGTGAAGCCGAAAAGAATCGGAGGAGCCACTTACCAGGTTCCCATGGAAGTGAGAGGGGAAAGGAAACTGGCTTTGGCTTTCAAATGGATGCTTGACGGAGCCAGGGCAAAAAAAGGAAAACCGATGGCTGAAAAATTGAGCCAGGAGCTGATTGACGCGGCGAACAACCAGGGCAACGCTATAAAAAAGAAAAACGATACCCACCGCATGGCAGAAGCCAATAAAGCCTTTGCCCACTTCGCCAGGTAGAAATTTATGCCCCGACAATATTCTTTAGACAAACTAAGAAACATCGGCATTATCGCGCATATTGATGCCGGCAAAACAACCGTATCGGAACGGCTGCTTTTTTATACCGGAACTTCCCATAAAATCGGCGAGGTGCACGAAGGCGACACTGTTATGGACTGGATGGCGCAGGAAAGGGAAAGGGGAATAACCATAACATCGGCAGCCACGACGATGTATTGGAAAAATTACCAGATGAACCTGATTGACACTCCAGGCCACATTGATTTTACCGCCGAGGTGCAGAGGTCTTTAAGGGTGCTCGACGGGGCAGTGGTTGTTTTTGACGGGGTTGCCGGAGTTGAACCGCAGTCGGAAACCGTTTGGAGGCAGGCGGACAAATACAAGGTGCCGAGAATTTGTTTTATCAACAAGCTGGACAGGATGGGGGCTTCATTTGAAAAGAGCTTTGAGTCGATTTTAAACAAGCTTACGAATAACGCGGTGGCAATGCAGATCCCCATGGGCCTTGAAGAAAAGTTTTCAGGAGTAATTGATTTGTTGAAAATGAAGGCCATATATTTTGAAGGGGAGAGAGGGGAAAAAGTAACGGAAAAAGACATTCCCGAAGAATTTAAAAAAGAAGCTGAAAGCTGGCGGGTGAAAATGGTTGAAAAAATCGCCGGCGAAGACCATAATTTGATTGAAAAGGTTTTAGAAGGCCAGGATATTGAAATAGAAGAGCTAAAAAAATGCTTGAGGCAGGCGTGTTTGAATTATAAGCTGGTGCCGGTGTTTGCGGGTTCTGCCTTGAAAAACAAAGGGGTTCAGACTGTTCTTGACGCGGTTGTTGACTACCTGCCTTCGCCTTTGGAGGTGGAATTGCAGCCTGGAACCGATCCTAAAACAGGAGCAACTATTGATGTAAAGCCCGATGACCAAGAGCCGTTTTCCGCTTTGGTTTTCAAGGTGGCCACGGACCCGTTTGTAGGAACTTTGACTTATTTCAGGGTTTACTCTGGAGTTTTAAACAAAGGCTCATATGTTTTAAATGCCAACACCGGAGAGCCGGAAAGGATAAGCCGTATTTTAAGGATGCATGCCGATTCCAGGCAGGAGCTGGATATTTTGTACACAGGGGAAATCGGAGCAACTGTGGGGCTTAAAGCCACCACCACCGGCCACACTTTATCGGATAAAGCAAAGCCGATAATTCTGGAAAAAATCACCTTTCCTGAGCCCGTTATTTCCATCCGCGTTGAACCAAAAACCAAAGCTGACCAGGAAAAATTGATAATGTCCATAAGAAAGCTGGCTGACGAAGACCCCACCTTTAAAATAAAAGAAGACATAGAGACCGGGGAAACCATTATTTCCGGAATGGGGGAATTGCATTTGGATATTATCGCCGACAGGCTGAGGAGGGAATTCAAAGTTGAGGCCAATTATGGAAAGCCGCAAGTAGCTTATAAGGAAACAATTTTGAATGAAGCGGAAGCAGAGGCAAAATACATAAGGCAGTCCGGGGGGCGGGGCCAGTACGGCCATGTGCGCTTGAGAGTAAAGCCCAAGGAAAGGGGGGCCGGATTTGAATTTATCGACGAAATAAAAGGAGGGGTGATTCCCAAAGAATTTATTCCGGCTGTGCAGAAAGGCGTGAAAGAAGCAATGGATAAGGGAATTTTGGCAGGATATCCGGTTGTCGACGCGGAGGTAACCCTCTATGACGGAAGTTTCCACGAAGTGGATTCGTCGGAATTCGCTTTTAAAATCGCGGGGTCCATGGGCCTTCAGGATGCCGCCAAAAGAGCAAAGCTGGTTATTTTAGAGCCTATTATGAAAACAGAAGTTATAACTCCTCCTGATTTTTTTGGACAGGTTATTTCGGATTTAAGTTCAAGAAGGGGAAAGATTGAGGAAACCAGCGATAGGGTTGGAATGAAAGTTTTAGACGCCATGGTTCCGCTGTCTGAAATGTTCGGCTATGCCACTTCTTTAAGGTCATTAACCGAAGGCCGCGCTAGTTTTACGATGGAATTCAATAAATACGAACAAGTGCCCCAAAACATCGCGCAGGAGATAATAGACGGGAAAAGAAAGTAAAATTTTAGTGTGGTCAAATTTCCACGATCGTGGAAATTTGACCACACTGGAAAACTACAAAAAAGCGCCGCGGTCGGATATCCAACTTTGGCGCATAAAATTTTTTGTGAAAGGCTTAGCCTTTCACAAGTTCACGCAATTATTTCAATGGAGGTTTTGAGGGGTCAATGATTAGCGGTTCGTTGGCTGTATCTTTTTGCGGCGGATAGGTAATTTCCCGCTCCATTAAAATACCGGAAAATGAGGGGAATTCGACTGGAACTACGCGCCAGCCTTTTGCGGCCAATTCATTGAGATCTTCAATAATAACATGGTCATATCTACCCACAAACATTCTGACGTAATTATACTCCCACTTTTTCATGTCTTTCTCCTTTTTGAAGTTTGAGATAGTAAGAGCAAACTGGATAAATAATAGCAATATGGCTTGATTTTGTCAATAATATTTACAAGGCTATGCGGAAATGTTAAAATCAAGTTGACTTTTTTTGAGTAATATAATAAGATAAAATATATTATAAAAATCCCAAATCCCAAATCCCAAATCCCAATTAAATTCTAATTTTTAAAATCCCAAAAAGGTTTTAGATATTGAATTTTAGAGTTTTGTTGGTCATTGGAGTTTGGTCATTGGGGCTTAATTCATAAAATATGGCAGAAAAATTTGAGAGGTCCAAGCCTCACGTGAACGTAGGAACTATCGGCCACGTTGACCACGGCAAAACAACTTTGTCGGCCGCAATAATGAAAATTTCAAAATTGCGCGGCTTCAAGTCGTCTGACAAAAACGTTGACCAGATTGACGCGTCCCCTGAAGAAAAGGCAAGAGGGGTAACGATTTCCATTACGCACCTTGAATTTGAAACAGCTAAAAGGCATTACGCCCTGATTGACTGCCCGGGCCACGCAGACTATATTAAAAACATGATTACGGGAGCGGCCCAGATGGACGGAGGAATTTTATTGGTTTCAGCCCCCGACGGCCCCATGCCCCAGACAAAGGAGCATATTCTGTTAGCCCGCCAGGTTGGATTGCCTTCATTGGTTGTTTTTATGAACAAAGTTGACATGGTTGACGACC
>CAYRVC010000001.1:30465-149573 GCA_964427585.1 uncultured Candidatus Saccharibacteria bacterium
AGAGCAAACAAAACCTAAGTATACAAATAACCCTGACATGGTTGACGACCCTGAAATTTTAGACCTCGTGGAATCTGAAGTAAGGGAGCTTTTGAAAAAATACAAATACCCGGGAGACGAAACGCCCATAATCAGAGGCTCTGCCTTGAAGGCTTTAGAATCGGCTTCAGTTGAAGATCCCAATGCAAAATGCATTGTTGAACTTTTGGACGCGGTTGACAATTATGTTCAGGAGCCGACGCGCGAATTGGACCAGCCATTTTCCATGGCAATTGAAGACGTGTTCTCAATAGAAGGCAGGGGAACGGTGGCAACAGGCAGGATTGAAAGGGGCATTATAAAAGCAAACGAGGAAGTTGAAATCGTAGGAATAAGGCCTACTCAAAAAACGGTTGCCGTTTCAGTTGAAATGTTCCAGAAGTCATTGGATGAAGGAAGAGCGGGCGACAACGTGGGAATTTTGTTAAGAGGCCTTAAAAAAGAAGATGTTGAAAGAGGCCAAGTTCTGGCAAAGCCCAAAAGCCTGACTCCCCACACCGAATTCGAAGGAGAAGTTTACGTTTTGACGAAAGAAGAGGGCGGAAGGCATACGCCATTTTTTGCGGGATACAAGCCCCAGTTATATATAGGAACAGCCGATATAACAGGAGAGGTCACTCTGCCTGAAGGAACTGAAATGGTTATGCCCGGAGACACTGCCAATTTGAAAATAAAACTGATCTGCCCAGTGGCTTTAGAGGAGAAGAAAAGGTTTGCCATAAGGGAAGGCGGAAGGACAGTGGGGGCTGGAGTAGTAACAAAGATAATCAAGTAATTTAGAATATACAGATGCCAGCGAAGAAAACAACAACTCGCAAAAAATCGGTGAAATTCCAGGATGTCCAGGCAACAGAAAAAGAGACAAAAACAGCGGAAAAGGAAAAGCGGATAACGGAAGAGCAGGCAAAGCCGAAAATCAGGATAAAGCTGAAAGCCTACGACCACAAGATTATTGACAATTCGGCGCGATCGATAATCGATATAGCAAACCGCTATGGAGCGGAGGTTTCGGGACCGGTGCCATTGCCGACGGAAATATTGAAGTTCACCGTAAACAGGTCAAGCTTTATCCATAAAAACGCCAGGGAGCAGTTTGAAATGCGGGTTCATAAAAGAATAATTGACATTTTAAATCCGAACGCGGAAATAATAGAAGCTTTGAGGGATTTAAACCTTCCCTCAGGAGTTGATATATCAATCAAAATATAAAATAATATATCCGGATGAAGGGAATATGCTGAATGCTCGGAATGCCGGGTTAAAAGCCCGGTATTTCGTTCAGGTGAGCTTAGCTCACATAGATAGATAAATATGAAATTTATACTTGGAAAAAAAATAGGAATGTCTGAAATGTTTGACAAGGACGGCAAACTGACTCCGGTTACTTTGGTTTTGGCCGGGCCTTGTTATGTTTTGCAGAAAAAAAATAAGGAAAAAGACAACTATGATGCTTTGCAGATCGGCTTTGAAAAGATAGAGAAAAAAAGCAAGGTGAAAAAATCAATGAAGGGAAAGGAGTACAGGCACATTCGTGAATTCCCAAATCCCAATGACCAAATCCCAAATATGGGAGACGAGATTAATTTATTGATTTTCCAAGAGGGCGATAAAATAAAAATTTCCGGAATATCAAAAGGAAAGGGTTTTCAGGGAGGGGTGAAAAGGCATGGCTTTAAAGGCAGAAACGCTACCCACGGGGTAAAGCACGAACACAGAACAATCGGCTCCACGGGCACAAGATTTCCCCAGCACGTTATAAAGGGAAGAAGAATGCCAGGCAGAATGGGTTATGAAAGGACAACAGTCAAAAATTTAAAAATAATGAAAATCGACAAAGAAAATAATTTGTTGGCGGTGAAGGGAGCTGTTCCCGGGCACAGGGGAACATTATTGGAAATTAGAGGATAGGTTAATCAAACGAGAAAGGCTTAGCCTCTCACAAAAGATGAAAATTGATGTTTACAATCAACAAGGAGAAGTGGTGGGAACGGCTCTTTTGCCCAAAGATATTTTTGAGGTTGCTTTGAATTCCGATTTGGTGCATCAGGTGGCGGTGTCTTTAATGGCAAACAAAAGGCAGATTTCAGCCCATACAAAAAACCGGGGAGAAGTGAGGGGGGGAGGGAAAAAACCGTGGAGGCAGAAAGGAACAGGCAGGGCAAGGCACGGATCAATCAGGTCTCCGTTGTGGAGGGGGGGAGGAATTACTTTCGGCCCCAGAACCGAAAAAGTGATTAAAAGAGACATTCCTAAGAAAATGAGAAGAAAGGCTTTGTTAATGGTTCTTTCGGAAAAAGCAAAAAATAACCGGCTGGTTGTTTTAGATAAGATTGAACCCTTTGAGAAGGCTCAGGGCAAGCCTAAAACGAAAGAAATGGCAAAGGTTTTAGAAAAACTTCCCTCAAAGGGATCTGCCGTATTGATTTCTTTGCCAGTTTATGATAAAAATATATATTTATCTGCCAGGAATATAAAAAAAACCGTAATCCAGGAGGCAAGAAATCTTAATGTTTTGGATTTGTTGAATTATAAATATTTATTGATTACAAAAGACAGCATCAAGACGATAAAAGAAACTTTTATTCCTAAAACATGAGTTTATTGGATTTTTTAAAAAAGAAAAAAACAGCTGAAAAGGCAAAGCAAAGGAAGCCTGAGAAAAAGAAGGCCGTGGAAAAAGTCAAAGAAGCTAAAGAAGAAAAGCCAGCTGAAGAAAAAAAAGTTTTTTTAAATAAAAGAACCGCGGGTTTTGACTATGAAGCCGTAAGGGATCCGCATATTTCCGAAAAATCAACCGATTTGGCTGAAAAAAGCCAGTATATTTTCAAGGTTTCAGCAAGGCACAATAAAAAAGAAATAAAGAATACGATAGAGGGCCTTTACGGAGTGGATGTTTTGTCGGTTAATGTAATAAAAATTCCAAGGAAGAAAAAAAGACTGGGCAGGATAGAGGGATACAGGAAAGGGTTTAAAAAAGCCGTGGTGAAAATAAAAGAAGGCCAAAAGATAGAGATATTGTAAAAATCAATTATGAAGATATATAAGCCAACAACGCCCTCGAGAAGAGGAATGACAGGGATTGATTTTTCAGCGCTTTCAAAAAAAAGGCCTGAAAAAAAGCTTTTAAAATACGTAAGAAGGAGTGTCGGCAGGGGAAGTTCGGGAAGAATTACCGTAAGGCACAAGGGCGGAGGAGTGAAAAAACTTTACAGGATTATTGAATTTTCCCAGAAGATAATGGATTTGCCCTCAAAAGTGATTGCCCTTGAATACGACCCTAACAGGACGGGGTTCATTGCTTTGATAGAATATCAGGATGATAAAAAAGAGAAGCAGTATATTATTGCTCCGCAAGGTTTGAAAGCGGGAGATACGGTTATCTTTTCGGAAAAAGCTCCGCTATCTGCCGGCAATAGAATGAAGTTAAAAAACATACCGGTGGGAACCATGGTGTATAACGTTGAATTGGAGCCTCAAAAAGGAGGAAAGCTGGTAAGGGGGGCGGGAACATCGGCCCAGGTATTGGCGACAGAAGAAGGATTCGTGAATTTAAAAATGCCTTCCACCGAAATAAGAAGATTCAGCGGAGATTGCTTTGCTTCGATAGGAGCGGTTTCTAATCAAGAAAACAGGTTTTACAGAATAGGAAAAGCGGGAAAATCAAGACTAAAAGGAAGAAGGCCGCACGTAAGGGGCTCTGCCATGAATCCCGTTGACCATCCTCACGGAGGAGGAGAAGGCAGACAGCCTATTGGCTTGAAATATCCTAAAACGCCGTGGGGAAAGCATGCCTTGGGAGTAAAAACAAGAAAAAGAAACAAACGGTCAAATAAATTTATCATTCAAAGAAGAAAGAAATAATATGTCACGAAGTTTGAAAAAAGGTCCGTATGTTGACCAAAAATTATTGAAAAAAGCGCTGAATACCAGGAAAGACGAAAAGAAAATCATAAAAACCTGGGCCAGGGGGTCTTCTATCTCGCCGGAAATGGTGGGTTTTACTTTTGGCGTGCACAACGGGAAAGAATTCGTTTCCATTTATATTTCAGAGGACATGGTGGGCCATAAGCTGGGCGAATTCGCTCCCACCACCAAGTTTATAAGGCACGGAGGCAGGATGCAGAGGGAAATTGAGCAGGGAGCTGAACAAAAAGAAGCGGTTAAAACGGAAGCCTTGAAAAAAGGACCGGTTAAAAAATAACAATGGAAGTAAAGGTTAAATTAAGCAATTTAAGGATAGCCCCGAGGAAGGTAAGGCAGGTTGTGGACATGGTAAGGGGAAAGAAAGCTGATGAAGCCCAGTCGATTCTTTCGTTTACGATAAACAAGCCAGCCGGCCATGTTTTAAAGCTTTTGAACAGCGCCTTAGCTTCGGCTCGCCATGATTTTTCGCTTGACGAATCAAAACTTTACATATCAAAAATTTTAACGGACGAAGGCCCGAAATTGAAAAGGTGGCATCCGATGTCCCGCGGAAGGGCGTATCCCATAGAGAAAAGAACATCGCACATAACGCTGGTGTTAAGTGAAATAAATTCAGAGAAAATAAAGAAAAATAAAAGAAAAAATAAAAGTTAAAAATTCGCCGCTATGGCTCACAAAGTCAATCCAAAATCATTCAGAATAAGGGGAATGGAAGACTGGAATACACGGGGTTTTTACGGAAAAAAAATGTTCCTGCATTTGAAGGAGGATTTTTTGATCAGGGATTTTTTAAAGAAAAGGCTGGCTGAAGCATCGGTGGCAGGCATTCAAATAGAGCGTTCAGCCAACAAAGTGAATATAATAATTGAAACAGCCAGGCCAGGCCTCATCATAGGAAGGGGAGGAGGCGGAGCTGAAGCATTGAAAAAAGAAACAGAAAAGATGATTAAAAAAAGCATTTCGCAAAAAAGCGTTTTGGAATTAAGAATAGAGATAAGGGAAATAAAAGACCCCTGGACATCGGCTTCCCTGGTGGCCCAGATGGCGGCCCAGCAGATAGAAAAAAGGATACCATTCCGTCATGTTTTGAAAAAAAGCATGGAAAGGGTAATGCAGAATAAGGATATGAAGGGCGTAAAAATGGAACTGTCCGGCAGGCTGAACGGCGTGGAAATAGCAAGGAAAGAGTGGTTAAAACAGGGCAGGCTTCCAAGAAATACCATAAGGGCGGACATTGATTACAGTCAAAGCGAAGCCCATTGCACCTACGGCGCGATTGGAATAAAGGTGTGGATATATAAAGGAGATAAATTTGAATAAATATTGCCATGGGAATACTAATGCCAAAAAAAGTTAAACACAGGAAATGGCACAGAGGAAAGTCGAAAGGGATTGAAAACCGCGCGACCGATCTTAATTTCGGAATTTTTGGATTGAAGGCCTTGGAAACCAAATGGATAACCGCCCGCCAATTGGAATCGGCAAGGAGATGCATAATAAGATATTTTAAAAAAGGCGGAAAGCTCTGGATAAGAATTTTTCCGGATAAGCCGGTAACAGCCAAGGGGGCGGAAGTGGGAATGGGCGGAGGAAAAGGCGCTGTCGACCATTATGTTTACCCCGTAAGGCCGGGCAGGATTATTTTTGAAATAGACGGAATCAAGGAAGATATGGCCAGAGAGGCTTTGAGGGGAGCGGCAAACAAGTTGCCTATCAAAACAAGATTTATTAAAAAATAGACATGAAAGCAAGCGAATTGAGAAAAAAAGACAAAAAAGAGCTGGAAAAGCAGGCTCAAGACTTGCGGAAAAAATTGGCTGACATCAGGTTTAAGTTTTCTTCCAACAAGTTGAAAAACGTAAAAGAAATAAGCAATTCAAAAAAAGAAATAGCAAGAATTTTAACTGTTTTAAAAGAAATAAAATGAAGAAAAAATTAGCAGGAATTGTGGTTTCAGACAAGATGAAAAAAACAGTAGTGGTTGAGGTTGAAAGGATAAAAGAAGCTAAAAAGTATAAGAGAAGGTATAAAGTCCACAAAAAATATAAAGCCCACGACGAAAACCAGGAATACCATGCCGGGGATAAGGTTTTAATAGAAGAAACAAAACCTTTGTCAAAGGACAAAAGGTGGAAAGTAATACAAAAAATTTAAAAATATGATACAGTTAAGGTCAATGTTAAAAGTGGCTGACAACTCCGGAGCAAAAATTATCCAGGTTATTAACGTTCCGGGCGGGACTCGCCGGAGATACGGCGGCTTGGGGGATATAGTAGTGGCCGCGGTAAAGAAAGCCGAACCCAGAAAACTGGTTAAAAAACACGAAAAAGTGAAAGCGGTCATCATAAGGCTGAAAAAAGAGTATAAAAGAGCCGACGGATCGTATATCCGTTTTGACGACAACGCGGCTGTGATTTTAGGCGACGGAAAGCTTCCCAAGGCAACCAGGATTTTCGGGCCCACTGCCAGGGAATTGAAAGAAAAAGGCTTTGATAAAATAGCGACGATGGCCAGCGAATTGTTGTAACCCCCACACCATAACGAGCCATTTTTTGGGGGTGTAATAGTATTAATTTTATAACACAGACGTATGCTGAACAAATCAATTTTTTTAAAAATTTGATTTGGTGGCTCGTTTGGTGTGGGGGTGAAAATAAAAAAGGGAGACAATGTTTTGGTGCAGTCAGGGAAAGACAGGGGTAAAAGCGGAAAAGTGCTTAGAGTTCTTGTTAAAAGAAACAGGATTTTGGTTGAAGGCGTAAATTTCAGAAAAAAACACGTAAGGCCGAAAAAAAGCGGGGAAAAGGGACAGATTGTGGATGTTTTATCGGCCTTGGATATTTCCAGCGTTAAAATAATCTGCCCCCGATGCGGGAAAGCGGCCAGGGTGGGTTATAAAATTGAAAATGAAAAAAAATTAAGGGTTTGCAAAAAATGCGGCCAGCAGATATGACAAATATGACCAGCCTTAGAGAAAAATATAAAAAAGAAGCGGCGCCCCAGATGATGAAGGTTTTCGGCTATAAGAATGTTATGGCGGTTCCTTCCGTTAAAAAGGTTGTGATAAACAGCTGTTTTGGAAAAAACATCGCGGGCAAGTCGGCCGGGGAGAGGGAAAAGATACAGAATGCCATTGTGCATGACCTGTCTTTGATTTCCGGTCAAAGGCCGAAACTGGCAAAATCAAAAAAATCAATTGCCGGGTTCAAATTGAGGGAAGGGCTGGAAATTGCCGCGGTGGCGACATTGAGAAAAACTAAAATGTGGGATTTTTTAGAAAGGCTTATTTATCTGGCATTGCCAAGGTCTCACGATTTTAAAGGAATAGACCCAAAATCAATCGACAAAAGAGGAAACCTTAATTTAGGCTTTAAGGAGCATATTTCGTTTCCCGAAATTTTTGCGGAAAAGGAGAAAACAATTTTCGGGCTGGAAATAACAGTGGTGACAAACGCAAAGAGCAAAGAAGAAGGCTCAGAATTGTATAAATTATTAGGATTTCCCATTAAAGATATCAAATAACATGGCAAAAACATCACAAGTGGCGAAAACAAACAAAAAACCGAAATATTCCACAAGAACGGTAAGGCGGTGTTTCAAATGCGGAAGGAGAAGGGGCTTTATGAGAATCTTCGGGCTTTGCAGAATATGTTTTCGCGAATTGGCGAACAAAGGAGAGATACCCGGCGTGAAGAAATCAAGCTGGTAATTAACGAAATTAAAATTTAAAATTAAAAATTTTTTTACAAGGTAAAAGCTATGACAGACCCGATTACAGACATGTTAAACAGAATAAGAAACGCAAGCCTTCTTTTAAAAGAAGATGTTTTGGTTCCTTTTTCAAAAATAAAATATGAAATCGCCGTGATTTTGGCAAAGGAAGGTTTTGCCGGAGAAGTCAAAAAAATAATCAAACCTCAAAGACAGCCCGTAAAATCCGCCTCAGCAAAAACCGGCAAGGAAAAGAACAAGGCGATAAAAATAACCTTGAAATATGAAAACAACGCTCAGGTTATTTCAGGATTGAAAAGGGTTTCAAAGCCCGGCCAGAGAATTTACGGAAAATCGCCTGAAATTAAAAGGGTCAAAGGGGGATACGGGTTATCAATTATTTCAACGTCCAAAGGCCTGATGACCAGCAAGGAAGCTAAAAAAAATAAAATCGGGGGTGAAATATTATTAGAAGTTTGGTAATATGTCAAAAATAGGCAAAAAGCCGATAGAAATTTTAGAAGGCGTAAAAGTGGAATCGGACGGGAATAATGTTAAGGTTTCAGGGCCCAAAGGAGAGCTCAAAGCCTCTTTTCCCCCGGCCTTAAACATGGAAATAGCTGGCAAGGAGATTTTGATTTCCGTAAAGCAGGAAAATCCTTCAAACAAAATAAGGGCGCTTTGGGGATTGTACAGGTCTTTGGTTTTTAATATGGTTTTGGGCGTGAGCAAAGGGTTTGAAAAGAAGCTGGAAATAGAAGGCGTCGGATATAAAGCGGTTGTTGACGGGGAATCTTTGGTTTTGAACGTCGGATTTATAAATCCCGTAAGGATAAAAAAACCTGAAGGCATTACTTTTTTGGTTGAAAAAAACGTGATTACGGTTTCGGGCATAGATAAGGAAAAAGTGGGCCAGATAGCGGCTATAATCAGAAAAGCCAAAAAAGCGGAGCCGTACAAAGGGAAGGGCATAAAATATCAAGGAGAAAAAATAAGGAGGAAAGAAGGCAAAAAAATAGTTGCGGCAAAGAAATAACCAATTAGAATATTTATGAATAAACAGCAAAAAAGGGAAAAAAGGCATAAAAAGATAAGGGCAAGAATCAGCGGCACCAAGGAAAAGCCCAGGCTTTTTGTGTTCAGGTCAGATAAGCACATATATGCCCAGATTATTGACGATGACACGGCAAAAGTTTTGCTGGCCGCTTCAGACAAAGAGGTGAAGAAAACGGAAAAAAAGGAAAAGGGAGGCAAAACAAATATCGCTTTCCAGGTTGGAAAAATAATAGCCAAAAAAGCAGCTGAAAAATCAATTGAAAAAGTGGTTTTTGACAGGGGAGGTTTTATCTTCCATGGCAGAATTAAGGCGCTGGCAGAAGGAGCCAGGGAAGGGGGTTTAAAATTTTAATATTGAAATATGGCAGAATCAAAGAATAAAATTGAAGAAATAAAAGAAAAACCAAAGAAAGACGACGGATTTAGAAAATTCAGCGGTCGGAGTTACGGCCGCGGGCGGCCTGACGCGCCCATTAAAGATGATATCGAATCAAAGCTTTTGGATCTTGCCAGGGTTACCAGGGTTACCGGAGGAGGGAAGCGTTTGAGGTTCAGGGCTGTCGTGGCCGCCGGCGACAAGAAAGGCAGGGTCGGCCTTGGCGTAGACAAGGGAAAAGATGTGTCGCAGGCAATAGAAAAAGCCACAAGAAGAGCCAGAAAAAACTTAATTTTAGTTCAGATAGCGGGGGAAACCATTGCCTATGAGGTGCAGGCGAAATCAGGCCCGGCGGTTGTTTTATTAAAACCGCAGAAAAAAGGAAGGGGTTTGGTTGCCGGCGGAGCCGTAAGAATAATCTGCGAGCTGGCCGGAATTAAAAATATCAGTTCGAAAATACTTTCCGGATCGAAAAACAAGCTTAACAACGCCACGGCGACAATAGAGGCGTTAAAAAAACTTAAAGCAAAATAATATGCAGATTAACGAATTAAAACCTTATCACAAGAATAAAGGCAAAAAAAGAGTGGGCAGGGGAGGAAAAAAAGGCACTTATTCAGGAAAAGGATTAAAAGGCCAAAAATCAAGGGCAGGCAGAAAAATGGTTCCGATTATCAGGGAGCTTATTAAAAGATATCCCAAATTAAAAGGATACAGAAGTTTTTCCCTGGAGGATTTTTCAGTTGTGGTTAATATTGATCTTCTGGAAAAAACATCGGAAAAGGGGGAAACCATCAGCCCCGAAAGCTTGCTGAAAAAAGGAATTATCCGTAAAATAAAAGGAAGAAATCCCGATGTTAAAATTTTAGGGTCGGGAAAACTGACAAAGCCATTGGTTATAGAAAATTGCAGTGTTTCCAAATCTGCAAGGGAGGCCATAGAGAAAGCCGGCGGCAATGTGCGATAATTTGAAATATAAAAGTTATGTGGCACGAAAAAATACTATTTCTTTTCAGAAACAAAGAATTAAGGAATAAAATTTTATTTATAATTTTCCTTTTTGTTGTTTTCAGAATCGCCGCCAATATCCCCATTCCCGGAATCGGAACTGAAAATTTAAGGAAATTTTTTGCCGAAAATCAGGTTTTCGGCCTTTTAAATGTTTTTGCCGGCGGAGCTTTGAGCAATTTTTCAATAATTCTGCTGGGGCTCGGGCCTTATATCACAGCCACCATCATCTTGCAATTGCTTACCATGATTTTTCCGGCGCTGGAAAAAATGTACAAAGAAGAAGGCGAGGCCGGCCGCCATAAATTCAACCAATATTCAAGATTACTGACCATTCCCCTGGCTTTTTTTGAAGGATACGGAATGCTGACTGTTTTCCAAAGGCAAGGGATAATTTCCGGCCTTTCTCCAGAAATTTTATTGAGCTCCGTCATCACCATTGCCGCGGGAGCTATGTTTTTGATGTGGCTGGGAGAAATTATTTCCGAGCAGGGCATGGGGAACGGCATTTCTCTTTTGATATTTGCGGGAATAGTGGCCAATCTTCCGATAAACATATTCCAGACATTCGTAAGCTGGGATCCTTCCAAAATCCCTTCTTATCTGCTGTTTTTTTTCCTGTCTTTGGTTATAATCGCCGGCGTTGTTTTAATTACGGAAGCCCGCAGGAACATACTTGTTTCCTACGCCAAAAGGGTGAGGGGGTCAAAGATGTACGGCGGGTTCTCGACATATCTGCCTTTGAATGTAAACCCGGCCGGAGTCATTCCTATTATCTTCGCCCTTTCAGTTCTTTTGTTTCCGGGGATGATTGCTAACTTTTTGGGAGGGGTTCCGGGGGCAGTGGGGAATGTCGCCAACTCCATGGGAAATTTTTTCAATAATATTTGGGTCAACGGCATTTTGTATTTTATTCTTGTGATTATGTTTACCTATTTTTACACTGCCGTTACTTTTGACCCGAAAACCATAGCTGAAAATCTGC
This sequence comes from uncultured Candidatus Saccharibacteria bacterium, assembly GCA_964427585.1. Classification (GTDB taxonomy): domain Bacteria; phylum Patescibacteriota; class Minisyncoccia; order Minisyncoccales; family Staskawiczbacteraceae; genus JBBTQJ01. The sequence goes on from CAYRVC010000001.1 coordinate 41,565, forward strand.
AAAAAATGGGCGGGTTTATTCCAGGCGTAAGGCCGGGCAGGCCCACGGCTGATTTTTTAAAGCATATTTTAAACAGGGTTTTGTTCACCGGCGCCATTTTTCTGGCCTTAATAGCCGTTCTTCCGTCTATTGTTGCCGGACTTACCGGGGTAACAGGCTTCACTTTTTTGATAGGAGGAACATCGCTTTTAATAGTTGTAAGCGTTGTGCTGGAAACAGTGCGGCAGATAAACGCCCAGCTCGAGATGAGGGAATACGACACTTTTTAATCTGTTGATTAAAAAGTGAATTTTAAATTTTTAATTTTAAATTTTTATGAAACAGGTTATAATTTTATTCGGGCCTCCGGGGGCGGGCAAAGGCACGCAGGCCGAGCTTCTGGCAGATAAACTGGGGTATTATCACTTTGAATCAAGCAAGGTTATCGAAGCCTGTTTTCAAAACGAACAGCAGGAAAAAGTTTTCAGCATAGAAGGAAACGATTACAAAGTAGGCGACGAAAAAAAAAGATGGGAGCAGGGCTTGCTCAACAGCCCTCCTTTTGTTGTTTTTTTGATGGCTGAAAGGATAAAGGAATTGGCGGAGATGGGAAAATCAATTATTTTTTCCGGTTCCCCCAGAACGGTTTACGAGGCCGAAAGGGAAATTCCTCTTTTAAAAGAGCTTTACGGTCTGGAGAATATAAATTTTCTTTTTTTAGAAATTTCTCCTAAAACCACTATTTTTAGGAACTCTAACAGGAGGATATGCGAGCTTATCCGTCATTCTATTTTGTTTACTCCAGAAACGGAAAAATTAACCTTTTGTCCTTTAGACGGGTCAAAACTGGTAAGGAGAAAGGGTTTAGATGAACTGGCGACAATTAAAAAACGCTTGGAAATTTTCAAAGAGCAAACGTTTCCCGTTTTAGAGACAGTCAAAAGAGCGGAGATAGAAATTAAAAAAGTGAACGGCGAACAGTGGGTGGCGGATGTTTTTCAGGATGTTCTCGGAGCGCTTAAATAAATATCGTGATAACAATAAAAACCGAGGAAGAAATAAATATAATGAGGGAGGGCGGCCGGATTTTGGCTGGAGTTTTGGAAAAAATAAGCCGATTGGCAAAGCCGGGCGTCGCCACAATGGAATTAGACAGGGCCGCTGAGGCCCTTATTTTAAAGCATGGGGCAAAGCCGTCTTTTAAAGGATATCACGGTTTTCCCCATTCAGCCTGCATTTCCGTAAACGATGAAGTCGTGCATTGTTTTCCGTCAGGCAGGATTTTAAAAGAGGGCGACGTTGTGTGCTTAGACCTCGGCGTTTTTTACAAGGGATACCATACCGATATGGCAAAAACAGTTATAGCAGGCAAGGGAACATGGCGGGCAAGAAGGCTGGTTTCTGTCACTGAAAGATCTTTGGATGTTGGCATTAAAAAGGTTAAAATCGGAAACACGTTGGGAGACATCGGCCACGCTGTCCAAAAATATGTCGAATCCCGCGGATTTTCAGTGGTAAGGGATTTATGCGGCCACGGCATAGGAAAAGAAATCCATGAGGAGCCCCATATCCCCAATTTCGGCGAGAAGCATAGCGGCGAAAAGCTTTCGGAAGGCATGGTAATCTGCATAGAGCCCATGGTAACGGCGGGAGACTGGCATTTAAAAAAAGCCGGGGACGGCTATGGATTTGCCACCAAAGACGGCTCGCTGTCCGCCCATTTCGAACACACAATAGCCGTAACCAAACATGGCCCTAAAGTATTGACAGAGCTATAATTGCAATGTACTATTATACCAGCACACGGAGTTTTAGTTTTGACAATTTTGCCGGAATGAAAGGAGATATGATGTGTTCAAAACCGAAAAAATCTAAATCAAAATCAACCCGGATGCGCCAGGAAAAAAAAGAGCAGCAAGTTCGAAATGATATGAAAATTAGCTTGCAACGCTCAGAGGAGAATGAACAATTAGAACAAGCGATAAATATCGGATACGGATTTGCTGATCCAAATGACGACCATGATTCAGACTATGAAGGTGATGATTGGCGAAGTCCATATCGTTCTGATTCTGATATTGACGAAGAAGACGAACAATAAAATTTTAAAATAAAAAAACTCCGCCAGAAAGCCCGAGATAACATCAACGGCTTTTTTTATATATTGCATTTTAATGCGCAACTTAATGCGCAACCAAAGGCGCAAAGTGAGGTTTTTTCACTCGAGTGAAAAAACCTCACTTTAATCGTCATTTTTATGTTATAATAAAAATAAGCATAAGAAAATAAAAAATGAAAGACTCGGTGATAAAACAAATATTATTGCATTTATATGATTGTATAGATTATGGTTTCAGTTACAGGGTGAAAAAAGGTCTTTTTATTGATAGTTTATTTCCCGGCGGCTGGAAAAAATTTAGCAAAGAAGAAATAAAAGAAGGCATTAAATATTTAAAAACAACTAATTTTATTACAAGAAAAGAAGGGTATGATGGTTCGGTGATTATTTCATTAACCGAAAAAGGCAAACTTCGAGCGCTTAATATAAGATTCAAAAGATTAAATTATAAAAAAGAGCCTTGGGATAAAAAATGGCGAATGGTTGCATTTGATATTCCAAACACGCATAGAAAGGGAAGGGATGCTGTGAGGTATCGCTTGCGCACCGCAGGATTTTATGAATTGCAGGAAAGTATACTTATATATCCTTATGATTGCGAGAGTGAAATTAGAGATTTTATAACGCTGTTTAAACTCGAAAAATACGTCCGTTTTGCATTATTGGATTTTATTGATGGAGAGGATTATCTTGTAAAATTATTCAAGCTGGTTTAGGTATGTTTTTTCACTCGAGTGAAAAAATATACCTATTGCACATTTATTTTTGTGGTAGAATAAAATAAGAATATTTTTAAATTTAAATCTAAATTTTATGAAAAATTTGATTGCGGGGAATTGGAAGATGAATCCGGAAACCGAAAAAGAAGCTAAGGCTCTTTTTTTAAAAATTAAAAAAGGAATAAAAAATATAAAGAATGCCGAGGTGGTTTTGTGTCCGCCGTTTTTGTATTTGCCCGTGTTGGCCAATATTCAGCCTGGCAAGATTTTTTTAGGTTCGCAGAATTGCTTCTGGGAAGAAAAAGGCGCTTTTACCGGCGAAATTTCAGCCTTAATGTTGAAGGATTTTAAGGTAAAGTACATTATTTTGGGGCATTCTGAGCGCCGGAAATATTTTAATGAAACAAACGAGCTAATTAATAAAAAAATAAAAAAAGCATTGGATGAGGGCCTTAAAGTTATTTTTTGCGCAGGCGAGACGGCTGAGGAGAAAAGTAGCGGAAAAAAATTAGATGCTTTAGGCCGTCAGCTTAGGGAAGGGTTAAAAAATATTCCAAAAAACAAAATAAATGGCATAAGCATTGCCTATGAACCCGTCTGGTCGATTGGAACAGGGAATAATTGTTCCGTTGAAGAAACGATGACTTCTGTTTTATCCATAAGAAAAATAATCGCGGATTTATACGGCAGGAAATCAGCTACCGGAATGAGGATTCTTTACGGCGGAAGCGTAAACAGCAAGAATGCAGGCCACTATATAAAGGAATCTAAGGCCAACGGCCTGTTGGCAGGAGGAGCTTCAACGAACGCGGAGGAGTTTATAAAAATTGTAAAATCTTCAGAACCTTGAGTTACGAAATGCCTTACGAATTATTTTATTTTGGATTGCGGGCGAGACTTTGCAAAAATTTTGAGGCATATACGGAGTATTCTGCCTCAAAATTTTTACAAAGGCGCAGCCCAAGCCAAAATATAAATAATTTAAGCGCATTTTGTAACTCAAGGTTCATAATAAAAAGTCGTTGGATGTATCTCAAAATATATTCGCTGATTGACATAAGGGATATTTTTTAATAGCATAAGTAATATGTCTAATATTGAGGAAAGTCAAATACTTAGCGGGGGGTTTTACAGCCCCAGCAAAGGAAATTTGGAATTTAAGGAAGTCATAAAAGATATTTTCGGGTATATGGCGGAATTTCCGGAAAATCAGTATGAAATTGTAGTTGGTTGCGATTCTCCGTCTTCAGACAAGCCGTTTTTTCCTATTGCCATAGTGGTTTTAAAAGTAGGTTTTGGCGGCCGGTTTTTTTTAAAAAAAATGAGTTATCCGGAAGCTTTTTTAAAAAAATTTGCCAATATTAACTGGAAAAACAGAATTTTGCAGGAAGTTTATTTGTCTTGCGAGCTGGCCCTTTGTTTGAAAGAAGCGCTGGAAAAAGAAGCGAAAAAGAATGCTCTAAATTTTAATTATCAATTCCAGTATATTCATGCCGACGTCGGGGAACAGGGGAAAACAAAAGAAATGGTCAAAGAAGTGGTGGGCCTGATAAGAAGCAACGGCTTTGAAGCAAGAATAAAACCCCAGTCGTTTGCCGCATCTGTGGTGGCCGACCGCTATACATAGCCAATTTTATAAAAGTAAAAGTGGAATTTTTAATTTTAAATTTTTAAATAATTCTTAAATTTTTTAATTTTTAAACAACGCCGGAAACGGCGTTTTTAGTTGAACAGGGAAGAGTAAAAAATGGGTGGCTGGGCATTATTGCGTTGTAAAAATTTTTGGTATAAAATAGTTAAATGACTTCAAAAGAATTACGCCAGAAATTTTTGGATTATTTCGAAAAACACGGACACAAAATAGTGCCATCTTCTTCGCTTTTGCCGACTGACCAGAGCGTGCTTTTTTCGACTGCCGGAATGCAGCAGTTTAAGACGTATTACTTGGGGGAAAAGTCGCCTTACGGAAAAAATGTTGCTTCCTGCCAAAAGTGCATCAGAACTTCAGATATTGACGAAGTGGGCGATGAGCGACATCTAACATTTTTTGAAATGCTTGGTAATTTTTCTTTTGGCGGATATTTTAAAGAAGAAGCAATAAAATTGGCACATGATTTTATCGTTAGAGATTTGGGATTGGAAATTGATTATGTCACGGTTTTTAGCCCCGAAAAGGTTGCAGAAGGAGATTGGAGAAAGGGAGTGGAAGAAGACAAAAAATCGTTTGAGATTTGGAAAGAAATAGGTGTGCCGGAAGAAAAAATAAGAAAAGAAGGAATTGATAATTTTTGGGGGCCGACGGGCGAGGAAGGACCTTGCGGACCAACAACAGAAATTTATGTGAATGGCATTGAAATTTGGAATATTGTTTTTAACGAATTTTTTTGTGATAAGAATAAAAGACTTAAAAAGTTAGGGCAGGAAGGAGTTGATACTGGCATGGGACTAGAAAGATTAGCAATGGTGATACAAAAAAAAGAAACAGTTTTTGAAACAGATCTATTTCAGCCTATAATTTCTAAAATTTTGTCTTTGACTGGAATAGTACACGATAGTAACAATATTCCGCTGTCTGTTTACCCACATGGTGCTATAGGGTCAAATTTAAGCCAAGAGGAATCTGTTATATCAGTGAGGGTAGCCGTTGACCATATTAAAGCAGCGACATTCTTAATCGCTGACGGCGTTGTGTCATCTAATAAGGGTAGAGGGTATATTTTAAGGCGTTTAATTCGAAGAATAATTACGCGTGGTAGGCGGATAGGAATTATGAAGATTGGGTCAGAAAATTTTCTATCAGAGTTAGCGGAAGTAGTTATAAAACAATATGGATCACATTATCGAGAACTAATTAATAATCGTAGTAAAATTTTATCTGAACTTGATAAAGAAGAAACTAAATTTAGAGTAACCTTAACGGCCGGGTTGAGAAAAATGGAAGAGTATGTTGCGAAAAAAAATAATAATAGTCAATTTGCAGAAAGGGATAGAACTGATTTTAGATCTAAAAGTGACGATTTTATTAATTTAATTTCCGGCAAAGATGCATTCGATTTATATCAAACTTATGGATTTCCTCCAGAATTGTTAAATGAAGAATTGGCTCGATATGCAATGGGTTATCATAAAGAAGAATTTAAAGAAGAATTTAAAAAAGAACTAGAAAAACACCAAGAACTTTCGCGCACCGCTTCAGCCGGGATGTTCAAAGGAGGATTGGCGGATGAAAGCGAAAAAACCGTAAAACTCCATACTGCGGCTCATTTGATGCTGGCCGGTTTAAGGAAGATTTTGGGGGAAACAGTGGTCCAGAAAGGAAGCAATATTACCAGAGAGAGATTAAGGTTTGATTTTTCTTATGGTAAAAAAATGACAAAGGAGCAGATAGACGAGACAGAGAAGTTTGTAAATGATATAATAAAAAAAGACCTGCCTGTATGGTTTGAAGAAATGCCATTTCAAAAAGCCAGAGAGATAAACGCCACAGGAGTTTTTGAATCGAAATACAGAGAAATGGTAAAGGTTTATTTCGCAGGCAAGGGAGAGGAAAATGTCAGCAAAGAAATTTGCGGAGGGCCCCACGTTGAGAGAACGGGAATTTTAGGGCATTTTAAAATACAAAAAGAAGAATCTTCTTCCGCCGGAATAAGAAGGATAAAGGCGGTGTTAGAATAAAATATCAATATGGCAAAAAAAATATATGACATCAAGCCGCCGGAATTGGCAGACAAACTTCAAGAGAAGGCGGAGATTGGCGTAAAAAAAGACAACCTAAAGAGCAAAACCAAAAAACCCGATTTTTTGGCATTAAAGAAAAAAACCGGCAAAAAGAAATCACAGCCCGCCTTCGCTAAAGCTATAGCGGGCAGGCAAAAGAGCGATAAAAATATTCTGCTTGTTAAAATTTTTACGGGAGCAGGGATATTCGCCGCAATATTTATCATATATTTGTTTTTTAAGCTGCCCATGGCGAAAGTGGACATTTGGCCTAAAACGGAAACAGTAAATTTTCAGGAAACAGTGGTGGCCGATACTTCGATAGTTTACGTTGACGTGGACAATAAAGTTATTCCGGCCGCCTATTTTGAAGAAGAAATGGAATTTTCCAGGGAATTTCCGGCCACGGGGAACAGTTCAAACGACGGGAAAGCCGGAGGGACATTCATAATTTACAATAAATGCGATTTTTTCCAGCCCGTTATATTAAAAACAGGAACGCATTTTATTTCCGATTCCGACAAATATTTCAAAATACTTTCAAAAGCCGTTGTGCCCTCGGCCAGGAAAGAAGGGGGAAAAATAATTCCCGGATCTGTTTTGGCAGAGGTTGAGGCGTCAGAAGGAGGAGAGGAATACAATATAAAACCGGCAAGTTTTTCGGTTCCCAAATTCGCCGGTACGGTTTATTATTACTGCATATACGCCCAGTCAAAAGACGCAATGGCCGGGGGATTTTCTTCGGCAGTCAAAAAAATTACGGAAGAAGACATCCAAAACGCCAGGGATGCGGTTGAAAAGCAACTTTTGACAGATATTGAAAATTCTTTGAAAAGCAAAATTTCATCCGATCATGTTATTATAAGCAACGCCATTTCGTCAAAGATAGTTTCAAGGGAAAGCGCCACGAAAGCCGGAGTAGCGATAGACAAATTCAATTACAGCGCCAAAGCAAAGGCGAGCTCTTTGGTTTTTAAAAAGGCGGATTTGGACAAGTTCGCGGCAGGTTATATCGTTTCCAAAATGGAAGAGAAAAAGAGGCTGGTTCAGGAAAGCCTCGATGTCAAATACAACGCGGATACTGTTGACTTTGATTGGGGTAAAATCGCCCTTAAGCTGGAATTTTCAGGAAAAATATACGGAGAAATAGATAAAAATTCCCTGGCATTTTTATTAAGGCGAAAAACAGGCGACCAGATAAACGAAACGGTAAACAACAACCTGGGAGACAGGGTTTCAAAAGTCAAGGTTAATTTTTGGCCATTTTGGGTGAAAAAATCCCCCAAAAACCAGAAATCAATTACTGTTGAATTGAGGTTTGATTGAATCGTTCAAAATACTATTGACTATTATAAGCTTATCTGATATCATTAAAAATATTAAATTTATAAATGATTGCCGGAGGCAATAAAAATTCCAAAGATATTATCAAAAGAGAAGGAAGGGTGATTGAGGCTTTGCCCAATGCCTTTTTTAAAGTAATTTTGGACGACCAAAAAGAGATTTTAGGCTTTCTTTCAGGGAAGATGAGAATGAATAAAATAAGTATTTTGCCAGGAGATAAAGTAATGATAGAGATGACTCCTTACGACGAAAATAAGGGGAGGATTGTTTACAGGCTAAGGTGAGAATCCGAACCGAGTTTGCCCGGCACTTGATTTTTTGAGTGCTCGGTTCTTGATTTTATTCGTTGAAGTTCTGATATTATGAAAACAAGGCCATCAATAAAAAAAATTTGCAAAGATTGTAAGCTCGTCCGCCGCGAGGGGCGCATTTATATTATCTGTAAAAAAAATCCCAAACACAAACAACGTCAGGGTTAATATATACAATATGCCGAGATTAGTAGGGGTGAATATACCCGAAAATAAAAGAATAGAAATTGCTTTAACCTATGTTTACGGAATAGGCCGGGCTTTGAGTAAAAAAATATTGGAGCAGGCAAAGGTTGATTTTAATAAAAAGGCTAAAGATTTGACAACCCAGGAGATCAACGGATTAAAAGAAATCATTGAAAAAAATCATAAAATAGAGGGAGATTTGAGAAGGCACGTGATGATGAACGTAAAAAGGCTGAAAGACATCGGCGCGTGGAGGGGCATGAGGCACATAAAAGGCCTGCCCGCAAGAGGCCAGAGGACAAAAACCAACACGAGAACAGTCAGGGGAAATGTAAGGAAGACAATGGGTTCTGGCCGCCGGTCTCCATCAGCGCCGACATAAAATAGAAATCTATGGGGAAAAAACATATTGTAAAAACAAATCAGGAAGAGATTATAAAAGAGGGAGAGAAGGTGGAGCAGGCAGTAAAAAAAGAAGTCAAAGTAAAGTCTGCCTCTGTTGACGCCAGAAACTGTAAAATATACATATCTTCTTCGTATAATAATACGTTGATGACCCTTACAAATTTAAAGGGCCAAGTTTTGGCTTTCAAGTCCGCGGGATCAGTGGGTTTTAAAGGAACGAAAAAGGCCACTTCTTTTGCCGCCTCAAGGGTGGCTGAAGCCATAGCCAATATCTGTAAAAAGTTTAATGTTGAAAAAACCGAGGTTCTGGTCAAGGGAATAGGGGCCGGCCGAGAATCGGCAGTAAGGACTTTGGTTAACCAGGGAATAAATATTATCGCAATCAGGGATATAACGCCCTCTCCCCACAACGGTTGCCGGCCCAAAAAAGTAAGGCGCGTATAAAATTAAGACCGCGCAAATGCCACAAATATGAAAGACGATCAATGTAAAATTTGCAGGACATTCGGCCAGAAGCTCTTTTTGAAAGGAGAGCGTTGTTTGTCTCCAAAATGCGCCATTACCAGAAGGGCATACTCTCCCAATGCTCAGAAAAAAAGAAAAAAAGGCGCGCCTTCCGGATATAAAAAATCGCTGGAACAAAAACAGGCTATTAAAAAATGGTATGGTCTTTCTGAAAAACAATTTAAGAAATATGTTAATGAGACATTGAAAAAAATAGGCAAGGTGGAAAATGTTTCAGAAGAGCTTGTAAAAAAGCTGGAAAAAAGGCTGGATAATGTCATTTTTCGGCTGGGGCTTGCCAAATCCAGGCCGCAGGCCAGGCAAATGGTCAGCCACGGATATTTTTTGATAAACGGCAAACGGGTCAATATTCCATCTTATTCGGTTAAAAAAGAAGACAAAGTTTCTTTGAAAGAATCGAAGAAGAAAAAAACAATTTTAAAAGACATATCAGCCGAATTGAAAAATAGGGAAGCTCCAGTGTGGCTTTTGCTGGACAGGGAAAAGCTGGAAGCAAAGGTGGTGGCTGACCCAACTATGGAAGAAGCCAATCCGCCCGCTGAAATCTCTTTAGTTTTTGAATTTTATTCACGTTAAAATACGAATTTTATAATTTTTAATTTTATAATTTTGCAAATAATTTTTTAATAACAGAATTTTTAAACACGACAGCGTTGTTTAGAAATTTAAAAATTAGAGAATTACTTAAAAATTAAAAATTGGAAATTAAAAATTTAGCAATATGATTCCTCTCCCACTGCCCCCAAAAATAATAAAAAAAGGAAAAAACCAGGCGCTTTTTGAAATTGAGAATCTTTACCCTGGTTACGGCGTTACCGTAGGCAATGCCTTAAGAAGAGTATTATTGTCTTCTTTGGAAGGAGTTGCTGTCACGGAAGCTAAAATAAAAGGGGTATCGCACGAATTTTCAACGATTTCAGGAGTTCTTGAAGACGTGATAATGATTCTTTTGAATTTAAAGAAGCTGAGATTTAAAATCCATGAGGGGGGAAGCCATAGATTAAGTTTGAACGTGAAAGGCGAAAAAGATGTAAAGGGATCTGATTTCAAATTATCTCCGGAAGTGGAGCTTGTTAACCCTGATGTTCATATTGCCACGGCAACAGACAAGAAAACGGAACTGGATATAGAGATACAGATTGAAAAGGGCTTAGGATACGAGCCAAAAGAATTGAGAAAAGCAAAAAAGGAAAAAATCGCAGCCAACGCCAAGCCGGAAATAGGAATAATAGTGCTGGACGCCATTTTCACGCCTGTTAAAAATGTTAATTTCCATGTGGAAAGTATGCGCGTCGGAGATAGAACAGACTTTGACAGGCTTAGCCTGGAAATAGAAACCGATGGCGCCGTTGCCCCGGAAGAAGCGTTTTTTGAGGCCTGCGATCTACTTTTAAAGCATTTTAACGTCATTTTCGAGGGAAAAGCGCCCAAAAAAGAGACGGCCAAGGAAAAAACAGAAGCAGGAGAAGGACAAGATTTAACTAAAATGAATGTTGAAGATTTAAAGCTGTCGGGCAGGACGCTGAATGCCTTATTAAAAAACAATATTAAAACTGCCGGCGGGCTTTTGAGAAAATCTGAAAAAAGTCTGCAGGAGCTGGAGGGAATGGGAGAGAAGGCCATTTTGGAAATTAAGAAGAAATTAAAAAAACTGGGCCTGGAAATAAAATCAAGCGAAGAATAATATGAGAAAGCTTAATAAAGGGAGAAAATTATCAAGGAAAAAAGGGCCGAGGGAGGCGCTGTTGAGAACACTGGCAAACAGCCTCTTTTTGCGTGAAAAAATAAAAACAACCGAGGCCAAGGCCAAAGAATTGAGGATTTTAGCCGAGAAGATAATCACCAAAGCTAAAAAGAACGATCTTTCCGGCCGAAGAGCGATAGCCAAAACATTGGCGCCGGCCATGGCGAAGAAAGCCACTCAAGACATGGCGGGAAGATATAGCCAAAGGCAGGGTGGATACACCAGAATTATAAAACTGGGCCCCCGGCATTCTGACGGAGCCAAAATGGTTATAATAGAATTTGTGAAATAATTTTTATGGAAGAAAATAACAGGCAAACTCATATAATTGATGCCGATGGAAAATCCTTGGGCAGATTGGCGGTTGAGGTAGCGGTTTTGCTCAGAGGAAAGCAAAAGCCTGATTTCGCGCCCCACAAGGACGACGGCGATTTCGTTGTTGTCAGAAATTTAGAAAAGATAAAATATACCGGAAAAAAGTTTGACAATAAGATTTATTACCGCCATACCGGGTATCCGGGAGGATTGAAAAAAGCCACCATGAAAGAAATTTATGAAAAAAAAGGCGCGTCCCAAATTTTAAAAATGGCTGTTTTCGGGATGCTGACAAAAAACAAATTAAGGGCAAAACAAATAAAAAGGCTTAAATTCGAAAAATAACATGGAAACAGACATAAGAGACGATATTCTTAAAAAAAACCAGGAAGACGCGGGAGATGAGGCATTGGCCAATGAAGTGGCGGCAAAAATAAAAGAAGAATCCGGCAAGCCCGACCGTTATTTTGCGGCAATAGGAAGAAGAAAAACAGCAATGGCCAGGATAAGACTTTTTACCAAAGGAGAGAAAGGGCTTTTTGTGAATAATAAGCCTTATGAACAGTATTTCCGCTCCGAAGAAGACCAGCATACAGCCGCTTCATCCCTGAAAAAAATGAAATGCTTCGACAAATTCATGGTTACCGTAAACGTGAAAGGAGGAGGCCGCAGTTCGCAGGCGGAAGCCATAAGGCACGGCACAGCCAGGGTTTTGGTTGTATTCAATCAGAATTTCAGGAAGAGGCTTAGGAAAGCGGGATTTTTAACAAGGGACCCGAGAATGAGGGAAAGGAAAAAATTCGGGCTGAAAAGAGCAAGAAGGGCCCCCCAGTGGTCAAAAAGATAGTCTACACTCAGAAACCAACCCGTCAGCCATTACCCGGCTGGCGGGTTTTTGTTGTTTAGGCCAGAAATTTTATAAAATTTAACAATTTTTGACTAACTTTATAAAGTTAGTTGTTGATTTTGAAGTGAGAAAAAGGTAAACTATATTAAAGAAAGCATGAAAACGAATCATAAGATAATAATTGGAGACTCCAGGAATATGGCGGAATTAGAAAATAATTCTGTACATTTAGTTGTTACTTCACCACCATATTGGCAATTGAAAGATTATGGGACAAAAGATCAGATCGGCTTTAATGATAGTTATGAGAATTATATCAATAATCTGAATTTAGTATGGAAAGAATGCTTCAGGGTTTTAAATGATGGGTGTCGTCTATGTATAAATATCGGTGATCAATTTGCGCGGTCTGTTTATTATGGAAGATATAAAATCATTCCAATAAGGATAGAAATAATAAAGTTTTGTGAAAGTATAGGATTTGATTATATGGGTTCTATTATTTGGCAAAAAGCAACAACAATGAACACAACTGGTGGAGCGACCATAATGGGTAGTTTTCCCTATCCAAGAAATGGGATTGTAAAATTAGATTATGAGTTTATATTGATTTTTAAAAAAATAGGAGATGCTCCAAAAGTTTCCAGAGAAGTTAAAGAAAAATCTAAAATGTCTAAAGAGGAATGGAATCAATATTTTACAGGACATTGGAATTTTAATGGAGTTAAACAAATTGAACATTTAGCGATGTTCCCAGAAGAATTGCCAAAACGGTTGATAAAAATGTTCAGCTTCGTGGGAGACACTGTTTTAGACCCGTTTTTAGGAAGTGGTACAACTACTCTCGCTGCAAAAAATTTAGGCAGAAATTCAGCAGGATATGAAATTAACAAGGAATTTTTACCGCATATGAAGGAAAAAATAGAAGTCTCGAATAATGATGCTAATTTTGATTTTATCAAACAAGAAAAAATCCTTACTGATTATGAAAAAGAAATATTAGATTTACCATACATTTTTAAGGACGCGGTAAAATTTGAAAGAAAAATTGACCCTAAGAAATTACAATTTGGTTCGAAAATAGACTCAACAAGGGAAGAAGATATTCAGTCATACTATGTAAAAGGAATTATGAGTCCTGAAAAATTATTGTTAAATAATGATTTAGTAGTAAAATTAATTGGAGTTAAGACAAAAAAAGAGAAAATAGACGAAGCTATTAAATTTTTGCAGAAAAAATTAAAAAATCAGCAGGTTTTCATTAGATTTGATACGCTGAAATATGACGGGAAAAATAATTTACTTTGCTATTTATATTTGAAAAATAAAACCTTCATAAACGCCCATTTAATAAAAAATGACCTTGTTGATGTTGACCAAGAATTTGATTATAAATATAAACTTAAATTTTTAAATTTAACTAAAAATTATGCCTAATGAATGGATTTTAAACCAAGCTAATATGAGGTGGGGATTAACCAAAAAGAACAAGGTTGGTCCCGTCGCGGAATTAATAAGAAAGTGCTCTCCCAAAACACTCGATGAGTGGGAAAAATTTTATTTAGAAAGAGCTTATCCAAAGGAGCATCTTGAACAGCTTGGGAAAATTTTATTTATTAAAGTTACAGATGTTTGTAAAGCCGAAATAGAAGATGTCACAGAAGCAGATTGCATAGATTTTATCTATAATTTAGTAATAAATAGGACTTTTGATGGTTATCAATCAGAGATACAAACCATTTACGGACAACTTGAGGAAAAGCTCGGAGTCAAAATTGAAGCCGCGCCAGATGCGTGGGATAGGGGATACAATGTAGATTATTTTATTAAGATAAACGACAAATATATTGGTCTCCAGATAAAGCCGGCTGGATATGAATATATTACTCAAATTATAAACGAACGAGATCAGCAGAAAAAGACTCATGAAAAATTTACTGAAAAATATGGAGGCAGAGTTTTTTATGTAATCTCTATAACTGATGGGAAAAATAAAATAATTCATAATCTCGAGGTAATTGAGGAAATAAATAAGGAAATCGCAAAATTATCTGAAAAATAAAATGGGCTAAATAATAATAAAACACATCGTAGAGACCAGGCTACTTAAAAGAATTTTTTCCTTCTCAAATTTCGGTGGATAATTGGCGGATTGGTTTGTCAAGGAATTGGACGGAGAAAAAGTTAGAATTTCAATGGGGTCGAAGAGGTAATTTTAAAGACAAAAAAAACAACCCCGCCTAGACGGGGTTGTTTTTTTTGGTTGATTTAAGGCAGGATTTTTTCTGATAAAAAAGTTTTATCGCCATCAAGGATATATAATTTCTTATCCTGCTGGCTAAAATATATTTCAGCCTCTTTCCCGTTGCCAGGATTAAACAGCCTGGCAGATGTTCCGTTCAAAAGAGCCAAATTTTCAGGCAGGGTAACGATATTTATGTTATTTTTATTGTCGGTTTCGGAAATTTTTATTCTTCCCTCAACAGTGAAAACAATGTAATCATTGTTAAGCCACTGGCATTGGCTGATTTTTTCCGAAAACCTGTTTAAAAATATTTTTTCATAATCTGATTGGTCAGACAATTGCCATACATAAGAGAACAGTATTTCATAATCATTGTAAAACAGCAGTTTTTTTTGGTCAGGGGACAATTCAATCTCTTTCACCGGCCCGTAAAAATTAAGGAACTCTTTTATTTTTTGATCAAAAAGAAGAAGATTGTCGTTTTCAAAAAGGAAAATATTTTGGAAGACAGAGTTCAGTTTATAATTATTTTTTTTGTTAATTTTCAGGGGAATAGAGCTTAATTTTTGATTATCCCCGCTGGAAATATCAAAATCGTAAAGAAATCCATCCAGCCCCAGCCAGGTTATTTTATTGTTGCCAGCTAATTCAAAAGCAGCCGAGTTTTTTAAAATTAATAAAGGCCCAGAATCCGGATTGTTTTGATATAAAGCCCCGTTTTTTATGAAGAATAATTCATTCGGCTCCTGTTTTTTTCCAGGCCATGGCTTCCCGCTTTCCAACTCATCAAACAAAATATTTTCTTTAAACAGCAGGATGTGTTCAAGTTTTACCACTTCTTTTTCTTTTATGTCCAGGGTTTTTTGATAAGGGAAATACCCCTCTTTTTTAACCAAAACATTGTGCTGTTTTGGCAGTAGATTCTGGGCGAAAATAGAGCCTGCGAACATTTTTGTTCTTCCAACGAATTCAGAATCAACGAAAACCTCGGCTGATTCTGGCCATGCCTTTATGAACACTCCGCCGGTGGCCGATATCTTTTTTTGTTCAAAATCAATTCTGTATCCTAAAGAATAAACAACAACCGCGGGGGCCGCGATAAAAAAGAAAATGGCGCAGGATAGCAGTATTATTAAGCGGACTTTTTTAGTCATAATAATCTCAATTATTCTATGATGATAACATAGAATTTTAAAATTTCATCATTGACATTATTATAATTTATGATAAAATAAGATATTTTCCGGATGGTCTGGAAAAAATGGTTTAATTCAGTTCTTTGAAAAGGAGAATTGGCCGTGGCCGAACATTTTGACTGCATAATAGTTTTAGGCTCTCAAATAGGGATAAATGAGAAAGGCAAGATGGTCCCTGCTTTTCATACGGAAATGAAAGCAAGGGCGGCAGGCATTGCCTGGCAACAACTATCAAATAATAAATTTATTTTGACCGGCGGATATAATATCGGGGTTCGATACGCGATGGAATTGGATGTTCCGGTTTATGGAACGCCGGGTTCGGACAAAAAGCCGGATTTCTCAGAAGAGGCTAAACAGAGGGCGAGCCGTTATCGTTCCGAGGCCTCGGTAATTGCCGAGGTAATGAAAAAAGAATATGGTATCCCGCTGTGGGCATTGCTTTTAGAGGAAGAATCTGCCACAACCCAGCAAAACGCGGAGTTTTGCGCCGATATTGTGGAAGATTTGTTTTGGAGCAGAGTCGGCGGGCAAAGGGCCAGAATAGGGATTCTTACCCTTCTTTATCATATGGAGAGGGCGTTAAAAGAATTTAAAAAGGCGTTTGCCGAAAAAAAGGTGGATGATGTTGCGTTTGTTTATCCGCTTTTTGCGGAAAATTTGCTAAGCTTTGAAACCCAGTGGGTTGATAAAATATGCCAGTATTACAGCGTTCCCAAAGGCGGCAAGCAATGGGACGTGAAAAAAATAAGACGATTGTTGTCAAAGGGAAAGAGCCTGAATTCCTTATTAACGTAGAAAGGGCGACATTATGTTTTGGAGCAGAAAATATAAAGAAGTCAGCGAAGATGGCGTTGCTATGTTGGCTGGAGTATTAATTGTTGAGGCGACAAACATAGAGGAGGCAAAGAAAATGATTTTTGAAACAGAAATGAGATGGACGGACGCGTACTGCATAGGCCCTGTTGATGGGCCGTATCAAACAGAAGAAGAAGCAATAGAAAAAGCCAGAAAAAGGGCGAAAAAAATCAAAAAATAATGATTTCAAAATTGCCCGCGGGCAATTTTGAAATCACTTCAAAATATGCCGTTTCTAAACAGAAACGGCTTTTATTTTGCGAATTTTTCGAAAATTAGTTATAATGCAAAAATATGAAAATAAATATTTTTTGCGCCACATATTCTGATTTCGTAAAATTCAACAAAAAGCCCAATGAGGATTTTTATCTGGTTTCAGAAAAATTCCCTATTTTTGTTTTGGCTGACGGAGTCACCCAGTCATCGTTTCTTTCGGGAGAATACAGCTATCCTGAAGGAGCGAGAACGGCGGCAAAAATTTTCTGCTACGAAACGCTATCTTGCATGGAAGAAAATTTTAAAAAAAGAGAAGACGAAATTTTATTCAAAGAATCTTTCAAAAAAGCGAATAAAAAAATAAAAGAGCTTAATGAAACGGAAGGTATGGCAAAAAAACTTGATTACCTTGTTTTTGATTATTTTGACGCGGTGGGCATTGCCGGTTTTCTAAAAAAAGATATTCTTCATTACGGATTTGTGGGGGATTGCGGGCTTATTGTTTTTGACAAAAACAATGAAATAAAATTCCAAACAGAAGACCAAGTCGAGCCGGCAATGATAAACGCGAGAGATAAATATAAAAATTGGAAGGAGCTGGACAAAAGGCAAAGAACAATAATAATGCACAAAGAATTCAGAAATTTAAAAGGAGGATCAGGATACGGAAGCTTTTCTGGCGAAG
Source organism: uncultured Candidatus Saccharibacteria bacterium (assembly GCA_964427585.1). Lineage (GTDB taxonomy): Bacteria > Patescibacteriota > Minisyncoccia > Minisyncoccales > Staskawiczbacteraceae > JBBTQJ01. The sequence continues at coordinate 58,976 of CAYRVC010000001.1, forward strand.
ATGGGATAGAAGATTATTACATTACCGGAAAAACAAAACTTTCAGCAGGCGACTTGGCTGTTTTCTATTCAGACGGATTTTTGCCCTATTTCCAATTTATAGAGTTTATTGATATTTTAAGGAAGCAGAACCAGAATATATTAGACAGTTTTGTTGTTAAGAAAGCCGAAGAGAATCCCGAAGAATTAGGTTGTGACAGGACGTTGATTTCTTTTAATTTTAACCGTTAAAACATAAAACTCTGATTAGGCCGGGTAAGGTTTTTTCACTCGAGTGAAAAAACCGCGCCAATATTAAAAATTAAAAATATAATAAAAAAAGCCCGGCTACCTGAGTAGTCGGGCGTATAATAAATATAATCATATTGCTTTTATTTTGTCAAATTTTTTGGAATTTCTTGAATTTGACATTAAAATAAAATTGAGATAGCATTAAACATATTATTGTTATAAATATGCCGGATAAATTTATTATCAAGGGAGGAAAACCTTTGAGGGGAGAGATTGAGGTTGGAGGGTCAAAAAATGCGGCCTTTCCTGTTTTGGTTGCGACTATTCTGACAAAAGAGCCATGCGTAATAGGCAATATTCCCCTGATAGAAGACGTATTAAAAATGATTGGCATATTAAAGGCCCTGGGGGCGGACGTAGAATGGCTCAGCGAAAGAAAAATAAAAATACAATGCAAAAACATTGACCCTGAAAAACTTCCCCATGATGTTGTAAGCAACTTTCGGGGTTCTGTTTTATTTTGGGGCCCGCTGTTGGCGAGGTTTGGCAGTTTTAAAACAAAATCTCCAGGGGGATGCATCATCGGCGCCAGGCCATTAGACACCCATTTTGACGCTTTTTCACAAATGGGCGTTAATGTTTCAGAGAAAGGAAAATTTTATCAATTTGAAAAAAATAATGCAGATGAGTTAAAAGACGGCCACGAAGTGGTCCTTGAAGAATTCAGCGTTACGGCAACGGAAAACGTTTTGTTATTTGCCAGCGCCTTGAAAAATAAAATAATTTTAAAAATTGCCGACCAGGATTATCAGGTGCAGGAGTTGATTAAGGTTTTAAACAAAATGGGGGCTGAAATAAAAATTTCAGGCCCGCATATTTTTAAAATTGAAAAAGGCGGAAATCTTAAAGGATTCAGCCACGAGCTGGTTGCGGATCCCATTGAGGCAGGCACATTTATTATCGCGGCAATCGCTACAAAGGGCGAAGTTTTGGTTAAAAATGTCGAATTAACCCACTTGACGCTTTTTCTAAAAAAAATGAAGGGATTTGGAGCCAATATTGAATTTCAAGACAGCAGGTCTGTCAAAGTTATGCCTTCGCCAAAACTTATAATAAATAAAATTCAGAGCTTGCCGTATCCTGGCATACATACCGATTTACAGCCCGAATTCGGGGTTTTGGCGACCCAAACAAAGGGCTCTACTTTAATACACGATCCTCTTTATGAAGGCAGATTGAAATATCTTGATGAATTGAATAGAATGGGAGCAGATATAATTTTTTGCGACCCTCACAGGGCGATAATAAACGGCCCGACGCATCTGCGGGGCGTGGAAGTGCCAAGCTTGGATTTAAGGGCCGGAGCCGCGTTGATTATAGCAGGGCTGTTGGCCCAGGGCGTAACCACAATTAACAACGCTTACCAGGTGGACAGGGGGTATGAAAAAATCGAGGAAAGGCTGCAAAAATTGGGAGCGGATATCAAACGCGTTAATTCTTAAATTAAATATTTATGTTCAGCGCTAAAATTGCCATTGATTTGGGAACATGCAACTCTTTAGTTTATGTTTTGGGCAAAGGCATTGTTTTATACGAGCCTTCGGTGGTTGCCGTGTCTTTGACCGACAATAAAATCCTGGCAGTGGGGGAAGGGGCAAAGGAAATGATCGGCCGCACTCCAGCTGACATCAAGGTTTACAGGCCGTTAAAAGACGGGGTCATAGCCGACTACCGCGTAACCCAGGCAATGATCCGCTATTTTATTGACAAGACGGCAGGCCGGTTTAAATTTTTTAAGCCGGAGCTGGTGATATCTGTTCCGGCCGGCATTACCAGCACGGAAAGGAGGGCGGTTATTGAAGCGGCTTTGTCTGCCGGGGCAAAGCAGGCATATGTGGCCAAAGAGCCCATATTGGCTGCCATTGGAGCCGGCATTCCCATTAACTCATGCTCAGGACATATGATTATTGATATTGGAGGGGGCACTTCGGAGGTGGCTGTCATTTCTTTGGGCGGAATAGTCACATCGCATTCGGTAAGGGTGGCCGGAGACAAAATGGACGCGGCAATAGGGGAGTATATAAAAAGAAAATATAACCTGGCAATAGGAACGCAATCGGCGGAAGAAATAAAAATAAAGGTAGGCGCCGCCCTTTTGCAGAAAGAGTCGAAATATTTGGAAATACAGGGCAGGGATTTGATTTTGGGACTGCCCCGCAATATCAAGGTTTCAAACAACGAAATTTGCGAAGCGGTTTCCGACGTGCTGGCTGAAATAGTGCAGGCCGCCAAACACGTGCTAAGCGAAACTCCTCCAGAGCTTTCCGCAGATATAATGAACAAAGGGATAGTAATGGCCGGAGGAGGATCTTTGCTTCCCAAAATAAACGAGCTTGTTGCGAACAGCACGGGCGTTCCTTGTTTTGTGGCCGAAGAGCCTTTGTTTTGCGTGGTAAAAGGAACGGGAATAGTTTTAGAGCATTTGGACGAATACAAGAAAGTGGTAATGTCTAAAAAATAAGTTTATGATGATTGGGCACCAGAAGCAGTGGGATTTTCTGAAAAATAAGTTTGAATCAGGAAAGCTTGGTCATGCTTATTTGTTTTCGGGGGAGAGCCAGTTGGGAAAAAGAACCTTTGCAAAGGAATTCGTCAAGCTGATAAACTGCCAGGAAAAAAAAGAAAAGCCCTGCCAGAAATGCCAGAATTGCAAAATGATTGAAGGGGAAAGGTTTCCAGACCTTTTTACAATAAAAAACAACGGACAGGAAATAACGATTGACAAGGCAAGGGAGGCGCAGAATTTTTTAAGCTATAAATCGTATTACGGCTCTTTCAAATCTGTTATAATAGACGAGGCTGAAAAAATGAACCAGGAGGCTCAAAGCTGTTTTTTAAAAACAGTAGAGGAGCCCAAAGGAAAAACAATAATAATTTTTGTTTCTTTGAGGCCCGAAGCCCTTTTGCCGACCATATTCTCCAGATGCCAGCCAATAAAATTTTTTCTTGCGCGAAAAGGCCTGATTGAAGATTATTTGAAAAATCAGGGAGTAGGCAAAGACAAAGCGGAAACGCTGGCCTTGGCTTCTGAAGGAAAACCGGGGAGGGCTATGGAATTATTTTTTAATCAAGGAATAATTGAAAAAGAAAAAAAGTTATTGAATCAACTGTCTGAAATAATCAATTCCAGCCTGGCTGAAAAATTCCAATATGTAAAAAAACTTGAATTGGAAAACAACGAATTGAATGAAATTTTGGCGGTTTTGATAAAATATTTCAGAGAAATTTTATTTTTAAAAACAGGGGCGGGTTTAGGCCAAAAAATCCAGGCTCCGATTCCTTTAACGGATTATTCGTTGCAAAAGATTAAAAAAAACATAGAGCTTATAGATTATATCCAGAGGCAGGCTTCCGTTTATAATATAAACCCGAAATTAGCTTTAGAATACATCTTAGCAGAAATTTAAATTAAAATTATTAAAAAAATATGCATAAAGAGATAATAAATAAAGCAAAACCGGAATTTGAAAAAACAATGAAATTTTTAGAAGGGGAGATGGCGAAAATACGCGCTTCAAGAGCCTCTCCCGCTTTGATTGAAGATATAGAGGTTGACTGCTTCGGTTCGAAATTCGCCTTAAAGCAGCTGGGCGCTATTTCTTCACCTCAACCAAATCAGCTTTTGGTCCAGCCATGGGATGTTTCATATATAGACCCGATACAAAAAGCCATTGCTTCAGCCGGGCTTTCGCTGTCTTCTGCTGTTGATAAAAATGTGATTCGCTTAAACCTGCCCCTTCTTACGGAAGAATACAGGCAGGGATTGGCAAAGCTTTTGAGCGAAAAAGCGGAAGCAGCCAGACAAACGGTGAGGCGCCAGAGGGAGCGCTGTTGGAACGAAATCCAGGATGCCTTCAAAGAAAAGAAAATTTCAGAAGACGACAAGTTCCGCGGCAAAAACGAATTGCAGAAAATAATAGACGAGTATAACGAAAAAATAAAGGAACTGGTGGAGAAAAAAAAGAACGAAATAGTATAAAATAAAATTAGGTTAATTTTTATGATTTTAATATTGCTTGTTGCTATTTTCAGTTTGGTGGCCCTGATGGTTATCCATGAATTCGGGCATTTTATCATAGCCAAAAAATTCGGAATAAAAGTGGAAGAGTTCGGCATAGGGTATCCGCCGCGTATTTTTGGAAAAAAATTCGGAGAAACGATTTATTCCATAAATTTACTGCCGTTGGGCGCCTTTGTTAAAATTTACGGAGAAGAGGGCGGCGTTGATGATTACCGGAGTTTCACGGGGCTGGCCATCTGGAAAAGAATCCTTATTGTGCTGGGAGGGGTTGCGGCTTTTTGGCTGGCCGCCATAGTCATTTTTTCCGTTGTTTTTGCCATTGGCGTGAATATTCCGGTGGTTGATGAAGATATCCCGGGATTAACCAATCCTGAAGTGAGGGTTATAGGAATTTCAGAGAATTCTCCGGCAGAAAAAGCGGGGTTGAAATCCGGCGACATAATTTTAAAAGCCAAAACCCAGGATTCGCAATCTGTTGAAATCAAAAAAATAAAAGATTTCCAGGAAATAACAAAGAATAATCTCGGCAAGGATATTTCTTTTACCGTAAACAGGAAAGGAAATAATTTTGAAATTTCATTGGCTCCGCGCCTTGAATGGCCGGAAAACGAAGGTCCTGCCGGCCTGGTGCTGGAAAGAACCGCCGATATCATCGGAAAACATCCCCTATATATAGCTCCCTTCAAAGGAGCTGCCTACACCTGGGAAATAACAGTAAACTCAACCTTGGGATTATTCCAGGTTTTTTCGCAATTGTTTTCGGGAAAGGGCGTTCCGCAGGGGGCGGAATTCGCCGGACCATTGGGCATTACCGTGTTTTTGGCAAGGGCGGCTGACTACGGCATCGGGTATTTCCTGTATTTCGTGGGAGTCATTTCGGTTCTCGTCGCCATATTCAACCTGTTTCCCATTCCGGCCTTAGACGGAGGAAAGCTGGTGTTTTTGCTCATTGAAAAAATAAGGAAAAAGCCAGTTTCGCCCCTGATCGAGCAACGGATGACTGTTTTCTTTTTTATCCTGCTTATCAGCCTTTCTATTTTCATAACAGTAAAATTTGACATCCCGCGTTTTTCCGAATTTTTGAAATCAAGCATCCAAAAATAATTAAAATGTCTTTTATCTTTTTAGACGAATCAGGAGATTTAGGATTTAATTTCAAAAAAAGAAAAACTTCAAAGTTTTTTATAATAACTTTTTTAGCCACTGGAAATAAAAAAATAATCGAAAAGATTGTCAAAAAAACTCATTCAGAATTAAAGAAAAAATACAAAAAAAAGTTCAGTGTTTTGCATGCTTCAAAGGATAAACCAATAATCCGCCAAAGGTTGTTAAAAAGATTAAGCGATAAAGATTGTATTATTATGGCGATTTATTTAAACAAGAAAAAGGTTTATACTAATTTGCAAGAAGAAAAAGCCGTTCTTTATAATTATGTTGCAAATATATTATTGGACAGAATATGCGCAAAAAAAATTATTACTGGAAAAGATAATATTGAACTCGTGGCATCTAGAAGGGAAACAAATAAATTTTTAAATGAAAATTTTAAAAATTATATAGATAATAAAGCAAGAAATCAGCACAAAATTAATATTAATGTTAAAATCAAAACGCCTTTTGAGGAAAAATCGTTGCAGGCGGCAGATTTCGCGAGTTGGGCTATTTTTAGAAAATATGAGCATGGAGACGACAGCTATTATAATTTAATCAAAAATAAAATAACGGAGGAGAGTCCGCTATTTCCATAAAAAACAAAACCCCGTACGCTATTTACGAGCAACCATCCGGAAGCCCACGCACGAGGATTTACTTGTTATACTGTCATTATACTTTATTATAGGTATGTGTCAAGAGCGGATTATTTTTTACAAAAAGATAAATTTTTATTAAAGAATAAAAGTAAAAAAAGAAGACAAAGGAAAAAAAGTGATAATGTTAATTTGAATTTTTAAAAATATGCTTCAATCAAAATTATTCTATAAAACAGCGAAAGAAAAGTCGGCCGATACCGAATCTATTTCACATGAATTGCTGACCCGCGCCGGGTTTGTTGACCAGCTTATGGCCGGGGTTTACACATTTTTGCCGCTGGGTTTTATGGTTTTGAAAAAAATTGAAAATATAATAAGAAAAAATATGGAAAACGCGGGCGGACAGGAAGTTTTAATGCCGGTTTTACAGCCGAAAGAAAACTGGCAGAAAACAGGCAGGTGGGAAACCCTGGACATACTTTTTAAAATAAAAGCCAGCGGCGAAAAAGAATATGCCTTAGGGCCTACCCACGAAGAAGTTATTTCTCCTCTGGCAAAGAAAATTATTTTTTCATATAAGGACCTGCCTTTTTATCTTTTCCAGATACAGACAAAATTCAGAAACGAGCCAAGGGCGAAATCCGGCATTCTAAGGACGCGGGAATTTTTAATGAAAGACCTTTATTCTTTTCACGCAGACCAGGGAGATTTGGATAAATACTATGAAAAGATGCTAAAAGTTTATTTCAATATTTTTAAAGAATGCGGCATTTACAAAGGAGGAAAAAATCCGCATACTTACAGAACGCTGGCTTCCGGAGGAAGTTTTTCAAAATATTCAGACGAGTTTCAAACAATTACTGAAGCTGGAGAAGACATAATTTATATCTGTAAAAAATGCCAGACTGCCGTCAATAAGGAAATTATAAGCGAAAATAAAAATTGCCCCAATTGCAAATCCGCAGATTTTGAAGAAAAAAAGGCGATTGAGGTGGGGAATATTTTTAAACTGGGAACAAAATATTCTTTGCCCTTTGATTTAAAATTCAGGGATAAGGACGGATCGGAAAAACCGGTTTTAATGGGCTGTTACGGAATAGGGATTTCAAGGCTGATGGGCGCCGTTGCGGAGGCAAGTCACGACAACAAAGGAATAATCTGGCCTAAAAATATTGCTCCATTTTCAGCGCATTTGATTCTCGTGGAAAACAGCCGAAAGGTAAAACAGGCGGCTGATAAGATATACGACAATTTTCAAAAACAAAAAATTGAAATATTATATGACGACAGGCAGGGAAAGTCGGTTGGAGAAAAATTTGCGGTTTCGGACTTGATTGGAATTCCGCATAGGATAGTGGTGTCTGAAAAAACACTGGCAAAAAATTCGGTCGAAGTAAAGGAAAGGACAAAAAACCAGGCAAAATTAGTTAAGATAAAAGAATTAATAAAATTATTCTAATTAACCTAATTATTCTAATTGTTCTAATCAATGTCTAATTTCTAATGACTAATTCAAAAACCCGTTTCAGACATTAGACATTTTATCATTTAGATTTGATTAGAATAATTAGAGTAATTAGAATAATTAGACATTAGTGAAAGGTTATGTTTAAAAAACTATTTTCATTCTTATCTATTGACATGGCGATTGATTTGGGAACCGCTAATTCTTTGGTATATGTTAAAGACAGAGGCATAATTATAAATGAGCCGTCGGTGGTGGCAGTTAACAACAAAACAGGCCAGGTGCTGGCTATTGGCGAGGAAGCCAAAAAAATGGTGGGCCGCACGCCAGCATATATCACGGCCACCAGGCCCCTTGTGAACGGGGTAATTTCGGACTTTGAGGTAACCGAGCAGATGCTCAAATACTTTATTGAAAAAGCGGCTTCTTCAGGCAAAAAAGCGCTGGGGGTGGGTTCTTTGCCGAGGGTAATTATCGGTATTCCCTGCGGAGTCACGGAAGTTGAAAGAAGGGCGGTAAGGAACGCCGCCAAGTCAGCTGGAGCAAAAACTGTTTTTTTGATTGAAGAGCCCTTGGCTTCGGCCATTGGGGCCAAGCTTCCCATTCAGGAGGCTGGCGGAAATTTCATTGTTGATATAGGCGGAGGGACAACCGAGGTGGCCGTAATATCCTTGGGGGGAATAGTGGCTTTCAAAAGCCTGAGGGTTGCCGGCGACAAATTGAACGATGATATCGTGCAATTCGCCCAAAAAGAGTATAAGCTTTTAATAGGAGAAAGAACCGCGGAATTCATTAAAATAAGCATTGGTTCGGCCATACCATTGAAAGAAAAAAAGGAGATGCCGATGCGCGGCAGAAACCTGATTACCGGCCTGCCAGAAGAGGTGGTTGTTTTCAACGACGATGTCCAAAGGGCTTTGGACAGGTCGGTAAAACAGATTGTTTTGGCCATTAAAACGACAATTGAGGAAACTCCGCCGGAATTGCTGGCCGATGTGATGACGAACGGCATTTATCTGGCAGGGGGAGGCTCTCTTTTAAGGGGGCTTGATCTTCTTATCGCCAGGGAAACCAAAATGCCCTGCAAAATTATTGACGATCCTTTGACATCGGTTGTAAGGGGGGCCGGCATAGCCTTGGAAAACATAGAAAAGCTTTCGGAAGTTATGTCAAAAGACGAAGAGGAAGAAGCATTTACGTAATTTAATGATCAGCAAAGACGAAGTAAAACATATAGCGAAGCTGGCGAGGATTGAATTGACCGAACAGGAAATAGAAAAAATGCAAAAAGATTTGTCGTCTGTTTTGGATTATTTTGATTTGTTGAAAAAAGCCGGAAAACCCGGAAAAGAAGAGGCGATTTCCAAAAAGGTTGAAAATGCAACCAGGAAAGACGAGGCCTGCCATAGCGGTTTGGCAGACGAACTGGTTTCAGCTTCGCCTGACAGGAAAGACGATTATATCAAAGTAAAAGCAATATTATAATGCATTTAGTAGGCTTAACAATCAAACAGGCCCACGAAGGTCTTTTAAAAAAAGATTTTTCAGCCGTTGAGCTGGCCCGGGCGTATTTATCTGAAATTAAAGCAAAAGACAAGGAACTCAACGCATTTTTGGCAGTAACGGAGGAATTGGCTTTGAGGCAGGCCGAATCGGTTGATGAAAAAATATCATCCGGCGGCGACATTCCTTTTCTGGCCGGAATTCCCTGTGCCATAAAAGACGCAATCATGGTAAAAGACCAAAAGTGCACTGCCGGTTCTAAAATTCTGGAAAATTATACGGCTTCTTATGATGCTAAGGTAATCAAAAAACTTAAAAAAGAGGGGGCTGTAATTTTGGGGAAAACAAACCTTGATGAGTTTGCCATGGGGGGGTCTGGGGAAAATTCCGCTTTCGGCCCTACAAAAAATCCCAATGACGAAAGCCGTGTGGCTGGCGGCAGTTCATCGGGTTCAGCCGCTTCCGTGGCGGCAAACGAGGCTTGTTTTGCCTTGGGTTCTGACACCGGGGGATCCGTGCGTTTGCCTTCGTCTTTTTGCGGCATCGTGGGATTGAAACCGACTTACGGAGCGGTTTCCCGCTTCGGCCTTATATCCTTAGCTTCTTCCTTGGACCAAATAGGCCCCATGGCAAAAACAGTTGAAGACTGCAAAATAGTGTTTAATGCGATTAACGGTAATGACCCGCTTGATGCGACTTCCTTAGAATCAAAAATTTCAAATTTCAAATTTCAAATTTCAAATTTAAAAATTGGCGTTCCAAAAGAGTATTTTGTAAAAGGAATGGAGCCTGAAGTTGAAAAAATAATAAACGGAACCATTAAAAAAATAGAGAGGCAGGGAGCAAAAATAGAGGAGATAAGCCTGCCGAATACTTCTTACGCCCTGGCTTGTTATTATATAATATTGCCCGCGGAAGCGTCGGCTAACCTCGCCCGCTTTGACGGCATAAAATACGGCTTGTCAAAACAGGAGAAAGATCTTTTGGATGTTTATTTAAAAACCCGGGGCAAGGGCTTTGGAGATGAAGTTAAAAGAAGGATTATGCTGGGAACATACAGCTTGTCGTCAGGCTATCATGACGCTTATTACAAAAGGGCGGTCCAGGTAAGGCAGCTGATAAAAAATGATTTTAAAGAGGCGTTCAAAAAAGTTGATTTGATAGTTTGCCCGGTTTCGCCGACCGTGGCTTTCAAGCTGGGTGAAAAAACAGCCGACCCTCTTTCAATGTATCTGGTTGACATTTATACCGTTTCCGTCAATCTGGCAGGATTGCCTGGCATCTCCTTGCCCGCAGGCAAAGCGGGAAACCTGCCCGTGGGCATCCAGCTCATAGCAAACCATTTTGAGGAGAACAAAATTTTTGCTATGGCGTCCCTAGTTGAAAAAATGGTAAAATAATAATAATTATTTTGCGAAGTAAAATCTATGGATTGGGAATCATTATACAACAATCTTCAGGTCAGGGATTTTATTTATTTCATTTCTTCTGCGGATATCCAGGATATGCTTTTTCCGGTAAAAGTCATCTTTATCGCTTTTGCGATATTTTTTTTAACGGCGATAATTTATTTCATGATGAACTCCAGCTATTTGAAATACCAGTTGCTTGAGGATGTCACGGAATTTTTTTCCTGGCAGGCCTACGGACTGAAAGAGGTTTCCAAAAGATGGAATAAAATCAAAAGCAAAATAAAAGAGGATTCGGAAGCATCGTATAAGCTTGCTATAATAGAAGCCGATGAATTTTTGACCGACGTGCTGGAAGACAGAGGATATTCGGGAAAAAGCTTTGAAGAGGCGGTTGAAAAAATAGACAAAGAAACATTTTTAAACATCGGCCAGTTAAAAGAGATCCACCAGGTGCGCAATTCCATTGTTTACAATCCGGATTACAAGCTTGACATTAACCAGGCAAAAAAGATTTTAGCCACATACGAACAGGCAATCAATAACATCTGGGTATCGTGACATAATGCATTTTAATATGCGCTAAAAACAAAAAAATGATAATATAAAATCAAATAATAGCTATCTGTAAAATAACGGCCCGGCTGACCACATAATCATGCTTAAAGCAACCAGGCTTATCAGGAAGATCCATACTATTCTGAAAATTGTCTTGGGTTTTATTTTCATATTTTTCTATTTTATTGCATGGTATCACATTTTACAAAAAAGCAAAAGGGAAAAACTATAAAGAACGGGTTATTCCAGGCTATAAGCATTTTTTTGGCGGTTATTCTGGTATTTTTGGTTTTTGCGGATATTAAAATTTATAAAAACAAAAAAAAACTCAATTCCCAGCTTAAGGAATACCAGAGGCAGATTGAAGAAATAAAAAAAAGCAACGAGGAAATGGAAGAGGGGATAGCTATGGCGGATGACAGGGAATATATTGAGAAAATAGCCAGGGAGGAATTTTCAATGCAGCAGCCAGGGGAAAAAGTAGTGGCCTTTTTAACGCCTGAGAGAGAAGAAGAACCGCAACCGCCAGATAACGATAATTTTTGGAACAGAAATTTTTTTCTAAAATGGGTAAATAATATGTGGAAGTCAGTTATAGAATAATTTTGCGGGTATGGTTCAATGGCAGAACATATCCTTCCCAAGGATATGATACGGGTTCGATTCCCGTTGCCCGCTCAAAAATTTGCGCGCAAATTTTTGAGCGAGGCTCGCCCGCCCCGAGGTATTATTATTTTAAGTTGCCGGAGTAGCTCAGTGGCAGAGCAACTCTTTCGTAAAGAGTAGGCCGCGAGTTCGAATCTCGCCTCCGGCTCATTGTGCGACAATAGCGGTCAAAAATCTCACGATCGTGAGATTTTTGACCGCTATTATTTCTTCTTTTTCTAATATTTGCGATGCTAATGCGGTTCATTGCCAGCAGGCTTAACCCCTTTTTTATTTATTGAAAATATGTTAAATTTAACCCATATGGCAGATTTAACTCCGCAAATAAAAGAGCTTGAAAAACGCCTCCGGCATTTGGGAGACTGTCTTTGAGTTGGATAGAAAGGAAATTGAAATGAAAGAGCTGGAAAAAGACACGCAAAAAATCGGTTTTTGGGATAACAAGGAAAAAGCGGCGGAGAAGACGCAAAGGTTGTCGGATTTAAAAGAGGAAACAGAAAGAATAAAAGAATTGGAAAAAAAAATTTACGAGCTTTCAGAATTGAATGATTTGGCATTCACTGCCGGAGACGAAAATTTAGCAGAAGATTTGTTGATAAGGCATAATGAATTGAATGTTGAAATACAAAAGGAAGAGATGGAAACATTTTTGGCCGGCAAATACGATAAAAGCAACGCCATAATGGAAATATCTTCAGGGGCAGGAGGCCAGGATTCCCAGGATTGGGTGACGATGTTATTAAGGATGTACCAGAGGTATTGCTCAAAAAAAGGATTCAAAACGGAAATTCTTCAGCAGTCTTTCGGGGAGGCAGGCGGGCCTGAAGGCAGAATAGGCACAAAATCAGTTGCCTTGGAAATACGGGGAAGACACGCTTACGGATTTTTAAAAAAAGAAACAGGGGCGCACAGGCTGGTAAGGATTTCGCCTTTTTCCGCCCAAAAATTGCGCCACACTTCTTTTGCCCTGGTGTCTGTTCTGCCTGAAATTAAAGAGAATGATAATGAGATAAAAATAAATTCGGAAGATTTGAAAATAGACACGTTTAAGTCGTCTGGGCCGGGCGGACAATATGTAAACAAAACGGAATCGGCCATAAGGATAACCCATATGCCAACGGGCATTGTTGTTTCATCTCAAACGGAAAGGCTTCAAGGAAAAAACAGGGAAAACGCAATGAAGATATTGTACGCCAAGCTTTACCGGCTGAACGAAGAAAAACGCCTTAAAGAACTGAAAAAAATAAAAGGAGAAAGGGTTTTGGCGGATTTCGGCAGTCAGATAAGGTCTTATGTCCTGCACCCATATAAGCTGGTGAAGGATTTGAGAACCCAATATGAAACATCGGACACCGAGGCGGTGCTCGACGGCGATTTGGATAAATTCATAGAAGCGGAAATTCACTCGGTCAAATAATGATAAAATTCGATAAAGTAACAAAAGTTTACCCCCCCGACAGCCTTGTGCTGGAAGATATTTCTTTTGAAATAAAAGAAGGGGAGTTTGTATCTATAGTGGGAAAATCCGGAGCCGGAAAAACAACCTTAACCCGCCTGCTTTTAGGGCTGGAAGAGCCGACCTCCGGCCGTGTGTATTTTGAAGGCGTAAATGTCCATGAAGCCAGCCCGCCCGAACTCCAGGCTATCAGGAGAAAAATAGGGGTGATCTACCAGGATTATAAGCTCCTTCCGGCAAAAACAGTTTATGAAAATGTCGCCTATATAATGGAAGTTGAAGGCAAGGAAAGCAGTGATATTTCAGGATATGTCAATAACATTTTAGACATAATCGGATTAAGCGGAAAAATGAATAATTTTCCAAAAGAGCTTTCCGGCGGGGAACAGCAGAGGCTGGCCATTGCCAGGGCGCTGGTTAAAAATCCCTTGGTGATTGTGGCCGACGAGCCTACCGGCAACCTTGATCCTTACAACACATATGAAACCATTTCCCTTTTAGAGAAAATGAACAAAGCCGGAAAAACAGTAATGCTTCTGACCCATGACAGGGAAGTGGTGAATAAGCTTGGCAAAAGGGTCATTACTTTAGATAGCGGAAGAATCGTAAGGGACGAAGATGAAGGAAGATTTATAATATAAATTATTCGAATTATTCTAATTGTTCTAATTATTCTAATAAATGCCTAATTTCTAATGCCTAATTCAAAAATGGTTTTTAGACATTAGACATTTTGTCATTGGGATTTGATTAGAATAATTAAAATAATTAGGTTAATTAGACATTTTCAAAACATGCTTACTAATTTTAGAAGAATATGCAAATTCGCCGTTGTTGATTTCAACCGCAACAAAGGCATATCCATTGCCGCAGTTTTCGTTTTGATGGTTACCATTATGCTGGTAACCGGTTTGCTGTTCTTTGAGGGAATAGCCAATTTTTTGATTTTGCAGGTGCAGGAAAAAATAGACATAACGGCCTATTTTAAAGAAGCGGCAACGGAAGAAGACATCCTAAAAGTAAGGGACGGAATCCTGAATCTTTCTCCGGAAATTAAAAATGTGAAAGTAGTTTTTAAAGAAGAAGCGATGCGGATTTTCGTTGAAAAACACAAAAACGAAGAAGTATTTTTAAAAGCCTTGGAAGAAGTGGGGACAAATCCTTTCTTCAATTCATTGAACATACAAACCGATGCCGATCCGGCCCAATACGAAGAGATTTCCAATATTTTAGAAACGGGAGAGTTTAGCAGTTTCATTGAAAAAGTTGATTTTTCGCAGAAAAAAACCACTATTGAAAAGATTTTTTCCATAACTTCCAATATATACAAACTCGGATTGATTTTGAGCCTTATTTCTGTTATTATTGCCGCATTGGTGGTTTTTAGCCTGATAAAGCTGGCCATAGACAATTCCAGGGAAGAAATAAGCACAATGAGGATGGTTGGCGCATCAAACTGGTTTATCAGGGGGCCTTTCATCGTGCAGGGGGCTATTTACGGATTTCTGGCTTTTATCATCTGCCTTGTAATTTCCGCCTTGTCAGCCTATCTTTTGTCGCCGAAAATAGGGATTGTTCTGCCCGGCTTTAATATGTTTGATTATTTTTTGAGGAATTTGTTCTTCTTCGCCTTAATGCAGCTTGTTTTTGGAATCGGCCTTGGCATGATATCCAGCTTCATCGTTGTCAGGAGATATCTGAAAAATTAAAATCATTCCGAGGTCGTCTAATGGTAGGACGTTGCGCTCTGGACGCAAAAATTGGGGTTCGAGTCCCTGCCTCGGAGCCAGTCAACTATAAAAACCGGCTGAAGAAGCCGGCTTTTATTATTTTATTTACATTTTTTATGTTGTGGGTGTGGAAGGAATCGAACCTTCGACCTCTATCTTATCAGGATAGCGTTCTGCCACTGAACTACACACCCAGTTAATATTATCTATATGTTATCAAAAACAAGCCGACAAGTAAACCCTGCTCTATAGCCTTGCATATTTTAATAATTTTGCTATAATTTAAGCCAGTTCTTTTTTAACGCCGATATGGAGGAGCGCTTTATGATTATGGGATGCTTATATTGCGACAAACCGGCTCGTTATATGCTTGTATATAAAGGACAAGATATCTATGTTTGCGCGGAACATAGAAAAAAATTTATCGGCAGGACATGTATTGAATTTATTAACGAAGCGGAAAGGGCGATTAAGCTCTATAAAGAGCTTGAAGAAATGGAAAAGCAAAGAGAAGATATAGGTGACGGATTTGAAAGGGAAATTAAAAAAATCAGTAAAAATTTTTGAATATTAAAAACAGAAAAACGCGATTAATAATAGCGGAGGATTTTTCCTCCGCTTTTTATTAATTTTACATATTAACTTGCCAAAAATTCAAAGCAGAGTAAAATAAATTAATAGCAAGAAGCTTGCTTCTAAATGATTTTCAATGGTTTAGAGGCGGAGCGCTCTTTTATCGCATGTTTTTAAAAAAAGACAGAAAAATTTTAATGTTTTCTGCTGCCGGGCTGGTTATTTTCGCCGCGGCAGGATTTTTAATTTTTGATTATTCAGAGCAAGCCAAAACAACAGCTGAGAATTCATCAAACATGGAAGCGGAGGAGCAGTACGACGAGGATTTTTTGCCCAGGCAGGACGCAGTAGAGCAGGCTGAAAATTCCGGAGAGCAGAATGCCAATCTTCCGGAAATAAAAATAGAAGCAATTCAAGGCACAGGCCTTTCCATATGCCAGGATAAATGCGGAGACGGCGTCTGCCAGGCCGAGGAATCAGAATGCGATAAAGGAATGAACTGCATATGCAAGGAAACAAAAGAAGAGTGCCCGGCTGACTGCAAATAAAAGCAATCAATAATTATGAACAATATTTTAAAAAAATTCAGAACATCGGCTCTTTTATCGCTTCTGCTGTTTTTTACGGTAGCTTTCTTTCTATATAAGCAGTACTGGCTGGCATTTTTCAGCCTGGCATTGATACTTATATTTCCGCGCTGGGGTCAGGTTAAGAAAATAATCATTGGCAAAGACAAGGTTGAAGTGCAGATTCCGGAGGATGTGATAAAAAAAGAGCAAAAAAATAAGGAATAAAGCCATGGCTAATTTTGTGATCAAAAGAGACGGGAAAAAGGAGCCTTTTAATATAGAACAGATTAAAAAAAGCATCATGGAAGCCGCCATAAGGGCGGGCATAAAAGAAAACGCGGCAAGGCTTTTGGCAAAAGAAGTTTCAGCGCCCATAGCAGATTCCCTTAAAAATGCCAATGAAGTGTTGGCTTCAGAATTAAGAGCAAGGATTGTTTCGGCCCTCGATGACATATCCCCGGAAGTTTCAGAACAGTGGAAAAATTACCGTTAATTTTGATAAATGCCTTGACGACCAAGGCGTTTTTAACATGGCAAAAAAAATATTTTTTATCATATGCTTTTTCCTGCTGTTTTCTTTCGCTGAGAACGCATCGGCCCATCAGCCGAATGTTGTTTATTACCTGAAAGGGAACATTAAAATAACCGGCCCTGAAATTTCCCGGGCGTTTTACGATAAGCTGAAAGGGGAGCCGAGAACTTATATTATAAGTTCTGAAAGTGATTTCACCCTTTACCTTAATATTCTGGTTCCGGCTCCGCAGAACATAAAAGGGAGATATTCCGTTAATGTATTTTTATTGGATGAGGAGAAAGAAGAGCCGATTGCCTTAATTGACGGCAATTCGGCCGGGTGGGAAGTTTTTTACGAGCCTTTCGGCAGGGATTATTATCTTAAAGGCCCGGAGTTTGAAAAAGCGGTGAAAGCGGGGAATTATAAGATTACGGTGTTTTCGGAGAAAAACTGGGGGGAATATGTTTTGGCCGTGGGGAAACAGGAATATTTTGGCGTTTTAGAAATGATTAATGTTTATTGGCAGCTGCCTCTGTTAAAATATGATTTTTTTAAAACGCCGGTGTGGCAGTTTTTTCTTACGCCATTGGGCATATACGGGGTTATCGCGATTTTAGGCATTTTTATAGCGCTTTCAACAGTAAGGCTTTTGATATCTTTAATTTCCAAAAAAGTAAGGATTAATATGGCTAAAACATTGCTGCTGACTTCAACGGGGATGGATATGAAAGAAGAAATCAAAAATTTGCTTCATAAGCCAGCTTACGACATATTGGTGGCTTTTATCACCACGGCGGCTAAAAAAGAGCAGGATTTGTCTTTTGTGTTAAAAGACCTGGAGGCGATGACCGAAGTGGGTTTTAATGTTGAAAAAATCGATATAGAAGGCAAAAAAGAATACGAACTTAGAAAGATGCTGGCTAACAAAGACATTATTTTTGTCGAAGGTGGGAATGCTTATTATTTGCTGGAAGCCATGAAAAAGAGCGGATTTGAAAAGGTGATAAAAGACCTGATGAAAAAGGGCGTGGTTTATCTGGGAGTTTCCGCCGGAAGCATTGTTGCCGGCCAAACAATAGAAACAAGCATGGATGAAAACATAACGGGCCTGAAAAAAACAGACGGCCTGAAGATTGTGCCGTTTAATGTTTTTGTTCATTACAGGCCAGAATACGAAGAACTGGCAAAGCAGAAGCTTAAAAATTCAAAATATCCCTTGCATGCCCTTAAAGACGATCAGGCCTTGCTTATCCAGGGCGAAAATATGGTTATGCTGGGAAAGGGAGAAGAAATAATCTTTAAAAAAGAAGAGCCGAAGCTGATGCTTGTTTTAAAAATTATTACAGCTTGCCTGATGATTTTGACAGTATCTTTTTTTGTTTTTGTCTCGTTCAACCAGGATATGTTTTTGCCAAAGAGACCGGTTGCCAGTTTCGAGGATTGCGTTAAAGAAGGAAATCCGGCGCTGGAAACGTATCCGGAAAGGTGCAAAACCCCCGACGGTCAAATGTTCGTTAATGAGTAAATTATGTATGACACTGTTATAAAATTTATTATTTATTTCATAGTGGGAGTGATACAGGATTTTTTCTTTACTTTGAATTCAAGGTATATTGCCGAAAAAAAAGTGTGGCCGGCGACAGCTTTTTCTTTTCTGACCATTTTAATGAGCATGGTTGTTTTATACAACATCTTAAACGAACTGGATTCGGAAAAAAGCATTGCTGCGATATTTTTTTATTCCGTGGGAATCAGCCTGGGAACATACCTGGCTATGAAATTTGAAGGATTCAAAAAAGGTTAGAAAGTTGATTTTTCCAGATAACCTGTTAAGCTTATAAAAAGATTTTTTTATGCACCTTTACAATTTTGGAGGGCTCTATGGGATATTTAAGCCTGAAACCGCATGAAAGGATTATTTTAGCTCTTGACGTGAGCTATATAAGAAAAGCCAAAAATCTGGTTGCAGAATTATCTCCGCATGTGGGGGTTTTTAAAATCGGCTAAGAAAAGCGTTTAGATCGGAGGGATGAAGTATGACTGCATCATGGATTCCCAGGATAAGGAGGAGAAAATGAATGAAGAGCAGGAAAAAAAAGATTTGCTTGAAACAAAAGAAATTTTTGCCAAAGCCGGAGCGATAATAACCGGCGACCATTTTGTTTATGCTAAAAAGCCTGATGGCTGGTATCACGGTTTAGATTACGTGAATAAAGACGCGATATATCCTTTTGTAAACTCGGTCAGCGAGTTGTGCCGGAAGCTTGCCCGCCGTTTTTGGGATTATAGCGTTGAAACGGTTGTGGGCCCGACTGTCGGCGCCGTGGTTTTGTCGCAGTGGACAGCCTACTGGCTGGCCCGGGCATTTAAACAGGATGTTATGGCGGTTTTTGCAGATCCAGAAGAAATATTTGAAGAAAGAAAAATCGGTTTGCAGGCTGAAATGGAATTCAACGCCTTCGGAAAGGTGAGAATAAAAGGCGAACAAATTGATATGGAAAGAGGCCTGGCAAGCATAGCTTTTTTTGATAAAATTTACAGCCGAAGAGTTATCAGGCGGGGATATGACAGGCATGTAACGGGAAAAAAATGCCTTATTGTTGAAGATATTATCAATTCCGGGGAAACGGTCAGGATGACCATTGACGCCGTGAAACGGGCCGGCGGAGAAGTCTTGGGCGTCGCCTGCCTTTGCAATCGCAGCGGCAAAAAGGTATCGGCTGAAACCCTTATTGTGCCGGAACTCGTTTCTTTATTGGATTTGGATATGAAAATGTTTAAGGAAGAAGAATGTCCCATATGCAGGGAAAAAGGGAAGAGGTCCGTACGCACGGATTTGGGCAAGGGAAAGGAATTTTTAGACAGGCTGGCTGAAGATTTCTGCCAGAGAAAATAAAAAATTTAAGGTTTAAAATTTGAACTGAAAGCAGAACCGCCGGGCACCGCTTGGCGGTTTTTTTATTTCTTATTATCGCGGCTTGATTTTATTTTAGAACGAGGTAAACTGAATAAACCTTGAGTTACGAAATGCCTTACGAATTATTTTATTTTGGCTTGCGGGCGAGCCGAAGTAAAAATTTTGAGGCATATACGGAGTATTCTGCCTCAAAATTTTTACAAAAGCGTAGCCCAAGCCAAAATTAAAGAATTTAAGGCATTTCGTAATTCAAGGTAGTATAAATGAAAAAAATAAAAAGAAAGGCTAAAATAAAGCAGATAAGGAAAAAAAGGCTTAAAATTCCTAAAAGGAAAAAGCGCTTTTTCGTTAAAAAAACTAAAAAAGTGAAAAGCATAAATAGAAAAAGGCCGGCAAAAAGGAAAATGAAAACTGTCCGCCTCCGAAAAGCCGTTGCCGAAAACGCAGGAGAGTTTTTTTCGCCAAAGTCTCTTTTTAAGGCAAAAATAAAAGTCATTGGAATAGGCGGGGGAGGGGCGTCGATTGTTTCTGAAATAGGCAGGTCTTTAGACAGGGCGACTTTTGTGATAGCCGACACGGATATCAGGGCTTTGAGGAAAAGGCAGGGAATAAAATATTTTTGGTTCGGCGAGGAGCTGGCCCACGGCTTAGGCACGGGCGTTAATCCGGGTTTGGCAAAGGAGGCCGCTCTGAAAGAAAAAGAAAAAATATCCGAATTTTTCAAAGGCCAGGACATTGTTGTTTTTATAGCTTCCCTGGGGGGAGGAGTGGGGTCGGGGGCAACGGAAATTTTTGCAAGGGCCGCTGAAGAATCAGGCGTTATCAGCTTTGGGATATTTACCTTGCCCTTTAAGTTTGAAGGCGACAATAAAGCTAAGATAGCCAGGAACGCCCTGAAAAAAATAAGGGAATCGCTTAATGTTTCCGTTGCCATACCCAATGAAAAAATATTCAAAGTGATAGACAACAGCACCCCGATAGTGGAGGCATTTTCGGTTGTCAATAAAAATCTGGCTGATTCTTTGGAAAGCCTTATAGACCTTATTTATAATCCGGGAGTCATAAACATTGATTTTGCCGATGTGAGGACGATTTTAAGCGGCAGGGGGAATTTCGCCTTTTTGAATTCAGCTGAAGCTTCGGGCAAAAACAGGTCAGACGACCTCATTAAAAAAATAGCCGTAAACCCGCTGTACCAGAACAACAATTTTATTGCTGAAAAAATTCTTTTTAACATTGCGGGGGATTATTCGTTGAGCATGTCGGAAGTGGAAAAGATAAGCAGTTCTGTTTCAGGGCTGAATCCTGCGGCCAAAATCATTTTCGGAGTATCAAAAAATCCAAAACTCAAAAAGAAAATAAAAGCCACCCTGTTGATGGCAGGTCCCTCAAAAACGGATGCTTCGCCTGTTGAAAAGAAAGGCATAAAGGCTTTGAAAGAAGATAAGATATCGGCGGAAAAAGAAAAAGAAAAGAAGGCGTTGAAAGAATCTTTTAAACAAAAAAAGCCGAAAAAAGCTGAAAGCAAAGCCAAAAAACAAAAAAACAAAAGCAAGAAAGCGGTGGGCCAGGCGCAAGATAAAGAAGGCAAAGAAAACGCGCCGTTTATGATTCCGCCCTCCGGAGAGAGTTTTCCTAAAATTCCGGCGGAGGCTCCGGGAATATTCAGGCCAGAGAGGCTGGACTCCGTTTTGAAGCTTGAAGAAGATGGCGGAAGCGAAAAAAAACTTGCAGTAAAAAAAACAATAAGAAGGAACGCCCTGGAAATAAAAAAAGCGGAAGCGCTGGAGGAAGATAAAAGATTTTTGCAGGAGAAAGAATGGGAAATCCCCGCTTTTTTAAGAAAAATTAAATTCAAGCCGTAAGTTTTATGGATGAAATAAAAAAGGTTATTATTCCCATAGCTGGTTTGGCAACCAGATTTTTGCCGTTTTCCAAATCGCTGTCAAAAGAGTTTTTTCCTTTGGCAGACAAGCCGATGGTTCAGTATTTGGTCAAAGAAGCAAAAAATTCAGGAATATCGGAAATAATTTTCGTGGTCAGCCCGAATCAGAAAATGATTTTAAGCTATTTTAAGGAGTCTGCCGAACTGGAAAAAGTTTTGATTTCCAGAAAAAAGGAAGAGATTTTAAAAGAAATGAAGGAATTTGAAGAAATTTTCCAGGGGATTTCTTTTTCGTTTGCCGTGCAGAAAACCCCATTGGGGGACGGCCACGCCATTCTGCAGGCGCAGAAGTTTTTAGACGATGAGCCCTCGGGCGTTTTGTTCGGAGACGACATCGTTGACTCCGATACGCCAGCCTTGGCGCAATTGATAAACATATTTAAAACTTGTTCCGCCCCTGTCGTGGCTTTAAAACAGCTCCCCCGTGAAAAACTTCCCGCTTACGGGGTGGTGGCTGTTGAAAAAATAGCCAACCGTTTGTATAAAATAAAAAAAATCGTGGAAAAGCCGGATGCCTCAAAACTGCCGTCTGACCTGGCTATTGTGGGAAAGTATGTTTTGACTCCTGAAGTTTTTGATTATTTGAAAAAAGCTTCTCCTTCCAGGAAAGGGGAAATAATTTTAGCCGAAGTTTTTGACAAAATGCTTTCGGAAGGAAAAACAATTTACGGCTATGAATTCAAGGGAGAATGGTTGGAGTGCGGGGATAAATTGAAATGGATGAAATCGTTTTTCTATTTTGCCCTGAAAGACCCGAGATTCGGCAGTGAATTAAAAAAGTATCTCAAAGAATTAAAATAGTGTATAATTGATTTAAATGAAAATCGGTTTTTTTGAAACAGAGGGATGGGAAAAAGATTATTTATCGAAAGAGCTTTCCTTGCATGAGCTTTGTTTTTTTCCAGAGCCCCTTTCAGAGGGCAACGTTGATTTGGCCGGTGATTGCCAAATTGTTTCTCCTTTTATTTATTCAAGTTTTTCAGAAGGGATTTTTTCAAAATTGCCGGCGCTTAAAATGATAGCAACAAGGTCAACCGGTTTTGACCATATTGAAATCAAAGCGGCGAAAAACAGAAAAATCATTGTTTCCAATGTTCCTTTTTACGGGGAAAACACGGTGGCCGAGCATACGTTTTCCCTTATACTGGCTATTTCCAGAAAAATTTTTGATTCCGTGGAAAGGGCTAAAGCGGGCGATTTCTCGCTGGAGGGATTAAGAGGATTTGATTTGAAAGGAAAAACCTTAGGCATCATAGGCCTTGGTCATATAGGATTTAATGTTGCCAGAATCGCTAAGGGGTTTGAAATGAATATTTTGGCTCTTGATGTAAAAAAAGACAATAAGGTTACCAGGAAGCTGGGCGTTAAATATGTCAAACCAGAAGAGTTATTGAAAAAATCAGATATTATAACCCTGCATGCTCCTTACAATGAGAACACCAGGCATTTGATAAATTCAGAAAATATAAGCCTCATAAAAAAAGGGGCCTATCTGATAAACACCGCCAGGGGAGGGCTGGTGGAAACATCCGCCTTATTGAAAGCCCTTTCTGAAGGGATATTGGCAGGGGCGGCACTGGATGTTCTAGAGGAGGAATGCTTTATCAAAGAAGAGGCCCAGCTTTTATCAAGAGAATTTCCAAAGCAGTGCGACATTAAAACCGCTTTGCAAAACCACATACTGCTTTGCCGTAAAAACGTGATTGTCACGCCCCATAACGCTTTCAATTCAGAAGAAGCGCTGAAAAGAATCCTGGAAACAACGGTTCAAAACATAAAAGCTTTTTCTAAAAATAAACCAATAAACAAAGTTTAAATATGAGAGATTTAATTATCATAGGAGCCGGACCGGCCGGGGTTTCTGCCGGAATTTATGCTTCAAGGCAGAAACTGGATTTGCTCATGATTTCAAAAGAAATCGGAGGCCAGGTGGCGAAAAAAGCTGTTGATATTGAAAATTATCTTGGATTCGGCAAGATTTCAGGCCCCGAACTGGCCAAAATTTTTCACGAGCAGATAAAAAGCAATGAAATAGAGGTTATTTTAGACGAAGTTTTAAAAATAGAAAAACAAGGGGAAAAATTTATTGTTTCCATGGCGAAAGGTAAAATCCATGAATCATTGGCCGTTATCATCTGCTCTGGGGCAGACCCCAGGCCGCTGGAGGTTGAGGGTGAAAAGGAATTCATAGGAAAAGGCGTAAGTTATTGCGCGTTGTGCGACGGACCGGTGTTTTCAAACAAGACAGTGGCTGTGATCGGAGGAGGAAATTCCGGATTCGAATCGGCCATGTTTTTGTCAAATTATGTTAAAAAAATCCACATATTGGAATATGGAGAAAAGCTTAAAGCCGATAAAGAAAACCAGGAGCTGGTTTATAAAACAAAAAAGGCGGAAATAATCCTTAACGCCAAGATTTTAAAAATTGAAGGAGGCAGTTTTGTAAAGTCGCTCAGTTATCAGGATTTAAAATCTGAACAAAAAAAAATACTGCCGGTTGACGGAATTTTCGTTGAAATAGGATATTCGCCGGCAACGGCTTTTGCCAAAGGCCTTGTTGATTTTTCCGACAGAGATGAGATAATTACAGAAAGAGAGACCTATGAAACAAAAACTCCCGGTCTTTTTGCCGCCGGCGACTGCAACTCGGGCAAATACAAGCAAATTGTCACGGCTGCCGGAGAAGGGGCAAAGGCGGCATTGGCGGCATATGAATACCTGCAAAAAAGCAGATAAGACCGGTTCAATAAATGAATAATATCAAAAAAACAAAAGGTTTTACCATAATAGAAATCGTGGTGGTTATCGCCATAATCGCAGTTTTGGCTGGAATTGTTATGGTTAACGTAAGCTCTTTTACCAAGAAAGCCAAGGTGACGGCGGCAAGGGCCGATGTCCGCCAGCTGGTAATAGCAATGGAGCTTTATCGCGCGAAAAATGGACAACTTCCTCCTCTTGGGGATTCATGTTCGGCTTGTTCCAATCCCTGCGACGCCGGTGTCTGGAACGCGGTTGTAGACGCCATGATAAACAGCGAAGACGGAAACAGGGGGATGTATATAGACCCCTGGGGCCGCCCATTTTGCTATGATGACAACGACAAAGTTCCCGCCGGGCCCTGCAGTCCTGTTTTTTCAATGGGAGAAGACGGAGTGAATAATACGGGGACAGGATGCGCCATTTCAGGCGACGATATAGGCCAAATCCTGCCTTACGGCGGGCCGTAAATAAAGAGCTTGGTGAATTTCAATGAACATATTAAAATCACGCGCCAGAATCGTTTTTGCAAAAGGAAAAGAAATTCTGGATTCACGGGGAAAACCAACAATAGAAGTTGAATTAAAAACCGATAAGGGAATTTTTTTTGCTTCGGTTCCGGCAGGCGTTTCCACTGGAAACGATGAAGCGTCAGAATTAAGGGATGATGACGGCAGGGGAGTGAAAAAAGCCATTGAAAACATAAACAAAATTATCGCTCCGAAGTTAAAAGGAAAAAATCCGGCAGAACAAAAAGAGATTGATGAAATAATGATTAATCTTGACGGCACGGAAAATAAATCAAAATTGGGAGCCAACGCCATGCTAGCCGTTTCAATGGCCGCGTGCCGGGCGGGAGCGGGCGCTAAAAAAATTCCGCTTTATCAGCACATTTTTAAGTTCGGGGGATCTCCGACATCCCCCGAAATAGAAATGGGGGGGTGTCGGAGATCCCCCGAACTTCCGTTTCCGATGTTTAATATAATTGAGGGCGGAAAACATGCGGATAATGATTTGGGTATCCAGGAATTTCTGCTGGTTTGCCAAAAGAAAACGTTTTTGGAAAATTTAATCCTGGGAAATAAAATTTTCGGCGTTCTTAAAGAAACCATTGAAAAAAATCATGGACCGGATGTAAGGCTGGGAGACGAGGGCGGATTCGCCCCTGATATTTCAAAAACAGAACAGGCATTGTATTTGTTAAAAAACGCGATAGCAAAAGAGCCGGACGCGAAAATCGCTTTGGATGCGGCTTCCTCGCAGTTTTATAAAAACGGAAAGTATGGAATAGACGGAGAGGAATTTACAAGGCAAGGCCTTTTGGAATTTTACGGGAATTTAATAAATAATTTTCCGATTATTTCCATTGAAGACCCGTTTTCAGAAGATGACTGGCAAGGATTTGAGTTTATTATGCGACAAATGGGAGATAAAATATTGGTGGTTGCGGACGACCTTACGACAACTAACGCAAAAAAGATAAGGGAGGCAAAAAGCAGGTCGGCCTGCAATGCCGTAATTATAAAACCGAACCAGATTGGCACGGTAAGCGAAACGATTGAGGCGATAAAAACAGCTAAACAAGCTGGCTTTAAAATCATAATCAGCCATAGGGCAGGGGAAACAGCGGATACATTTATTGCCGATTTGGCAGTAGGGGCTGAGGCCGATTTTATAAAATCAGGTTCTCCCTTAAAAGAAGAAAGAATGGTAAAATATAAAAGATTGCTGGAAATAGAAAAAGAATTAACATATGGCTAAATTATTTTTGCTTAGACATTTAAAATCGCAATGGAACGAAGAAAACAGGTTTGCCGGCTGGACAGACGGGCCTTTGGCAAAAGGCCAGGAAGAAACAATAAAAGAGCTGGCTTTTGAAATTTTTAAATTCAGGATAGATAAAATTTACACTTCTCCTTTGTTCCGCAATATGAATACCGTGGCTGAAATTTTTGAATACGGCATAAATAAATACCCGCTTTTTATCCATATGGATGGAGGAAAAATGCAGGAATGGGGAAATTATGCGGACCTGACCGATAACGATGTTTTGGCGTATGTCACGGAAAACTTAAACGAAAGATATTACGGAAAACTGCAGGGGCTCAATAAAGAAGAAATTATCAATAAATACGGCGGGGAACAGGTCAGGCTGTGGAGAAGGGATTTCAATTCATCGCCCCCCGAAGGAGAATCTTTGAAAGACGTGTATAAAAGGGTTGTTCCTTTTTATAAAAAATTCGTTGAAAAGGATTTGAAAGAAGGAAAAAACGTTTTAATCGCGGCAAGCCATAACAGCTTGAGGGCGCTGATAAAATACATAGAGAAAATATCAGACGAAAACATAGCCGATTTCGAACTGCCGTTTAGCGGCTTGATTGAATATGATTTCCATGATAATCTGGACATGAAAAGCAAAAATATATTCAGGCCTTAAAGTCGGAGCATTGCAGGAAAATTAAAATATAATATAATAAATTTATTAAAATTAAATAAATTAACCTAAATTTTATGAAAAATTTAAACAGAAATCTTTTATTGACGTCTATTGCCGTGGCCGGAATTGTTATTACCGGACTTTTGGTTTTCAGCGGTTCGAATCCGTCCAAATTTTCTTTAAATCTTGGCTCGAATTCGTCAAAAGAAGATATCGCAAAAAAAGCCCTTGATTATATAAATAAAAACCTGCTGAACGGCCAGACAGCCAGCCTGGGCGGTTTTTCAGAGGAAAGCGGAATAATAAAATTGATAGTAAAGATTGAAGATACCGAATATGATTCTTACGTGACTAAAGACGGAAAGTTTTTAATGCCGTATAAGGCTATAAATATGGATGAAAGTTCCGAAGGTTTAGAGACCGGCAGCGCCTCTAACACAGACGCGGGGAACACGGCGGCAACCGCCCAGCAAACCTGCGAAACTTTGGAAAAAACAGACAAGCCAGTGTTGGAAGCCTATGTGGTAAGCAAATGCCCATTCGGCCTGCAGATGCAAAGGGTTTTGGCTGATGTTATAAAAAATGCGCCCGATCTTAAAGATAATATTCTGGTCAGATACATTGGAGCTGTTTCGGGAGGAAAAATAACAGCCATGCACGGGGATGCCGAAGCCCAGGAGAATTTAAGGCAGATCTGCATCAGGGACGAGCAAAACAGCAAATACTGGGATTATATTTCCTGCCACATTAAGTCGGGAGATGTGGATAATTGCCTTGCCACAGCCAAGATTGATAAGAACAAACTCGGCAGTTGTATTTCAGATCCGAATAAGGGATTGAAATACGCAAAAGAGGATTTTGATTTGAATGCCGAATACGATATTAAAGGGTCTCCCACTTTGGTTATCAATGGAAAGAAAGTTTCGGAATCGTCTTTTGGCGGAAGAACATCAGAATCTTTAAAATCAATAATTTGCTGTTCTTCTTCTGAAAAACCCGGCGTTTGTTCTGAAACTTTGGATACTGCCCAGGCGGCTACTTCTTTTTCCGAGGCATATGCCAATTCATCGTCAGGCGCGGGCAGCAGCGCAAATACGAATTGCGCCCCGGCTCAATAATATTTCTTCTTGTAATTAACTTTTAAAAAAATGGTAAAAATTTATTCGACTCCAACTTGCGTATACTGCTCAACATTAAAAGAATATCTCAAAAGCCGTAAAATTGATTTTTCCGATTTGGACGTTTCTAAGAACGAGAAAGACCTCCAGGAAATGATAAAGATTTCCGGCCAAATGGGCGTGCCGGTAATTGATATTGACGGAGAGATAATAGTCGGCTTCGACAAAGAAAGAATAGACCAATTCTTGAAAATTTAATCTAAGTTTTATGCCGATAAAAGTCGCCATCAACGGTTTTGGCAGGATAGGCCGCCAGACATTCAGGATAATTTTGGAAAAGCATCCTCTGCTTGAAGTCGTTGCGATAAATGATTTGACGGACAACAAAACTCTTGCCCATCTTTTGAAATACGATTCCGTTTACGGAATTTTGGATAAAAAGGTAAGTTTTTCCGAAAACAGCATTTTAATTGACGGAAAAGATTTCCAGGTTTTAGCGGAAAAAGATCCGCTAAAACTGCCCTGGAAAAAATTAAAAGCTGACATCGTATTGGAATGCACCGGAGTTTTTACAGACGGGGAAGGGGCGAGAAAACATTTGAAGGCCGGGGCGAAAAAAGTGATAATTTCAGCTCCCTGCAAGGAAAAAACAACTCCGGGTTTTGTGCTGGGAGTGAACGAAGACAAATATAATTCCAAAGAAGTTGATGTTATGGATATGGGATCTTGCACCACAAACTGCTTGGCTCCCATGGCAAAGGTTTTAAACGATAATTTTAAAATCAAAAACGGTTTTATGACAACCGTGCACAGCTACACCAACGACCAGAGGATTTTAGACCTTCCCCATAAAGATTTAAGAAGGGCCAGGGCCGCCGGCTTGAATTTGATTCCAACCAGCACCGGAGCCGCCAAAGCCATTGGAAAAATAATCCCGGAATTAGAGGGGAAGTTGGACGGCATTGCCATAAGAATCCCCACGCCCGCTGTTTCCGTGCTTGATTTGATTGTTGAAGTCGAGAAAGAGGCGACAAAAGAAGAAGTTAACGAGGCCTTTCTGACAGCGGCCTCCTCGGAAAATTTCAAAGGAATTTTAAGAGTGGAGAAATCCCCCCTGGTTTCAACTGATTTTGTGGGAGACACATATTCAGCCATTGTTGACTTTAAAGAAACAATGGCAAAGGGGAACCTCATAAAAGCAATGGGCTGGTATGACAACGAATGGGGGTATGCTTCGCGTTTAGCTGAATTTGCTGAATTCGTTGGGAAAAAAATATAAAATAGAAATTCCTCCGAAAATGCCGGATTCATATATTCACAATAAAAAAGAGCATAACTGCTCTTTTTTATTTTTTTGAAAAGGTATAAAATATAGCAATAGAATATTCTCACAGTTCTTTAACATTAGAAACGGAGAGCCAAACATGGATAATGTGTCTATGTATCTATTTATCCTTCTTTCTTTTTTCTTTGCAGATGAGCAGGCAAAAGTCGCCGAGGAAAATACCGCGGTTTTGCAAAAAGAAATGACTGCTTTGGTTGAAAAATTCGGAGATAATCGTTTTAAAATACGCCAGCAGGCCTATGAAAGGCTGGTGGAAATAGTAGAAGAAGACGAAAAAATGGTCTTTCTGCCCTTTTTAAAAGATGCTGTCCGCTATAAGGACAGTGAAACGACTCGCAGGATCAAAGGGGCAATGGATTATTATTATGTCTTTAAACCCGATAATTATTCTTTGATTCCCTGGATTGATATGCTACCGGAAGATTTTCCGGACAGGAAAAATGTTATTATTAAATATTTAAAAAAATCGCCGCCGCTTTTCGGTGATGGCTGGGATTATCCAGATTACCGGTGGGCGACCACGTTGCTTATTTGCGATTTATTGGACAACGGAACGGCGCGCCATGAAGCGATCAATCTTTTAAATGCAATGGCTGAAAAAGAAAAACGCCATAAAGGGGGGCATAATTGGAAATAAGTTAAATTTTGCACATTAACATAAAAAGTGGGGATATTCTCCATTTTTTTATTTTTTAAAAGTTGTATAATAAAATATATGATAAAAAAAGGAGACTTATATTATCCTTCAAAAGAATTTCAGAAAAAAGCCCTGGTAAATAACAGGGCGGTTTATAAAAAGGCGGAAAAAAATCCCTTGAAATTTTGGGAAGGGCTGGCCAAAGAATTAAAGTGGCAAAAAAAATGGAAAAAAGTTTTTGAGCAGAAGCCCCCTTATTTTAAATGGTTTTTGGGAGGTAAAATAAATATCGCGGAAAATGCCTTGGACAGGAATCTGGAAAAATTGGGAGATAAAATCGCTTTGATATGGGAGCCTGAGCCCGCGGGGGAAAAAGAGAAAACTTTTACTTATAATGATCTTTCAAAAGAGGTCAATAAATTCGCCAATGCCTTGAAAAAACTGGGGGTGAAAAAAGGCGACAGGGTGGGAATTTATCTGCCGATGATTCCGGAAATCGTAATTTCAATGCTGGCTTCAGCCAGGATTGGAGCTGTTCATTGCGTTATTTTTTCCGCTTTCAGCCCGCAGGCGTTAAAGGTAAGACTGCAGGATACGGGAGCTAAAATTTTAATTACCGCTGACGGATATCATCGCCGGGGAAAAATTATAAGCTTGAAACAATTAGCTGATGAAGGAATAAAAGAAACCGAGGTTGAAAAAGTGGCAGTGGTAAAAAGAGCCGGCAACGATGTTTTGATGGAGAATGGCAGAGATTTTTGGTGGAATGATTTGGTTTTGGAAGAAAGCCCCGAATGCGAGCCGGAACCAATGGATTCAGAAGACCCGCTTTTCATCCTTTACACATCAGGGTCAACCGGAAAGCCGAAAGGATGCGTTCATGTTTCCGGAGGATACGCGGTGCAGGCATATTGGACGGGAAAATGGATTTTTGATTTGAAAGATGACGATGTTTTCTGGTGTACGGCTGATATAGGCTGGGTTACGGGCCACACTTACGGTGTTTATTCTCCTTTAATGAACGGAATGACTTTCGTTATGTACGAAGGCAGTCTTGACTGGCCCAATCCGGACAGGTGGTGCGACATAATTGAAAAGCATAAAATTACCACTTTTTATACCGCTCCCACGGCCATAAGGATGTTTGAAAAATACGGGGCCGAGTTTGTAAGAAAACATAAATTGGATAAATTGCAGATATTAGGGTCGGTAGGCGAGCCGATTGACGAGTCAGCCTGGCTTTGGTATTTCACGGAAGTGGGAAAAAGCCGGTGCCCTGTGGTGGATACCTGGTGGCAGACGGAAACAGGCGGAATTTTAATCAGTTCTTTGCCTGGCACAGGCCCTTTCAAGCCGACTTTTGCAGGCATTCCTTTTCCAGGGGTAAAGTTTGACATCTTGGATGAAAAAGGGAAATCATTGAAGAAAAACAAAGAAGGCAACCTGGTGATAAAGCCCCCTTTCAGCCCCGGGCTTTTTCGGAATATTTATAAAAATCCTGAAAAATATCTTGAAACTTATTGGAGCCAGTATGACAAGAAGTTTTATTTCACCAGCGACGGAGCCTACCGGGATGAAAACGGCCTCATAAGGATAATAGGAAGAGTGGACGATGTTATAAAAGTTGCCGGCCACAGGATTACGACAGGCGAGCTGGAAAGCGCGGCGGCCCTTCATAAAGACATTACGGAGTCAGCCGCCATAGGCTTGCCCGACGAAATAAAAGGAGAGGTTCCGGTTATTTTCGTCTGCGGAAATAAAATTTTTGATGAATCGGGAAATCCCAATGAGAACATAAAGCAGGAAGTCGTTGATTTGATAAGGAAACAGATAGGCCCGATCGCTTCCCCGAAAGAAGTTTATCTGGCAAAGGATCTTCCGAAAACAAGGTCAGGCAAAATAATGAGGAGGATTTTAAGGAAGCTGTTCACTAATGAGGATTTGGGCGATTTAAGCACCCTTTCCAACCCGGAAAGCGTGGAAGAATTAAAAAAAATAATAAGGTGATTTTTTTCGCAGGGCAACAAATTTTTCTCCGGCTGTGAATGCTTCGCGTTCAGGCCTGCGAAAAATTTATTGCCTCGTTCAAAAATTAAGTCTAGTTTTATGATAGAAATTCCCATTGAAACATCGGGCAGGCATGTCCATCTGGCAAAAAAAGATTTGGAAAAGCTTTTTGGCAAGGGACACGAACTTAAAAAGATGAAAAAACTTTTCCAGCCATCCGATTTTGCCGCCAGGGAAACAGTTGATATTGAGGGGGAGAACGGAAGAATTTTGAAACTACGGGTTATAGGCCCCGTCAGAAGCAGAACGCAGGTGGAGCTTTCAAAAACAGATGCCATATATTTGGGCATTACGGCTCCAGTAAGGGAATCCGGAAACATTAAGGAGACACCGGGAGCCGTTTTGCGGGGGCCTGAAAATAAAATAAGAATAAAGGAAGGCATTATTAACAGCCAGCGTCATATCCACTGCTCGTTTGCCAGGGCAAAAAAGCTCGGCCTTAAAGACAGGATGATGGTTTCGGTTGAGACTGACGGGCCTGTTGCGGTAACTTTTCATAATGTTTTGGTGAGGCTCGGCGAAAATTATCGCCTTTGTGTGCATTTGGATACCGACGAAGGCAACGCGGCCGGAATAATAAGAAAAGGAAAAGGAAAAATAATAATTAATAATATTTAAAATTATTTTTTAAATATGGCGGAAAAAAATAATAAAAATATATTATGGTTTTCGGAAATATTAATAGGAGACGTCCCTTTGGTGGGAGGGAAGAACGCTTCACTGGGGGAAATGATAAAAAATTTAACTTTAAAGGGAGTTAATATCCCGGATGGTTTTGCCACGACGGCCGGAGCGTATTTCAATTTTTTGGAAAAAACCGGGTTAAGCCAAAAAATTGATGAAATTTTAAAAGATTTGGATATCCATGACTTAAAACAGCTTTCCTTGAAAGGAAAAGAGGCAAGAGGTTTGATTTTATCCGCACAATTGCAAGAAAATCTAAAGAATGAAATCATCCAGGCTTATAAAAAACTTTCCTTGCAATACGGCTCGGAAAATACAGACGTAGCAGTGCGTTCGTCCGCAACCGCGGAAGATTTACCTAACGCCAGTTTTGCCGGCCAGCAGGAAACTTATTTGAATGTTTCGGGCGAAAAGAATGTTTTGGATGCGGTTAAAAAATGTTTTGCTTCCCTTTTTACGGACAGAGCCATTGTTTACCGCCAGGAAATGGGATTTTCCCATACAAAAGTGGGGTTGTCGGCCGGAATACAAAAAATGGCAAGGTCTGACCTGGCCTCCTCCGGCGTGATGTTTTCATGCGATACGGAGTCGGGATTCGGAGACGTGGTTTTAATAAACGCCAGTTACGGGCTTGGCGAAAATATTGTGCAGGGCGCGGTGGAGCCGGACCAGTATTATGTTTTTGAAACAACATTGAAAAAAGGCGCGCGGCCCATTATTGAAAAAAGAATCGGTTCAAAGCTTATTAAAATGGTTTATGGGTCGGGAAAAAGGTTTACCGAAAACATCGCCACGACAAAAAAAGAAAGGGAAAATTTTGTTCTGTCAGAAGATGAAATTTTGCAGCTTGCCAAATGGTCGGTAATCGTGGAAGAGCATTATAAAAAATCAATGGACATGGAATGGGCGAAAGACGGTCAAACCGGAAAACTGTATATCGTGCAGGCCAGGCCGGAAACAGTGCAAAGCAGGAAAAATTTAAAGGTGTTGGAGGAATTTATAATAAACAAATCAAAAATTGGAAGAATTTTGGCAAAGGGAATGAGCGTCGGAAATAAAATCGGGCAGGGAAAGGCGAATAAAATAATGGACGCTAATGATATCGGCAGGTTTAAAAAAGGAGAAATTTTGGTTACAGGCATGACAGACCCTAATTGGGTTCCTGCCATGAAGCTGGCTTCGGCTATTGTTACTGATTCAGGGGGAAGGACGGCTCATGCCGCAATTGTTTCCCGAGAATTGGGAATCCCCTGTATAGTGGGAGCTGACAACGCGACAAAGAAAATAAAAAGCGGGCAGGAAATTACAATTGATTGTTCTGAAGGCGAGGAAGGAAAGGTTTACGAAGGAATAATTCCTTTTGAAATTAAGAAAACAGACATCTCTAATATACCGGAGACAAAGACAAAAATTTTAATGAATGTAGGCGAGCCTTCAAACGCCTTTAATTTAAGTTTTATCCCGAATGACGGCGTGGGTTTGGCGCGCGAGGAATTTATCATCGCCAACGAAATAAAAGCGCATCCCTTAGCCCTGTTAAATTATAAATCATTGGAGCCCGCTTTAAAGAAAAAAATAGACCTGATTACTCCAGGCTATGAAGACAAAGCGCAGTTTTACATTGACAAGCTGGCAGAGGGAATTGGAAAAATAGGAGCGGCTTTTTATCCGAAAAAAGTGATCGTCCGTTTTTCCGATTTTAAAACAAACGAATACAGGTCTTTGTTGGGAGGTGAATTATACGAGCCAAAAGAAGAAAATCCAATGCTTGGATTCCGCGGGGCTTCCAGATTTTATAGCCCAAAATTCAAACAAGCATTCATTTTAGAATGCAAGGCAATTAAAAAAGCAAGGGAGCAATTTGGTCTGGATAATATCCAGCTGATGATTCCTTTTTGCAGGACTGTGGAGGAAGGTAAAAAAGTTTTGGCAATAATGGAAGAACAGGGGTTGAAAAGAGGAGGCTGGGCGATAGCCGACAGTTCGCTTTCCGTTGAAGGCGGGCTGGAAGTTTACGTTATGGCGGAAATTCCGTCAAATATCATTATGGCTGAAAAATTTTTGGAAATTTTCGACGGATTTTCCATAGGATCAAACGATTTGACCCAGCTTACCCTGGGATTAGATCGCGATAATTCTGAAATCGCCCCCGTGGGAAACGAAAAAAACGAGGCGGTAAAAGAGCTGATTGAAGAGGCTATAAGAGCGTGCAAAAACAATGACAAATACATCGGCATTTGCGGCCAGGCGCCTTCAGATTTTCCGGATTTCGCCCAGTTTCTTGTTGAAAAAGGGATCGAATCAATTTCTTTAAATCCAGATTCTGTTTTAAAAACTAAAATCGCAATTTCTCAAACAGAGAAAAATCTGCCTCCAAAATAAGAATTATCATGATAATAGTTATTATGAATTCACACCTGTGCACCGGTGCACAGGTGTATGGGTATAAAATATGACTACGTTTCATCTTAACAATCTTCCAAAAGAAAAAAGAATTCAGATGATAGGCGAATTCTATGATATGATTGATTCATTGAATAACCGAAATGAGGTCCGTCTATTTATTAAGAGCTTATTAACCGCTGATGAGATTGCTAATTTGATGAGACGAATAGAGGTGGCTGTGCTTTTGTCGGGAAATTATAAATATAACGATATTAAAAAAATATTGGGCGTGGGAAATGAAAAAATTTCTAGCGTCCATAAGTGCCTACTGCAGGATGATAGCGGCTATAAAATTATTGTTAAAAGATTAATTGGAAATCGCAAGAAAAGATTAAAAAGAATAAAGAAAATAGAAAAAGAAATGGCAAGCGATTCTCCGTTAAAAAGAATTAAAAAATTACCCTCGGCTAGAGTTTTACCCAGTTTACTGGATGCGGTTATAGAAAAATTAGAAGATGATAAAGATTTGGAAAGAGAAGCATTGTTATTTACTCCATCATCAGCGCCATTTAATAATAGAAAAAATGGAAGATAACCAAATTAAGCCACTTTATAAGTTTTCTAAAGAGTAGAAAATTCAAAAATTAAAAATCATATATTTATTTAAAATTATTATGTTTGATATAATTACATTTGGGTCGGCTAGCAAGGATATTTTTATAAAATCAGGCGCTTTTAAAGTTCTGCATAACAACAAT
This sequence comes from uncultured Candidatus Saccharibacteria bacterium, assembly GCA_964427585.1. Taxonomy (GTDB): domain Bacteria; phylum Patescibacteriota; class Minisyncoccia; order Minisyncoccales; family Staskawiczbacteraceae; genus JBBTQJ01. Next base: position 94,531 of record CAYRVC010000001.1, read on the forward strand.
GATTTTATAGCGGGTAAAGGGATTTGCCTTGATTTGGGTTCTAAAATTGATGTTGACGATATTGTTTTTGCATCGGGCGGAGGAGGGACCAATACAGCCGCCACTTTCGCAAGACAGGGGTTTAAAACCGCTTTTTGCGGGGCGGTGGGGGATGATATTGCTGGGAGAGAAATTATTGAAGAGTTAAAGAAAATCAGCGTTGATACGAAATTTGTTTTGAAAAAAGAAGAAAAATCGACCAATCATTCTATCATTGTTTTAAGCGGCAAAGAAGACAGGACAATTTTAGTTTATCGGGGAGCGGCTGAATTAGCGGACATCAAAGACATTCCGATAGAAAAGTTAAAAACAAGGTGGATATATTTAGCTCCTTTGTCGGGTTTATTATGCGACAATTTTGCGTCTATCGTGGATTTTGCCTCAAGGAATAAAATAAAAATTGCCTTAAATCCCTCAAAGCAGCAGCTGGATTTGCCGGCTAAAACATTGAAAAATATCCTGCAAAAAACAGATATCCTCTTTTTAAACCAGGAAGAAGCTTCAATCTTGGCAAAAATTCCTTTTTCACAGGAAATGGAAATATTCAGAAAAATTGACGAAATGTTTCCCGGGATTCTTGTGATGACCAAAGGAGGGAAGGGAGTTGCGGTTTCCGACGGAAAATTATTTTATTCTGCAAAGCCGGATCCCGGAAGAAAAATTGTCGATACGACGGGCGCCGGCGACTCTTTAGCTTCAGGCTTTCTTTCCGAGTTTATAAAAACCAAAGGAAATATCGAGTCGGCCATACAATTCGGCCTTGCCAATTCCGCGGCCAACCTTTCAAGAGTCGGCGCAAAAACTGGCCTTCTGGATAAAGAATCAAAATTTGAAAGGGTCCAGGTTTTAAAAGAAAATAACTAAAGCATATGAATAATTTAAAATTTTATCTAAAAAAAGCAAGAAAAGAAAAGTGGGCAATCGGGCAGTTTAATTTTTCAACGGAATCCCAGTTAAAAGGCGTCGTTTCAGCCGCGCAAAATTTAAAATCTCCCGTAATATTGGGAACCTCCGAAGGCGAAAGCAGGTTTTTTGGCTTGGAGGAGGCGGTTGCCTTGAGAAATGTCTTGAGAAAAAAAACAAGATTGCCGATTTTCTTGAATTTAGACCACGGCAAATCATTGGATTATCTTGAGGAAGCAATCGATGCGGGCTATGACATGGTTCATTTCGACGGTTCAAAACTGCCGTCAGAGGAGAATATAAACGAAACAAAAAAGATTGTTAAATACGCCAGAAGAAAGGGCGTTTTAGTTGAAGGGGAAGTAGGCATGTTTGCCACCGATTCGTCAAAGATGTATCAAGAAAAATTTGAAATCAAAGAAGAATTATTGACTAATCCTGAAGAATCTGTAAAATACATAGATAAGTCAAAAGTTTTGCTTTTGGCGATTTCGGTGGGGAATTTCCACGGGATTGAAATTTCGGGGCAGAATCCCCGCCTTCTGCTGAACAGGCTGGCTGAAATAAAAAGAACGGCAAAGGATGTTTTTTTGGTTTTGCACGGCGGGTCAGGCATTTTAGAGGAAGATATCAGGCAGGCGATCAGCCTGGGAATTGTAAAAATCAATATCAACACGGAAATCAGGCTGGCCTTCACAAAAAGTTTGAAGGATTATTTAGAAGAAAATTTAGAAGAAATAACTCCTTATAAATATCTGCAAAATTCAACCGAGGCGGTTTTAAAGCTTGCTGAAGAAAAAATGTTATTATTTGGAAGCAATAACAAAATATAATGGCAAAAATAATTTTAGAAAAAGACAAGTGCATCTCCTGCGGGTCGTGCTGGGCGATTTGCGAAGAATATTTTGAAATGGGGGATGACGGAAGATCCCATATTAAAAACGTGAATAAGGCGGAATTAGAAGAACTGGAAACAGACGATTTAAAGTGCGCAGAAGCTGCTGTTGAAGCCTGCCCCGTGCAATGCATAATAATAAAAAAATAAAATATATGGCAATACTATCAGTAAAAACCAGAAAAGAAACTGGCAAAAAAACAGAAAATTTAAGAAAAAAAGGCATAATTCCCGCCGTGCTTTACGGACCGGGAGTCAAAGATGTTTTAGTGGAGGTTGGCGAAAAGGATTTTGAAAAAGTATTCAAGCAAACCGGAGAGAGTTCCCTGGTTGATTTGAAAATAGACGGGGAAAAAGAAAATAGAAAAGTTTTTATCCATGATGTCCAGAAAGACGCGGTTACTGATAAATTTATGCATGCTGATTTTTTCCAGGCGTCTTTGAAAGATGAAATTGAGGTAAAGATTCCCTTGGTTTTTGAAGGAGTGTCTTTTGCGGTTAAGGATCTGGGGGCGAATCTGGTTAAAAACATCACAGAAATCGAAGTAAAAGCCCTGCCGCACAATCTGCCCCATGATATTAAAGTCAGCATAGACGGGCTTTTGAAAATAGGAGACCATATTCTGGTTAAAGACTTGATTGTTCCAAAAGAAATAAAGATTATGAAAAAACCGGACGAAATAATTGTTTCTGCCGTGGAGCCTGAAAAAGTGGAAGAAGAGCTGGAAAAGCCGATAGAAGAGAAAGTGGAAGAGGTGGAAAAAGTGGAAAAAGAGAAAAAAGAAGAAATTGTCGAGGAAGAAGACCAAAAAAAATAATAGAAATTCACAGCCAGCCCATTGCCATCAGGGCTGGTTTTTTTGTATAAATAAGATAGTAATGGAAATTGGAATGAAGAATGACAGCAAAATTATAATTTCGCTTACGGTGATTATCTTTTCGGTTTTAATGTCGCCGGTTTTAGTTTTGGCGGAGGATTTGGCGGCAAGTTGCGCCTTGATTTCAGAATCTGAAAACGACTGCCAGGGTTTAAGTTCTGCAGAATGCCGCCTTGTTTTGGAAAAATGCGCCGATTATTACGAACAGCAGTCATCTGCAATAGCGAAAGACATTACTAAAACCGAAAAAGAGAAAAAAACCCTTCAGTCGCAAGTGAGTTCTCTTAAAAAGAAAATCCAGAATTTAAGCTATCAGATAAAACAAGGAAACGTTATGGTAAAAAACCTTGGCATGCAGATTGACGATACCCAAGTTTCCATTAACAAGACTTCTTTGAAGATAAAGGATTCGGAAGGCCAACTGGCCGATATCTTGAGGTCTATTTATGAAGAAGATCAGAAGTCGTCTATTGAAATACTGCTTGAAGGAAACCTTTCTGATTTTTTCAGCAATTTAGTCCATATAGAAAATCTTAACTTAAAACTTAGCGAGCTTTTAGACAGCACCAGAAATTTGAAATCGTACCTGGAAGGCCAAAAGGGAAAAATGGACAGCGAAAAAGAAGAGCTGGAGGGCGTGGTGAAAGTGAGGGGTCTGCAAAAACAGGAATCGGAAAAAACCAGGAAAGAGCAGGAAAATTATTTGAAATTAACCGAGGCGCAGTATCAAAAGCAGATGCAGGAAAAGCAGGCCGCGCAAAAAAAGGCGGCCTCGATCCGGGCCAGAATCTTTGAGTTGTTGGGCGTTTCGAAAGCGCCTACTTTCGGGGAGGCATATGAAATCGCAAAATATGTTTCAGGGTTAACCGGCATACGGCCCGCTTTCATTCTGGCGGTTTTAACTCAGGAATCGAATATAGGCAAGAACGTGGGCCAGTGCTATGTTACCAATTTTGACACCGGAGCAGGCATTGACCTGAAAGGAAAACCTAAACAAAGAGTAATGAATCCTAAAACTACCTCGTCTTTTAAAGAGTTAGTGATTTCCTTGGGTATGGATCCTGCCACCACCCCCGTGTCCTGCTGGATTCCTCTTTATTCCAAGGGGGCGCCTTACGGCTGGGGAGGGGCGATGGGGCCGGCCCAATTCATTGCTTCAACGTGGAATCTGTATAAGGGAAAAGTTTCAGAGATAACCGGCAAAACAGCAAACCCATGGAATATTACCGATGCGTTTTTGGCGGCAGGCTTGTTGCTCAAAGACAATGGAGCAAAGCAAAGCGAATTCAACGCGGCAATGAGATATTTTTCAGGCGGAACATGGACTAAAAGCGAATCTTTTTACGGCAATTCCGTATTGGCAATTGCCAGCCAATACGAAAAAGACATAGCCGCGCTTGAAGCAAGTCTGGCGATTAACCGATAAATTTTGCGGTTATTTTTCAGATTTTATCTTTCTAAACGATTTTATAACAGGCCCTAAGTTTCCATCCACGATCCTTTCCAAGTCGTGCCACGATTTGTTTATGCGGTGGTCGGTTATTCTGCTTTGCGGATAATTGTATGTTCTTATTTTTTCAGCTCTTTTTGCAGAGGCTATTTGTTCGCGGCGTTCGGATGTTAATTTCGACAAGTCGGCTTCTTCCTGCTTTTGCAAAATTTTAGCTGATAAAATTGCCATCGCGGTTTCCCTGTTTGAGAATTGGTTTCTTTCCGACTGGCAGGTGACAACAATGCCTGTGGGCTTGTGGACAATTCTTACGGCAGATTCCGTTTTGTTTACATATTGCCCGCCCGGACCGGATGCTTTATAAGTGCTGAATTCCAAATCAGCGGGGCTTATGTTTATTTCTGTTTTTTTTGGTTTTAATAAGACAGCCACGGTGGCGGTTGAGGTATGAACCCTGCCTTGTTTTTCCGTTTTGGGAATTCTTTGAACCCTGTGCACTCCGCCTTCGTTTTGCATTTCGTCAAAAACGAACTCGCCGGTAAGCTCAAAGATTATTTCTTTGTATCCGCCTATCGATGAAGCGCTTGAATCCAAAACCCTTTCTTTCCAGCCTCTTACCTGGCCGTATCTTGAATACATCCTGTATAAATCACGCGCAAAAAGCCCGGCTTCGTCTCCTCCTGCGCCAGCCCGAATTTCTATAATAACAGATTGTTTGCTGTTTATTTCTTCGTTCATATCTTAAAATATAGCATAAAACCTTGCTTTTGAAAAGATTATTTGGTAATATAAAAAATATGAAAAAAGACATACATCCAAAGTATTATCCAAAATCATCGGTCAATTGCGCATGCGGCAATGCTTTTTTCGTGGGCTCGACCAAAGAAAGCATAGAAACTGAAATCTGCTTTCAGTGCCACCCTTTTTATACAAAGAAAGAAAAAATGATAGATACTTTGGGCAGGGTTCAAAAATTTAAAGAAAGACAGTCAAAAAAACAGCCGTCAAAAGCAAAAAAATCTAAAGCAGAAAGATAATTTTTATGGAAAAAGACATTAAAATAGATATAGAAGAAATGTCAAAAGCCGGAGTTGCGTTCGGGCACAGGTTTTCAAAGCTTCATCCAAAAATGAAGCCCTATGTTTCGGGGATAAAGAATACCGTGCATATGATGGATTTGGAAAAAACGGCCAAGGAGCTGGATAAAGCCTTAAAATTCATTTCTCACATTATTTCCGAAGGAAAAACAATTATTTTCGTTGGAACAAAAATCCAGGTAAAAGAGCTGGCAAGGGCGGCAGCCATAGATTGCGGCTTGCCGTATGTAGTCGAAAGGTGGCTGGGGGGAACCTTCACCAATTTTGAAACCATAGCGAAAAGGGTGCAGTATTTCAAAGATTTGGAAAAAAAGAAAGCCAGCGGAGAACTGGAAAAATACACGAAAAAAGAGAGGTATAAGATAGATAAGGAAATCGAATCTTTACGGGTAAAGTTTGAAGGCATAAGGGATATGTCAAAGCTTCCTGAAGCGGTTTTTATTGTAGATCTCAAAAAAGACCAAACCGCGGCCAGGGAAGCCAAAAGAAAGGGAATAAAAATAATCGCGTTATGCGACACCAATATTGATCCGACGATAGCGGATTTTCCCATTCCGGCAAACGACGACGCTATCTCATCAGTGAAATATATTTTAGATAAGGTAAAAGAAGTTATTTTAAATTCAAAGCCAGAGGTAAAATAATTTAATGGTATCAATTGATCAGATAAAGCAATTAAGAGAGGAAACCGGTGTTTCTCCCACAGAAATAAAAAAAGCCTTGGAAGAAGCCGGGGGAAATGCGGAAAAAGCCAAAGAGCTTTTGCGCATTTGGGGGAAAACACTGGCGAACAAAAAAACTTCGAGGGAAACCAAAGCCGGCCTGATAGAAAGCTACATCCATCCCAATTCCAAAACAGGGGTTTTGCTTGATATCCGCTGCGAATCGGATTTTGTCGCCAAATCTCCTGAATTCAAAAGTCTGGCGCATGAAATATCCCTGCAGATTGCGGCAATGAAGCCTTTATTCGTTGAAGAGGAGGAAATCCCTGCCGAATTTTTGGACGGCGAAACGAAAATTTACAAGGAACAGCTGAAAGATTCAGGAAAGCCTCAAAACATTGCCAGCCAGATTTTGGAAGGAAAATTAAAAAAGTATAAACAGGAAATTTCTTTGCTGTCCCAGCCGTGGATAAAGGATGAGAAAAAAACAATTAAAAACCTGGTTGAAGAGACGGTTGCCAAAATAGGCGAAAATATAGAAGTTAAGAGATTCGCGAGATACGAAATATAGAGAATTAATTAAATGGTTGAACTTATAGCTTTAATTATTTTTATCTTCAGTCTGGGGGGTATTTTATTTATTTTAGCCAATAAGATTCCTATCTTGGCTGAATTGCCGCAGAACGGAGGAAATTTTGGCAGAAGTAAAATTGTTTTGGCATTGGAAGAAAAAGTAAAAGAAATTTATTTGCTTTTTAAGAAACAGATAATTTTGCACAAATTTCTTTCATGGGTAAAGTGTTTAACTCTGAGAATTGAAACAAAAATTGACTCTCTTTTGCACAAAATAAGAAAAAAAGCCCAGCAAATAGATAAAGAAGTTGCTAAAAAGAACAATCTCCCAAAATAAAAAAATATTCTAATGTTCTGTAGAATATAGATTTGCCGATGTAGCTCAGTGGCAGAGCAACTCTTTTGTAAAGAGTAGGTCGTCGGTTCGAGCCCGACCATCGGCTTATTATGCCTGCCTGCCGCAGGCAGGCGACAAATCAGCCCTTGCGAGCTTTTTGTTTTTTAATTCGTGATAAGATGAAACAAAGAGATAGAATTATTACACCCTGACGCAGGCAAACTTTTTACGGCTGTAAAAAGTCACGAATACATTAAACAAAAATAACAGTTTTATGATGATTTATTTAATAAATTTTTAGAAAGAGAGGTACAAAAATTAATTAAAAAATCAGAACTATAAATTTTATGCCCAAAAATTTTGAAAATCACAACGAAGGCCAAAACCAAGAAGAAAATTCTGAACCAAAAAAATTTATTGAAAAAAGAGAGCCGGGGCGCATTCTTGATTCTTTCGACTATAAAGGAGAGGGAGCTGTAATACGATATGCAAAAGAAGAAGACCGCCAAAGCATTATTGAGGTGGTTAAAGCTCGATGGAAAGAAAGGGTAGAGTCGGAAGATGCTCCAGATGATGTAAAAAAAGATTATCAAAATAAATTATTAAAATGCGAGACAGAAGGCTTTCACACAGAAGAGATGACGCCTTTTGAAAAAAGTTTTTCTGACTCGCACGCGCCTCTTTTTATTATTGCAACTGTTGATGATAATATCGTGGGGTATATTGAATTGGGGGATCGTTCAGAGCGTGACACAGAGGCCTTATGGATAAGCACAATTTCCTTGTTACCCGAATATCAGGGCAAAAAATTTAAGAAAGGCGAAAATCAAGAGGAGACAAGTTTTGCACACGAGTTGCTGGAACACGGAGTTGGCCAAGCGCGTCAAGAAACAATTTTAAAAGACCGGAAAAAGATAGCCTTATTTACGCATACGTGGACTCCGAGGGCTGCTGGGTTTTGGACAAAAGAAGGCTTTAAGCCAGAGGGACCAACTGAATATGAAACTATTAAAATGGTAAAACCATTAGAATAGCATAGTTTGTTCAAGCTATTGACAACAATTTAATTTAGAATAGAATACATAATAGATTAGGTGTTGAGCGTTAGGTGTTGGATAATAAAATTAAATAAATTTTAAAAAAACAAAAAAGATATTTATTAAAATCTAACAGTTAAATAAATATCCGCGAAGGCGTTTAAGCAATTAAATGTCTTCGCGGGTGTTTTTTTCAGAGTTGACCGGAAGGCAAGGACATTGATAACTTAATATGAAATCCCGGCTTAATAACCTAATTAAGTCCGGGGAATTAGTTTCTTAAAGTTGTTTCGAATTAAAACACCAGATTTGCGCAATTTTGCGCTTATCTGTTTAATTTTTGAGAGTTTGATCCTAGCTCAGGGTGAACGCTGGTAACGTGGATACCGGCATGCAAGTCGAGCGGTACTGAAGTCGCAAGACTGAAGTATAGCGGCGAACGGCTTAGTAACACGTAGGTACATACCCCAAAGTCGGGCATAGCCAGCCGAAAGGTTGGGTAATTTCCGATAGTTCCTGCAAAGGTAAAGCAGCAATGCGCTTTGGGAATGGCCTGCGGCCTATCAGATAGTTGGCAGGGTAACGGCCTACCAAGTCTATGACGGGTAGGGGGCGTGAGAGCGCGACCCCCAAGAATAGAACTGCGAACGGTCTATACTCCTACGGGAGGCTGCAGTCGAGAATCTTCCGCAATGGGCGAAAGCCTGACGGAGCGACGTTACGTGAAGGAAGAAGCCCTTCGGGGTGTAAACTTCTTTTATTTGGGAGGAAGGCCCAAAGCCAGACAGTACCAGATGAATAAGAGGTTGCTAACTCTGTGCCAGCAGCAGCGGTAATACAGAGACCTCAAGCGTTACCCGGATTTATTGGGCGTAAAGGGTCCGTAGGTGGTAAAGTAAGTTTTAAGTTAAAACTCATCGGCTTAACCTTTGAGCTGCTTTTAATACTGCTTTACTCGAGGGCGCTAAAGGCTAACGGAACCGACGGAGTAGGGGTGAAATCCGTTGATATCGTCGGGAACACCAAAAGCGAAGGCAGTTAGCTGGGGCGACCCTGACACTGAGGGACGAAAGCGTGGGTAGCAAAAAGGATTAGATACCCTTGTAGTCCACGCCGTAAACGATGGATGCTAGCTATTGGCAGTGTCGACCCTGCCAGTGGCGAAGCTAACGCGTTAAGCATCCCGCCTGGGAAGTACGAACGCAAGTTTAAAACTCAAAGGAATAGACGGGGACTCACACAAGCGGTGGACCATGTGGCTTAATTCGACAACAAGCGAAGAACCTTACCAGGACTGGAAATCCAGACGAAAGCCCTGTGAAAACAGGGCCCGCCACAAGCCGGCTGGACAGGTGCTGCATGGTTGTCGTCAGTTCGTGTCTTGAGACGTACCGTTAATTCGGGTAACGAACGCAACCCTTGCCCTGTGTTTTAAGTGTCACAGGGGACTGCCCGAGATAATTGGGAGGAAGGCGAGGATGACGCCAAATCAGCATGGCCCTTTGATGTCCTGGGCCGCACACGTGGTACAATGGCCGGTACAATGGGTTTGAAGCCGTAAGGCGGAAGATAATCCCAACAAAACCGGTCTCAGTTCGGATTGGGGGCTGAAACCCGCCCCCATGAAGTCGGAATCGCTAGTAATCGCCAATCAGCTATGTGGCGATGAATACGTTCCTGAGTCTTGTACTCACCGCCCGTCAAGCCAAGCGAGCTGGGAATACCCGAAGCTGCATGAAAGTGCAATCAAGGTAGGCTCAGTAAGAGGGGCTAAGTCGTAACAAGGCACGGCTAGCGGAAGCTGGTCGTGGATCATATTTTATAAAAAGTTGTCGACTTTTGTTGAAATTTGAGAATTCTGATTTCAACTTAAAGCGTTTTGACCGAGTCGCTTAAAATTCGGTTATTCGAGGCAACTTTAAGAAACTAAACACTAAAAAATAGCGGACATTATAATGTCCGCTATTTTGCTTGAAAAATTAAAAATTTACTGTAATATATAAATTAACATGGTCCAATATTTTACAAAAGAAGGCCTGCAAAAATTAAAAGACGAATTGAATCACTTGAAAACCGTTGAAAACAAGCGCATTGTTAAGCTTATTGCCGAAGCCGCGGCTTTCGGAGATTTGAAAGAAAATGCGGCCTATCACGATGCTAGAGATAAAATGGCTTTTTTAAGGATGCGTGTCGCTCAGTTGGAAAGCGCCGTAAATGAAGCGGTCGTTGTGGAAAAAAAAGAAACGGATATGATTCAAGCAGGTTCAAACGTAAAAATATTGTTTGCGAGAAAAGAGGAAAATTATTTTGTTGTGGCTCCAAGCGAAGCGGATATACTAAAAAGTAAAATATCTTACCAGTCGCCCTTAGGCCAAAAACTGATGGGCCGAAAAACCGGCGAAGAGTTTGATTTTAAAGCCGGAGACTCTGCGGTTAAAGTTAAAATTTTAAAAATATCATAAAATTTGAAAATCCAATATTGCCATAGGGCCCTTGGTACAATGGTAAAACACCTCGTTTGCAACGAGGAGATGCGAGTTCGATTCTCGCAGGGTCCACCAAGAGAAATTTTTCAAGCTTTTTGAGTCAGAGGATAAGGAAATGAAAGGAAGCAAGGAACTGATCAGCCTGATTATCGGTTTGGGAAGGATTGCTTATATGATGGGGCAGATTATTTTCGGATTCGGATTAATAGGTTTTTGGTTTTTAGAACCGCTTTTTAGCATTTATTTGATGCTTGTCGGCATAGGAATCGTTTTTATGACCGGCCAAAAGGTTAAAAATATCCAGTTGATAGGCATTATCCGAAGCAGGAGCGGCAAAAAAAGAAGAACTCCGAGAGAAGAAGAATAGTTCTTTAAAATTATTTTTATCGTGAAAGATTATAAAAGAGTGGAATCACTCTTTTTAATTTGTTAAAATTATAAAATGAGTAAAAAACTTTCTATTATTATTCCTGTTTTTAACGAGGAGAAAACCATTGGAACGGTTTTGGAAAAAGTTTTATTGCAGGAAATAGGGGATTGGTCAAAAGAAATAATTGTGATAGACGACGGCTCTATCGACAAAACAGAAGAAGAGATTGGCGTTTTTTCAGAAAAAATTCGAATTTTAAAGCACAAAAAAAACCTTGGCAAAGGGGCGGCCCTGGCAACAGGTTTCAGGGTTTTTACTGGATCAGCGGTAATTGTGCAAGATGCTGACTCAGAATACAATCCGTCTGATTGGCCGCCAATGTTAAAAGAGCTGGATCTGCATCTTGAAATAACCGCGGTTTACGGATCAAGAGAAATGAATCCGGAAAGAAAAGGCTATTTTTTATATGTTTTGGGCAATAAATTTTTGACTTTCTTAATCAATCTTTTATTCCGGTCGAATTTGACGGATGCATATACCTGCTATAAGCTGATAAGGGCAGATTTTATAAGAAATACAAAAATAGAAAGCAAGGGGTTTGAAGTAGAAGCGGAAATTACTTGTAAAATTTTAAAAGACAAGGGTATTATAAAAGAATTGCCGATCAGCTATTCCCCGCGCAGTTTTAAGCAGGGTAAACACATAAGATTCAAAGATGGACTTGTTGGAATTGGAACAATTTTAAAATATTGGCTGAAATAATATTATGCCGCTTAGTATTGGAATTGTTGGTCTTCCAAACGTAGGGAAGTCAACCTTATTCAAAACCTTAACCAAAAAGGAGGTGGATATTGCCAATTATCCTTTTTGCACCATTGACCCGAATGTCGGGGTTGTTTTGGTTCCCGACGAAAGGGTTGATAAGCTGGCGGAATTGTCAAAGTCAAAAAAGAAAATTTATGCCACGGTTGAATTTGTTGACATTGCCGGGTTGGTAAAAGGCGCATCTCAGGGGGAGGGATTGGGAAACAAATTTTTGTCACACATCAGGGAAGTTGATGCTGTTTTATACGTTCTCCGCGCTTTTAAAAATCAAGATATAATAAACACCCAAAACGAGGTTAACCCTTTAAAAGAAAAAGAAATATTAGATGTTGAGCTGATTTTAAAGGATTTGGAAACGGTAAACAAAAGAATCGGCGGGCTGGAGGGAGATATCCGCTCGGGAAAGAAAGAAGCTATTAAAGAAATGGAAGTTTTGAAAAAAGCTAAAGATTTTTTGGCGCAGGAAAAGCTTTTAATTGAACAAGACTTTACCGGAGATGAAACCAAAATTTTAAAGTCATTTCAGCTCTTAACCCATAAACCGCGACTGTATTTACTAAACGGCAAGCCCAACGAAGTTTCGATTGAGCTCGGGGCTCGATCAGATTTTGTTATTTTAGATATAGCGACAGAATTTGAGGCAGGGGCGCTTACAAAAGAAGAGAGAGGCGTTCTTGAACTGCCGGCAGAATCAGGGCTGGATATTTTAATTAAAAAAGCTTATGAATTGCTGGGATTAGCAACCTTTTTGACAACCGGAGAAGATGAAACGCGCGCTTGGACAATAAGAAAAGGCGACATCGCGCCGGTTGCGGGCTCGGCCATACACTCCGATTTTGAAAATAAGTTTGTGAAAGCGGAAGTTGTTTTTTGGAAAGATTTAATAGATGCAGGGAGCTATTCCAAAGCCAGAGAACAGGGAAAATTGCGCACAGAAGGAAAAGAATATGCTGTAAAAGACGGGGATGTGATCGAATTCAAACACGGATAATTTTTAAACTCCAATGACCAAATTCCAAATCCCAACCAACCCCCAATTTTTTAAATCCCAAAACGGTTTTGGTCATTGGGATTTTAGAGTTTTATTGGTCACTGGGTATTGGGGTTTGGGATTTCGTAATTTATGGATTTTATTGTTAAAAATTTAGAAGAAAATATCGTGAATATAGCAAGGATGATAGGTTATGTAATTATAGACAGCAGGGAATACAATGAATATAATATGGTAAGAAAGTTAACATATGAAAATTACCCGCGTTTTCATATTTATGCAAAAATCCGTGGAGATAGATTTATTGTTAGTTTGCACTTAGACCAGAAACAGCCGTCGTATAAAGGCAGTCATGCCCATGGCGGGGAATATGAAGGCCCGGCGGTGGAGGATGAGGCAGACAGAATAAAAGAAATTTTAAAAAAAAGTTAGTGTGGTCAAAATTCTACGATCGTGAGAATTTAACCACACTAAAATTTTATAAAAAAAGAGAGCGTTGTGGTTAAACGCTCTATATGCATGCGATTCGAATTAATTTTGCGGGGTCGGAAACTATTTTATTATTTCAAATCTTTCAATACGGCCGGTGATGCCGCTAACTTTTTTAAAACGGGCGCCCGTTAAAAAACAAATCAATTCTAATGTGCCCGGCCAGTCGGCCGTAGTTAAAAAAAAGATTTTGTCTTCATCATCTTTGATATTGATGCGAACATTGTTTTCGTCGAAGAACGAAATACAAAAAGAATTATCGTGTTCCATGTGCAATATAAATCCTTTAATGATTGGGGCTGACATGTTTTTGATCTCCTTGGTTTTGCGCGCTGTTTTAAAGTTCTGCGGTAAGATTATAATATAATTTAAAAAATGTCAACATGCGTCATATTTTATTATGCGACATAGTATTTCACAGAAAGTATTTTTAAATTTTTTAAATAAAAAACGGGATATTCAATCCCATTTTTTATCAAGAAAAGTTGTTTTTCTTAATCTTGGCCGACGGGTAAATTCTTTCCGTTTGTTGCCACAAAGCTTACGCAGTCTCCCTGGTTTTTAAACATTCCTCCGTAATTCATCCAGCCGCCTTTTTTGCAGTCAGCCTTGGTTTCTGGAGCAGAGGGAGGAGGAACAATAATTCCTGCCGCAAGCGAAATGTTGGCTATTGCCAAAAAACCAACAGCGAATAAAGTCAAAGCAATAAGATTTTTTTTCATTTTTATCATCATAAATTTTTTAATTTATCCGACCTTTATTTTTATATTAATTTTATATTATTTTTTTAAAACATGAAAGTTTTATACGAGGATAATCACATTATTGCCGTAGTAAAGCCAGCCGGGGTTTTGACGCAGGGGGATATGACGGGCGAAATTAGCCTTATGGACGATGTTAAAAAATACCTGAAAGAAAAATATAAAAAGCCCGGAAATGTTTTTTTGGGTTTGGCGCATAGGTTAGATAAGCCGGTAGCTGGCATTGTTTTATTTGGAAAGACATCAAAGGGAGCTTCAAGATTGTCAGAGCAATTTAGAAATCATACGATACAAAAGATTTATCACGGAATTGTACTGGGGAAGCTGGATAAACAAAAGGGCGAAATAAAAGAAAAAGTAAATAAAATTTCTTTTTTTGCAGAGGGTTTTGCGGAAAAATCAGACCAAGAGCTTTTACAAGAAATTAAAAAGGCAACTAAAACGCGGACAGCTGAATTGTCTTGGGAAGTGGTGAAGTCAAACGAGAAATATTCTTTGTTGAAAATAATGCCCAAAACGGGGCGGTTTCACCAGATAAGAATTCAGATGGCAAATATGGGACATCCGATTTTAGGCGATACTAAATACGGAAAACAGTACCACCGACCCATCGGTGGTAATAACTTATTATGCGACAAAAATAGCATTGCGTTGTGCGCAACCGAGATTTCGTTTAAGACGGCGACAGAAAACAAACAAGTAAATTTAAAAATAGACATGCCCGAAGAGTGGAAGAAATTTTTATAAATATGCCTCAAAATTGCCATTAGGCCTGCTTTTGGGTTTATTCACAGATTAGGGCTTGATTTCCGCGCGCTCGAAGAGGATAATAATATAATAATTGGTTTTTGTCCATTTTAGGGTTCAAAAACCCAAAAAAGGTCGAATTTTACTTTAAAATTCAAAAAAAATTAAAAATTCACCCCCACACCAATCTTTTAGATTAATTTTTTAATATATCTTAGACAGGGGAAGATGCTTCGCTCTTTCTCGTCGTAATACAAAAATTATCTTTGAGATTGGTGTGGGGGTAAAAAAATATATGACATCAACAGATTGGTCGCTGGCAATAATCCAGCCGCTTTTACAGCAGTTTGTAACTTTTATTGCCAACCTTATACTGGCGATAGTGGTTTTTGTTATTGGTTATGTGATTTCGGTGGCGGTTGGAAGAATAATAACTGAAATATTAAAGAGCATAAAATTCAATAAATTGTTTGAGAAAGAAGGATGGAGCAAAGCTCTCTCAAGAGCAAAGGTGGAAGTCAATCCTTCGGAGTTTATCGGAGCCATCTTTAAATGGGTTTTTGTTATAATTTCCCTGCTGGTGGCGGTAGACATTTTAAAATTAACTAAATTTGCCGAATTCTTAAACGACGTATTGAGCTATCTGCCAAACGTCATTGTGGCCGCTTTGATTTTCGTGGTGGCGGTAATTATTTCCGACATCGTCGAAAAACTGGTAAGAGTGTTGGTGGAAAGGATGAAAGTGGATCATGGGTACTTGGCCTCATCCATCACCAAATGGGCGATTTGGATATTTACCATTTTTCTGATATTGGACCAGCTTTTGCCTGCCAACCTTTTAATAAGAACTCTTTACACCAGCATTGTTTACGGAGCGGTGGCAGCCATATCAATTGCTTTGGGAATTGCTTTCGGCTTGGGCGGAAAAGAAGTGGCGGCAGGAATCCTATCGGACATGAAACGAAAAATGGAACAGAAATAATTGCATTATTAACGCAGTTGTCTGGCGTCCGCCTTTTGGCGGACGCCTTTAGTTTAAAACTACTATTGACAAGAGGATTTTAATTTAATAGAATGTAAACACATGATGAATCTTGGTAAAACCACTATTAAAAAGAGAGGCGGCTGATGGGAGTATTTTAATTTATGCCAGAAAGACCGCTTCAATTTTATTGGCGGTTTTTTGTTTAAAAATGAAATTCACTGTTCCTGTCAGTCGCGAATTATAAAAGAAAAAAAATTCGCGGCTGGAAGGAGAAGCGAAGAATAAGCGCTGGAGGACAGAACTTTAAAAATTTGAAGATCATCTGATTAAATTTTGACTAGGGGTCTTGTTTAATCAGATAGTAGGTAACTAAAGCTTTGAATTTAATTCAAAGTAAAATAGCATACAAAAAACTTACGCAAATAATTTCGACAAATTCAGGGTGATCCTGAGTTTAGGATTTAGACCAGCTGCGTATTGAGCAGCAGGTCTTAGTTACAGGCGAATGGTGGATGCCTTGGGATATTGAGGCGACGAAGGACGCGGCGTGCCTGCGATAAGCTTCGGTGAGGTGGCTAGCAACCTTTGACCCGGAGATTTCCGAATGAGGAAACTCTATTGCGGTAATTCGCAATAATCCGTCTTTTGGACGGAAGCTAACCCGGTGAAGTGAAACATCTCAGTAGCCGGAGGAACAGAAAACAATGCCCCCACACCAATCTCGGCGATGACTTTGGTATTGCAAACGATAAAGAGCGAAGCGGCTTCGCCTGTCGTTAATAATTCTGAAGTTAATCGGAAAGATTGGTGTGGGGGTACATTCCCTTAGTAGTGGCGAGCGAAAAGGGAAGAGCCCAAACCGTTTTTTTAAACGGTGTTGCAAGGGTTTAACGTCGGGAGCTTTTCCGTGAATAACTTTGTTATTTATGGAAATGTTTGCCGAGGGAGAACATTTAGATAAAATTATTAATAGAAGCACTCTGGAAAGAGGCGCCATAGAGGGTAATAGCCCCGTATGTAAAAATAACTTTTATGCTCCTTGTTAGATTTCTTAAGTACTGTCGGGCATGATAACCTGGCAGGAATCCGGCCGAACTAATCGGCCAAGGCTAAATACTCAATATCACCGATAGTGAACCAGTACCGTGAGGGAAAGGTGAAAAGTAGGGGGTTGACCCCGGTGAAATAGACCTGAAACCATTTGCTTACAAAGAGTCGGAGGCTCGCCCATCGCAAGATGGGCGGCTGACGGCGTGCTTTTTGCAGAACGAGCCAACGAGTTTGAATATTTGGATTGTCTAAGCCCTTATGGGGCGAAGGCGCAGTGAAAGCGAGCGTTAATAGCGCGTTTTCCGAATATTCAAGACCCGAAGCCAGACGAGCTTACCATGGGCAGGATGAACTCCGCCGAAAGGCGGGGGGAGGTCCGAACCAGTTAGTCGTGCAATTCTATTGGATGACCTGTGGTAAGGAGTGAAAAGCTAATCGAGTTTGGTAATAGCTGGTTCTTCCCGAAACAGCTTTGGGGCTGGCGTCTCCAGCCAAAATTTGGGGGTAGAGCACTAAATAGAATTCCGTGGCCTTTGGCCAGGTTTTCTAATTAAACTCCGAATACCAAATTTTTTGTGGAGGCAGTAAGAACGCGGGGGCTAAGCTCCGCGCTCAAAACGGAAACAGCCGAGATCATCGTCTAAGGTCCCTAAATTGAGCTAAGTGTTATGAAGGAAGTATTTTGCCCTTGACAGGCAGGAAGTTAGCTTAGAGGCAGCTATCTTTTAAAGAGTGTGTAACAACTCACTGTCCGATTCTCGCTTTTTAGCGAGGGAAGGCAAGATGCGCCAAAGATTTCCGGGGCTAAGTTCAATACCGAAGACATGGATTCTGGCAATTTATTGCCGGAGTGGTAGGGAAGCATTCCTATCGCAGTGAAGCAGGAGGGTAACCGACTGTGGAGCGTTAGGAAGAGAGAATGTTGGCCTGAGTAACCGCAATCCAGATGAAAGCTCTGGACACCGAAAGTCCAAGGTTTCCTTGGCAATGGTATTCAACCAAGGGTTAGGCGGTCCTAAGGCAAACCCGAAAGGGGTAGCTGATGGATAGTCGGTTAATATTCCGACCCTCGGATAATTTTCAATAGTAAGACGCATTACAGTAGTCTTGGCAGATTATTGGATTTCATGTTTTCGCATTAAGGTAAATCAAGATGCGAGAAAAGATGGATTCGTCCGTCAATCAAGATGAGCGCGATGCCTAGAAAAAAGCTATTGAGCTAATTTTATTCGAACCGTACCGCAAACCGACACAGGTGGACAAGCGTAAGTATGCTAAGGTGAACGGGTGAGACCTCGTTAAGGAACTCGGCAAATCAGTGGCCGTAAGTTCGCAATATGGCCTTCCGCCTCAACGGCGGACGCAGCTAACGTATTTCAAGCGACTGTTTATCAAAAACACAGCTCCCTGCCAACTCGTAAGAGGATGTATAGGGGGTGAGCCCTGACCAGTGTTGGAATGTTAAGTTTGGGGGTCCAAGCCGCAAGGTTTGGGCTCACTGAATGAAGCACCAATGAACGTCGGCGATAACTATAATCGTCCAAAGGTAGCGTAATCCCTTGCCAGGTAAGTTCTGGCCCGCATGAATGGGTTAACGACTTGAAGACTGTCTCAACGAGGCGCCCGGTGAAAATGCAATACCAGTGAAGATGCTGGTTACCTGCGGCTAGACGGAAAGACCCCGGAAGCTTTACTGTAGTTAGATATTGGGTTATGGTTTTTAATGCGTAGCGTAGTGGGGAGGATTTGAAGCGGGAATTTCGGTTCTCGTGGATCCGCCGATGAAACACCCATCTTTGAAAATTATAATTCTAACCCCCTTTACTGGGGTGACAGTGTTTAATGGGCAGTTTAAGTGGGGCACTTGCCTCCTAAAGAGTAATGGAGGCGTTTAAAGGTTGGCTAGCTCCGGATGGAAATCGGAGCGGTCGCGCAAAGGCATAAGCCAGCTTTACTGCAAGACAGCTGTGTCGCGCAGTTGCGAAAGCAGAACTTAGTGAACCGACTCATTATTTTAGAAAATGAGAAGATCATCAGCCAAAAGCTACTCCGGGGATAACAGGCTGGTAGAGCCCGAGAGTCCATATCGACGGCTCTGTTCGGCACCTTAACGATATCGGGGTGTCTATAGAAGTAATTCTATACAAAAATAAATTGGCTAAAACGGTGAACTCCATAAACCAGATGGACAATACCGTGGAAAGGCCTGCATTTTGCAGGAATCCGTAGAGACTACACGCCAATCTCCTAATTCGCCAACTGGCGAATGGATGAAGATATAGTCCGATCCTTCGAGTAATCGAAGAAAAATTCCGACAGCGATGTCGGCTCAACTTAGCGCGGGGGTGGAGAAGCTCCCAAGCGTCCGGCTGTTCGCCGGTTAAAAAGTTACGTGAGCTGGGTTAGTGAAATATCTACTGAGCCCAGTAAAAACTGACTCATAACGGTGAAGTCCATGATATAATAAATATGAGTGAGCCACTCATAAAAATGGATAATACCGTGGGAAGATTACAATCTTATTTTCCGCCACATCAATTAGATGTGTTAATCGGATCATTGCTTGGCGATGCGCGTTTAGAGTGTCGTTCAATTGGAAAACGACATCCAATAACGGCTCGCTTAAGAATACATCATTCGGATAAACAAAAAGATTATGTTTTCTGGAAATACGAAATTTTTAAAGATATTGTTGGAAAAGGTCCAAGAAAAATAATGGTTTGGCGAGACAGTAAAAGAAATAAAAATCATTATTCATGGTATTTTCACAGCAAAAGTTTAGAAAATTTAGGATTGCTTCAGAAATATTTTTATAAAGGCAAAACTAAAATTCTTCCAGAAAATATTTTTAATTTGATTACTCCTCACGCGTTAGCAGTATGGTTTATGGACGACGGTTCAAATACCGGAAATTCATATACTATAAATACTCAATGTTTCTCGAAAAAAGAACAAGAAAAAATTGTTAAATTTTTTAAAGAGAAATATGATATTAACGCCAAAATAGTAAAGGAATATTTAAATTTCAAAATAGCAATAGGAAGGCATGAGTATAAAAAGCTAAATAATGCTATTGAATCGTATATTATTCCTTCAATGATCTATAAGATTGTTAATCCCCGTAACGACTCTGTTAAATTAATTTTAGCAGGATAGAAGCATTTGTTTCTATAAAACGTCAGTGTTTAATTTTCGGAAATTAAACAAAGGTATAGTCTAATCCTATAAGTAATTATAGAGTAATTGTCAAACCGTCAACAACATTCCTTGCTGTTAGGGAATGCGGCGGCTTTTGCGAGCAATCGCAATCGAAAAAATCAACTCATATCGGTGAAATCCCATATTTGTATTACAACCTGCGAATATGGCGACAATACCGAGGGAAGTTGTGTAATAATTAAAGTAATGGTAAAATTAAATTAGAAAAGTTTAATTCTAAACAATTTTAAATCATTAAAAATATGGGAGAAAAAATAGAATCAGGAGATGATGCTCAAAACCCCGAGAAGCCACGCTATATGAATTTGAAAGAGTTGGTAGAAAGCATGAAAGCTATAGAGGACTTGACCCCACAAGAAATGGCGGAATTTGTAAGAGAGGATGTAGAGTCGCAAATAGAACTGGAAAAAATTGTGAAAAAAACGAGAGAAGAAATAGATAAAAAAGAAAAAGAAAAATAAATTATTACATTAACCCCGTAGAGACTTGTCCTTAAATAAGGGCAGATAGAAATTTAAAATATTTCTATAATATGTTGATCCCCTAATTATTAGGGTGGTGGTATAGTCCAAACATTTAGTAATAAGTGATTAAGCGTGAGACAGGTTGGTCCCTATCTACCGCAGGCGTCGAGTTTTGAGGGGATTTGTTCCTAGTACGAGAGGACCGGAATGAACTGACCTCTGGTGTACCAGTTGTTCCGCCAGGAGCATTGCTGGGTAGCTAAGTCGGGAATAGATAAGCGCTGAAAGCATATAAGCGCGAAACTAACCCCAAGATTATAACTCATAGATTCCCCGAAGATGACGGGGTTGATAGGCTCCAGGTGTAAGTCCTGTAAAGGATTCAGCCGGGGAGTACTAATAAATCATAGAGATCTGCTGCTCAATGGGCAGTGAGGTCTAAATTTAAATTCAGGAAGCCCTGAATCTGCCGAAATTGAGTTTTAAGTATTCTATTTTTTTTACCTAACCTAAACCAATTAAGTTTTCCGGTGGCAATTATACTGAGGTTGTCCCACCTGTTCCCATTCCGAACACAGAAGTGAAATACCTCAAGGCCGATGGTAGTGCATCAGCGCGAGAGTAGGTAGTTGCCACCAGAGGACTTAATTGGCCCCGCTATAGCGGGGTCCCGCTGCGGCGGGATTTTTTTTATTTAGATTGCTAAATTTGCATTAAAAAACAACACGAGGTAAAATAGCTTAATTACTCTTATCTATGAATATCTATATAAACAGGCAGAGCCAGGCCGTGAAACGCAGTTATTTTTTTTGGCAAAAAGCAGGATTGGCTAAATTTTTAGGCGGAGCGGTTATACTGTTCATACTCTTTGGATTGTTGAGTTTGTTCCAATTGCAGGTTAAAAATTTTTTTTACATAGTATCTGCTCCCGTTGAAAAAAAAATTTGGCAGGCTGGCAGCAGGGCATCTGATTTTTTAATGTTGTTTTTTAACACGCAAAACTTGCAAAATGAAAATGAAAACTTAAAGGAGGAAAACCAAAAATTGCTGTACGATATCTCGGTTTTGGAGGGAATTAAAAAACAATACCAGACCCTGTCTCAATCTTCAGCAAATTTTCCTGAAAGTAATTTTAACCTGATTCTGGCGGACACCATAGGTTTATATGCGAATGCCGATATTATTTTGATAAACAAGGGGGCAAGCGACGGAATTTCAGAAGGAATGCCGGTGGTAAACAGCCAAAAAATTATTTTTGGCAGGGTTTTGAAATCGTACCATAATTTTTCAGAAGTGATGCTTATTTCAAATAAAAACAGCATACTGGACGCAAAAGCGCGAAAGGGGGGTGAAGCGGAATTTCCGGTTTACGGCATTGTAAAAGGCCGGGGGGAATTGAATATTTACTTAGACTTGGTTCCCACAGACGCAGATATTAAAGAAGGAGATGTTTTGTTGACATCGGGTTTGGACGGCATATTTCCAAAAGATCTTTTGGTGGGCAAAATAATAAAACAGAAAAAAAACGACCAAAAACCTTTCCAGGAGGCGGAAGTACAGCCGTTTTTCGACATCAAAAAAGCGGAATATCTTTTTGTCATTGCGGATTATAAAAGAGAGTAATTTTTATGTGGACAAGGCTGTTTGCCGTAATTTTTTTGTTTTATGTTTTAGGGTTGTTTTCAAATAATTTTTTCGTTCATTTTGCCGTATGGGGCGCCCGTCTTGATTTTATTTTTATTTTTTTCTTTATTCTTGTATTCTTTTCTAAAGACAATAGAATCTTTAGTTTTGAATCTCTATTTTATTGCTTTGTTGCTGGATTTTTTGCCGATATTTTTTCTTTATCCAGATTAGGAACATCATTTGTTTTATTCCTGTTGTTTTTCGCTATTTTTAAGAAAATATTTAACTCCTTAAAACAAAAAAAAGACAAGCGACCTATCGTTTATTTTACTCCGCTTTTTTTGGGATTTTTCACGGCGTATAACTTTTTTTTAGCCGCATATTCGTATTTTTTCCCTTATTTTGAAGCAGCAAGCTCCGGTCAGGATATATTGAGCTTTATATTCCTGATAAAAGTCGCGTATAATCTTATGATTGCTGTTCTGGGATTCTATATCTATAAAATTTTTCAAAAAATATACAAAGATGAATTTTAACAGCAAATATAAACTGAGGCGCGTAAGAGGCGACATTGAACCCCACGAGATTTTTTTGGACAAGCTTGCCAAAGCCAAAGACGAAGATTCGGGTTTCAGTGAGAAAAAATTGGAAGTGCCTCTGAAAGAAAAAATATCCTATATTCTACTAGGGTTTTTTTTGTTATTGGCCGTTATCCTCTTTTCCAAAACATTCTATCTTCAGGCAGTGGAAGGCGACAAGCTTTATTCGGTTAGCGAAAACAACAAAAGCCGGATTGCCCTGATAATTCCCGAAAGAGGCATAATCTATGACAAAAATTTAAAAAAACTGGTTTCCAATTCTCCGGCTTTCGATTTGGTGTGCGACAAAAGGCAGTTTTCATCATCTGCCGAAAAGGCCCTTGAAGAAATTGAGGCGATAGCTTCTTTTACCGGCCGGAATTTTGGCGAGTTGAAAATAGAAATAGAGCAGTCTGTCGAGTCTAAAATTTTGATTTTGGAAAATATTTCCCATGAAAACCTGCTTGTCTTGGAAGCGAACCTTGGCAATATTCCAGCCTGCCAGATAGAAAAAAACACAATCCGGAATTATATTTTAGGCCAGCCGTTTTCCCATGTTTTAGGATATGTGGGAAAGATAAATAAAAACGAATTGAAGAATTATAAAAATTATATAATCAACGACTACATAGGAAAAACAGGTATTGAGGCCTATTACGAAGAATTTCTTAGGGGCCTCCCGGGAGCGCTTGAAACGGTGAAAAATGCGGCAGGGGCAGACAAGGGTGAAAAAATAATTTCAAACCAGGAGCCCGGCAAAAATATTGTTCTTAATATAGATTCCAACCTGCAGGAAAAGCTCTATAGCTCGCTGGAGAAAAGCATCAAGAATATTAACAGTAAAAAAGGAGCGGCAGTGGCGTTAAATCCCAAAACCGGAGCTGTTTTGGCAATAGTTTCTTATCCTTCTTTTGACAATAATCTTTTTTCTGGAGGCATTTTAAAGCAGGATTTTGAAAAGATGCAGAATGATCCCGCCAGGCCTTTTTTCAACAGGGCGGTTTCCGCCCAATATCCCACCGGGTCAACAATAAAGCCGTTTATCGCTTCAGCCGCCCTGCAGGAAAAAATAATCAGCCCCCAAAAAAAGATAAATGACATAGGATATATTGAGGTTCAGAGCCAGTATGACAAAGATGTCATCTGGAGATACGGCGGAGTCGAACCGCACGGCTGGGTGGATGTTAAAGAAGCCATCGCCGTTTCTTCCAACATTTATTTTTACACTGTGGGCGGGGGATATGGCGACCAGCAGGGATTGGGCCCCAAAAGAATCAAAAACTATCTTGAGCTTTTTGGCTGGGGAGACAAAACAGGCATTGACTTGCCAGGAGAATTCCAGGGGTTTATTCCCACTCCTGAATGGAAAAAGGAAAATATAAAAGAGCCGTGGTGGGATGGCGATACCTATAACCTTTCCATCGGCCAGTCGTACTTGCAGGTTACCCCTTTGCAGGTGGCGGCAGCTTATGCGGCCGTTGCCAATGGAGGAATTTTATATAGGCCAAAAATCGTTGATAGGATTATTGATATTTCCAAAGGCCAGGAGGAAATCGTGGAAGAATTTAAGCCGGAAATTATAAGGAAAGATTTTATTTCCCCTGAAAATTTACAGATCGTAAGAGAGGGAATGAGGCAGGGCGTTCTTTACGGCTCTTCCGTGTTTTTGAACAGCCTGTCGGTAAAATCCGCGTCAAAAACAGGCACGGTGGAAACCGGAAGGGACGGCTTTTACAATGCCTGGGTTTCAACATACGCGCCGTATGACGACCCGGAAATAGTTTTGGTGGTGACAATAGAAAACGTGGAAGGATTGAGAGCCGCCGCTCTCCCAGTCGCAAAGGAGGTTTTAGGATGGTATTTCAGCCAGCCCCGCTAATTTTTGTCAAGAGCTTGTGGGTATTTGTCAAGTTTGGTATTATAAAATAATTTCAAATTAAAAATTTTCGTAATATGCCGACAATTGATGAACTTAGAAAAACACGGATTCAAAAATTAAAGAAGCTGGAATCAGCCGGGCTTTTGGCGTATCCTGCGAAAACCGCAAGAACGCATACGATCGCCGATGCTTTGAAAAATTTTTCCAAATTTTCCAAATCAAAAAAACGCATAGTCGTTGCCGGAAGAATAATGGCCCAAAGAGGACACGGGGGAGCGACTTTTTTAGACATTTTTGATGGAAGCGGGGGGATCTCCGACACCCCCCGAAATGGAAATGGGGGGATGTCGGAGACCCCCCAAACTGCAATTCAGGTTTTGCTGAAAGAAGATAAACTTGGGCAGAAAGGATATCAATTCTTTTTGGATGTTTTTGACATTGGAGACTTCGTTGAAATAAAAGGCGTTTTGTTCAAAACAAAGAGAGGAGAGAAAACAATTGAGGCGGAAGATTACAAGATGTTGGCAAAGGCCCTTTTGCCTTTGCCTGAAAAATGGCATGGCCTCCAGGATACCGAGGAAAAATTGAGAAAAAGATATTTGGATATTCTGTTTAATCCCGGAGTAAAAGAGATGGTTTTAAAGAGGGCGGTTTTTTGGAATTCGATGCGGGAGTTTTTGGCAAAGAAAGGTTTTTTGGAAGTTGAAACTCCGGTTTTGGAAACAACCCCCGGAGGCGCTGACGCCAGGCCTTTTATAACACATCACAACGCCTTGGACATGGACGTTTATTTAAGGATCTCAATGGGCGAATTGTGGCAAAAACAGCTAATGGCCGCCGGCTTTGAAAAAACATTTGAAATAGGCCGGCAGTTTAGAAACGAAGGCATGGACCAAGAGCATCTGCAGGATTATACCCAGATGGAATTTTACTGGGCGTATGCAGATTACGAGCAGGGTATGGAATTGGTTGAAGAAATGTATAAATATGTGGCCAAAAAAACATTCGACTCTTTGAAATTCAAAATACGCGGGTTTGACGTGGATTTAAATAAAAAGTGGGAGAAATATGACTATGTTTCAACAATCGCAAAATATACGGGAATAAACATAAACGAAGCGAGCCTGCCTGAAATGGAAAAAATCCTGATCAAGCTGAAAATAGATTATGATAAAAAAGGTTTTAATATGACAAGAGCCATTGATAACCTTTGGAAGCATTGCAGAAAGAATATCTCAGGACCGGGATTTTTGATAAATGTGCCCATTGTAATGGAGCCACTGGCAAAGCGGATGGAAAAAAAGCAAAAACTGGTTCAGCGTTTTCAGGTAATTTTGGCGGGCTCTGAAAACGGCAAAGGATATTCGGAATTGAATGACCCTATTGACCAGGCCGAAAGATTCAGGGAACAGCAAAAACTGCGTGAAATGGGCGACCAGGAGGCCCAAAGGTATGACAAGGATTTTATCGAGGCATTGGAACACGGAATGCCGCCTACTTGCGGATTCGGCGTTTCAGAAAGGCTGTTTTCATTTTTAATGGACAAGCCTAGCCGCGAATGCCAGATATTCCCTCTAATGCGCCCTAAAAATTAAGAATAAATGTATAGATTTGATTAATTATTGTATAGATTTATAAAGCGTGCTATAATCTAAAAATGACAGAAGAGAACGAAGAATTATTAACGATTGGAGAGACGGCCGAATTGCTGGGTGTTTCAATCATGACACTGCGTCGTTGGGATGAAAGCGGCCGGTTAGTTTCTGTTAGAAAAAAAGAAGGCGGAAATAGATATTATAGGAAAAAAGATTTAGAAGTTTTTTTGAATGATTTATTTAAAATTGCCAAAGATTGGGTTTTAAAAGAAAGCGATTTACCAGAAGATTTTTATTGTCAAAACAGCGCTGTTTTTCAGTCGCGACTTATTAAAATGGAAAGCTTAATGTTGCAAAATAAAATATCAGAAGATTTCGCCTCTCGCGTTGTTTCGATTGCTGGCGAAATTGGAAACAATTCTTTTGACCATAATTTGGCTCAATGGCCAGATGTGCCGGGAATTTTTTTTGCTTACGATTTAAGTAAAGGGCAGATTGTTCTAGCTGATAGGGGATTAGGAATTTTTAAAACTTTAAAAAGAGTAAAACCTGAAATTAAAAATGATGAGCAAGCGCTGGAAGTTGCTTTTACAGAAATTATTTCAGGCCGCGCTCCGGAAGACAGAGGAAACGGCTTAAAATATGTAAAATTTATTATTTCTAAAAATCCGATAAATTTATTTTTTCAAACAGGAAGCGCAATGTTAAATTTAAACGCCAACAGTTCTGACTTGAAAATATCAAAAGCAAGCGATACTTTTCACGGATGCTTGGTTTTAATAAAATGGTAATAGAATTAAAAAAAATTGGAACAACTTTAATTTCCCGGCAAACCGGCAAGGAGGCGTTTTTAGCAATACAGCCGATTTTGCAAAATGTAAAAATTGGCGAATTAATTGAAATTGATTTTGAGGGAGTGCTAACTTTTTCTCCTTCTTGGGGAGCTGAATTTTTAATGCCGCTTTTAAATAAATATGGTGAAAATTTAGTTTTAAAAAATACGCACAACGGTTCAGTAAGCTCAACTTTAGAATTTTTAGAACAAATTAATAAAAAGAAATTTAATATAGAAAGATAAATTATAGACAAGCCCAGCCATAACTGCCAAATATTCCCTTTAATGCGTCCAAAATAGTATTGCAATGTCCGACATTGCAATATATGTTGCAATACAAGCAAAAAAACAGAGCGGCCGCGAGGTCGCTCTTTTATTAGCCGGCTTTTCGCCGTTTTTTTATTGGGACAAAAATCCTTTTTCTATTTTTCAAAACTTCCAACAGGGGATTGCGGCGAACTTTTAGCCGTAACTTTGTCCTTCTTTTCTGACCTTAAATCAAGGACAACAGGTTCTAACTTGTTGTCGAGAACCGTAACAAATGTTGTATTTTCCGGCAGATCACTACTGCCCCAAACGGCATAAACATTATTTTCACCGTCTTCAATAACAACCACTTTGCCGTTTATTGCGGATACCTGGCCCCGCACTTTGTAGATTTCATTTTGTAAACTGGAGGCGTCATGAATTTTTCCAACTCCAGAGATAAATCCGGAATGGTGTATTGATAGGGCCCCAAAAAACTGCAATGCGAAGCCGAGGAAAAAAACTAAAAATATATCAGCATTTTCGCCTTTTTTTTCTTTGCCTTGGAAATCAATGCCCATCCCTGCGAGTATCAAGCAAAAAATCGAAACAAGCAATAATACGATTCCAATAACCAACACAGTTAATCTCCTTATGTTAAGGTACTTTTGCCGCGAAGCATTTAGCGAATAATTCCAGAGTAGCATATATTAATATTGTCGTCAAGGGTTTACTGGATTTGTCAAGTTTGGTAAAATAAAATAATGATTTTAAAAGAAAACAATTTTGCGTATATTGACGGGGCTAATTTGTACAATGGAACAGAAGAACTGGACTGGAAGTTAGATTACAAAAAATTTAGAAAATGGTTGAAAGATAAATATAATATAATTAATGCATATTTTTTCATCGGTTATATTTCTAAAAATAAAAATTTATACACACATCTGCAGGAATCAGGGTTTATTTTAGTGTATAAAGAAATAACCTATGACGGAGTAGGGAAGGTGAAGGGTAATTGCGATGCTTTATTGGTTTTGAAGGCAGTGTGTGATTTTTATGAGAAGAATTACGAAAAAGCGGTAATTATTTCAAGTGACGGCGACTACGCTGAACTAGTAGGTTTTCTGAAACAAAATAATGCTTTAAAAATAGTGATTTCTCCTAACAATAAATGTTCGTATTTGTTGCGTAAGCAGAATATACCATTATCATATTTAAGCAATCAAAAAAATAAATTACGAATTACCGCTGTAAAAGAAAAAACCCCCGATGAGGACAGAACCTCATAAGGGTTTTTTTCATGGTAATAATTAATTATAGCAACTAAAAACCCCTTGTCAAGGGGAAAAATATGTTAGACATAAATTTTATAAGGCAAAATTCGGAAAAGGTGAAAGAGGCCTGTTTTAAAAAGCAGGTTGATGTTAATGTTGATAAAATACTGGAACTGGATAAAAGAAAAAGGGAATTGCTGGTTGCTTTGGAAAATCTGAAGGCGGAGCAGAATAAAATAAGCAGGCCTGCCCACAACGGCTTTGCCGCAAGCGATGCAGGCAGGGGAGGGAAAGAAAACAACGCCTTAATTTCCCAGGCAAGGGAATTGAAAGACAGGATAAAAGAAACGGAGCCCCAGTTGAACGGCCTGAATATGGAACTTCAAAACTTATTGATTCTTTTGCCGAATATTCCTTTTGAAGATGTTCCGGTCGGCAAAGACGATAAAGAAAATGTTGTTTTACGCCAAAGTGGAAAACCGCCAAAATTCAATTTTCCGGCAAAAGACCATTTAAAAATCGGGGAAAATCTTGGCTTGGTTGATACGGAAAGAGCGGGAAAGGTGGCCGGATCCAGGTTCGCGTACTTAAAAAACGAAATAGTGCTGTTGGAATTTGCCCTTATCAATTTTGTTTTTGATATATTGAAAAAGCATAAATTTATTCCTGTTTTACCCCCGGTGATGCTCAAGGAAGAAATGGCAATGGGAACGGGATATTTTGAGGCGGCTGATAAAAACGAGGCATATTTTTTTCCCCAGGACGAATTATTTTTAACCGGAACGTCGGAACAGTCGCTTATTGCCATGCACTCGGATGAAATTTTAGAAGAAAAATCTTTGCCGTTGCGCTACGCCGCTTTTTCAACCTGTTTTAGAAGGGAAGCCGGAAGCTACGGAAAAGACACCAGGGGAATTTTAAGGGTGCACCAATTTGATAAAATTGAAATGGTTATTTTTTCAAAGCCTGAAGATTCGGAAAAAGAGCATAAACTGCTTTTATCCATAGAGGAAAAAATGATGAAAAAACTCGGCTTGCCCTATCAAGTTGTGAATATATGCACGGGGGACCTCGGCAGGCCGGCGGCTAGAAAGTATGACATTGAAACGTGGCTTCCTTCAGAAGGGAAATACAGGGAAACCCATTCCACTTCAAACTGCACTGATTTCCAGGCAAGGAGATTAAATATCCGCTACAGAGATAAATCGGGAAAATTAAGTTTTGTCCATACATTGAACGGCACCGCTTTTGCCATAGGCCGTATTTTAATAGGGGTAATTGAAAATTATCAGCAGAAAGACGGGTCGGTTAAGGTGCCAAAAGCACTGCAAAAATATGCGGGATTCAAAACAATTAAATAATTTTCAAGAGTGGAAACAATAATTAATGGTCTTAAAATCAATTACCGGATTTTCGGAGAAGGCAAGCCCTTTTTGATTTTGCACGGCTGGGGTTCAAACTCCCTTAGGTGGCAGTCGGCAGGAGAGCTAATTTCCCAATATGGATACAGAGTTATAATTCCTGATTTGCCGGGATTCGGGGAATCGGAATCTTTATCTGAGCCCTGGGACACGGATAATTATGCTGATTTCGCAGAAAAGTTCATTAGTTATTTTGACCTGAAAGATTTTTATTTGCTCGGCCATTCTTTCGGAGGGGCGATCGCGGTTAAAATATCCATAAAGCACGCCCAGGACATAAAAAAGCTTTTTTTGGTTTCAGCCGCGCTTATTAGAAAAAAGACGGCAAAAAAGAATTTTTTTAGCAAAGCGGCGAAGGTTGCAAAGCTTTTTCGATTTTTGCCTCATTACGGATTGATAAGAAAGGCTGTTTATAAATTTATCATAAGAAAAAGCGATTATGCCTATGTTGAGGGAGTCATGAAAAAAACCTATTTGAATATAATCTCCGAAGACTTGTCGCTAAGGCTGCCGTTTATAAAAACGCCTGTCCTGATCATATGGGGCAATAAAGACGAAGCCACGCCGGTCGAACAATGCTATTTTATCCACGAACAGATAAAAAATTCAAAGTTGGAGCTGGTTATGGATGCCGGCCACGACCTTAACGTAAAAAAGCCGGAATTGCTCGTGGAAGCAATTCTGCAAAACATATAAATGTTAATTTGAAATTTGTGTTGTATTTATTAAACATTCTTTGGCTTTTAAGGACGTCAAAGCACGTTCTTTTTTGGATTTATCTGTGGCAGTTAAAAGAATATCATATTGCAAGGTTTTTAGACCACTTTCGAACCCATAAGGGCAAAAAGCTTTTTTTAAACCAGCTGTTAATATTAAAATTTATTTTGGCCGGCTTTTTTTTGCTTAATTTTTTCTGGCAAGGGGAATTTTTATTTTATTTGTTGGCATTTTTATTTTTTCTTTACGCGGCAGAGTTCCTTTTTATCTTGAAAGCCATTTTTAACCAAAGCTTTAAAACTCCCAGGACGACCGTAAAAACATTGATATTGGCGATTGTCTCTTTTGGCGTTACGATTTCATTTTTATTGCTCGTGGGATGGAATGTCGATGACGTGGCCAGGGTGTCTTTTTTGCTTTTAGTTTTTGATATTTTAACGCCGTTCATCGTTTCAGCCATAGTGCTTTCAATACAGCCTGTGGCTGTTTTGATAAGGAATAATATTTTAAAAAAAGCCGCCTCGAAAATAAAAACTCATAAAAACCTCAAAGTTGTGGCCATTACCGGATCTTATGGAAAAACATCAACAAAAGAATTTTTGACAACGATACTTTCTGGAAAATTTAAAACATTGGGAACAAAAAACCATCAGAATTCCGAAATAGGAATCGCCAAGCGCCTTTTGAACGATTTGGAGCCGCGGCATGAATTTTTTGTGGCGGAAATGGGCGCGTATAATAAAGGAGGAATCAAGTTATTGTGCGACATGGTCAGACCGAAAATCGGCATTGTCACCGGCGTCAACGAACAGCACCTGGCGCTTTTCGGGTCGTTGGAAAATCTGCTTTCTGCGGAAGGCGGGAGAGAGTTATCAGCTTCACTTCCAAAAGACGGCCTGCTTGTTATAAACGGAGACAATAAACATTGTCTTGAACTTTACAGAAGGACAGATTTTTTGCCGGAAGAAAAAAAAATGATTTACAGCATGGAAGGCAATAAAATAAAATCTGAGATATGGACAGAGGATGTTGTTATCACTGAAAACGATGTTTCTTTTCTTGTCAGGACTTCCGGGGGAGAACTGGCCCATTTTGAAGTAAAAGTCTTAGGCAGGCACAACATTAATAATCTTTTGGCGGCGATTATTGTAGCTAAGGAATCCGGCATGAGTCTTGAGGAAATCTCTGAAGTTTCAAAGGATATAAGGCAAGAGCAGGGGGGGATGGTTTTAAAAAGGGGAAAGCTTAATATGGATATTATAGACTCTTCTCATTCATCCAACCCTGACGGCGTTCTGGCTGACCTGGCTTACCTTTCGGTTTTTTCGGGTAAAAAAGCCGTAATAATGCCCTGCCTGATTGAACTGGGAGAAAAATCAAAAGAAATACACAGGGAGATAGGCAGAAAGATAGGAAAAATATGCGATTTTGCCTTAATAACCACAAAAGACAGGTTTGACGACATTAAAGCCGGGGCGATTGAATCTGGCATGAATGAAAAAAATATTTTAATGTACGAGAGTCCTCATGATATTTATACGGCAATTACTATTTTTTGCGGCCAGGGAGACGCGGTGTTATTGGAAGGAAGAGTGCCAGGAAAAATTATTAAGTTATTGACCGGCATTGAAGTCGGGCAGTGAAATGAAAAATAAATTTAAGCCAATATCAATATCTTTGTCGCCAAACATAGAGCCCGATGATGTCAGGCTGGCCTTGAATTTGATTATACGTCCGTGGCTGTGGCGCAAAGGACTAAAGAATAAGGAATCTGGAATTAACAAATTGGAAGAGGAATTTAAAAGATATCTTGGCGTCAAATACGCCTTTTCTTTTAACAGCGGAAGAAGCGCGTTTTTTGCCATTTTAAAAACGCTCGGCCTGGATAAAAACAGGCACGTTTTTTTGCAGGCTTTCACCTGTAATGCCGTGGTAAATCCGGTTTTGTGGGCTGGACTTAATCCGGTATATATTGACTGCGACAAGGATTCTTTTAATATTGACATTGAGGACCTCGAAAAGAAAATCAATTCTTTGAAAATTGAAGGAAAACCGCCAAGGGTTTTGGTTATCCAGCATACATTCGGATTACCCTCAAATATGGATATACTCATGCCTTTTGCCAGAAAAAATAACCTTATTGTTATAGAAGACTGCGCTCATTCACTGGGATCAGAGTTCAAAGGTCAGAAAGTCGGCACATTCGGCAAAGCGGCTTTTTTCAGCTTTTCCCGGGATAAAGTAATTTCTTCCGTTTACGGAGGCATAGCGGTCACGAACGACGACAGGATAGGGCAAAATCTTAAGCGCGCCCAAGCTGATTTCGGAATGCCAAGCCGGTTTTGGATTTTTCAGCAGATTTTGCATCCCATATTTTTGAACTACGTCGTCCTGCCGATTTACGCTTTTTTGGACCTGGGAAAAATATTTTTGGTTTTATCTCAATGGCTTAATATCCTGTCAAAGGCGGTGCATTGGAAAGAAAAAAGGGGATTAAGGCCTGATTATTTTCCCAAGGCCATGCCCAACGCCTTGGCCGTCATGGCTTTGAACCAATTTTTAAAATTGGATAAATTTTACCGTCACAGGAAAAGTCGAAGCAGGTTTTACTATGATAATCTGAAAGGAACTTCTTTCTCTTTGCATAGGTTTTCGTCGATTGAAGAATTATCTTTAAAAAATATCAAGCACAGTTTTTTACGCTTTACCGTAAGGCATAAAAGAGCCCATGAAATAATTTATGAAGCCTGGCATAATCAGAATATCCTGCTGGGTGATTGGTATACGACCCCCATAGCCCCCCATGACACCAATATGAAAGACATGAAGTATAAAAAGGGAAGCTGTAAAAACGCCGAGGAACTGGCGAAAACAACTTTGAACTTGCCCACCCATATAAATATTTCCCAAAAGGACGAGGAAAGAATAATAAATTTTTTAAAGAAATTTTAAAATGGAAATCAGTTTGAATAAATTAAGAAAAATTCCGACGGAGGTTTACATTTTGATGTTTTTGCCGCTTTTCGGCATTATCTGGATGGCTGTTTTTAACCCCTCATCCCTGTCTTTTACAACATTGCTTTTTTATATGTTTTTAGGCGA
The DNA here is from genome assembly GCA_964427585.1 of uncultured Candidatus Saccharibacteria bacterium. Classification (GTDB taxonomy): domain Bacteria; phylum Patescibacteriota; class Minisyncoccia; order Minisyncoccales; family Staskawiczbacteraceae; genus JBBTQJ01. The sequence goes on from CAYRVC010000001.1 coordinate 128,065, forward strand.
TAGCTCTTATATAGTGTTGGTGGTGGTTTTCCTGTATCTTTATCTTACCGCCAAGGTTATGCTTCCTCCTCTTAAATTTTTGATACTTAAGGAAAAAATAGGCATAAAAAGCGCATTTTCAGAAATAAAAAATCTATTGAAGCACAAGATTTATTTCTTGCTGACCGTTTCCTTCGCGGGATTTTTTTTGAATTTATCGCTTAACAATTTGTCTGAAAAATCAACTTCAGAAAAGATTGCTTCTTCGAGTAGCCTGCTGGCCGGTTACGACTATATGATTTTCAACAGGGATTTTTTGTTTTGGCTTAACGACTTGGTCAACCAGGCAGGAGGGGCTGTTTTAAGCAAGATTCTGATAACGTCTTATGAGCTTTTGAATGTTATTTTTGCGGTTTTCATGATAATCCTATTGTTGGGAAACAAAACCCTGGCAAAAAAATTCATATTTTTTTTCTTTATAATCCAGTTTATAAGCCTGCCTGTCTGGTATTTTCTGCCGGCTTTGGAGCCTATAAGCATGTATATTTCCAATGCGATGAAAATAGGGCAACCGGAAAGAATAGCCCTTCAAATAGAAAATTACCGTCCGGCCTCAGCGCTTGATTTTTATCAAAAAAAAACCGTGGATCATAATAAAAAATACGGAGACTACCTGGCTCTTACCGCTTTTCCCAGCATGCACGCTGGGTGGGGGGTCGGTTTTGTTTTATATTCGTTTATGTTTTACCGGCCGGCAATATTATTTTTTCTGCCCTGGTTTCTATTGGAAATAACCGGGGCCGTATATGTGGGCCAGCATTATGCGGTTGATATGCTGTTTGGCATAGTAATGGCAATAGCTGCCTATTTTTTAGTGGAGTTGATTTTTTTCGCAGAAAAAAAATATTATAAAGGCAAAGGGTCTTTGTTTATAATAGACATAGCGCAGGAAGACTTCAGAAAATTTTTAGCCTTTTTTAAAAAAGAAATATGGAAGTCAGGGAAATAACAAACAAGGGAGAATGGGAAAATTTCCTTTCCGATATTGAAGAGAAAACCTTTTTGCATTCGTGGAATTGGGGGGAATTCAACAAAAACATGGGCTTCAAATTATGGAGGTTTGGGGTTTTTGAACAGGAAAAACTGGCTGCTACCGCGCTGGTTTTGAAAATAACGGCCAAGAGAGGAGTTTTTTTATTTATACCCCATGGACCGCTTATTGCGGACCAGCCTGACGAAAAATCCAAGAGGGAAATTTTAGAGTCAATTTTGTCAAAACTGAAAATTTTGGCAAAAGAGGAAAAAGCGGCTTTTATAAGAATATCCCCGTTATTTCCCGGGAACGGGGAAAATGAAAAAATTTTTAAAGATTTAGGCTTTCGGTCTTCTCCAATGCATTCATCGGCTTACGAGGCTACCTGGAAACTTAATATCAATTATCCTGAAGATGAGTTGATTAAAAGTATGCGCAAAACGACGCGTTACCTGATAAAAAAAGCAGAGCAGAATAAAAGCATTGAAATTATAAAAAGCAGAGACTATGGCGATATTGAAACTTACCAGAAATTAAACAAAGCCGTTTCAGAAAGGCGGGGATTTGTTCCTTTTTCAGATGATTTCATTAAAAAAGAATTTGAGGCTTTTTTTGATGACAAGGAAGCCCTTTTTATTTTTGGAAAATATGACAATAAAATCGCGGCCGGAGCAATGGTTATTTTCTGGAAGGAGATAGGGTTTTATCATCAGGCGGCTTCTTTGGCTGAATTTGCAAAATTTTCAATTCCTTATCTTTTGCAATGGGAGGCGATAAAAGAAGCTAGAAGCAGGGGGTGCCTAATTTATGATTTTTGGGGATTTATTGATCCTGAAAAATTTCCCCGCCATCCGTGGGCCGGGCCGACATTATTTAAAATGGGATTTGGCGGATATAAAAGGGAATATGTCAAAGCGCAGGATTTTATAATCTCCAAAAAGTACTGGTTAAATTATATAATAGAAAAAACAAGAAAGATTAAAAGGAGGCTATAAATGTCTTACAGAAAGAAACACGTAAAAAATAATATACATAAATTAAGACCTAAAAATTTTATTCTAAAAAGGCGCGCTTTTTGGTTTTTTGCCTTGGCTTTAACCGCTGTTTTATTCGCTTTCTATTTTCTTATTTTTTCTTCAAAGTTCGAGATAAAAGAAATCGAAATTTCAGGAAACGAAAAAATACAAAAAGAAGATTTGAAAAATTTTATTTCTTCCCGTTTATCAAGGGAAATTATCGCCGTGGGGAGTTTTATAATAAAATCGAAAAGCGTTTTTCTGATTGATTACAAAAAGCTGAACAAAGAAATTTTAGATAATTTCCCCGCTTTAGAAAACGTGAAGATAGGCAGGAGGTCTTTTCTGGCATTGGCTGTGGAAATTTCAGAAAGAAAGCCGGTCGGAATATTTTGCAATCTTTTACCGGGCGGAGAAATCATATTCGACGAGTGTTTTTTTATCGACCAAAGAGGAGTAATTTTTGAGCGGACGACAAATGCTGCGGGAAGCATGCTTATTATCAAAAATATGAAGGACATGAAAGAAGTTTTTGTCGGAGAAAAAATTGTCGCGGAAAATATAATGAGAATAATTTTAAGCATCGAAAAAAATCTTAAAAATAACCTGAAAATAAGCATTGAAGAGGCTTTTATTTCCAGTCCCGTAAGGCTGGATATCAAAACAGCCGAAAGGTGGCAGATTTATTTCAACTTAGAGTCGGATATGGATACGCAGATCGCAAAAATGAATCTTCTGCTGAACGGAGAAATCCCGCCAGACGCAAGAAAAAACTTAAAATATATCGACCTTAGGTTCAAGGACAACGCGTACTACAAATAATAGCTTTTACCCGCGTCAGCTGTTGAAAAACAGCTTTTTTTATTATATATAATGGATAGGCGCAATTTTATGGATTATTCTTTAAACGAATATGTTTTAGACGATTTGGGCGACCGCTTGAAACTTTTGTTTTTGCCTGGAAACCGCAACGGATATTGCCCTAAGTTTTTCCAGGGTAAGTTTTTGACGTATTGCGTCATATGCCTGTTGTTTTTAAAAATGGCCTTGGCGGGATTTCATTCTTATCTTCCAAAAGAGATATTTTTTGCCGATATTACCAAGGTTGATTTGAATAATCTGGTAAATAAAAACCGTAAGGATTACGGATTGAATCCTTTAGTAGAAAACGAAAAATTAGACAGGGCGGCTTATTTAAAAGCCAGGGACATGGTGGAAAAGCAATATTTTTCGCACCAAAGCCCCGGTGGCCAAAGCCCGTGGGACTGGTTTTTGGAAGCAGGGTACAATTATAAATTCGCGGGGGAAAACCTGGCAATAGGATTTGTTGATTCTAACGATGTTTATAAAGCCTGGTTCAATTCAAAAGAGCACAGGGAAAACATTTTAAATCCAAATTTCAGGGAAATAGGCACGGCGGTAGCGCCGGGGTTTGGAGAAAACAAAGCCAATGTGGCGGTCCAGTTTTTCGGCAGCCAGGCAGAAAGTAAATCAAGGCTGACCTCATTGGTCCAGAACAGCGGTTCGGACAAAAATTCCAAAAACGCGGCAGAAGAGCAGGATAAAGACAATGAAGATGAGGCATCGCCCCGGCAAATAAATATTTTTTCTTTTTCAAAAAAGCCCGAAGATGCCATTAAAAGCGGCTTTTACTATAGGATTTTAAGCTTTATGGTTTACGATTCAGAAATTATTTTAAGAAATATCATTTATTCTCTTCTGTTTATGACTATTGCCGGATTGGCAATATGGTCTTTTTCGGGAAATGCCAGAAATCATAAAAATATTTTATTAAGATCGGTTATTTTAATGTTATTATTATTTGCCGGCGTTATGATATAAGGTTAGTAAGGGCGAGCTAAGCTCACCTTGAAAAAATGGACAAAAAAGAAAAATATAAAACAATCAAAATATTTGCCGCAATATATCTGTTAAGCTTTACTTTTATAAACTGGAACGAAATTTCATGGATTTTTAATTATAAGGCGGTATATGGAATGGTAGACGGTTTTTTGAATCCGTATCCTTCAATAGAGGCTTATTCAATTAACCCTTACCTGTTTTCCAATTTTAACGGGCAAAAAGCAGAGAATATGGGGGAATATGATTTTACCTACACCGATAAGCAGAATATGCTTGAAATACCAAAAATAGGGATAACAGCTCCCATAGTTTTTCCGAAAACAACCGATGTTGATTTGCTGGGAAAGGAGCTTGATTCCGGGGTAGTATTTTACCCCGGGTCAGCGTATCCTGGCAAGACTGGCCAAATGGTAATTTTAGGGCATTCAGCTCCAGCCGGATGGCCTCAAATAAAATACGAATGGGTTTTCAGCAAGCTTAATGAATTGGAGCCTAAGGATAGCATAATAATTCATTTCAATAACAGGCAATATAAATACACGGTTAGAAAAAAAACAATAATTAAAAAAGGCGCCGATATCCCCATTGACCCTTCTTCTATTAATCAAAACACTTTAACTTTGATAAGCTGCTGGCCTCCAGGGAAAAACCTTCAAAGAATTGCCGTAGAGGCGTTGATTTTATACGAATAATATGGTATTGTAACGCATCTTTTTATTTTATCTAAAAAACATGAATACAATACGAAAAATATATATATCGTTAACCATACTCTTTGCATTATTTTTTTTTATATTTTTAACAAATAATACAAATAATGTTAAAGCCCAACAAAATCCCAACTGCGCCGATGGAATAACAATGACGACCAACGAATTTTTGTCTGCTTTTATATCAGGAAAGATAGCTGTTACAAAGACAATTCAAAACAATCAAACATATATATATCATATTGATAACTCAACAGGATGCACGGCTCCGTTAATTGCATCGTCTTACAAGGTATTTGTGAACCCCAAGGATCCGGGCTGGCTTTCTACTCAGCAACTTATTTCCCATTCAGGAGTAGTAAACATAAACCGCAGTGGAAATACGGACATACTCGTTTCTATCGCTTCCTGCGAAACTCAAATTGATTTATGGTATGAAAAATTTCCTTATTATTTCGCATCAGATGATTTTGTTAATGGATACTTAGGATATTATGTTATTTATGGAGAAATAGTCCAGGGAAGCGGATTATGCTCTTCTGCCTGCTCAACTAACGCAAACTGCGGAACAAACGGATTTATCGGCGACCCCTTTTGCCAGTCAAACAATGTATACCAAAACTACAAAACATATACCTGCAATAATCCTGGCACGGCAAACTCAACATGCTCTGATTCGACTGCGCCTAAGCTTAAACAAACATGCGGCAATAATCAAACGTGTTCAAATGGAATCTGTGTTGATATCAATATTGCCTGTAACAGCAACTCTGACTGCGGAACAAACGGCTTTACGGGAAATCCTTATTGCCAGGATGGGAATGTTTATCAGAACTTCAAAACTTATACCTGCAGAAATCCGGGAATGGCAAATTCCGCATGTTCTGATTCATCCGCTCCTCAACTGAAAATCACTTGTTCTGGCAATCAAACATGCTCCAACGGAAGCTGCGCTAATGTTGCCCAAAATTTAACTGTTTCCTGTTATGCCAGCCCGAATCCGGCCAAAATAAACCGGCAGGTCACTTTTCTTTCTGCGGCGTCAGGGGGCACGGGGTCTTATGTTTATTACTGGACGGGGGCTTGCAGCGGGAATTCTGCGAACTGTTACAATTCATTCAGCCAGCCTTCAACACAGACAGCCGTTGTAAACGTTTCATCGGGCGGGCAGAATTCAAACGCCGTTTGCTCTGTAGACATCAGTCAAAATTGCATTCAAAACTATGAACAAAGATGCGTGGGAAGCAACCTTTATTGGTTTGATTCATGTGGCGCCAGGGAGAGTCTGATCCAGTATTGCCAAAACGGGTGCCAAAACGACACCTGCCTTACACAGCAAAACATTACGGTGCAGACAAACGCGGCTACAAATATTTCCACCAGCCAGGCTACTTTAAATGGCTATGTTGCCGGAATAAGTTCTGGCAATTCTGCAAATGCCTGGTTCCAGTGGGGGGCCAGCGCTTCTTACGGATATGAAACTTCTCGCCAAACGCAAAATAATACAGGCTCCTTCAGCCAGAATATCGCGAATTTATTTGCCGGAACAACATACCACTTCAGGGCGGCAGCTCAAAATAATTCAGGGGGCGTAATTTACGGGTCAGATATGACTTTTACCGCAAGCTCTTCCGGGCCGGGAGCAAACCTGCCGACGATAACAAAAAAAGTAAGAAATCTCAGCTCTGGCAACCTTAATTGGTCCTCATCCACGCCCGCCAGCCCTTCGGACGTAGTAGAGTTTTTGATTGAGATAAAAGCGGCCGGCGGTCAAAATATAAACAATGCTGTGATTAAAGATGTTTTTCCGCCAAACCTTAATTACAAGGGGCCGTTGACGGTGTCAGGTTTGACCAATTATACAGGCAACATTAATGCCGGTCTGAACATCGGAACAATTACAGCCGGTCAGACAATAACAATCACATATCAAGCTCAGGTGGCCTCTGCCCAAAATTTTAATTACGGAACGACTACTCAAAGCAACAATGCTTCTTTAACCGCTCTTGGATTGGGTCAAAGTCCCTCTGCGGCGGCCGCTATTGTCGTAACAAAGTCATCTGTTATGGGGGCGACAAACGTTCCCACCGGCCTGACAAATAATTTTTTGATGGATTCGTTTTTTCTGCCCATAGTGATCGCCTTAATCGGCGTTTGGGTTTTGAAATCAGACATATTCGGGTTTGAAAAATGGATTGATTCCAAAAAAAGGAGGAACATGGAGTATAAAATAGAAAAAGAGCTTAAATCAAGAATACGGCAGATAAATGACAAATAAAGAATTCGAAAAATTGGTAGAAGAGGGAATCGCGGCCATTCCGGAAAAATTTTTGCAAAAACTGAAAAATGTCGAAATTTGCATTGAAGACAACCCGGCTCCCTGGCAATTAAAATCCCTTAAAATAAAAGGGAGCTTGCTTTTCGGCCTGTACGAAGGCATTCCACAGACGGAAAGGGAATCATACGGCCAGGTTTTGCCTGATAAAATAACTATTTTTAAAAAAGAAATAGAAACAGCGGCAGGATCAGAAGAGGAAATCAGAAAAATAGTAAAAGACACTATTTGGCACGAAATAGCCCATCATTTCGGCATGTCGGAAACAGAAGTTGAAAAATCAGAAAAAAGAAGAAAATAAATTTTTAGTGGCGATTTTTATTGTGCGACAAATAGTACCACCGATGGGTCGGTGGTACTATTTTATTATGCGACAATAGTGGTCAGATTTCTCACGATCGTGAGATTTTTGACCGCTATTATTTTCGGCCATCCAGGGCCGATTCCAGGGTTTCTTCATCGGCATATTCCAATTCTCCTCCAACCGGAATTCCTTTTGCCAAATGGGTAATTTTTAAAGCGGGGGACAGATATATTTCTTTCAGGGCTTTATCTATTAAGGCTGAAGCTATTTTCCCTTCCTGGGTGGGATTTATGGCGATTATAATTTCTGAAAAGATTACTTTATCTGGAAGAAAATATTTATATGAATTTTTCACCCTTTCTTTAAGGTCTTCTATTTTGCTCATCTTCGCGTCTGTTTTTTTTAAAATTTCCGGGGCTTCTCCGGCTATCAGGTAAAGCCCTTTGTATTTTTTGGTGTTTTCAATGGCGATTAAGTCGTTTTCCTTTTCCACTATGCAAAGGATAGACCTGTCTCTGCCAAGGTTGCGGCAGATTTCGCAAAGGCTTGTTTTTTCGTCATGCGCCTGGAAAGGATTGAAGCAGAAAGCGCAGCATTTAACGTTGTTTTTCAGGGCTTGGATCGCCGCAATCAGCTCGTCAACTTTTTCTTTCGGCTCCCGTATCAAATAAAAAACAAACCGGGTCGCGGTTCTGTTTCCAATAGTGGGAAATTTTGAAAACAAGCCGATAAGCTTTTGAATAATGGGGGACATAAAAATATCAAGCTTCGATCGAATATTCTGATTTTTCCAAATTTCTGAAGCTTACCCTTTGCTCGTCAAAATACAGCTCAACTTTTCCCAGCGGGCCGTTTCTGTGCTTTGCGATGATTATGTCGGCAATATTTTTTTTCAGGCTGTTTTCGTTATACCTGTCCTCCCTATAAATAAATAAAACTACATCCGCGTCTTGTTCAATAGCTCCAGATTCCCTCAAATCAGCCAGCCTGGGAATTTGGGGAACGCGGGCTTCCACGGCGCGGGACAGCTGGGAAAGAGCCAAAACCGGAATATTCAATTCCTTGGCCAGCGTTTTAAGCGCCCTGGATATTTCCGTTACCTGCTGAACGGCCGCCTGGTATTTATTGGTAGGCTCCATTAATTGCAAATAATCAACGATAATCAACCCCAAGCCCTTGTTCGCCTGAAGCCTCCGGGCCATAGCTCGCATTTGCAGAACATTTACCATGCCCGCATCGTTGATATATATGGGCGCTTCTGACAATGTGCCCATGGCGTGCTGTATTCTGGAAAAGTCGTTGTCTCCTTCGTTGTTATGCAATTTGCCGGTTCTTAATTTCCATAAATCAATATTGCCCTGGCTGGCAATCAGCCTGTCGGCCAGCTGGTCTTTTGACATTTCCAAACTGAAAATGCCAACCGGCTTATTCTCAAAAACAGCGATATTCCTGGCAATATCCAGGGCCAGGGAAGATTTTCCCATGGAAGGCCTGGCGGCCAAAATAATCAAGTCTGATTTTTGCATGCCTGCCAAAATGTTATCCAGGCCCTTAAAACCCGTTGCCAGCCCGCGCAGATTTCCCTGGTGTTTTGAAAGTTCGTCGATTCTTTCAAATGTGTCCGACAAAATGTCTTTTACCGGAACAAACGCCTGGGTTAATGACCTTTGGCCGATGTTAAAAACGGTTTTTTCCGCCTTATCCAATAAGACATCAACTTCTTCCGCCTCGTCAAAGGCCGATAGGCCGATTTCGTGGGAAGCTGAAATCAAATCCCTTAAAATTTTCTTCTGGCGCACTATTTTGCCGTAATTTAAAACATGGGTGGCGGTGGGAACGGTGTTTATCAACGAAGTGAGATAAGCCATTCCGCCCACTTCTTCAAACTTATTTTTTTCTTTCAGCCTGGATGATATTGAAAGAATATCGCTGGGCTCCGACCTTTCATAAAGGTCGGCTATTGCCTGGAAAATTTCCTGGTGGCCGGTTTTGTAAAAATCTTCAGCCCTTACGGAATCAACCACCTTTATGATGGCATCTTTGTCCAACATCAAACATCCCAGCAGGCATTGCTCTGCCTCTGTGTTCTGCGGAGGAAGCTTTTCTCGCATTTCATTGTTGTTTTGATAATCAGCCATAATAACCTTATATATCACAAAAAACGCGAATCTTTCAAGTGGAAAATATTTTTGCTTTTTTTATAATCGGACCGTCTTTCGTATCTTCAATTAAAAATCCCTGCTGTTCAATTTTCTTTCGGACTTCGTCGGCTTTTTGCCAATTCTGCTCTTCTCGGTATTTTTCCCTTGACCGGACCAATCCTTTTATTTTTGCAGGAACAGTTTCTTTTCTCTTTGAGGAAATAATTTTAAAATCAATGATTCCGAAAATTTCATTTATTTTTTCAAATAATTTGTAAATCCTGTCAGCCTCGTTTTTCGATATTAGGTTTTTATCTAAAAGACGGTTTGCTTTTTTAATGAATTCAAACATCACAGCAAAGGCCTTAGGGGTGTTAAAGTCGTCATCCAATTGTTTATAAAAATCATTTTCAAACTTTAAAATCAGTTTTGAGTTTTTAGACGCGGTTTTTAATTTTAAGTTTTGATTTTTGAGCTTTCCCAGAAACTCCTCGATTTTTCCTAAAACCTGGGCGATTTCCACCATTGCCGATTCGGAATAATCTATTTTTGACCGCCATAAATTTTTTATTATCAAAAACCTCAAATGGCTTACAGGATGCCTTTTTAAGAAGTCGTTGATTGTTATGAAATTACCCAATGATTTCGACATTTTTTGGCCTTTAACCGTAAGGAAGCCTGTATGCATCCAGTATTTTGCCATGGGGGGTTTGCCTGAAATCGCTTCCATTTGGCTTATTTCCGCTTCGTGGTGGGGGAAAATAAGGTCCAACCCGCCTCCGTGGATGTCGTACTGCGCCCCGAAGAATTTTTCCGTGATCGCCGTGTCTTCGATATGCCAGCCCGGCCTGCCTAAGCCAAAAGGGCTTTTCCACGCAGGTTCTTCTGCGGTAGAAGGAAATTTCCACAAACAGAAGTCTCCCCGGTTTTTTTTGTTTTTGCTGTAATCAATTCTGGAAACCGAGTCTTCGGCTTGGAGGGCCGTTCTTCCCGACAATTTCCCATATTTTTTAAATTTGCTTATGTCATAATAAATTCCGTCTCCCTCTATTTTATAGGCATAGCCTTTTTCTTCCAGCCTTTTTACCTGGCTGATTATTTCCTTGATATAATAGGTTGCCCTGGCATATTTTTTAACGCCGTTGACCTGTAAGGCCTTCATATTTTTTAAATATTCTTTTTCGTAAACCTTTGCCAAGTCGCCTGGCATAACTCCTTTTTCTTTTGCCCTGGCGATTATTTTATCGTCCAAATCAGTGATATTCTGCAGATAAAAAACATCGAACCCGCATTTCTTAAGGTATTTTGCAAATGCGTCAAAAATGACATAAGTTCTGGCATGTCCCAAGTGGGAATAATCGTAAACAGTGGGCCCGCAAACAAACAGTTTTATTTTTCCGTTTTTCAACGGCTTTATTGTTTCTTTTTTCTTTGAGAGGGTGTTATAAATTTTTATTTCCTTCATAGCAGTCGGCATTTTTTATGGTTTTACGGCTTTGCTCCGCAATATTTCTATTCTTGTAAAAATGCTTAAAAACGTCAAAATTATCGTGAACCACAGCATATAAATGAAAAACTGTGACGGAGAGGCCGGCCAAATAAACAGAATTTCTATGAAAACAATTGACTGGAACACCATTTTTATTTTTCCGAAAATATTTGATTCAAGATATATTTCTTTTGATTTGTAGTATATTGAGGATATTCCGTTTATTGTTTCTATCATCAGCAAGGCCAAAAGCAGCCATTTGTGGAATTCAAATAAGCTGTACACCGCGATGGGGATTATTAAAATCCTGTCAGCCGTGGAATCCAGCATTGCCCCGAATTCCGTTACCCTGTTCGTGCCCCGGGCAACCGGCCCGTCAATCAAATCGGTCAGAACCCCGATTAAAAACAAGGAAAGAATCAATATTTTATTCTCGATTCCTAAAAAAAACAGCAAAACAAACAATAATATCCCGATGGCAACCCTTATATAAGTTATGTGATTGGGGATTATTGACCTTGGCCAGTAAGGCTTGATAAATAGAAAAAGAAACCTGTCCCTTAGGCCGTCTATTTGCTCCAACGCGGTCTGCAGATCTTTTATAAATTTTTTCATAAGAATCTATCCTTTGCTTATTCTATCACAACTTTTCAAAAATATAAAACTATGATAACCTGAATAAATTAAATAGCAACGATGAAGGTTGTAGATATTTTATTCGCCTTAATCTGCGGAAAGGCTGTTGCCTGGCTTATACTTGATTTTCTTAAAGAATACGGAATAGATATAGGCATTTACAAGTGGATTTTATCGGGTTTTTTGCCGCTTTTTTCTTTGTTTTGCTTGTGGCTGGCTTATTTAATCGGCAAAAAAGCATTGTTTGTTTTTGAGGCGGCGAAGTTTGTTTTGGTAGGAGCCATCGCAACCATTATTGACCTTAATCTTTTTGAACTTTTTAACTGGGGTCTTTCTTTCTTTATTCTTGAAGAGACCGCAATGGCGTCAAAAGGAATTTCTTTCATTATGGCGACGGGAGCCAAATACTGGGGCAATAAATATTGGTGCTTTGAAAAAAGCGCGAAAGAAAACCCGGTAAAAGAAGGTGTTAAATTTTTTGCGGTTACGTTGATAGGGCTCGCCCTTGATATGGGATTTTTCTTTTATTTCACAAAAGTTTTGGGCCCGCAATTTGGAACTCCATCTGACGTATGGATAAAATTCAGCGTTATTTTCGCGGCGCTGGGAGCCGCCGCATGGAACTTTTCAGGCTATAAATTCCTTGTTTTTAAAAAGTAAGTAAAATAAAACCATGTCGCCAGTGTTATATCGAAAATACAGGCCGCAGTCATTTTCCGAAATCATCGGCCAGGACCATATAGTGCAAACCCTTGCCAATTCAATTTTGGCAAGCAATATTTCACATGCCTATTTATTTTCAGGGCCGAGGGGGTCTGGCAAAACCACGACAGCCAGGGTTTTTGCCAAAGCGATAAACTGCTCTCAAAACGGCCACAATGAAAAAACGGCTTCTTTTGAGCCATGCAACAAGTGTAATTCCTGCCTTGAAATTATGGCGCAAAAATCAATCGATTTGATTGAAATTGACGCCGCTTCCCATACAGGGGTTGACGACGTAAGGGCATTAATAGACGGAATAAGGTTTTCCCCGGTGAATTCAAAATACAAAGTATTCATAATAGACGAATGCCACCAGTTGTCAAAAAGCGCGGCGAATGCCCTTCTCAAAACCTTGGAAGAGCCGCCCAGCCACGTTATTTTCTTGCTGGCAACCACTGAAATCCACAAAATGATTCCAACAATACTTTCAAGGTGCCAGCGTTTTGACTTTAAAAGATTGAGGGTTCCGGAAATAATCAAAAAACTGGAATTTATTTCAAGGAAAGAAAACATAAAATTTGAAGATTCGGCGCTATCCCTTATAGCTTTGAATTCCAGAGGTTCTTTCCGCGATGCCGAATCGCTTTTAGACGAATGCGTCAGTTTTTCCGGAAGCAACAGCTCTATAAAAACAGATGACATAAAAGACATTTTAGGCCTGGTGGAAATCAGCCAGATTTCACAGTTTGTTGACCTGCTTATTTCAAAAAATACAAAAGAGGCATTGTTGTTTTTAAACTCAATGGCGGACAATGGCATTGACCTGCAGGAATTTGCCAAGACCATGATATTTTATTTAAGGCAGTGCCTGCTTTTAAAATTAAGCCCCGACCTTTTAACCCCCCAGCTGTCAGGATTGTCCGAAGAAGAACTCCAATCGATAAAAAAACAAACAGAAAGCCTGCAGCATAAAAATATAGAAAGCATGCTTAAAATTTTCATAGAAGCGGAAAGTAAGATGAAATACTCCGCCATTTTACAGCTGCCATTGGAGTTGGCGGTAGTTGACATTACTTATCCGGAATCATAAGATAGTATTTGCATTTAATGAACTACGATGATAAAATAAGATAATTATAATCGTAGTTCGTATGATAAGTAAAATTTTAGAAAAAAATCAAGCAATAGAATTAAGAAAAAGGGGTTTGTCTTATAGGGAAATATTAGAAATTGTTCCAGTGGCAAAGTCAAGTTTGTCTTTGTGGCTTAAAAGCGTCAAATTGGCAAGAAGCCAAAAACAAAGATTAACCGAGAAAAAGTTAGCCGCAATGAAAAGAGGATGGGAGGCTTGTCACAGGAAGAGAGTTTTACTAACTGAAAAAATTAAAAAGGAGGCGAAGGGACAAATCGGAAGATTAACGAAAAGGGAGTTGTGGCTTATAGGTATTGCGCTGTATTGGGGCGAGGGAAACAAAGAAAAGGATTATAGGCCAGGGTCCAGCGTTCAGTTCTCGAACTCCGATCCGAATATGATAAAAACCTTTCTTAAATGGATTATAGAAATAATTCATATACCCAAAGATGATTTAGGATTCCAAATCTATATACATGAAAATTGCAAAGAAAGATTGTCTCAAGTTATAAATTATTGGGCCATATGCACTGGTTTTCCGGAAGAAAAATTTATACATCATATTTATTTTAAAAAAAATAAAATTAAAACAAAAAGAAAAAATATAGGAGACAATTACTTTGGTTTATTAAGGATCCGGGCAGTGCGTAGTTCTGGATTGCAAAGGAAAATTCAAGGCTGGACCGAAGGAATATGTAATAATTGCGGGGTGGTGCAGTGGTAGTCACGCCTCTCTTTGGAAGAGGAAACCTAGGTTCGAATCCTAGCCCCGCAGCCAGGCACCATGCGGCGCCTGGCTTCGCCAAACAAAAGGCGAAGACAGCGACGCGTGGGGACTGAGGCAGGCGCAGTATTGTGCCTGCCCAGGTCTTAAAACATATGAAATTCTACTATGTCTATGTTTTATATAACAAGTTAAAGGATTTCATATACATTGGATATTCTGAAAATCTTGTTCAAAGAGTGAAAGAACACAATAGCGGATTCTCAAAATCCACAAAGGCATATAAACCGTTAGAACTTATCCACTATGAGGCATATCGCAGTATGAAAGATGCAAAAAGAAGGGAAGAATACCTGAAAACCAACAGAGGAAGAACTACTTTAATGACCATGCTAAAAGAATATTTTAAAACGGAGTCTGGTCTGTATAGTGCCTGAAAAAAATAAAAAGCCATATGCTACGTCAGTGACCGACATTCATAAATTTATATGACTCCAAAAAGAAAAAAAATTTTATTACCAGAAGAATTTAATAAAACTTATAAAGAGGAAGGAAAACTAGTCTTTCATAATTCTTTACCGTTCTCTAGTATTACAGATCCAAGAAAGATTATTACATGTGCAACACATTATGGTACTTATAATTTCTTAATGATGAATGCGGGAACCGCTTATGTTTTTCGTCCAGACCCCGCTCGTAATTTGATTAAATTTTACGAATATTACCTCAGCGTAAATTCTAGCGATGGCGGAACAATATTTGAAGTTGAAAAAAAAGATATACCGAATCACTATATCAAAACTCTAGAAGAATTGCCAAATCAAATAAGAGAAGAGGCCCCCAGTGAAGTTATCCAAAAACATGAACATTTACCTTATTAGACATGGAGAAAGCACTTCCGACACAAAAAACAAATACGATGGCGATTATGATGATCATCTGACGGAAAACGGACTTGAAGACGCCAAGACTATTGCTAAAAAATTGAATGAAAAAAACATTGAGATTGTTTTTACAAGTCCAAAAATCCGTTCGCGTGAAACATCAAAAATTATCAGTGACGCTCTCAGTTGCAAAACTTCTGTGATGGATAATCTTGCTGAACAGGATATTTATGGCGCATATTTGGAGCTTGGTAAAAATCAGCCGGAAGAAGAATATAGAAGACTTGGTGAAATTCTTGTAAATCGAGATAACGTCGTTGAAGGTTCTGAAACCTACAAAGATTTTAAAGAACGTGTAGTTAAATGTTTTCTTGATATTACCCATCAATCGTTTGAGAATGTCGCGATTGTGACACATGGTGGTCCGATTCGTTGCATTTTTCGAGAAATACTCGCCCTGGGCGAATTCAAAAAGATTGGTAACGGTGCGATCATTGAACTTAAACAAGAAGGGTCTGTGTTGTCGGTTGTGAATATGGATAATGCCATTCTAAAGTAAGGCGTTTATTGCTTTAAAATAGGGCCTCTTTTTCTTATGTAAATGGGGACATGTAAATGTGTAAATGTGATAAATGGGGACAGTGATAAATGGGGACAGTCACCATGATAAATGGGGACACATAAATGGGGCATAAATGATAAAATAAATGAATAAATGGGGACAGTCACCATTTATTCATGAAATAAATGGGGACAGTCACCATTTATTCAATAAATGGGGATAGTCACCATTTATTCATGACTATTGAAAAAGGAAATCCGTTTGGAATCGATGAATGGCTAAAATTGTTAAAAAATTTAGACTTGAGCAGACGATGGCGGCTGTCCAAATTAACTCTAAGCAAACAACTTAATGGGAATTTATATCAATCCCTCCATCTTCAAGTCTATGAAGAAAATTCTCCCGATGCTCAGCTGGGAGAATGGAGATGCGTGGTTCTTTCCCAAATGAGCTAAGTAAAACGCCTACTTAACCAGTAGGCGTCTTTTTTTTGATAAATACCGGATAATGGCCAATGCCGCGGTTTCGTTTTTTATCGAACCGTCCAGGGCTAATGTCAAGGCTTTGGCAAAGGAGAGATAACAGGTTTTTATTTCTTCATCATCATCTTTTTTGGCGATATTGTTTGTCTTGATAAAATTTTCAACAATGTATACATATCTTTTCCACTTAATTGAGCCGCTTGGTTTGCTTACGAAAAAGAGTTTAATTTTCTTGGCAACAAGATTCACCTCTTCATTCAATTCTCGCTTTGCTGCGATAATAGGTTTTTTTTCTTCGCGCCTTTCCACGCCACCGGAAGGCAGTCCCCAACACCAGCCTCCGCGCTCAGGCCGATTTTCTTTTATTAAAAGTGTCTTATTATCTTTTGTCACAACTAAAACAATAACTGAAGAATTACGCTGGCAGTATTCCATAATTTTCACTTTTTTATCTTTTCGGATAGTTTCGGTAATAATGCGGAATTTTTTACCTTGGAAATTAACTTTTTTCATCAAGATACGAATAATTATTTAATGTTTTCATTGCCCAATTTTATAATACTCTAAAAAAGATATTTTTTCTATTGAGAGCCCCCTCTTAATAGATATTTAGTATAATTTTGTATATAATATAATGGAAAGTACCCGATTTTATTTCTAACTGGGGTAATATGTTATAGAGGTCAGCTAAAATTTAAAACATAACTATGAGAATTATTGGGCATTTGGATATGGATGCCTTTTTTGCTTCAATTGAGGAAAGAAACAATCCGCGGTTTAAGGGCATGCCCATTGTGGTCGGGGCAGACCCTAAAGAAGGATACGGCAGGGGAGTGGTGTCCACGGCAAATTACAAGGCAAGGGAATACGGCATACACTCGGCTATGCCTATTTCGCGGGCCTGGCGGCTGTCGCAGGAAGCTGAAATGGCGGGAAAACCTGAGGCGATATTCTTGCCTCCGGATTTTGAATCGTACGAAAAAAGTTCAAAAGAGATTTTTTTTATTATCAAAAAATATGCCGATTTGGCTGAGCAGGCAAGCATAGACGAGTTTTATTTCGACCTTAGCTCTTTAAAGTCTTTTAAAAAAGCAAAAGATGTTTCGAAAAAAATCAAAGAGGAAATTAGGAAAAAAGAAAAGGTTACCTGCTCTGTCGGCATTGGCAGAAACAAGCTTATTTCAAAAATCGCCGCGGGAATTAAAAAGCCTGACGGATTATTTATTGTGCGACAGGGAGAAGAAGAATCTTTTTTAGAACCGATGCCGATTAGAATATTACCCGGCATAGGGCCGAAAACCGAAGCGTTGCTCAACCTGCAAAACATACGCGTTATAAAAGATTTAAAACAATTAAGCATGGAAAAGCTGGATGAAATGCTGGGGAAATGGGGCGTAGACTTATATTACAAAGCCAGGGGAGAGGATAATTCTCCCATAGTTGAAAACAGGGAAATAAAATCCATAGGAGAACAAAATACTTTTGAACGCAACAACTTCGACATTTTATTTATATCAAGCGAATTGGAAAAATATTGCGCCCGTGTTTTTGAAAGATTTAAAAAAAGCGATTTTTCAAAATTTAAAACAATTTCACTTACCGTCAGGTTTTCAGATTTTAAAACCATTACTTCGTCAAAAAGTTTTAAAATAGCCTTGGGATTGGAAGATTTAAAAAAATTCCAGTTTGAATCGTTAAAACTGCTTCTTCCTTTTTTCGACAGGCAAAAAAATCCGAAGCTAAAACTTTTCCGCCTTATCGGGATAAGAATAGAAAACCTGCAAAAATAGAATTTACAAAGTCGGTTATAGCGTACATTTGAAAACATATAAAATTAAAATTAATGTATTTTAAATATTGATATTATAGTATAGAATTACATTATGATAGAAACAAAAGGCCTTACAAAAAAATTCGGGAATTTTACGGCCGTGGATAACATTAATATCAAAGTGGACAAGGGTGAGGTCTTTGCGTTTTTGGGTCCGAACGGGGCAGGGAAGTCAACCACCATTAAAATGCTGACCACGCTTTTGAAGCCTACCGAAGGCAGCGTATTTCTTAACGGCCACAATGTCATTGAAAATCCGCACGAAACGCGGAGGTCTTTTGGCATTGTTTTCCAGGATCCCAGCTTAGACAACGAGCTTACGGCTTATGAAAATATGCAGTTTCACGCCATTCTTTACGGTTTGAGCAAGGATGTTTATAAACAGCGCATTGGCGAACTGCTTTCGCTTGTCGAGCTGTATGAGCGCAAGGACTCGTATGTCAAGAATTTTTCAGGCGGAATGAAACGGCGCCTGGAAATCGCCCGCGGACTTTTGCACCACCCAAAGGTTTTATTTTTAGACGAGCCGACCATAGGCTTGGACCCGCAAACAAGAAACCATATCTGGACATACATTAACAACCTTAACAAACAGGAAAATGTTACCATTTTTTTTACCACGCACCACATGGAAGAGGTTGAAAGAATCGCCCAAAGGGTTTCAATTATTGACCACGGAAAGATTCTTGTTACGGGAACAATTGAAGAAATTATTAAAAAAGCCGGGGCAAAAAATCTTGAAGACGCTTTTATAGGATTGACGGGAAGCAAAATACGAGACGAAGAAGCCAATGTCGGGTTAAACCAAATGCGAATCAATACTAAGATGATGAAATAATATATGAATGCAATATTTATTTTGTGGGTTAGGCAGTTGAAAAGATTCATAAGAAAAAGAGCCACTATAATAGGGGCGCTGGGCCAGCCGATTATTTTTTTGTTGGCTATCGGCTTCGGATTAAGCCCTGTGTTCGCCAAGGCCGGGGGAGGGAATTATATCCAATTTTTGGCTCCGGGAATTATTGTTATGACCGTGTTGTTTACTTCTATTTTTACGGGTTTGGAAATAATTTGGGACAAGCAATTCGGATTTTTAAAAGAAACGTTCGTGGCGCCTGTCCCGAGATACCAGATTCTTTTAGGTAAAACACTGGGAGGGGCCACCGTGGCGATGATACAGGGATTACTTGTATTTTTAATAACGCTTGTTGCCGGTTTCAGGCCGGCGAACATATATTCTTTGCCGTTAGCGTTTTTATTCTTGTTTTTGGTCGCGATTCTTTCTTCAGCATTAGGGGCGGCGATATCCGCCAGGCTTGACGATATGCAGGGGTTTCCCCTTATATTTAATTTTATGGTTCAGCCTCTTTTCTTTTTGTCTGGCGCTATTTTTCCCTTAAAAGACCTGCCGCCCGTTTTAGATTTTATAACAAAAATCAATCCATTTTCATACGGAGTTGACGGTTTGCGCTATGCTTTCAACGGAGTTAATATTTTCCATCCGGTTTTGAGCATAGCCGTACTCTCTTTTGCGGCGTTGGTAACACTTGGAGTCGGGTTATACCAATTTTCAAAAGTGCAATTATGACAAACCAAGATAACCCCGGCCTATTTTTCATCGTATCAGCATATAATTTGCCGCGAGCAAAGTCAAAATAAACAAAAGTGCAAATAATAGAGAAACTCCTACCGCGATTTTTATAATTTTCTTAGTATTCATAGGGCGAATTCTTCAGTGTGTATTTTATTATTTTTAACGCCCATGGCTAAAAATTGCCGCCTTAAGGACTCCATCATGGACGCGGGGCCGCATATAAAAATTTCTTTGCCTGAAACCTGACCCGATATTTTTTGCACACTCTCCGCAGTCAGCAAGCCCTGTGTTTGGCTAATAAATTGGCGCGCTTTGAAACGGGGATTTTTTAAGGAAATATCATACAATTCGTCAATAAAAACCGCTTCTTTTTCGTCTTTTACGCTGTAAAAAAGGTCTATTGAATAATCAAGGTTTTTTACATTAAGATCTCTGGCCATGCTCAAAAACGGAGTGATTCCGATTCCTCCCGCTATCCAGACCTGGTTTTTTTCAGGATAAAGAAGATAGGAAAATCTTCCGTAAGGGCCTTCTATGAAAACCGCATCCTGGTTTTTGAGGAGCGGCAATTTTTCCGTATAGTCTCCCAGTTTTTTTACGGCTATTTTTAAGTTTTTCTCGTTGGGCGAAGAAGCTATGGTAAAAGGATGTTGTTCTTTTCCGATTTTCGGATTGTCAAACTTGAGGTAAATGAATTGCCCGGCTATGTGAGTAATCTTTTCTTTTATTGGCGAGAGAACCAGTTCCGTAACCACGGGATTCACGGGTTTTGCCAAAACAACCCTGTATTGAAATGATTTTACGAAGATTTTTCGCAAAAACTGCTGGTATATTATCGCGGCCATGCCAAGAAAGGATATTAAAATCATGTATGCCCTTAAAAAAGGATTATAATAAACGTCGCTTTTAATGTAAATAAGATGCAAAAATGCGAATACAAAAGCAAGGCTTAAAAATTTGTGAGTGATTTTCCATATGTCGTATCTGGGCCTTAAATAAAAAGTCATAACCAAGAGAATCGTCATCAAAACCAAAGCAACGGATCCGAAAATAATTTCTGGCCCCTTGTCAAACGGCCAAAAAAAATACAGGGCGGCTTGAAGGGAAACAACCGCATAACTGCCGGCCAGGGCAAGCGGATGAAACATAACCAGAATAAAGGCAATAGCCCCAATTATATGGTGGGCTTTATAGGCTTCGTTAAGGCCAAAAAAAATATTGTCCAAAAACCTGCTCCTGGCGCTTAAAATAAAGTTAAGGGAAAACAAGGACATCCCAACCAGCCCCAGCACCCTGCCCAGGCTCGTTAAGTTTTGCTCCAAATTCCCAAACCGTGACGAAAAAGGAGCTGAAAAAAGCCATAAGGCAATGGGCATAATGACAAAAAAAACGACAATCAGAATATTCCTTGCGGTTTTTAATAATTTATTCAGCGGCATATTGTATTATCAGTTATTATATCAAATTTCATAAAATTATGAAATTCAGAAAACTTACAAAAGAAGAGGAAAAAATTATCGTTCACAAGGGGACAGAGCCTCCTTTTGGAGGCAAATTTAACGAACATTTTGAAAAAGGAACATATGTTTGCAGGAGATGCGGAGAGCCGCTTTTCAGCTCTGAAAGCAAATTCCATTCAGACTGCGGCTGGCCCAGCTTTGACGACGAAATTCCCGGGGCGATAAAGCGTCTGCCTGATAAAGACGGAATCCGCACGGAAATCATATGCCAAAAATGCAACGCTCACCTGGGCCATGTGTTTTCAGGAGAAAATCTTACTCCAAAAAACACCCGCCTTTGCGTAAATTCGGTTTCCCTTGATTTTATTTCCAAAAAAGAAGAAGTAAAAGAAGAAGCTGTTTTCGGCGCCGGGTGCTTTTGGTGCGCTGAGGCAATATTTTCCAGGCTGAAAGGGGTGGTCAGCGCAGTTTCAGGATACGCTGGGGGAGAAAAACAAAATCCAAGATACGAGGAAGTTTCATCCGGAAACACGGGGCACGCCGAGGTGGTTAAAATCATATATGACCCTCAAATAATTCAATATGGAAGTTTGTTGGATGTTTTTTTCCATACCCATAATCCCACCGAAAAG
>CAYRVC010000001.1:149583-263974 GCA_964427585.1 uncultured Candidatus Saccharibacteria bacterium
GAACATGCAAGGCAACGATATCGGAACGCAGTACCGTTCAATTATTTTATACGCAAACGACGGGCAGAAAAAAGAAGCGCTGAAATTTATCAATGAGCTTGAAAAAAGCAAAGAATTTACAAGGCCGATTGTTACGGAGCTAAAACCGTTAAAAAATTTTTATGAAGCGGAAGATTACCACCAAAAATATTATTCAAAAAATCCGCGCAAGCCCTATTGCCAGGCGGTAATTAATCCAAAAATAGACAAATTCATAAAAAGATACGAAAAATTGCTGAAGTGAAAATGTCTTTTAGTATTTTATTGCGCTTATTATGCGACAATAGCGGTCAAAAAACTCACGATCGTGAGATTTTTGACCGCTATTGTTTTGGAAATTTTTGTCGTATAATTAAGCATTATGGTTTTTAATCAAAAAAATAAAATTTATAATATTTATCTTTCTCTGGCTGGAAAATATAAAAAACCAGATGCGTTTTGGCGAGAATGGTGCAAAGAGAAGAAAAATAGGGGAGAGCGCGAAAGAATTGTTTTAGGCGCCATTTTAACCCAGCGGACAAGCTGGCAGAATGTTGAGATGGCTTTAAAAAATCTCGCAGAAGCCAGGGCTCTGTCAATTGAAAAAATTTATAATCTCGGATTAAAGAATATGGAACAGCTGGAAAAGTTGATAAAGCCGTCCGGTTTTTACAGACAGAAAGCAAAAAGGCTTTTTTTGTTTTGCAAGTTCATAATTAAAAACCATAAGTCTTTCAAAATTTTTTTAAAACATGACCTGAAAACCTGCCGCGATGGTCTTCTGGAAATTTACGGCATAGGCCCTGAAACCGCCGACAGTATTCTGCTTTACGCCGGGTCAAAGCCCGTTTTCGTAATTGATGAATATACCAGGAGGCTTTGCCAAAAATACGGAATCAGCGATAATATTTCTTATGACTATCTGCAAGATATGTTCCAGAAAAGCCTCCCAAAAGATGTTAAAATATACCAGGATTTCCACGCCATGATCGTTTTGGAAGGAAAAAATAAAGAATAAAACACCCTTGTTTAATGGGTGTTTTTTTTGGTTTTAATTACCTTACAGACTTGTAGCCTCCGGGAACTCCGCATGGCGAAAAAATAATTTGCCACAGATGGGCATGCCTTGCCCTGAAAATTCCAGCGCATAGCAACAGGTAATAATTCCACATTCGGTAAAATCTTTCCCCGTATTTGTTTTTCAATCCGCTCCACGCGTTTTCAAAATTTTCATGCCAGGCCATTAAAGTTTTATCGTAGTCCGCTCCGAAATTATGCCCGTCCTCTATTGTAAATAAGCCTTCGGCATTTGAAGAAATATCTCTTAAAGAAGGGATAAACCCTCCGGGAAAGATATATTTGGTTATCCATGGGTCGGCATCTTCGCCGGATTTCGAGCTTGTAATTGTGTGAAGCAGGAACAGCCCGTTTTTATCAAGGCATTTTTTTACTATTTTAAAAAATGTTCCATAATTTTTTAAGCCCACATGTTCGAACATTCCGATAGAAACTATATGGTCAAATTTTTCGTTTAAGTTTAAACAGCGATAATCCTGCAGGCGAAAACATACGGGCAAACCGCTGCAAATTTTTTGGGCCAGTTCGATCTGTTCTTTTGAAACAGTGATTCCCAGCACTTTAACTCCATATTTTTTTGCCGCGTATAAAGCAAAACTCCCCCAGCCAGAACCTATGTCAAGCACCGATTGCCCTTTTTGCAGATTCAACTTTTGGCAGATTAAATCCAGTTTTGCTTCTTCTGCCTCGTCTAAATTACCGGCATTTCTCCAGTATCCGCAGCTGTATGCCATGGTTTTTCCCAGCATTGCCGCAAAAATGTCGTTTCCTATATCATAATGTTTTTCTCCCGCTTTAAAGGCCCTTTTTATCGTTTGGAGATTAAACATTTTTCCTTTGATAAAGTCTAACAAAATCGGCAAGGAAAATCCGATTCTGCCGTAAATATCAACAGAAAGCAGGCGGTAAAAAAAATCGTCCAGCCTGTCGCATTCCCACCAGCCGTCAACATAGGATTCGCCAAGCCCCAAAGAGAGCTGGCTCTTTACCCGGCGATAAAAATTGCTGTTGATTACTTTTATATCCCACGGATTATGGCCGTTTATCGCAATTCCCGTTGCCTCAATGGCTTTTTTAATCCATTGCTCTGACCTGTCTCTCATCGCTTTCTCCTTCTAAAATGTCAAAGATCGTTTTCTAAAATTCAAACTTTATAATATCATATATCATTTATTCGCAATATCAAGGGTGTTGAAAACTATTTTTTTAAAGGATAAAATAAAACAATATGAAGTTTCAAAAGAGCAGCGGTATAATTTATCCGGAAGCGGGAGTTAAAGATGTGTTTTTTTATCTGTGGAAGGAAATAAGGAAGCATAAGCTTCCTTTATTTTTGGTCATATTTGGGGTTTTCGCGTCGAGTGTCATGAATATAATTGTTCCCGTTTATTATAAATATTTTTTTGATGCTTTGGCTTTAAATCAAAATCGGGAATCGGCGGTCCAACAGCTTTTTTATATTATTACCATTATTCTGATATTAGAGGCGATAACCTGGGTTTTTTGGCGCATTGCCGCATTCTCCAATGTTTATTTTGAAATTAAAACAATGGCCGGTTTACGCCAGCAGGCGTATGATGGCCTTTCCAGGCATTCTTACAGCTTTTTTGCAAATAATTTTACCGGCGCCCTTGTCCAAAGGGTTAACCGCTATGCCAGGGCGTTTGAAAGGGCGATGGACCATTTTGCCTGGGATTTTTTGCCTATTGCCGTCAGGATTCTGGGCATTGGCATCGTGCTGTGGACAATCAAACCGGCCATTTCCGTTGTCATTTTAACCTGGACATTCGTTTATATTGCCGTTAATTATTTTTATTCAAAATGGCGGCTAAAATATAACATTGAAATGGCAAGGTCGGATTCCGCCACCACCGCGGCGCTGGCCGACGCAATTACCAATCAAAATAACATCGAAGTATTCAATAGGCACCCAGATGAATCAAAAAGATTCAAGCAGGCAACGGAAAACCAGGCAAGGATAAGCCTTCAAAACTGGAACGTGAACGAAGGGCTTGATTCAATCCAGGCAGGGCTTATAATTCTGATAGAATTTTTTATTTTTTATTTTTCCATTTATTATTGGAAAGACGGAAGCATAACGATAGGAACCTTTGCTCTAATCCAGCTTTATGTCATCGGCCTGGGGGAAAAACTGTGGGGGTTCAGCCGCATTATCCGCAACGTTTACGAAAGCTACGCCGATGCCAAGGAAATGGCTGAAATTATGAAGCTTCCCTATGAAATAAAAAATTCTCCTCAGGCGAAATCCTTAAAAGTATCTTCCGGGGAAATAATATTCGAGGACGTAAGTTTTTCATTTCATAAGACAAGGCAGGTGCTTAATAAAATAAATATAAAAATAAATCAGGGGGAAAAGGTTGCCATTATCGGGCCTTCGGGAGCGGGCAAAACAACCATTATCAGGCTTATGTTGCGATTTTATGACTTGACCAGCGGAAAAATTATGATTGACGGCCAGGATATCAGGCGCGTTACTTTAGAGAGCCTTAGGGAAAACATCAGCCTTGTTCCCCAGGAGCCTCTTCTTTTTCACAGGACAATTATGGAAAATATAAAATATGGGAAGCCTTCATCTAAAGATACGGATGCGCTTGAAGCCGGCCGCCTGGCACACTGCCGCGAATTTATCGAAAAACTTCCGGATAAATACGAAACCTATGTAGGCGAACGGGGGATAAAACTTTCCGGCGGGGAAAGGCAAAGGGTGGCCATTGCCCGAGCCATTCTGAAAAATTCCCCGATATTGATTTTAGATGAAGCCACTTCCAGCCTTGATTCGCATTCAGAAATATTAATTCAGAACGCCTTGGATGTTTTGATGAAAAATAAAACAGTGATTGTCATTGCGCACAGGCTTTCGACCATAAGAAAAATGGACAGGATAATAGTGATTAAAAACGGCGCGGTTTTTGAAGAAGGAACGCACGACGATTTGATAAAAAAAAGCAACAGCCTCTATGCGAAGCTTTGGAAATTCCAGGCCGGCGGATTCATTTGATTTGACAATATAGGCGTTTTTTGTTATTATAAAATTGTTATACTTTAACTCCATGAATTATGAAAGGGGTAGAAGAAATTTTTATTGACAAAGGCTCCAAAGTCGGAGTTTTGATGATTCACGGATTTTCAAGCACGCCCAGGCAGTTCAATGAATTAAGCTCTTATTTGTCAGAGAGGGGTTTTAATATACTGGCCCCGGTGATAGACGGCCATGGAACATCGCCGGCCAATCTTTTAAAAACTTCCCCGAGCGACTGGACAGATTCAGTAAAGAGGGCGTATTTCAAGTTGAAAGAAGTGTCTGAAAAAATTTTTGTCATCGGAAATTCCTTCGGCTCAAACCTTGCCTTTTGGCTGGCGAAAGAATTAAACAATGAACCTGAAGGCATAGTCGCCCTTGGAACTCCTATTTTTTTGAAATATCATAATTTTATCAAATTCCGGCTGTTTACCTACGGCCGTTTTAGAAAATATTATCAAAAACCGCTCCGCCTTTACAAAACAGACTATACCGACATGTTCGACGAAATTTCTTATCCGGCGCTTCCTGTCAAAAGCTTAAACCATTTTATCAGGTTTTTAGAGAGGGAAACAACTCCTAATTTGTTCAGAGTAAAATCTCCGGTATTGATAGCCGCCTCAAAGGCTGACCCTGTGATAAACCCTAAAAGCGCCGAATATATTTTTGAAAAAATAGGCTCCGCAAAAAAAGAGATTTTCTGGTTTGCCAGCGACCAGCATGACATCACCGGAATGGGCTGTGAAGGATTATTCGCCAAAATATACGAATTTCTGAAAGAAGATTTTAAATCTCTTAACTTAAAATAAGCATGGATTACGATTTTTCAAAAGCTTCAGAAATCATATCAAACCTTTCCGCGGATGCCATATTTTGGTTTATTTTTACTAATCCGCAAGTGTTTGCCTTTATTATCATTGGAGCGGTGTTTTTTGCAATAATTTTGATATACCTCCAGGTTAATAAAAAATAATATGTATAAGGCGATTCCAGAGGTTTTTTTTGAAACGGCAAAAAAATTTCCCAAAAAATCCGCATTTTTATATAAAAAGGGCGGAGTATATTTTCCCATCGCATACAAAGAAGCCGCCAGCCAGGTGAAAATTTTGGGTTCAGCATTGCAAAAATGCGGAGTGAACAAAGGAGACAAAGTGGCCATCTTGTCGGAAAACAGGCCGGAATGGGCCATTTCCGATATGGCCATAATGGCGGCCGGCGGAATAACGGTGCCGCTTCACACAACCTTGAGCACCAAAGCCATCTCTAACGTTTTAAAGCATTCCGAAGCTAAAATCCTTATTGTTTCAAACAGCGATTTTTTAAATAAAGTTCTTCTGGGGCAGGAGCATTTAAAATATCTTGAAAAAATAGTTTTTCTGGAAAAACTGACCGAAGCCCAGAAAAAAAACCTTACCAAAAAAGTCCTTAGCTGGAAGGCTTTTTTTTCTCTTCATAAAAACGAAGTTTCAGAAAAAATTTTTTTAGACCCCGATGACGTTTGCAGTATCATCTATACTTCCGGCACAACCGGAACCCCCAAAGGCGTGCTTTTGTCGCACAGGAATTTTTTAAGCAACGTCGAGGCGATAAATGAGATAGTGCCCGTAAAGGAAAGCGATGTCTTCCTGTCTTTTCTGCCCCTTTCCCACGTATTGGAAAGAACCGCCGGATATTACATGCCTCTGTGTTTCGGGGCGACAATCGCCTACGCTGAAAGCATAAAACAGCTTTCAGTTAATTTAAAGGAAGTAAAGCCGACTGTTTTAATTTCAGTCCCCAGGATTTTTGAAAAATTCCACGATGCCATCTGGGACAGGATAAACTTTTCAAACCCCGTAAAGCAGAAAATTTTCAAATGGGCTTTAAAGCAGGAAAAAAACACTTTTTGGCACAGGCTGGCGGATATTGTGGTTTTTAAAAAAATAAAAAGCCTTCTTGGCGGAAAATTGCGGCTTACTGTTTCGGGCGGAGCTTCGCTTAACGAAAACCTGGGCCGCTTTTTTTTGAAAATAGGCATTTTAATCCTGGAGGGATACGGCCTTACCGAAACCTCCCCGGTTATTTCCGTAAACCAGGAAAACGATTTTAAATTCGGGGCAGTGGGGAAAATAATTCCCGGCGTAAAAGTAAAAATAGCGGAAACAAAAGAGATTTTTGTAAAAGGCCCCAATATTTTCAAGGGATATTTTAAAAACAGGAACGGGACAAAATCGGCTTTTGACAAAGACGGCTGGTTTCATACCGGCGACTTAGGCTTCATGGATAAGCAGGGTTTTTTGACAATAATCGGCAGGGAAAAGGAAATGATTGTCACCTCGGGGGGCAAAAATATATGGCCCGAGCCCATAGAAAACCTGCTCAACAACGACCGCTTCATCCACCAGTCAATGATAGTGGGCGACAAGAATAAATTCATTTCCGCCCTGATCGTTCCCGACTGGCAGGAGGTAAAAAGACACATGAAAGAAAAAAACCTGCCGTTAAAAGAACCCGGCAAATTGGCCAGGGACCCGGATATTCTGGCTGTTTTCCAGCAAAGAATAGATAATAAAATCAACCCGAATCTTTCAGAATACGAAAAAATAAAAAAATTCAAACTATTGCCACAGGAATTTTCCCAGGAGCAAGACGAACTCACTCCCACGCTAAAGCTCCGCCGCCATATTATTGAAAACCACTATAAAAAAACCATAGAATCCTTTTATTCTTAAAAGATGACGCGCCTTTTAGACCTTTGACAATTGAATAGCGCCTGATGCAAAAGAGGAGAAAGAATGACGACCCAACGTATCCGCGGCGTAGCATTGGTTGTTGCAAACCTGAAAGGAGAAATCCTGATTTTGCAAGAATATGAAACAAAACCCTATTTTGGCAAATACCGCGGAATGTTTTCTATCCCGATGGAGACCGCAAAACCAAACGAATCGGATCAGTCCGCCGTCAGTCGGCTGATTGAAGAAGAGCTTCCCGGTTTTGACCTTAAACCCTATATTAAGAATATAATTCAGTCGCATGCGGGGGTTTATCAAATAGTTCCCTGCGTCTGGGCCAACCTTTATTCTATAATGACGGCAAATAATTATGTTTCTGATTTCAGCAACGCAAGAGACAAAGAGGTCGGCAACCATCAATGGATATGCCCAAAAAATGCTCTTTCGCTTTGGTTGCGGCAAGGCGCGTGGGAAATGATTGATGATTTTATGAATAATAAAAAAGGGGTGTTCTGCAAACACTGCCGCACCCCTGAAAAAAGATGACTAAAAATAGGCGCCTATAATATGGGTGCCTTTTAAATATTGAAGACTTTATTCAAATAACCAACCTTGTTCCTATGGGCTTTCCGATCAATGCCCTGGTAAGATTGCCCGCCATAAGCCCATTAAATATAACTATTTCTTTTTCTTTAAGCAAAAGCATTGTTCGAAGCTTTCCCGTCATTTCTCCCGTTATATCATATTGATTTTTTTCTTCTCTCATCTTTTTTAGAAGACGTTTTAAATTTTTTCGGGAGATAAGGGAAATCGGCCGCATATTTCCCGACGGGGGGAATTTATCGAAAACACCATCAATATTTGTTGCGAAAATTATTCTTGAAAGCGGGAATGCCTTAGCTAACAAAACAGCCAAATTATCAGCCGAAACCACGACGGCTTGTTTTTTTGCGTTTAATCCCATATCGCCCCCCAGCAAAGGGATGATACCGACATCTAACAGTTGCCTGATATTATGAATATTTAAAATGGCCATTGCATTGTTTTTTTCACATAAAACCGCGCTGGTTTGAATAGGTAAAACCGGCAATTTTTCGTCCCTTAAAATATCGGTCAGCAAATTGGCCAGGCGGCGCGTTGAACAAACGGTTTCAGTAAAACCTTGCAGTTTTTGTTTAGTCAAAGGCTGTAAAAGCAGTTTGTGCCGATGAACCAACGGATGGCCGAAAGAACCTGCTCCGTGAAGAAGAATTATTTTGGTTTTTGGAAAACGTCGCAAAAACAGCCTTAATTCTTTGGCCAGTTGTTGAACCACTGTTTTTTTGATTCGCGGCCGGATGCTCTTTTTCTCGGTAATCGCGCTTCCGCCAAGTTTTAAAATAATAATTTGCTCATTAGCCATTAATAAAAAATTAC
Source organism: uncultured Candidatus Saccharibacteria bacterium (assembly GCA_964427585.1). Classification (GTDB taxonomy): domain Bacteria; phylum Patescibacteriota; class Minisyncoccia; order Minisyncoccales; family Staskawiczbacteraceae; genus JBBTQJ01. The sequence continues at coordinate 157,846 of CAYRVC010000001.1, forward strand.
CATTTTTTTAACCATAGCGCAAGAACCCGTTTTTGACACAAACTGAATTCAATAGAAAAAATGGTGGCTGTCCCCATTTTCAAAAAAATGGTGGCTGTCCCCATTTTCACACATACTAAAAAATGGTGGCTGTCCCCATTTTCACACATTTTCATATCGTGTTGTTTATTGCCACAGCACGTGTATTAAGGCAACAATTCAGGAAAAACGCGCCGAACTTGCCGACTCTAAGTAGGACCAATGTTTCTCTATAAAAAAGCGCTTGCTCAATGAGAAGCATTTTTTTATTTTGACTATTACTATAAATGTGTTAATATCCAAAATATAGTATAAAATGGTATGAAAATACCCACATATTTAGCGTGGCAACTAAAAAAAACGGATAGTTTATTTAAAAAACAAAAATTAGGTAGTTTTGATATTCCTGTTTATAACCCTCAAAACCATTACATAGATTTAACAAAATCAGATTATTACTGGGCGCTTCTTAATTTGAGACATTTTATAAAAGCATCTTCAGATTGCTACTTTGGCAATATTATCGGGGCAACTAATATTGATTTATTTATGATGACGCCAAGCGTATCTTCTCCAATGGGTCCAGGATCTGACTCGGAAGCTATTTCTATAAAATTCGGTGATTTGGAGACTTTTCTTACGGATTCATCTCAATTTGGTTTTGAGCCGTTGTTGCTGAATAAATTTAAAAAAGTTTATTGTTACCTTCCATCATTAAGGGGCGAAAATCCAAATAAACGACATTTGAACCAATTTTATCACTGCGAAGCAGAAATATTAGGCGAATTGGATGATATCATGCCGATTGTAGAGGGCTATGTAAAATTTTTAATCGAAACTTCATATAAATTAACGAGTCTTATAAAAAAGATTAGTGATGATTATCCAGCCACATTGATGGCGATAAGGTCCATAAAAAATTCTAAATCCTTTCCAAAAATTACTTTTGATGAGGCGGTTAAGTTGTTATCAGAAAATGGATACGATTCGTTGATTAATAAGACAGAGTATGGAAGAGATATTGTTTCAGAGGGGGAAATAATATTAAGTAGAATATTAGGATATAAAATTCCATTTTGGATTTGCAATTACGACAGAGATCGAGTAGCTTTCTATCAAAAACCTGATCCTGAAAATCCAAATAAAGTTATAAATGCAGATTTAATTTTTCCTCCGCTAACAGAATCGTCGTTCGGAGGAGAAATTGCAGGCGCCGGTCAGAGACAAAATAATCCTGACGAGATTTTAGAATCTCTTAATCGGCAGAATATTAACGCAAAAACTTACGAATGGTATCTAAATTTAAGAAAATTACCAGGATATAAAACTACTTCTGGATTCGGATTGGGAATTGAGAGATTTATGACATGGATATTATGCTTGAATGACATTAAAAAATCTATACCATATCCAAGATTAAAAAATACTAAAACATGTCCGTAATTACTTATTGGGAAGATAATGTCAAAATTTCGATTTTATGAATAATAAGAAAATTGATGATATTTTAAATATGGATAATATAAATTATTCAACATTTGTTGGACTTATTAATGAAAGGAACCGTCCATCTGGCGGAATCAAAACTATTCATTGTGTCGCCGTGAATGCTTTAATAAATGAAAAGAAACGTATGTTGGAGATTGGTTCTACTACCGGTTTTACAATTGTGAATATGAGTCTGTTAACAGGATGCCAAGGTGTGGGAATTGATATCAACCAAAAATCAGTAGATGAATCGATCATATATGCTAAAAAACAGGGCGTAGGGGGCCGAGTCAAATTTATTCAAGGAGACGCTACAAAACTTCCATTCAAAAACGAGGAATTTGATGTCGTCTGGGCGAGCAATGTAACATCATTTATTTCAGATAAAGAAAAGGCAATTCGTGAATATTTGCGAGTTTTGCGTCCCGGGGGAACATTGGTTGTTGTGCCAATCTATTATACAAAAGAGGTACCGGATGATGTTTTGCGTGATGTTTCAGAGGCAATTGGGGTTAAGGTCGATAGATGGAATAAAGATTTTTGGGTGCAACTATTTACTAATATATCTACTATACCCATGCAATTAAAAGTAAATGTAGAATTATATTTTGAGCGGGATTTTGAATATGTTGATCGTACGGATTTTATTTCTGAATACGTCAATCAAATTATTGAAAATAATATTACCATCCAATCTGAAGAAACAAAAAAGCAAATAAAAAAAAGATTTAGCTATTTTATGGAATTATTCAACGAAAATTTAAAATACGCTGGTTTTTCTATACTTTTGTTTCAAAAAAGATTAGAAAAGGATGAGACGGAATTATTTCTTTCTAAACCGGTTCGAGACATATAAATTTTATAAACTTATGGTGAAGCAAAAAAATACAGATTATTTTAAAAAATACCCCTGGTTAGAGAAGTATAATACGGTTGAGGAATATATCCAGCCAGACTATTACGACTCAATTCTTAAAAATTATTCATTTCAAAAAAAAGATGACCTCGAATATTTTCAAGAATATGCTTCAAGGTGTCATATATCTAAAGCTCTTGAACTTGGCAGTGGTAGCGGTAGAGCTACGGAAATTTTTTTACATAATTCTGATGCCCCACTTGAAATGGTTGATTTAAGTAAAAGAATGCTTGAATATACTTCGAATAAATTTAAAAATCGCAAGTCAATATCATATGTGAATATGGATGCACTTGAATATATGTATAAGACTAAAGAAATTTATGATTTTGTATATACCCTTTGGAGTTTTTCCCATTCGGTGCATCAACACGTTCAGCGATTGGGATTTAGCAACGCTAAAAGTTATGTCAGTAAAGTTATAAATAAATTTATTTTTCAAAATCTTGCTTTGAATGGCAGTTTTTTCTTGATACATTTTGACTCGATGTCTCAAGAGCAGAAGATTCTTATGCGACAATGGAAAAGAGTGAATAAAAGGTTGAAAAATATTAATCAACAAAGTCTGTCTAAAAGAATGCTTGATGATATTTTTCATAATATTGATAATAGAGGCTTAATCCGTCTATCTATTCAGCATCTAAAAGGAGATACAATATATTATAAATCCGCTGAAGAATTATTGGAAGTTTTTATGAACTTCCATTTAGAAACATTTTTTAATCGTCATAAATTATTACCAACTATAATTAAAGATATCACCAAACAAATAGAGCAGTACCGTCAAGTAGACGGCACATATCGCGTAGATCCAGGTTGTTATATATATACATTAACTAAATCATAAGATATGAAAATAATTATCCCGGAAAAATTAAAAACAGGAGACACAATTGGTATTGTTTGCCCATCTGCCGGACTTTCACCGCTCGCAAAACATCGTTTTAAACAAGCTAGAATAATGCTTGAAAAAATGGGATATAAGGTTTTATTTGGAAAGCATATTATTAACAATGGGGGGTATACCTCTGGCAGCATAGAAGATCGTGTCGCCGATTTACATGAAATGTTTGCAAACACTGATGTCCGAATGGTTTTGACTGGTACCGGGGGAAATCACACTAATCACATTATAAAGTATCTTGATTATGAATTGATTCGTAAAAATCCAAAGATAGTAATTGGAAGTTCAGATATCACTGTTTTGCATTATGCTCTCTATACGCGAGCTGGATTGGCATCATTTTATGGGCCATGTGCCGCTGGTCAGTTTGGCGAGTATCCAGAAATATTAAAATATACAAAAAATTGGTTTGAACGTCTTTGTGTATCTGACAAGGTTGTTTATCCAATTAATATAGAACCCTCTACTGAATGGACTGACGAATTTCTTGATTGGTTTAAACAATTAGACAGAACAAGACCCAGGAACGCCATTAAAAATTCTGGTTATAAGTGGTTACAAAAAGGTGTCTCTCAAGGTAAGGCGCTTTCTGGTTGTATCCTTTCAATAAACCGCTTAGCCGGAACCAAATATTGGATTGATCCTACAGGAAAAATATTATTTCTTGATATTTTACTTTCACAAGGGGAGCTTGATGAAGCTCTTTTAGATTCTTTTCTAACAGATCTTGGGAATATGGGTGTTTTTGAAAAAATTATGGGACTAGTTATCGGTCGTATGTACGGTTGTTCCGATGAAGTAAAGGAAAGAATTTATAAACAAATTGAATTTTTAACGCAAAAAAAATACCCAATTGTCACAGAGTTCGATATCGGGCACACCGATCCGACTGCAACGATTAGGTATGATCAACTCGTCGAGCTTGACGGAGACTCGGGGGTTGTTAAGCTTCTGAATTAAAAAGCTTCTGTATAAGTTCGGATCCGATACCCGAAGTTACCATAGCCTCCTTTTTGTTATTTAGAAGTTTTGCAAGCCAGTCTACTGCGCCGCCGTCTGCAAGTTGTACACGTCTTCCATCTCGTGTGTTTGCAAAAATATGAAAACAAATGTGGGGGTAATAACCTAGACCATCTTTTCTGGAAAAATCGAAACAAAACCGAACGTTTTGGTATTTTTCCCGGATTGGGCTTATAATACCTTTTTCCAAATGCGAGAAATACGCGATTTGGTCCACAAGACCGCATCGTGTAAAATTTTCAGCAGATATAGAAGATATGGTTTCAACTTCTTCTGGAAATTCGACATTGAACTCTCTGAAAAAATTGAAATCTTCATCTGCTGATTGTCTGATTATATAATCCTGCGAGATTCTTAATGAAGAAGCGACCTGTTTGATAAACCTGATGTCAGATATACTTACAGATATATTATTAAACAAATAACCTTTCTTTCCGAGTGCTGTAAGAATGTTTAGGAGAATAAAAATATGTTCTTTAATCCATTCGATTGCGAACGCTTTCGATACGGAATTTCTGCCGCCAGAACAAAGCCCAAATAAATTAAAGTGCTGCATGTATCCTTTGCTATTATCGAAAGGTTGAAGCCTAACTACCCTTTGTGAGGAGCAAAGATGCACAACTTGTGCTGCGGAAGTAGTATCGCTCAAAAATTCTTTTCTCCTAGATGCACACTCAAGGGACAGCTGTGTCGTAGCATCGCCTACAACCTCCGAACCTCTAATTGTTGAGAGGATTTTGTTTTGGCTTATATTACTCAATGCAGTATTTACACCAAAGGGTGCAATCGGTGACATTTCTACAAAATCAAAAAAAGAAGGTACCGCAGAGTAACATGTTTGTACAAAATCCATTAATTGATTTTGTGGAATAGACCCTACCCCGTAAAATTGTTTTTTTGAAACATATTCGTTCAGGACATCCGTGGCTTTTCTCTTGATAGAGCGATTTTTGTATGCATTAATAAGGATCGTCTTAACGGAGTTTCCGCAAGTACTTCTACGAGATTGGGAATTCCTAATTCGTCACAAATGCTGCGAAGCATTTCACTTTCTTCATTATCTTTTCTCGCTATTGGCTGGTTCATATAGCCTCCTCTTTTTTAGGTTAATTGTAAATGAGCTAATTAAAACCCGTTGTTTGAATATAAATTATAGTAACATTTATACATAAATTGTAAAGCAATTAATAGTGTTGCTTATTGCCACTGTATGTGTATCAAGGCAATAATTCAGGAAAAATACGCCGAACTTTGCCGAGTCTAAGTAGGACAAATGTTTCGCTATAAAAAAACGCTTGCTCGAATGAGAGGCGTTTTTTTATGTATTTTAAGTGATTTGAAAAAGTGGTATAATAATACAATGATTTTTTGGATGCCAAAACATCTAAAGAAAAAAATAAAAATATTTGTTATGTCGCTAAGCGTGGAGACAATTAAAAATATACTGGGCATCAGCGGGGGAGTGGATTTGATTCCGTCTGAAATGGCGAGGAATTTAAAGATTACCTTTTTTCCGCATAAAGAAAATATTGACGAGGAAATTTTAGAGTTTGGAGAAAAACTGAAAACGGCTTTTAAAAATTTAGGGGTGCAAATTATCCCCTATAACGAGGCGATAGAATGGCCATTTTTTAAAAGTGTTTTTAAGAGATGTTTGTTATTTTTCAAATTATATTCTCTTGTAGCCAAATCTCTGAAATCAGAAGAAGAGGCTTTGCGGTTTAAAAAATCGCATTCCCAAAAATTTTTTAAATTTGTTTTTGGGAAAAAAATAAAAAGAAAAATAGCGATTGTCAGCTTGGGAGAAAACAAAGAAAGTGACTTACCGATAGACCATACTACAAGTTTTAAGGAAAATCCGATAATAACCATTTTAAAAAATAATGTTACAGTAAACAAATCAAGCATTTTTAAAGAACATATGGATGCGGCACTGAATTTATTCGCATGGAATATGACAAATTTAGCGGTATGCATAGATGATAAAAATTGGATGATATATAGTTTTAACTTATCCCATCCTATTTTTCCAATTGATAAAAATTTTGAAGAAAACGTATTGAATTCTTTAATTCCCAAGATAGCGGCTCCCGTTATTCCTCCTTCCTTATCAGAATTCACATTATTAAAGAATAATTTTGATCCTGGGGATAATAAATATAAACCGTATGTCAACGATTTGATTGAAAACGGGCCGTTTTTTGAGAAAACAGGATTGTATCCCCGTGGAAGAGAAATAGATAGTTTAAAATTTAGAAATTATTTTTACAGATGGATTGGAGCAGTCCATTTAGATGAAAGAAACGGCATGAGTTTTGGTTTTTTAGCCCGCCAATTACCCGTAGAAATATTCAAACCATTATTACTTGAAGAAATAGATGATAAAAATTTATTTAATGAGCTGAAAAATAAAGAATATGTAAACTACGGGAGCGATTCGTACGTAAAGATAGGAATTAAAGACAAAAATTTAGTTGTTAAAATTCCCGAGGTTTGGGTTTTAACATCCAGGTCTGGAGCCGATAAGACAAATCTCAATCCTCAAAAAGATTTAATAAAAATAGGTCTGAAAAACGGAAAAATGTTTTTAGGACTAGAGAACAGAGTAGAGCTGTCGGGCGACTACAAGCCCTCATTTGATACTAAGGTTATATTGTCTCACGCTGTTTCCAATGCCATTTTTGCCAGCTTGATGTCGTATTTCGAGCCCGATTCGTTTTTTCCAATAACTATTCAAAAGGACGGATTTGCAATAGCTCATTGGCACGGATATGTTAATCCTAAATTTATTCCAGAAGGATGGTTGGCATACGGTCAAAGCAATCCATCAGTTTCATGCTCTTCGCCCCAATCTGCCGTATATGCTTTTCAGGGAAAAGAAAGCGGCATAATAAACAAAATATTGCATAACGATTTTAATTATATGGGAGACATTAATATAGAGCCTCATCACGGCACAAATATGACGTTCGCGACACTTAAAGATATGGTAAATTTTTTATTATCCAATAAAGAAATTTCAAAATTGGGAAATGAATATTTAGATTTATACTATGATTCCACTAAATTATTTTAACATTAGCTTATTGATAGGCAGCTTAGTTGCTTTAGGGTCTGGTATTTTTGCTTATTTTAGAAACAAAGAAAGATTAGTGAATAGGGCTTGGTTAAGATTAAATATGGCATCGGCCGTATGGGGTTTTGGATATTTTTTGATGATTACTACTTCCGCCAAAAATATCGCATGGTATAGCAATTGGATTTTGCACATCGCCGCAATTTTTATTCCAGTCTTATATATGCATTTTGTATTGGCTCTGATTAATAAAAAAGGTGAGTATAAATGGACGCTTCGTATGTCTTATTTTCTTGCCTTTATATTTTTTATAGTTAATCCAACTAAACTTTTTGTGCAAGATTTAAAATCAAAATATATATTTGATTATGTGTGCGACGCTGGTCCTTTATATATATATTTTACCGTTTATTTTTTTGGCTGGGCCATATTAAGCAGTTATATATTGTATAGAAATTTTAGGGAGAAAACCGGTATAATCGCCAGTCAGTTAAAATATGTTTTCTTTTCTTCGGCAGTTGGTTTTATCGGAGGCGGAAGCGTTTTTTTGCTTACATTTAATATTCCGTTTCCTCCTTATCCAATAATTCTTTATACTTTTTATCCGTTAGTTATTACATATTCGATAGTTAAATATCGTTTTATGGATGTAAGGGCGGTTGTATTCAGGTCATTTGTATTTGGTTTAATTTTAACATTAATCACAGCGTTATATGTTATATTTTCATCAATAGTCAGTTTGTATTTTAGCGGATTGCTCGGAGGAAATGCCAACATTATAACAGGACTAATGTTTGGCATATTGATAATGTTGGGCTATGGATCAATCCATAAAACCATAGAACAAAGCACAAAAGGTTTTTTATATAGAAAAAGCTACGACCCAGACAAATTATTATCAAAAATTAATGAGTCCACATCCTCTATTTTAAATATTAACCAACTTCTCGCAGAAGTATCAAAAATATTAATTGAGGCATTCCATTGCGAAAAATTTGGAATTGTTCTCTTAGATGGCGACGGAAAATATCTTAAGATATTATTAAAAGAAGGGTTTAAACCAGGAGTTGCCGAATCCTTAATCGAATATAAAAACGCCGTAAATATTCTATCAGAAGAACTTGAAAGGAACAAAGGGATTTTAGTAATCGACGAAATGAAAAGTCGTTACGAAAACGGTGAATTTCGACCTGTTAATGTAGATATATTATATAAATTAAATAAAAACGATATCTCCCTCCTTCTACCGTTATATGTTAAAAAAAGGTTAATCGGTGTTGCGGCTATAGGCACAAAAAAATCTGGAGAATTGTATAGTGATCAAGATATTAATATTTTAAATATTATAGCAGGTCAATTGGCTGTTGCTATTGAAAATGCCCAGCTTTATGATCAATTAAAAGATTTTAACAAAAATCTCCAGCAAAAAGTGGATGAACAAACAAAAGAAATAAGGGAGGCGTACGAAGTGGAGAAAAAGGCAAAGGAGGAATTGCAGGCTTTAGACAAGGCGAAGAATCAGTTTCTTCTGACTATTCAGCACCATTTAAGGACTCCTTTGACTTCTATGATGGGGTATGCTGATTTAATATTGAAAGGCGTTTACGGAAAGCAGAATAAAAAAACAACGGAGGTTATACAAAAATTCGACAAGTCAACCGCCACGCTGATTAAAATGGTTAACGAATTTTTGGACATAACGCAGTTTCAGCTGGGAAAAGAGGTGGTGCTGTTAAAGCCGGATGTCCGGATTGACGGCATCTTGGAAGAGATTATAAGCGAGCTGAAATTCGTTGCGGAATCAAAGAAAATTCATTTGAAACTGGGAAAACTTCCCGAACTTCCGCCCGTTAAAGCCGACCCGGAGAAATTAAGAGCGGCCTTGTATAATATTTTTGACAATGCCATAAAATACACTCAAAAGGGCGGGGTGGATATAAAAATTTCCAATTCGCCCAACATATTGATAACGGTAAAAGACACGGGAATCGGAATGTCGGCAGACGGGATAAGGAAGCTTTTCAACACTACTTTTGAAAGGGGAGAGCTGGCAAAAAAAACATTTGTCACAGGCAGGGGAATTGGGCTTTATATTTCAGGACAAATTATCAAGGCGCACAACGGCAAGGTTTGGGCCGAATCTCCAGGGGAGGGCAAGGGCTCAACATTTTACATCGAACTTCCGGTTCAGTAAAAAAACCGTAATTTTTATTGTGCGACAAATTAAGCCTGAAAATACTCCTTTAATTTAAATTTAAATTGACTCTCGCATGAGATGCGATATAATAACATCGTGTTTTAAAAGTTTAAAAAATGAAAAAAACAGTATATTTAGTTGAAGACGACGAGGGAATCATAGAGGTTTACAGGGCGGCTTTTGAACGGGCCAAGGGCGTTAATGTGGAGATTATGCAGTGGGGGAATGAAGCCATTGAAAAAATAAAGCAAATTAAGCAAAAAAAAGCGGAAAAACCCAGCCTTTTTATAATTGACCTTATTCTGCCAGATATCAACGGAATGGAAATATTAAAAGAGCTGAAGGTAAACTCTGAAACAAAAGATATTCCCGTTTTCATATTAAGCAATTACGCCAGCCAGGAAATAATGAAAGAGGGAGAGCCTAAGGCTGATAAATTCATCTTAAAAACCAGCATAATGCCCACCGACTTGGTAAAAATGGTGGAAGAATACATAAAATGAAATGAATAAAAATAAAAATGGCAGATATCCTGATGCCCTTGATGGACGGAATCACCATGGCTGAAAAAACAGCCGGGGGCAAAGGCGTGGGTTTATACTTGTCTTACCAGATTATTAAATACCACCAGGGAAAAGCATGGGTTGAGTCAGAAGGCGAAGGCAAAGGTTCAACTTTTTATATTGAACTTCCGCTTAAAATTGACGAAAAAACATTAACCGAACAAACGGCATTAACCGGAAAAATTTAATAGACCTATCGCATAATTTGACGAAATTTTATAATTTGTCATAATAACGATAATTAACGCTGAGGGTGATTTCTGGCGCAGAGTTCTTTGAAAATTTATTCAACTATTTTTTGCAAGGTAGTCAGGAGGGAGCCATGCGCGACAACAAGTTTCACGAAAACACGAAGACTTCTTCATCAAACGAGGGAGTCAAGGATAGAGAAAAGGAAGGAAAAGCAAAAGCCAAAGACAAAGACAATATCGATAGTAATAATTTAATTTTTGTATTATGTGGTCCTTCTGGCGTAGGTAAAACAAGCATAAAAATATCTTTACTAAATCAACGTGGTGATTTAAAACTTGTCCCTTCGGTTACCACAAGGCCTAAAACCAGTGGTGATATTGGTATTGCGGAATATCATCATATCACCCATGCTGAATACGAAAAATTATATGAAAATGGCGAATTGATTAGTAGAAAAATACAGCAATTTGGTTTTTATTACGGTATAAAAATTAGTGATATTTCCAATGCTTTAAGCGACGGACATGATATTCTATTAGAAACAACATTATGGGGGATAGAACAATTAAAAAAATACTTTAATAATATAATATCAATATTTGTCTCTCCTCCTTCTTTGGAAGAATTGAAAAGGCGCTTACAAAAAAGAAATAGGGAAAATGAAGAAAAAATTACTTTACGTCTTAATCTTGCTAAACAAATATTAGATAGCTTTAAAGGGGAAATGGCAGACTATCATTTAATAAATGAAGATCTGCAAATAAGCGTTGATATTATTAATCGTATAATTACTCAAAAAAAACTTGCGCTGTTCTCAATGCAAGCATAAGTTCTTTGTTGACATGCAAAGAACTTTTTTAGTATAGTTAGCTAAATAATTTTTTAATAAAAAATAATATAAATTTATGATTATAGGCAAGGGAGCGGGCGTTATTTTAATATCAAAAGATGGATCTGTTTTGCTCCAGCATAGGGATAAAAGGAATAAATGGAATCAAGATTCTTGGAGCGAGTTCGGCGGTCAAATAGAAGAGGGAGAAAAACCAGAAGAAACAGCTAAAAGAGAATTAAAAGAAGAGCTGGGAATAAAAGTTAAGGGTTTAAAATTTTTCAAAAAATACGACATCAACAGAGCCGACGGAGCAGTTTACATACAATTTGTTTTTACTGCCCCCATTAATCAGCCTATTGAAACTTTAAAAAAACAGCAGAAAGAGGGCGATGATTTGGCGTTTTTCACCGCAGAAGACATAGAGAATTTAAAAACAGCAGATTACACAAAAAGAATATTAAAAGATTATTTCCATCTTTCACTATAATTTAAAATGTTTACCAAATAAATATTACCGAGAATATTTTTATGAAATGAATATTAATTATTTAATAATAAGCGCGCCGAATATTCCCAAAAGCGACCCTTCTATTTTGATTGAACCGGTTGACGCGCTGACACTTGCCACATGGGCAAAACACAATCATAATGATGTAGATTTTATTGATTTAGATCGTTTTGGCATTAGAGCGATAAATAATTTAAAATCTAATCGTTATAAAGTCGTAATAGTGGTTTTTGATTACTTAATACCCTTATATTCGTCGGATGCTGTCACATCATTGGGTATTTTGTTTAATAAGATATCAAAATTAGCAGATTATATTTTGCTTGCAGGCAGATTAGCAAATTATTTTCCTAAAAAAATACTGAATAAATTTCCTACGCTTTATGGTTGCGTCGTCGGCGAACCAGAAATTGTACTTGCTGATTTGTTTAAATATAAAAATCTAAATTTGTTAGAAAAAAATGATCACGTCATTACACACAAAAATAAATTTAATAATTTTAAATTATTCCATAGAGATAAAACAAAAAATATTTATGATTTAATTCCTCAATCTGGACCGATTGCCGACAGAAGATTATGCCAATTCAATAATTATATAGATGTTCATTCTATTATTTCCAGTAGAGGATGCAATGGTTGTTGTAAGTTTTGCCCTACAAATGATTACTTGGGTGCATGGAGAACTGCTTCTCCGCAATTAGTATTATCTGAAATTAAACATTTAATAAATTTAGGAACTCGTAAAATTATTTTTTTAGACGATAATTTTTCTAGCGACCGGCAAAGAGTTGAACAAATCTGTAAATCTATAAAAAATAATAAAATAAACATTGTTTGGGGTTGCTTATGCCGAATAATTGATGTAGATGAGGGATTGCTTAACAGGATGCACGAGGCAGGTTGTAGATGGATACACTTTGGGATAGAGCACGGTAATCATGATATTCGTTTAAATCTGGGTAAAAATTTTTCTGACGATTATGCAATCAAAATTATTAAATTTGCTCAAAAAATTGGCGTTCGTGTCCGTACTAGTTGGATTTTAGATTTGCCTGGAGCTACGAATGATAGCATAAGAAAAACTTTTGACTTAGCAAAAAAGATATCGAGTTTTGAAATTAAATTTCATTTTCTTGCGTTAAGACCGGGAAGTGAATATTACAACAATCAATTGAAATCTATAAAATTTTATAATGAAATAAATATTAACGAAATTTTTATTCACAAAGGACATTCTCATAATTGTTCCAGTGAAGAATTAAGATTAGATATTATAAAACAGCTTTATAATTTTAAAAAAGAAATGAAATGCCTTAATTATCAATGGGTTCCGAATGTCAAATTTTGGAAAAAGTTTGATAATTATTCAGCATCACCTGACGAAAAGTTTTTTTCAACAAGTATTATGAGGTATGGAATTGGTTGGAGAAAATAAGGATAAAATAAATAGAAACTAAACATTAACAAAAATATGAAGAACCCGATTATTAGAGTGGCACCCAATATTTCCTCTAACGCGGCCCATTATGGTCATACATTATTATTTATTATTGCTGGTTGGACGGCTAAAGCATTGCACGGAAGAGCGATCGTGAGAATTGATTGGCAGCTTAAAACAAAAGGTAGTATGCACAGAGATGCAAATGGCCAAGAAAGAAAACAAAGAGAGCTAGGCTTTGAAAGAATCTATAATATTGCGAGGATATGCGGCATGTCAGAAGTAATTAATGAATACGGAATACGTTATTCTTTGGATGGAGTAAAACGTCCTCAAAAATACCGCGTTTTCAAAGATAAAAAAAATAACATTCCTATTATTTATGATTATAGCTGGAACACATTAGACGATAAAAAATTATATAAACAATTGATTGAATCGTCGCTTGAATTTTCACGGCCACCTATAAACAGTATTAATAAAAAACTTCCATTAATCATGGAACATACGCATGTTTGTTTGTCTGGTTTTCCTAAAAATCGTATTAAAAGATTAAAAAAACTATGCGTTGAAACCGATCAATTGCCAAGACGCTTTAATAAGGCGTACTGCCATATGAAAATGGACAAATTATTAGGAGTAACCCATGTTTTACGAGGAGACGATCCTCATTCAAATAGAATATATAATGTTCACGAAAAAAATATCAATAAAGAATGGGGGGATAGATTGTTTCCAGTTATAAAAATTCCATTAATATATTGCAAGGGCCAAAAAGTTAGCGCGTCTAAAGAAGATGGAATAACTGGATTATTTCCAAATAATGATAAGGATATTGAAAATATGATAAAAACATTTATTAAGCCAGAGTATTTAAAATATTTCTTGCCAGAATTAGATTCTAAGTGGTTTGCAACTTTATTAAAATCAAACAACCCAATGCTTGACGCTCCTATTTGGTCGTATAAAGAGCTGTCTATTTAAGAAATGAACGACATTAATTGTATTTTTGTAATAGAAACAGCAAAATAAAAAATAATGCCAAGGATAAAAAGAATTAAAAGAAGATTTCTGGCCCCTTTTTTATTTAACATTACAGCCGATAAAGAAGAACTGAAAGCCGCCATGTTTAACATTGTTGACAACGGTATAAAATATACAAATAAAGGAGGGTAATCGTAAAAGCCGAAAGCTACGATAATGCCGTGAAAATTACTGTTTCAGACACGGGCATTGCCATTCCGCAGGATAAAGCAAAAACCATATTTGAACAGAAATTTGAAAGAACCAAACAGGCCGAAAAAACAGCCTAGGGCAAAGGCGTGGGTTTATACTTGTCTTACCAGATTATTAAATATCACTAGGGAAAAGCATGGGTTGAGTCAGAAGGTGAAGGCAAAGGCTCAACTTTCTATATTGAACTTCCCCTTAAAATTGACGAAAAAATATTAGCCGAACAAACAACATTAACCAGGAAGATTTAAATATGAAAATAAATATTGATAAATTAATAATTCAAGAACTGTTAAATCAAGGGATAAAAGATGGCATTCAAAAAATAGTAGTAAGAGCAGTTATCAAACTTGATAACAAATTTTTACTATTAGAAAGAGCCCCCGCTGAATTTTTAGGCGGGCTTTTAGTTTTTCCAGGCGGAGCTGTAAACATAAACGAAGACCTTTTGCATGCCTTGGCGCGAGAAGTTAAAGAAGAAACCAATCTTGTGGTAATTGCAGTTATTGCTTATCTGGGCTCATTTGATTATGCTTCCAGTTCAGGAAAAAAAACAAGGCAATTTAATTTCCTTGTTGAAACCGAATCGGGCGATATCAAACTGGACACGTCCGAACATTTAAATTATTTTTTATTGAATCCATCGGATGAAAAATTTTCTGAATTAAATATTTCTGATGGCACAAAGTTGATTTTATTGAAAGCTGAAAAAATAAAATGAAAACGAGAATCGCAGAGGATAAAAATTTGGAGGGGCATAATTTGTTTGTAAAATTAGTCAGGGTTTTTAGCGTGCCGATATTAAATATTCTGCCAGAAAAATTCTTGCGGTATTTTTTAAAAAATTCAAGCCAAGATGCAGAAATTGTTTTGGAAAATGTCGGCTCTGCCAGGGCGCTGGAGGTAATGTACGGCCGATACCGAAGAAATTTATTTTCAAGGGGCATGTTGCAAGGCATAGCTGATTTATTTTGGCACCACTTTTTGTCCCAATCAAAAGGAGTAAGAAACCGCCTCAAAATTGTTGAAAATAGCCTGGAAAAAGAAATTTTGCAGATTTTAAAGCAAAACCGCGAGAAAAAAATAAATATTTTGACAATAGGAGGAGGTTCGGCAAGAGGTATCGTTGAAGTATTAAACAGACAATCAAAAAAAATAAAAGACTGGGAAATTTCGGTTACAAATGTTGATAAAAGCTTAAAAGCGATTGAGCTTGGCAAAAAATTAGCAAGGGAATTTGGTTTGTATAATAATTTTAAATGGATTAATGATCTTGCCCAAAATATTGAATTTTTAGTTGATAAAAATTCAATCGATATTGTAGAGATGGTTGGATTATTAGACTATTTTCGCGACGAAAAAGCAAATGAGGTTTTTTGTAAAATTTATGATATACTAAAAAAAGGTGGACTTTTTATAGTAGGAAATATTGTTCCAAATAAAGAACAGCCATTTATATTGCGAATGGGCTGGCCTAAAATGTATTACAGATCGGATCCGGAGTTAGCACAGCTTTTAAGAGAATCGAATTTTTCGGAAGAGAAAGGAGAAATTATTTTTGAGCCGTTAAAAAATCACATCGTAGCGATTATAAGAAAATAGAATATGAGTTTATTAAGTATTTTTGCGCTGTCCGGCCTTATTAATGGCTTGGTCGTATTGGGGTTTGGTATTTTTGTCATTTCTCATAATTGGCGCGACAAATTAAATCGCTTATATCTTTTAATTGTAATAGCCATATGCATATGGTCTTTTAGCTATTGGAAATGGCTTTCCAGCAACGACGCTTTTTCTGCGCTATTTTGGGTTAGAATGTTGTCAATCGGGTCGACATTGATTCCGGTTTTTTATTTGCATTGGGTATTGTCAATTTTAAAAATTGAAAAACAGAAAAAAACTTCTCTTTGGATGGTATATATATTAAGTTTTTTATTCATATTATTTTCGTTTTCAGATCTTTATATTAGCTCAGTGGAGGAAAAATTATTTTTTCCTTTTTGGCCTAATCCTGGTATTTTGTATCATATTTATTTATTTATTTTATATATATGCATAATAATTTATTCCAGCTATTTGCTTTTGAAAGGTTATATGACAGCAGACGGAGAAGACAAAAAAAGATTGGCCTATGTTTTAACCGGGGCAGTTATTGCTTTCGCCGGCGGTCTAACTAATTTTTTCCTGTGGTACGATATTCCCATTGCCCCTTATGGAAATTTTTTAGTGGTATTTTATCCGCTTTTATTCGGCTATGCCACGATCAGGTATAAACTTTTTAACATTAAGGTTGTCACAACAGAGTTATTTACAATCGCGATTTGGATATTTTTATTCATAAAAGTGCTAATATCCAGCGACCTTAATGACTTGATAGTAAATCTTTTATTATTTATAGCCGTAGTTATTTTTGGCATATCTCTTATTATAAGCATGTTAAGAGAGATAAGGCAGAGGGAACAGATTGAGAAGTTGGCTAAGGAGATTCAGGGGGCGTATGAGATAGAAAAGCAGACTAAAGAACAGACAGAAAAAGCCTACGAATTGGAGAAAAAGGCAAAGGAGGAATTGCAGGCTTTAGACAAGGCGAAGAATCAGTTTCTTCTGACTATTCAGCACCATTTAAGGACTCCTTTGACTTCTATGATGGGGTATGCTGATTTAATATTGAAAGGCGTTTACGGAAAGCAGAATAAAAAAACAACGGAGGTTATACAAAAATTCGACAAGTCAACCGCCACGCTGATTAAAATGGTTAACGAATTTTTGGACATAACGCAGTTTCAGCTGGGAAAAGAGGTGGTGCTGTTAAAGCCGGATGTCCGGATTGACGGCATCTTGGAAGAGATTATAAGCGAGCTGAAATTCGTTGCGGAATCAAAGAAAATTCATTTGAAACTGGGAAAACTTCCCGAACTTCCGCCCGTTAAAGCCGACCCGGAGAAATTAAGAGCGGCCTTGTATAATATTTTTGACAATGCCATAAAATACACTCAAAAGGGCGGGGTGGATATAAAAATTTCCAATTCGCCCAACATATTGATAACGGTAAAAGACACGGGAATCGGAATGTCGGCAGACGGGATAAGGAAGCTTTTCAACACTACTTTTGAAAGGGGAGAGCTGGCAAAAAAAACATTTGTCACAGGCAGGGGAATTGGGCTTTATATTTCAGGACAAATTATCAAGGCGCACAACGGCAAGGTTTGGGCCGAATCTCCAGGGGAGGGCAAGGGCTCAACATTTTACATCGAACTTCCGGTTCAGTAAAAAAACCGTAATTTTTATTGTGCGACAAATTGAGCGTGAGGTTGTACCTTACCCTTGCTAATTCAAAATTTTCCTGTAAGCTAGGTATAGTACAGCAGAGAATGATTTTCTGCTTTTGACAAAAGAATAAGAAACGTTAGAATTGAAAAAAGGCGAATATATGCAGCTAGAAAAGCTCGAAATTACGCAAAACCGAGTCGGAGACGCGATAAAATTCGGCTGATATACTATAAGCTATCCCAAACACAAACCCATAAAGGAGGTAAAATCTACTATGGAATCCAAAAAGGAAAAAAAATTTGAAGAAAAGGAGAGGTACAATCCTTCAGAAAAGGAAAAGTACTGGCAGGATTTTTGGGAGAGGGAAGGAATCTACGAATTTGACCCTGAACGGTCGGGGCCTCTTTTCACCGTGGACACTCCTCCCCCTACAATTTCAGGCGCGCTGCATCTTGGACATATTTTTTCATATGTCCAAGCCGAAGTAGTGGCAAGATTCAAAAGGATGTCCGGCTGCAACATACGGTACCCAATGGGTTTCGATAACAACGGCCTGCCGACTGAAAGGCTGGTTGAAAAAGAAACCGGAGTGAGGGGCCAGGATGTGCAACGTAGCAAGTTCATCAAGTCTTGCCTTGAAACCACCGAAAAGTATAAAAAGGTCTACGAAAGACTTTGGAGATCGGTGGGAATGAGCATTGATCGGAGGCTTGAGTACTCCACTATTGCTCCGGAAGCGCAGAGATTGGCGCAGTCGGTGTTCAAAGAACTTTATGAGAAGGGGCTGATTTATAAGAAAAACGCCCCGGCTCTTTATTGTTCGGAATGCCATACGTCTTTTGCGCAAGCCGAAAAGGAAGACTCGGAGAAGGAAGCCATTTTCTTTGACCTTCTCTTTAAGACAGAAGATGGGGGGAATTTGATTATCGCCACCACAAGGCCGGAATTGCTTCCTGCCTGTGTGGCAGTATTTGTTAATCCGAAAGACGAGAGGTATAAGCATCTCGTCGGAAGAAAAGTTATGACTCCGCTCGGCAAGGAAGTGGCGGTCCTGTTCAACGAAAAAGTCGAGATAGAAAAAGGCAGCGGCGCAGTGATGTGCTGTACTTATGGAGATGAGACAGACATTTACTGGGTCAAAACTTACGGATTGCCGGAAAGAATCATTCTGGATAGAGATGGAAATCTGCAGGCTGTTGATGAACTGCCGGAGGTCAACGGTTTAGCGCCGGATGCAGCCAGAAAAACGATCATCGAAAGCCTCAAAAAAGAAGGACTGGTCGGAAAGGAGGAAAAAATCAAGCATAGCATCGGCGTCCATGAAAGGTGTGGAAAGCCGATTGAATTTCTGCCGACCACTCAGTGGTTCGTCAAAATGCTTGACATGAAGGACCGTCTTCTCGAGGCCGGAAGCAGTATTAATTGGCACCCGCCATATATGGAGAAAAGATACCGGGAATGGGTTTCTGGCTTGAAGTGGGATTGGTGCATTTCCAGGGAGCGGTTTTACGGCATTCCAATTCCGGTCTTCAACTGCGATAGTTGCGCAAAAATCGTTATTCCAGAGGAAGACGAATTTCCCATGGATCCGAAGGCACAGAGATCAAAAACAGCTTGTCCTCATTGCAAAACGGGGAAGTTAATCCCGGAAAGTAGTGTTTTAGACACTTGGTTCACTTCTTCTTTAACCCCTGACATCAATAACGGAAATCAATTAAACGGGTCCTTAAGGGGTACTATGTATCCTATGTCCATGCGGCCACAAGGCCATGATATAATCAGGACATGGGCTGTCTATTCAATCCTCATGGGGTTGTATAGGCATGGCGAAGCGCCTTGGAAGGATCTGATAATTTCCGGGCACATTTTGGTGAAGAAGGGCGAGAAGATTAGCAAGAAGACTGGGGGAGGAAAGTATAGCCCCGAAGAGTTGATTGCGGATAAATCCGCCGATGCCATTCGCTATGCAATGTGCGGTGCGGCTTTAGGCAGGGATGCTTACTTCGATGAAAAGGAAGTCGAAAAGGGAAGGAAGCTTGTAACCAAGCTTTACAATGCCGGTAAGCTTGTGTTGGGAAAATTGCAAGATTTCGATCCGAATGCTGAATTGCCAGAGGAAGGCGAGAATGCGTTCGACAAGTGGATTCTGCAACGGTCCACAAATACAGCCGAAGAAATGGCCAAGGCTTTCGAGAACTACGAGTTCTTGCATGCCCGCCGCCTTTTTGAGGATTTCTTCTGGTCGGAATTTTGTGATAATTACTTGGAGATTGCGAAAGGAAGACTTTCAATAGATCCAGGAGACAAAGAAAGAGCTACTGAAAGGCTTTCTGCCCAATACGCAACTTACCAATCCTTCCTAAATATCCTGAAAATGGCATCGCCCTTCGTCCCTCACATCACGGAAGAAATGTACCATGCTGAGGTGGCTAAAAGAGGCTATGTCGAAGGTGCGCGCGAATCAATTGATTCGGAAAGCGACATGGGATATTTCTACGGGAGGGAAGGGGATAAAAGCATCAACAATGCAATGTGGCCATCTGCCGCGATAGAACCTGCCGACCCTGAGATTATGGATGGATCCAACTTGGCTCTGTTCATTATTTCCGAGGGCCGAAAGGTAAAAACCGCTAAGAAAATCAGGTTTGGGGCAACTGTCTCCCTGATGGGAATCAAATGCCCGAAGATTCAACACAGTCTTCTGAATCCATTTTTAGAGGACATTGCGTTTGTTATGCGGGCTGAAAAAATCGCTGTCGCAGACAGCGAGCAAGTCGAAGTGTCGATTGAGAACTAACAGGCTTAATCGGCACAATGATACCTCGTCGTGAAAACGGCGGGGTTTTTTTATTCTACCCTGGACTTTAATGCCTAATAATGTATTATAAGCTTAAACCGCCACTGGACAAGCTTGTAGTTTGGCATCAATGAAGGTGGCGTTCGTACTTTGTCATTTTTATCTGGAAAGGAGGTGATTTCTTTGAATGACAAGCCGGTAGTCGATCAGTATGACGACAAGAATGCCGATTGGCAGATGGATGTCGTCGAGTTCGAAAACGCCGGTTGCCTCGTTAATGGCAACTGAGTTGGAGAACGGATCCCGAAGGGGCATTTGTCTTAATCGGCACTTGCCCCTGTTTTCTTAACCAAGCGGATCAAAGGAGTACTCATGAAGGCTACGATTAATCAGTGTGCCTCTTTTGCGAAGAAAAACGGAGTTTACGCGTTCTACGTGAATTTTGGCTTTATCTTCCTGAAGGGGAAGGCGGCGAAACTTATGGACGACTTATTGGCTTCAGCAGATCCTGATGGATTGCTGGATTCCCGAGTCGTGCCGGAAAAATTCGCCCTGTACTTGGCCTCAAAACAGATACTTACATAGGAGGAAAAGTTATGAACATGCTAGAAGGTTTTACTCGGAAAGAGCTATTGGAGCTGTCGTGGGCAAAGCCCATGATGGGACAAATAGAACTTACGAGGGACTGCAATCAGTGGTGCATTTTCTGCTACAAGGATTGCGGTCCCCAGAAGAACTACGCCGTTCTCTCCACGGCTCAGTGGAAGACTATCATTCTAAAGCTTAAGAAGCTGGGAGTTCGACGCCTGCATTTCTCCGGTGGCGAGAATTTCCTTCACGAGGGATTCGAGGAATTGGTGGCTTTTGGCAAGAAACAGGGGTTTGAAATATGGATGACGACTAACGGCACGTTTAGTTGCAGAAAAGTGGCCAAACATGTTGACAACATCATTTTTTCAATCCACGGATTGGAATCTACCCACGATTTGATAACGAAGTTGCCCGGATCTTTCCGGCGTGCCCGCAATCATATGGTTGAGGCAGCGGCTTTGACCAACGCTTCGGTCAATATGGTTCTGGTGAAGCGCAACTATGGCGAGATCTACGATGTTTTCACATACGTCAATGGGCTTTGCCGAATCAGCATGTTTCATGCAACGATCCCTATCAAGGCAACTTTCGGCGCTAACTACGAGGAAGAAGCCTTGGTAATCACGAGGGAATTGCTTGATGATTACGGGGCGACGATGGCACGGATTCCTGCTAATCAGCTGGGGTTGAAGCACGGTATCATGAATATCTATTTTAACGACCCGGCGATGTACAATTCCCAGGCAATTCCGTTGCCGAATTGTGCCGCTGGCAAGTACAAGATCGTCATCGACTACGACGGCGAGGTCTACCCATGTAACTTCTTCCATTACGAAGGATTTCGTTGTGGCAACATTCTGACCGGCGATGCGCTGGAGATTTGGCGCAACGGCAGGGGATTCAATCTTTTTCGTGAACTGGCTCTACAGGAACTTATGCCAGAAAAGTGTCATGCATGTGTCAAGAAACACAAGTGCATGGGCGGATGCATGGCGTGGACTGAAGAATACTTGAAAGGAGGGTTTGGAAATGGCATCGACATCAGATGCGAAGCTGGGAATGCATTTGTTGGAAGTTGAGATAACCACCAGGTGCAATCTCGATTGCCGGCATTGTTATAACCGCAACAGGGAAGTTGCGGACATGTCAGTAGTCCAGGTTCTATCGTTGCTGGAGTTTGCCGAGAAGAAAGGAGTTTCCTCGTTCGTGATTTCCGGCGGAGAGGCGTCTCTCCATCCGGAATTCGACTGGCTCGCAGAAAGTCTTTTTGAGAGAAAAACCGCCGTAAGGACAGTTCTTCAAACGAACGGAATCGCGAGCGCCAAGAGCAGAAATCTTCTCAAGGCCTTCAATGTGATTCATATCAGCTATGAACCCGATGGATCTGACGTAAGAACGGTCGTCGGAGAGAAACTGATTGAATTCGCTTTGAATCTGAAGGTGGCCGGAATCTATGCCTATCTTTTTGCCACAATACATCAAGGCAACATCGATAAGATTGATGCCATGGTTGAGTCGGCGAATAAGGCTGGGCTGGATTTGGGTTTCAATCTGTGCGTTCCGACTCATGAGAGTCCAGAGCTCGCTCTTTCGCCTGCTCAGGCCTTGGAGGTTAGCAGGAAGCTCTACGGACTTTTTTTACAGAAGAAGATTTTGCGCTTCACCTCGCCACTGGTTTCCGTTTTGCAGGACAAGAAATCTGATGGATACATTGGCAATCGCGGAGGTTGTACGGCTGGAATTGCCGCCTGTTCCGTAACAGTTGACGGAGATGTTATTCCCTGTCCTTTTTTCCGGGAGGTTGTTGCTGGTAACATTCATCAACAAAACCTGGAAAGGATTTGGTTTGACTCGCAGGTTTTTAGGTCTTTGCGAGATAGAAGTCAATTCCAAGAGCCGTGCGGATCATGCAGTCTTCTATCTTTCTGCGGAGGATGCAGAAAAAGAGCGTTTAATCGCTCTGGCAATCTGACGGGACCTGACTCAGGATGCTTCAAAAGTTTGCTCTAACCATAGCGTTTCCCAGGGGAAACACTAAGCGCTTACTCAATGAGTAGCGCTTTTTTTGTATTCTTTTTGAATTTAATTGACTCTCGCATGAGATGCGATATAATAACATCGTATCTAAAATTTTAAAAAATGAAAAAAACAGTATATTTAGTTGAAGACGACGAGGGAATCATAGAGGTTTACAGGGCGGCTTTTGAACGGGCCAAGGGCGTTAATGTGGAGATTATGCAGTGGGGGAATGAAGCCATTGAAAAAATAAAGCAAATTAAGCAAAAAAAAGCGGAAAAACCCAGCCTTTTTATAATTGACCTTATTCTGCCAGATATCAACGGAATGGAAATATTAAAAGAGCTGAAGGTAAACTCTGAAACAAAAGATATTCCCGTTTTCATATTAAGCAATTACGCCAGCCAGGAAATAATGAAAGAGGGAGAAACTAAGGCCGATAAGTTCATTTTAAAAACCAGCATAATGCCCACCGACCTGGTAAAAATGGTGGAAGAATACATAAAATAAAATGAATAAAAATAAAATAAGCAAAAAAATACTGATAGTGGAGGACGACAGCGACATCCTTGATATTTATAAGAAAAGGTTTGAGCTTGAGGGATTTTCCGTCGTTACAGCCAAAGACGGGGAAGAGGCCGTTGCGGCGGCTGAAAACGAAAAGCCCGACCTCATTATGGCAGACATCCTGATGCCTTTGATGGACGGCATCACCATGGCTGAAAAAATAATGGAATCCGATAAAAGCGCGAAAATCATATTTCTTACCAATGTGAAGGATAACGAGTATATGAGCAAAATAAAAAAAGCCGGAAAATTCGATTATCTCATCAAGTCGGAATTAAAAATAGACGAAGTGGTTGAAAGGGCGAAAGAGAAACTGGGGATAAAATAAAAAACCTGGATAATATTGAAACAAGGCCTCAAGCCTTGTTTTTTTGTTCAGAGGTTATGGAATTTAATTCACTTATTAAACTTTCACATCGTTTTTCTTGTATGTTATAATAGTTTAATATGAAAGTTGAACTGGAGAGGCTCAAAAAATTTATTTTGGATGCGGGACTGGTTGATGAAGAAAAGTTCCAAAAGGCCCTGGATAAAAGCCAAAGGCTTAAAAGAGAAATTGGAGACGTTTTGGTTTCCGAAGGATATATCACGGAAAAAGAGCTGATAAAAATGGAGGCGTATCTTTTGGGAATTCCCTTCATAAACCTGGAAAACGAAACCGTGCCCCAGGATGTTTTAAGCATGATACCCGAGCCCGTTGCCAGAGCCCATAATGTAGTGGCATTCAGCAAAAAGGAAAACAGCCTGGAAGTGGCAATGCTTGACCCGGAAGATTTGAGAACCATTGATTTTATAAAAAAAACCAATCCTTCTTTGAAAATCATGCCGAGATTGACAACCAGGGAAAGCATAAGGAACGTTTTGTCGCAATACGAACAAAACCTGGAAACGGAATTCGGAGATATTATGAAAGAAGACGAGGGGGAAATAAGGCACATAAAAGAAGGGGAAACGCCAAAAATAAGCGACCAACTCGAGAAAGCCGCCGAAGAAATGCCCACCATAAGGATAGTCGATACGCTATTGAAGCACGCTGTTTTGCAAAGGGCTTCCGACGTGCATATTGAGCCGTCGGAAAAGGAAGTGATAGTAAGATACAGGATAGACGGAATTTTAAAAGATGTCATGACGCTTTCCATACTCACGCTTTCGGGCATCGTGGCAAGGATAAAAGTCCTTTCCAATTTAAAACTTGACGAACACCGCCTGCCCCAGGACGGCAGATTTAAAATAGAATCAGAAGATTTCAAATATTCGATAAGGGTTTCAATTCTGCCCGTAATCAACGGAGAGAAAATCGTAATGAGGTTGCTGGCCGAAAACACAAAGCCGGTTTCCCTGGAGGCGCTTGGATTTGCCGGAGTGGCCATAGACCGGCTGAAAGACAGCCTTGCAAGACCATCGGGAGCAATATTGATAACCGGCCCTACGGGTTGCGGGAAAACAACCACCCTCTATTCTCTTATGGGAATACTAAACACGCCTGATGTTAACATTTCCACCGTTGAAGACCCTATTGAATACCGGATGCCCAGGATAAACCAAACCCAGATAAATACTAAAATAGGGCTGACTTTTGCTTCCGGCATAAGGTCTTTGGTGAGGCAGGATCCGGATATCATTATGGTCGGAGAAATCAGAGACGGAGAAACCGCCAACCTGGCGGTTAATGCCGCCTTGACCGGCCACCTGGTTTTATCAACTCTGCACACCACAGAAGCCGCGGGTTCCATTCCCAGGCTTATCGACATGGGTGTTGAGCCGTTTTTGATTTCGTCAACATTGAATATAATAATCGCCCAGAGGCTGGTAAGGAAATTTTCCTCCGGCAAAGAAAAGTACAAATTAAAGCCAGCCGAGATTAAAAACCTGGAAAAATACTGCGACCTTAGCCGCATCGTGGAAATCTTAAAAGAGGAAAAAATCATAAATAAGTCGGAAGGGCCCGCAGACATTGAATTTTACCGGCCTAAAATCAGCAAAGAATCAAGCGACGGCTACAAGGGCAGAATAGGAATAGTCGAGGTTCTGCCCGTAACGGAAACAATAAAAGATTTGATTGTGAAGAGAGCCGCCACCACCCAAATTTCCGAAGCCGCCATAAAAGAAGGCATGAGGACAATGATCGAAGACGGCTTCGTGAAAGCGGCGAAAGGAATAACATCCATAGAAGAAGTTTTACGCGTTATTACAGAGTAATGCCTAATTATTTTTATACCGCCAAATCTTTTGACGGCAAAACGAAAACCGGAAACCTGCCGGCCAAAGACATGTATCAGCTTGCCCAAGCTTTGAAAAGCGAGGGTTTGCTTTTGATTAAGGCCATATCGGAAGAAGAAAGGAAGAAAAAATGGCTTAAAATATTGTTTTCCGTTTCAACCGTTTCCACCGTGGAAAAAATAATGTTTACCAAAAACCTGCACATTATGATTGCCACAGGTCTCTCTTTGGTAAGAAGCTTTGACATCCTGGCAAACCAGTCAAGAAACCCGAAGTTGAAAGCCATTCTTTTTGACATGAAAGACAAAATAAACAAAGGGGAGAACCTTTCAAGCAGTTTGGAAAAGTATCCCCATGTTTTTTCCGAATTTTTCCTGAGCATGGTAAAAATTGGCGAGGAATCCGGAACGCTGGAAGAAATTTTTAAAACCCTTTCATCGCAGCTTGAAAAAGAGCACGAACTTAAATCCAAAGTGAGGGGAGCGATGATTTATCCTTCGGTCATTTTATCCACTATGCTGGGGGTCGGGGCGCTAATTACAATAGTCGTTTTGCCGCGATTGAATGATTTTTTTAAAAACCTTAACGTACAGCTTCCGTTTTACACCAGAATGATAATGAATTTTGGAAATTTCGCCACAAAATGGTGGTACCTGATGATATTCTCCCCGTTTTTTTTAATAGAATTTTATATTATAGCCGTCAAAACGCAAGGGGGGAAATGGGCAAGGGACACGGTTTTATTGAAAATTCCGTTTTTTTCCGCGCTTGTCAAAAAAAATAACTCGGCTCTTTTGATCCGCTCTCTAAGTTCGCTTATGGCTACAGGCGTTTCTTTAACCAGGTCTTTGGAAATTACGGCCGGAACCTGCGGGAACGTTTATTACAAGAAAGCCCTAATGGAATCATCGGAAAAAATAAAAAAAGGGGAAAAACTGTCAACCTCTTTAAAGCCATACCAGAAAATTTTTCCCATAGGCACCATTGAAATGATAGAAGTGGGCGAAGAAACGGGAAAAACTTCGGCCATCCTGAAAAAATTGGCGGAATTTTACGAAAAAGAGGTCATTAACGCGGCGGAAAATCTTTCCACCCTTATTGAGCCGCTTTTGATACTTATTCTGGGGCTGACAGTGGCTTTTTTCGCCTTTTCCATAGTAGAGCCGATGTATTCAATATTGAAGTATATACAATAAATGAATTTTCAGTTTTCAATTTCAAAACAGCGGAGCCGGGGCGGTTTCAGTTTAGTTGAAATCATAGTAAGCATTTTTATTTTTTTGATTGTCGTATTGAGCATTTACCAGGGGTATAACAGCTTGCTTGATGCTGTAACCGTTTCAAGGCTGCGCATCTCGGCAACCAACCTGGCAAACGAACAGTTTGAAATAGCCCGTAATCTCCCTTATTCCGATGTGGGCATTGCAGGAGGGCTTCCTTCAGGAAAAATACAGCAGTATCAGACGCTTGGCAGAGACGGGTTTGAATTTTCGGTAAAAACCAATGTCCGCAACATTGACGATCCTTTTGACGGAACAATAGGCGGCGAGCCAAACGACCTGTCTCCGGCAGATTACAAGCTGATGGAAGTGGAAATTTCCTGCCCTTACTGCAAAAATTTCCTCCCTTTGCGTTTTTCAAGTTATATTGCCCCGAAAAATCTGGAAGGATCTTCCAGTAACGGAGCCCTTTTTATACGCGCTTTGGATGCCAACGGCCAGCCCTTGCAGGGGGCCAGGGTGTATATAGAAAATAATCAGGCAGTTCCGGCGTTTATCATAGACGACACCACCAATAATGAGGGATCCCTTTTAATTGTGGATGCGCCCCCTGCGGCCGAGGCCTACGAAATAACCGTTTCAAAACCGGGGTACTCTGAAGAAAAAACTTACACAAAAGGCCTGCCGGAAAACCCAAACCCCGTAAAGCCCCACGCGACAGTTGTTGCCCAGCAGGTTACCCAAATCAGTTTTGCCATCGACAAAACAAGCGAAATAGACATTTTAAGCGTCACAGAAACCTGTTCACCGGTGGGCAATATAGATTTTAAAATAGAAGGGTCAAAGCTCATCGGCCAGGAGCCGGATGTTTTGAAATATTCAAACGATTACCAAACCAATTCAGCTGGCATAAAAAATATATTCAACCTTGAATGGGATACATATGAATTTTTTTCCACAGACGCGGCTTACGACCCTTCAGGCGCCATTCCCCTTGTTCCCCTGGATTTAAGCCCCAACACAATCCAGGAATTAAGACTTATTGTTGCGCCGAAAAATCCTCGAAGCCTCTTGGTTACGGTAAAAGACAGCTCCAGCCTTCTGCCTCTTACGGGAGCTGAAATAACCATCGAAAAAAATGCTTATAACAGCTCCCTTACCACAGGCCGTGGATTTTTGCGCCAGACCGACTGGTCGGGAGGGTCGGGGCAGGAGGATTTTACAAACCCCGCCAAATATTTTGATTCCGACGGAAATATCGACATAGACAACCCGGCAGGAGAACTTAGGCTGAAAAAAATATTTGACGAGTACCGGCCGTCAGGCGCACTGACTTCTTCCACTTTCGACACAGGATCCGCCAGTAATTTTTATCAGATAATATGGAAACCCGAAGACCAGCCGCCCGAAACCGGAGCCAATAACGTAAAATTTCAAATTGCCACCAATAATGACAAACAGACCTGGAATTTCCTGGGACCGGACGGAACATCAAATACTTTTTATGCGTTTTCAGACACCAATATAAACCCTGTCCACAACAATGACAGGTATATCCGTTATAAAGTTTTTCTTTCGACGGAAAATATAAATTTTACGCCCAATATATCGGACATATCCATTACCTTCAGCTCGTTATGCGTGCCTCCCGGACAGGTTATTTTCCAGGGGCTCGGCTCAGGAGTTTATAATATTACTATTTTAAAATCGGGATACCAGACATTTACCGACACGGTGAATGTATCGGAATCATGGCAGCAGAAAGAGGTGATTCTGACACCTTGATTTCATAGTTATGAAAAAGATTATTAAAAACAATTTCGGGTTTACCGTAATAGAATCCATTATCGTTGTTTTTATTTTGGGACTGGTTGGAATTATCGTCTGGGCATTCCAAAGCAATGTGTTTTCTTTGGGAAATATAGTGTCCGGAAATATCGCTTCCCAGGAAGAAACGCGGAACTTATTTAAAACAATGACTTCTGAAATTCGTTCGGCTCAGCCGTCTGACCTGGGCGGTTATCCGATATTCCAGGCCAATACGGATTCTTTCATATTCTACAGCGATATTGACTCAGACGGCCTGAAAGAAAGAATTCGTTATTTTCTGGCAGATGGTATATTAAAAAGGGGGGTGATAAAGCCGTCGGGAAATCCGCTTGCGTATAATATAGGAGACGAACAGATAACGGAAGTCGTGCGCAATATTTCAAACGGAGCTACGGCCATATTCGACTATTACGATACCAATTACGACGGATCGACTCCGCCCTTGGCCCAGCCCGTGAATATTTCTGAAATAAGGCTGGTAAAAATAACCGTTATGGTTGACAGCAATGCCGCCAATCTGCCCGAGCCCGTAACTTTTACAACCCAAGTGTCAATGAGAAATCTAAAAGATAATTTGTAATGTTTCATAATTTTAAAAAAAATAATCAGAAGGGACAAATTCTTATCCAGATTATTATTTTCGGGTCAATAGCTATTTTGATTTTTAGCGGCCTGATAGGATGGGCAACGGTCAATATCCAGATTTCAAAGCGCGAATTCAACCGCCAGCTGGCAATTCAGATTGCCGAAGCCGGCATTGATTACTACAGGTGGCACTTGGCCCACGCTCCCCAGGATTTCCAGGACGGCACGGGCCAGCTGGGGCCATATACCCATATTTATTACAATAAAGACAACCAGCCCATAGGAAGGTTTATTCTTAGCATAACCCCTCCGCCAATTGGTTCCACTTTGGTCGCCATCCGTTCGGAAGGCCGGGTGGACGAGGACGCTAATGTCAAGCGCACCATAGAAACGCAGTTGGGAATTCCTTCATGGGCGAAATATTCCTATGTGTCCAACAGTTATGTTTGGTTTGGCGAAACGGAACCGGTGGTGGGCCTGCTTCATTCCAACGCGGGCATCAGGGTGGACAGCGCTGCCGATAATCTTGTCACAAGCGCCGCGGCCATTTATGACGACCCCGACCATTCTGGCGCCAATGAATTCGGCGTCCATACTCATAAAGCCCCTATCGATCCTTTGCCTCCGGCCGCTGTTCCCAACAGGGCGGATGTTTTTATGGCAGGAAGGCAGTTTCCGGTTCCGGCAGTTGACTTTGCCGGGTTAAGCAGCGACCTTTCGCAGTTAAAAACCGACGCCAAAAACAACGGCCGTTATTTTGCGGCTTCAGGATCCGTAGGATATCAGATTGTTTTGAAAACAAACGACACTTTTGATATTTACAAGGTGACAAGCCTTTACGGAGTGTCGGGAGGATGTTCGACCAATGCTCCCAACAGAAGCTCTTACAGCGTAAAAAATAAAACATTGCTCCAATCAAACCAGACATTCCCTTCAAACGGAATTATTTTTGTGGAAGACCATGTCTTTGTTGAAGGCCAGATAAATACAGCAAGGCTGACAATAGCATCGGGCAGGTTTCCGGAATCTCAATCCACCAACACCAATATAATTGTAAATAATAACCTCCTTTACACCAATTTTGACGGTTCAGATACCATAGGTTTAATAGCCCAGGGAAATTTCCATATCGGATTAAAGAGCGCCGATGCTTTGGAAGTTGATGCCGCCATCCTGGCGAAAAACGGCTCAACAATAAGATATTATTACAACTCTGGTTGCGGGGCGGAGTATTTGAGGGATTCCCTCACTCTTCGCGGAATGTCGGGGTCTTACCTGAGAGGAAATGCTTTTGCCTGGGTGTCATGCGGGACATGCGCAACCGTTATTTCAGGATATAGCGCGGTTACCACCGTTTACGACGGCTCTCTGCTGTATACTCCTCCGCCCAGCTTTCCTTTGACTTCAGACCAATACGTCACTCTTTCATGGAAGGAAATAAAGTAATTAGTAATTTGGGTTTTGATTTTAAAATGATATAATAAATAAATGATTAAATTTTTGTCTTTAGAAAAAGAGGCGTTCGGTTTGGATATAAACGATTTATCTTTGAAGTTAATAAAGCTTAAAAAAAAGCGCGGGGGCTTTAAGCTCTATTCTTTTATGGAAAAAGAAATAAATCCGGGAATAATTGAAGAAGGGATTATTAAAAACGAGGAAGAGCTGGCAAAAATAGTAAAAGAGGCGGTAAAAAACGTAGAGGGCAGAAAACTAAAAACCAAATATGTGGTAGCCTCCTTGCCTGAAGAAAAATCTTTTTTGCAGATAATCCAGATGCCCAGAATGAAGGAAGAAGAACTGAAAACAGCCGTATTTTTTGAAGCGGAAAATTACATACCCCTGCCAGTAAGCGAAGTTTATCTGGATTTTAAAATAATCGCTCCGGCTAAAAACTCAAGCCTCCTCGACATACTGATAGTCGCCACGCCCAAAAAAATAGTAAATGCCTATGTTTCCGTTTTAAAAAAGGCCGGGCTTTTCCCCATTGCCCTGGAAGTCGAATCGGAGGCCATGGCCAGGGCGCTGGTCAAGGAAAATTCGGCTACGGCGCCCATCGCCCTGCTTGATTTTGGAAAAACCAACACTGACCTCGTTGTTTTTTGCGGTAATTCCATTTACTTTACCTGCTCTTTTAAGGTTTCTTCCGGTCAGCTGACAAAAGTCATATCGGAAAAGCTCAAAATCAGCTTGGACAAAGCGGAAAAGATGAAAATAAAATACGGTTTGTCTTTAAAGGAAAAATCCGGAGAATCAAAAGAAGTTTCAAACGCGATGAGGCCTGTTTTAGAAGAACTTTTAGAACAGATTAAAAAATACCTTAATTTTTACCAAGACCACGCATCGCAAAAACATTATTTTCCCGAAGAAAAAATAGAAAAAATATTCATTTCAGGAGGAGGGGCCGAAATGAAGGGCTTGGCTGAATTCCTTTCCAAAAATTTAAAAATCCAGGCTATGCCTGGCGTTTTTTGGACGGATTTTTTGCCGAAAAACCAGAAAAAATCCACGTTGAAAAATCCTTTGGCATTTGCCTCGGCCGTAGGTTTGGCATTAAAAAATCCGAATGAAATTATAAATATATGACCAATCTTCTTCCGGAAGAAGAAAAAAAGGAACTGCTTTTAAAAAACAAAGAAAAGCTGATTATAATCCTGGGAACTATTGTTTTGGTTTCGTTGATTTGTCTTATACTGATTTTATTTTCAGTAAAATATTATGTCATGACCGGCCTTATCTACCAAAAAAGCCTTTTGGAGCAAGCTGAAAAAAACTATAAAACCCAGCAGTTTATAAACTTCAAAGACGCTATTTTAAAATACAACGGCATTCTGGTCAAAATAAGGCTGTTTTACAATGAAGAAATATATTTTAGCGAGACATTGAAAATATTATCTGATATTGCCCGGCCTGACGGGGTATATTTGACTGACATTTATTTAAACAGGGACGATGAAAATAAAAAAATAAAAATGGTGGCTGCCGGCATCAGCGACTCCAGGGAGAACCTTCTTGTTTTCAAAAAAAACGTGGAGGAGAACAAAGAAATAAAAAATCCTTATTTTTCCCCCGAAAGCTGGACTGATTCTAAAGACGTGAAATTCCACCTTAATTTCGAGTTATATAAAAATGAAAACCAAGAATAAAATATATATCGTTTCGGCTTTCTTTTCTTTAAGCTCCCTGGCGTTGCTTTTATTTTTGGTTTTTCCCACAATAAACAAAATAAAGGCTTATTCCGATGATTTCCTGTCGAAAAAAAGGAGTACCGATACGTTAAAAATACAGGCAATAGAAGTTGATAAATTCAAAAAAAACTACGACATTTACAAACCTAACTTAGAAAAGATAGACCAACTGTTCATCGATAAAAAAAGCCCCGTTTATTTCATAGAATTCCTGGAAAAAACCGCTTTTGAAAGCGGGATTCATCCGGAAATTTCCTTGTCTCCGTACTCTTTGGAAGAAACGGAAGAGGAAGAAGGGAAAACCATCATTACTTTCCAATTCTTTTCAAGCGGAGACTATCTTAGCATATTGAAATTCACGAAACTGCTGGAAACCGGGCCGTATTTGGTACAAATAAAAAATTTGACAATTAAAAATTCCGAAAGCGAAAGCCTTTCTGCGGGAAATTTTTCAGGGAAAGTTGATGCCGCATTTTTAATAACCGTGTTCGCTCAAAGCCAGGAAGAATAAACCCATGTTTGACAAAATAAAAATAAAAATTGAAAATTATAAATTAGCGAGGATAAAAAAAATTCCGTGGATTTTCGGCCTGCGCGCCTTTTGGATTATTCTGCTTTTGGTTTTTGCCAGCTCGATGTTCGGGCTATTTTTATTCTACAAATATGCCGTTTTGGTGGAAAGGGAAGAAATTACCATTGCCGGCGGAAGCCTGAAATTCAAAAACAATATTTATCAAAAAGTTTTAGAGCAATGGCAGTTAAAAGAAGACAAGTTTATGGAACTGAAAACGGAAGAATACCAGAACCCCTTTTTTCTGAAAAAATCAGATGAAAAAGAATCCAAAAATCAAAAAGAATCGGAAAATAAAAGCGATGAGAAAAGAGGAAAGCCCGTTATAAAATAATAAATAGTCTTATTAAATCAAACACAAATTTAATATTAAAATAAAAATATGGGTAATACAAACAAAAAAATTTTAATCGTTGAAGACGATAAGGATTTTCTGTTTATCCTTCAGGAAAGCCTGAAAAAAGAGGGGTTTTCCGTTATTATTTCCGAAAACGGCCGGGACGGCCTGGCCATGGCTGAAAAAGAAAAGCCTGATTTGATCATTCTGGATATTTTAATGCCGGCAATGGACGGCTACGAGGTCGCCGAAAAAATAAAAGAAAAAAACATAAGCGCCAAAGTCATATTCTTAACAAATCTTAAAGACTTGGATTCCATGAGCAAGGCGCTGGAAATAATCCCGTCTGACTATATCATAAAATCAGACATGCCAGTTGGCAAAATAGTCGAGGAAGTGAAAAAGAAGCTGGAAATCGTCTGAAACATCCTCCATATTAGCGACGACCGGAAATTTGGGCGCCGTCTTTTTTCGTAATTTGAGCTTCAGCGATTATTTGCAAAAAAATATATTTTTGCTATAATGGAAATCTATGTTAGAGATATCATTGAAGGCAGAAGAGCTTTTTAAGATAGGCGGCTATACCGTAACCAACAGCCTGCTTTTGTCGCTTGTCGTTTTTTTTGTTTTATCTTCCTTTGCCATATTTTTTAAAAAAAACACCAAACTTATACCGGGATTTTTGCAGAATATAACCGAAGTGGTGATAGAGGCATTCCTTTCTTTAATGGATTCCGTTTTAAACGACAGGAAAAAATCGGAAAAATACCTGCCCCTAATCGTAACGATTTTTATTTTTATCCTGGCTTCAAACTGGCTGGGTCTGCTTCCGGGGGTGGGATCGTTCATATTAAGAGAAGAGCACGCAAACATTCCCTTATTAAGGTCTCCGGCCAGCGATATTAATTTTACTTTGACGCTGGCCATCACGGCCATTATAACAATCAATTTATTGGGAATTAAGGCTGTTGGGTTTTCAAAGCACGTTAAAAAATTCCTGAATTTTGGAAATCCCATAAAATTTTTCGTGGGCATACTGGAATTCTTTTCCGAAATTTCCAAAACGATATCTTTTTCTTTCAGGCTGTTTGGCAACATTTTTGCGGGAGAAGTGCTTTTAACCATCGTGTTTTTCCTGGTTCCGTATATCGTGCCCGTCCCGTTCTTGTTTTTGGAATTTTTCTTCGGAGCAATCCAGGCTTTGATTTTCGCGTCCTTAACCTTGATTTTTCTTTCCATACACACAACAGCGGAAGAACACTAAAGGTCGAATTTGAAATTTGAAATTTAAAATTTGAAATCAATTTGAAATTTAAAATTTGAAATAAAATATTATCAAAATTTTCTTTTAGAAAATTTTGATACCTGCTTATTAAAAATTAAAAATTTCAAATTAAAAATTCTAATATATGGATGCAGAAATGATAAATTTATTGTCCATTGCTTTAATAATGGTTTTCGGCGTGGTAGGGCCGGCTTTTGCCATCGGTAGCATCGGATCTTCTGCTTTAAAAGGAATAAGCAGAAACCCGGAAGCGGCCTCTAAAATCCAAACCAGCATGGTTTTGGCAATAGCTTTCGCGGAAGCATTGGGAATTTACGCGTTAGTGGTATCGCTTATTTTAAAATTCGTATAAAAAAACTTCTGAATTTGGGGGGTCTCCGACATCCCCCAATTTGGGGGATGTCGGAGACCCCCCAAATTATTCATCCGCATTTAAAAACAATCCATGAGCGAGTTTTTTACACAATTCGGCATTGACTGGAAGCTTCTTTTAAGCCAGTTTGTGAATTTTGCCTTGATATTGATAATATTAAGGGCTTTTGTGTATAAGCCCCTTCTCAAAATGTTAAATGAAAGAAGGGAAAAGATAGAGCAGGGGCTCGTGAAGGCCGAAGAATCTGATATCCGTTTGAAAGAAGTTGACAACATAGCCAAAGGAAAGCTGAAGGAAGCCGAGCAAAAAAGCCTGGCAATGCTTTCTGAAACCGATTCAAAGAAAAAACAACTGGAAAAAGACCTTTTTTTAAAAATGAAGCAGAAAGAAGAGCAATTGCTTTTGAAAGCGGAAGAGTCAGCAGAACTCCATAAAAAGGAAATAAATGAGAAAATCCAAAAAGAAGCAGCCGAAATTATCGGCAAAGCCATTGCAAAAGCGATAGACGAGGAGCCAGAACAGGTTGACGAAAAATTAATCAGAAAAGCCGTATCTCGAATAAAATGAACTACACTCCAAAAATTTACGCAAAAGCTTTTTTTGAAGCCGCGTTCAGCTTAAAAAACGGGGTTGATACAGACAAGCTTGTAAAAAATCTTTTAATTCAGGTAAAATTAAACAGGGATCAGCGGAAACTGAAAGATATCCTTTTTGCTTTTGAAAAAATGGCGATAAAGAAAAAAGGCGGCAGGAAATTGACGATAGAAACAGCCCGTCCGCTTAGTTCCCGCAATGAAAAGATGGTTGAATCTTTGGCGAAAGACAATGACATCATTGAAAGAAAAATAAACAGCAGGCTGGTTGCGGGCATAAAAATAAATATAAACGACGAACTTTTATTGGATGAATCGTTTGCCGCAAAAATAAAAAAAATTTTAAATATATAATTGAATGTCATACGAAATAATAGAAAAGCTAAAAAAGGCCATAGGAGAGTATAAAGAAACGGAAAAACTGGAAGAAATCGGCCGGATTATTGAATCTGGCGACGGGATAGTTAAAATTTACGGACTAAAAAATGTAAAAGCGCAGGAAGTCCTGTCTATTGAAACAGAAGAGAAAGAAATAAAAGCTTTGGCTTTGAATTTGGAAGAAGACTCGGTTGGAGCCTTGGTTTTAGACGACCCTATAGGCATAAAAAGTGGCGACATTGTTAAAAGAACCGGTAATTTGTTATCAATAGAAACGGGTAAGAGCCTGCAAGGAAGAGTGGTCAGCCCATTGGGCCATCCATTAGACGGCAGAGGACCCTTGTTTGGTTCTGAAAAACCTGTTTTGAGCCCGTTGGAAAACGACGCGCCATCCGTGCTGGATAGGGAACCGGTTGACACCCCTTTGCATACCGGAATCAAAACAATAGATTCAATGATCCCCATAGGAAGGGGCCAGAGAGAGCTTATCATAGGCGACCGCCAAACAGGCAAAACAGCCATTGCCATTGACGCTATAATAAACCAGCATCTGGATAATTATAAAAAACCTCCTGTCTGCATATATGTAGCCATCGGCCAGAAAGAATCGAAGATAGCCAAAACAGTTGAAACCCTTAAAAATAACGGGGCCATGGATTACACCGTTGTCGTTTCAGCCCCGGCTTCCTCCAGTGCCGCGTTGTGGTATTTGGCTCCGTACGCGGGTTGCGCCATCGGCGAATATTTCAGAGACAAAGGCGAAGACGCGCTAATTATTTATGACGACCTGTCAAAACACGCCTGGGCGTACAGGCAAATCTCATTATTATTGAGAAGGCCCCCGGGAAGGGAAGCGTATCCTGGAGACATTTTTTATCTTCATTCAAGGCTCCTAGAAAGAGCTGCTAAATTATCAAAAGAAAAAGGCGGAGGATCTTTAACCGCCCTGCCTATAGTTGAAACCCAGCTGGGCGATGTTACTGCCTATATCCCCACCAACATCATTTCAATTACAGACGGCCAAATTTATCTTGAAAGCGATTTATTCTACCAGGGCGTAAGGCCGGCCGTTAATGTGGGGTTGTCTGTTTCCCGCGTGGGATCCAAGGCCCAAACCCAGGCTATGAAAAAGGTGGCGGGAAAGCTTAGGCTGGAGCTGGCCCAATTCAGGGAGCTTCAGGCATTCGTGCAATTCGCTTCCGATGTCGATGAAAACACCAAGAAAAAAATAAAAAGAGGTCAGATTATCACGGAAATTTTAAAACAGCCGGATTTAGCTCCCTTGTCTTTTGAAAAACAAGTTATAATTCTTTATTCCGCTTTGAACAATTATTTTGACGAGATTGATTCAGTTAAACTTCCTGCATTGCAAGAGAAATTATTGGAAACCATCGAAAAACTGCATAATGAAGAAATTTCAGAGCCGATGAAAAAAACCGGTAAACTGACCGAGGAAACAGAACAAAAACTAAAAACAATAATTGAAAATATAGTTAAAAGCTAAATGGAATCCATTCAATCAATAAAATCAAGGCTTAAAAGCATAAAAAATATCGGACAGATAACCAAGGCTATGGAGCTGGTGGCGGCGACAAAAATGCGGAAATCTCAAGAGATAGCTTTGGCTTCAAGGCCTTATGCTTATGCTGTTTTGGATATCCTTGCAAGGATATCCCTGCAGGAAACAGAACTGCCAAAAATTCTTCAAAAAAGAAAAGAGATTAAAAAAACCGCCCTTGTTCTTTTGACTTCAGACAAAGGCCTGGCCGGCTCTTTTAATAACGCCGTAATAAGATTATTTGAGAAATATTTAAAAGAAGAAAATATAAATACGAATAGCACAAATTATTCGTTCATTGGCATTGGAAAAAAAGCGATAGCGCATTTTCAAAACAGAGGGATAAAGATTAAAGAAAAATTTGTCAGGACAGGGGATTTTACAACCCCTGAGCAGACAAACCCCATATCCGACTTTCTTTCAAAAGGATATTTAGAAAAGGAGTGGGACGAAGTCATATTGTTTTCAACATATTTCATGTCCGCCTTAAAGCAGGAGGTCGTGGCAAGAAGAATATTCCCCGTTGAATTGGGTTCCATAAAAAAAACCATTGAGGAAATAATCCCAAAAACAGGAAAATTCAGAGACATGATAAAAGGGGAAAAAACGCCGCTCCTTTCAGAAAAGGTTGACGAATATCTCATTGAGCCTTCAAGCGAAAAAGCATTGGAATCTTTGGCCGGCCACTTGATAAAAATGCAGTTTTACCATTTGATTCTGGAAACCAACGCGTCAGAGCATGCCTCGAGAAGAATGGCCATGCAGAACGCTTCAGACAATGCCAAAGAGCTGTCAGAATCCCTTAATCTTTTCTATAACAAATCGAGGCAAGCTGGCATTACAAAAGAAATAACGGAAATCGTTTCAAGCATAGAGTCAATTTAATAATTATTTAAAAGCGGGGCAATAAATTTTTCGCAGGCCTGAACGCGAAGCATTCACAGCCGGAGAAAAATTTATTGCCGAGCTTTTAACGAAGAATAAACAAAAATGACCAAGGGAAAAATAATTCAAATCATCGGCACGGTTATCGACGCGGAGTTTGAAGAAGGCGCTAATCTGCCGAAAATTTATAATGTTTTAAGAATAAAAAAGAGAGACGGAAAAGAGGTTTTAGCCGAAGTGGTAAAGCATTTAGACCCGGTAAAAGTAAGGGCCATAGCCCTGCAGTCAACAGACGGCCTGGAAAGAGGAATAGAGGCTGAAGACACTGGTAAAATGATTGAAGTTCCGGTGGGCGAGGAAATATTGGGAAATATTTTTAACGTAATCGGAGAAACGTTAAACGCCCCCGATAAGAAATTCAAAAAATTTCTTCCCATCCACAAACCAGCCCCTTCTTTCACCGAGCAATCCACTAAAACGGAAATCTTTGAAACCGGCATAAAAGTTATTGACCTGATCGCCCCG
The DNA here is from genome assembly GCA_964427585.1 of uncultured Candidatus Saccharibacteria bacterium. GTDB lineage: Bacteria > Patescibacteriota > Minisyncoccia > Minisyncoccales > Staskawiczbacteraceae > JBBTQJ01. The sequence goes on from CAYRVC010000001.1 coordinate 197,017, forward strand.
ATTATCAAAGGCGGAAAAGTGGGGCTTTTCGGGGGAGCTGGCGTGGGAAAAACCGTTTTGCTTATGGAATTTATCAGGAACATCGCCCAGGAACACGGGGGATTTTCCGTTTTTTCCGGGGTAGGGGAAAGAACCAGGGAAGGAAACGACTTATTTTTGGATATGAAAGAGTCAGGCGTTATCAACAAAACAGCCCTGGTATTCGGCCAAATGAACGAAGTGCCAGGGGCAAGGGCACGGGTGGCGCTATCCGGCCTGACCATGGCTGAATATTTCCGCGACCAGGAAAAGAAAGACGTTCTTTTGTTTATTGACAACATTTTCCGCTTTTCCCAAGCCGGCCTGGAAGTTTCAACTTTGTTGGGAAGAATCCCTTCGGCAGTGGGCTATCAGCCTACATTGGCTTCAGAAATGGCGGAATTACAGGAGAGGATTACTTCCACAAAAAACGGGTCAATCACCTCTGTCCAGGCAATTTACGTTCCCGCAGACGACATCACAGACCCTGCTCCGGCAGCTACTTTTACGCACTTGGATTCAACCATAGTTCTTTCAAGAAATTTGACTGAAATTGGCATATATCCGGCAGTTGATCCGCTGGCCTCAAATTCGTCCGCGTTGGATCCTAAAATAACGGGCAAAGAGCATTACGAAGTTGCCAGGTCCGTGCAGAAAACTTTGCAACGATATAAAGAACTGCAGGATATCATTGCCATTCTGGGCATTGAGGAGCTTTCCGACGCAGACAGGAAAACAGTCGACCGCGCCAGAAAAATACAAAGGTTTTTATCCCAGCCGTTTTTCGTGGCCGAAGCTTACACCAGCCATGAGGGAAAATACGTGAAGCTGGAAGACACAATTAAAGGATTTAAAGAAATTTTGGAAGGAAAACATGATAATCTTCCCGAAGAAAACTTCTATATGAAGGGAAATATAAGCGAAGTTGCATAAGTAATCATGAAATTATTTGTTTACTCGTTAAAAAATATTCTTTTCTGGGGGGAAGCTGTATCTTTGACCTGTGAAACCCAAACCGGCCAGATTACTGTTTTGGACAATCACGAACCATTGATTACGGCGCTAAAGGAAGGATTGGTCAAAATAATTGACAATGATAAAAAATCAAGCTATATTCAAATATTAAACGGGTTCCTTGAAATCCGCACAGGCAATGAAGTCCGGTGCATCATAAGTGAAAAGGAAAAGGAGTAAAGGATGATTCTGAAATTATTTAGCAGAAAAATTTCGCGAAATAAAACCGCTAAAATGGACTGGAAAAAAATCACGTCAAAAGGATTGAGGCGTGGCCATTACAAGGCCGATGCTTTAATTTTATATTGCTCTGACGACAGGGGCAGGGAAGCATTGTCAGAATTTATTTTAAAAAATAAATTCCGGCACTACGACCTGGTTATTATCCCGGGAGGAGCAAAAGCTCTTTCTGGCCAAAATGGAAACGAAAAAGCGGTTATTTTGGAATATATTTCAAAATTAATGGAACTGCATCTCGCCAAAGAGGCAATTATTTTCACGCATGTTGATTGCGGAGCCTGCGGCGGAAGCGTTGCTTTTGGAAACGACCCGGAAAAAGAGCGAGAAAGCCACCGCCAATGGCTTGAAGGCGCTAAAAATTGTTTGCGGGAAATCCTCCCCGACATTCCAATCAAAGGATATTTTGTTGATTTTGAAGGAATCTGGCAAGTTGATGAGTTTGCAGGCTTTCAGCCAACTGTCCCGTAGGAGGCTAACATGTCGCTTATTCCCGTTCCCGATAATTTGCTTGCCGAATGGCAGGCCTTTTATAAACTTTTGTTTAACTTTGATTTTGATTTTTCGGGATTATCCGTTCAAAAACAAGAGCCGGATTTTAACCGCCTTATTGTTGTTGCGCGGGGAATAAGCCCCCAGATTTTATGGCAAAAATGCGAAGAATTATTTCCATGCCATGCGCCAACAACGGATAATTGGGAAAATATCCGGTCAGATAGAACATCAGAAAAAGGCCATTACGCCGTATGGGTGGAAGACGAGCCGGAGGCAAGCAATGAGCTGGAATATCTTTCCGCAAATCAGATTAAAAAACATAAAATTCCCAGCATGACCATTGAAGAAAGGCTGGTATTCGGCATCAAATTTTTTGCGGAAAAAGCGGACCACTTGGACAAGACAACGTGGACCCTTTGTTCAGGCTCCTCTTGCGACTGCGGCCTTGTGCCAATAGCTTTATTCCATGATAAAAAATTTTTGATAGAATGGAACGGCCCCGACCGGGTTCACAATCTTTTGCGGGCCCGCGCCGTGATTTATTAATTGAACTTTAAAATTTATCATGTCCTCTTGAATCTTTTCAGGAGGCTTTTTTTATGCTATCTTAATATAATACAAAAGAAAAATATAATGTTGCAACAAGACAGATATAACGCAATATGGGTGTCGCATTCGTCTATAGGGGATTTTTTAAAATGCCCCAGGCTTTATTTTTTGCGCAATATATACAAAACAAAAGACAACAGAAAAATATCCCTGGCCAGCCCGTTTTTGTCTTTGGGAACAGCGGTGCACGAAACGCTGGAAGGCCTGGCAAAATACAGGGCAGAGGAAAGATTTCATCGGCCGTTAGAGCCGATTTTTGAAGAAAATTGGAAAAATATTTCCGGAAAAAAGGGCGGATTTAAAAGTGAAGAAGAGGAAAGCGAAGCAAAAGAGCGCGCCAGAAAAATGATATTGATGGTGGCCGAAAACCCCGGGCCATTGGCCAAAAAAACCGTAAAAATAAAGAACGGCGAGAACTCGGCTCTTTTGAGCTTTTACCTGTCCCCGGAAGAAAACATCATTTTATGCGGAAAAATAGACTGGCTGGAATACATTGAAAAAGACGACAGCTTGAATGTTATTGATTTTAAAACGGGAAGAAACGACGAAGACGGAAAATCTTTGCAGATTCCCATTTATATGATGCTGTTAAACGCCCTTCAAAAGAGGAAAATTTCCGGAGCGGCCTACTGGTATTTGGAACGCCAAAAAACGCCTTCGCCAGTTGCCATGCCAGACATTCAAGGCGCTAAAAATAGGGTTTTATCTTTTGCCAGAATGATCAAAACAGCCAAAGAAAATAATAATTTTAAATGTCCCAAAGGGCCTGGCGGGTGCTTTGCCTGCCGGCCTTATGAAAAAATTCTGCGTGGCGAAGCGGAATTTATCGGCCAAAGCCTGGACAATAAGGAAATTTATCTGCTTTGAGTTGTAAAAAAATCGAACATGAAAATCTTTGTGAAGGCAAAACCTAACGCCAAAAATGAAACCGTTGAACAAATAGACAACGGCCATTTTGTAATAAGCGTGAAAGAGCCGCCGGTAAAAGGAATGGCAAACCGGGCAATTATCAAGGCTATTGCAAGACATTTTAACGTCAGCGAATCGAATGTCCGCCTTGTTTTTGGATTTTCATCGAGAGAGAAAATTTTTGAAATAAATTAAGCGTGATAATTTTATAAATATGAAAATTTTGATCATCAGCCCGGAATCTCCGGAAATAAGCGTTGGGGGAGTTGAAAGAGATATGAAAAATTTGATTGACTACTGCCTAAGAAAAAATAAAGAGGCTGTATTTTTACTGCCAACCAACGGCAAGGAAACAACCGAGAGAAATGGCAACGTGCTGATATTAAGAAAAAACTTTCTTTATTTGAACTATAAAACGGTTTTCAATAAAAAAGAGGTGCCTGAAAGGGAATTAAGAGAAAAATCAAAAAGTTTCTTCGTTTTTCTTTTAAACATGCTTGAGGAAGAAAAAATAGACCTGGTGGACTCCCAAAATTTTTATACCGGGTTTCCGCCGATTTACAGCCTTGTCTTAAATATGGCCTGTTTTTCAAAAAACATACCTTTGGTTTTAAGGTGCCATTCTTTCACGAAAACGGAAATGCAAAAATCAATCGTCAACGATTTGCTATGGGAAAAAATCGTATGCGTGAGCAAAAGCGTTGCCGGAGACATGTTCAACAAGGGAAGTAGCATAAACAAGCTAAGCACCCATTATCTTGGGGTAAACATCACGGAATTCAAGCCTCAGGCAGAGAGCCCGTGGCTAAAAAATAATTTAAGATTGGGCGAAAAAACAAAAATAGTTCTTCATGCTTCCCGCATTATAAGCGGAAGAAAAGATATTTTAAAAGAAAAAGGAATTACCACTTTATTGGAGGCTTTTTCCCAGCTAGCTTTGAAAAACCAGGATTTGATGCTGGTGATAGCCATGGCAAAACCCCCTGAAAAACTGACGCAGGAATTCAGCCAGGCAAAAGACAAGCTTTCAGGGTACATCAAATTGAACAACCTGGAAGGAAGAGTTTTGCTGAAAGAATTTGAGCTGGAGGAAATGCCATTGGTGTATAACGGGGCGAATATTTTCGTGCTTGCCTCCGAAAATGAAACTTTCGGCCAGGTATACATAGAAGCAATGGCCTGCGGAACGCCGGTTATAGGAGCTAATGTGGGAGGCATTCCGGAAATTATCACTGACAATTACGACGGATTCCTGAGTCCTCCCAATAACTCCATTTTACTGGCCCAAAAAATAGAGGGGCTGATTTACGATGAAAAAACCAGGAAAGAGTTCATAAAAAACGGCCTTAAAACAATAAGAAGGAAATTTTCCATTGACAGACAGTTGGGGATCCTGTTCAATTATTTTGAAAAAATTGTCGCAGGCCGGCTAATTTTATTTAAGGCGAGCCTATCTGCTTTCAGCTAACTTGCATTTTTTATGAAAACAGGGAAACCGGCTGTTATTGTCATCCATATTTTGCTGTTTTTTTGGTTTTCTCTTTTTTTGGCAGAAAAAATCGACTTGACCACAGCGGACCTGGGGAGACACATTAAAAACGGGGAAATTATCCTATCGTCATTTTTCCAGAATTCCGGCAAGGGGGATATTTTCAGTAAAAATTTTTACTCTTATACCAATCCTGATTTTTCTTTTATAAACCACCACTGGGCGTCAGGAGTGGTTTTTTATTTGATATACAAGGCCGGAGGGTTTGAGGCTTTATCTTTTTTTTATATTCTGGTTTACGTTTTGGCTTTCGGAATTTTCTTTTTCATGGCAAAAAATGAAGCGGGCAGCTTACCGGCCGTTGCGTTGTCGATGCTGATGATTCCCTTAATGGCTTCAAGGACAGAAATAAGGCCGGAGGTTTTCAGTTATCTTTTTTCCGGAATATTCTTTTACATCTGTTTGTGTTCCAGAAAGGGAAAAATAAGCCCGAATTGGCTTTACCTGTTTATCCCTCTGTCTTTTCTCTGGGTGAATCTGCATATTGCTTTCTTTTTCGGATTTTTGATAATAGGCATATTTTTAGCGGAAGGCTTTTTAACCTCACATTATTCAAAGAAATTAATGTTTTCTTTTGTCATTTCCTTATTTGTCGTTCTTTTAAATCCCAACGGATTGGCCGGGGCATTGGAGCCATTGAATATTTTTAAGAACTACGGATATCTTGTTTTTGAAAACCAATCAATAGGTTTTTTGAAGAAATTAGGCCATGCATCAAGGTTGAATTTTTGGCTGTTTAAATTTTCTTTTATAATCCTTGTTATAAGCTTTATTGGCGTATTTATAAAACAAAGAACACTTCCCTTGCCTAATTTTTTTCTGGCTTTTGTTTTTGCTTTTATGGCGTATAGGGGAATCAGAAATTTCCCGTTTTTCGGATTTTTCGCCCTGCCGGTTATTTCTGAAAATATCAAAATTTTTAGCTCAAACTTTTCTGGTGAAAAAATTAAGCAATTAAAGAAAATTATTTCCACATCGGCAATAATTTTTATCGCCATCGGATTTTTACAGGGGTTTGTTTATTTTTACCGGCAGAAAGACATTGCTGGCCTGGGCATCAGGGAAGGAGCTAATGATTCAGCGAATTTTTTCAAGGAAAATAATATCCAGGGGCCTGTTTTCAATAATTACGACATCGGCGGATATTTGATTTACCATTTATATCCCGAACATAAGGTTTTTGTCGACAACAGGCCGGAGGCCTATCCCGCCTCGTTCTTTGAAAGCGCGTATATTCCGGCCCAGGAAAACGAAGAAAAATGGCTCCAGCTTGAAAAGCAATACGATTTCAACGCCATTTTCTTTTCCTGGAGGGACTATACCCCCTGGGCCCAGAACTTCCTGATACAAAGAATAAACGACAAAAGCTTCGTCCCCGTATTCGCTGACGATTATAATATAATTTTTGTAAAAAGAACGGATCAAAACAAAAACATCATTGAAAAATACGAATTGCTAAAGGAAATGTTCAAAGTAAATAAAAAACCCGAAAGTTAATCCGGGGTATTTTTTTTGTTTTTTTCTTCTTGCTTTTTGCCGGTTTTTATAAATTTAGGGTGCCAAGTTTCTATTGTTAAAATATATATTATAAATACAGAGATAGATACTCCTAAAAAAATCGTCAACAACAGCTCGGTTATCCGCCACATCTTTGTCTCTCCTTGATTTTAATGTGCAATTAATTTAATTATAATAAACTTACTGTTTAATATACTCTAATTGCGCCAAAATAACAAGTTATGAAAAAACAAATAAAAATATTAACCGAAAAAGAATTGTCAGAAGAGCTGAAAAAAATTCCCGGTTGGGAAAAAAGGGGAAATAAAATCGCAAAAGAATTCAAATTTGCGGACTTTATGGATTCGCTGAACTTTATAAACGCCATTGCTCCTTTTTGTGAAAAAATTGACCACCACCCGGATGCCCATATTTTTTACAGCCGGGTTTTATTCGAGCTGACAAGATACGACGTTGGAGAAAAAATTACAAATCACGACATAGCCGTGGCAAAAGAAATAGAAAGACTGTATAATGAAAAGCAGGAATCAGCTTAGATTGGAATAAAATCTAAATGGCTTTGGATTTATCAAAATTGAACAGTGAGCAAAAAGAGGCTGTTTTGCATGAAAAAGGGCCTCTTTTGATTGTGGCTGGAGCCGGAACCGGCAAGACAACAGTCATCACTCAAAGAATAGTAAACCTGATTGAAAAGGGGCTGGCCAAGCCCGAGGAAATTTTAGCCGTGACTTTCACGGAAAAAGCCGCTTCTGAAATGGAAGAAAGGGTGGATAAGCATTTGGAATACGGCTACATTGATTTATGGATTTCAACATTCCACTCTTTCTCTGAAAGAGTTTTAAGGGAAAATGCTTTAGATATCGGCCTGCCGTCAGATTTCAAAATACTTGATGGCACTTCTGCCTGGCTTTTGGCAAGGAGAAATCTGGACAAATTCGACTTAAAATATTACAAAACCCTGGGAAATCCTTCTAAATTCATTCAGGCCTTGATTTCCCATTTTTCAAGGTGCAAAGACCAGGAAATTTATCCGGACAACTATTTGAATTACGGAGAAAGCCTGAAAACAAGGGACGATTTTCCAGAAAACGAAGAAACCATGAGGATTAAGGAAATAGCGGGAGCTTTTCATGTTTATCAAAGGCTTCTTTTGGAAAACAGCTTTCTCGATTTCGGGGACCTGATAAACTATACGTTGAAACTGTTCAAAGAGCGCCCTTTAATCCTTAAAAAATACAGGGAAAAATTCAAATACATCCTGGTGGATGAATTCCAGGACACCAACTGGTCGCAGTACGAATTAATAAAAATTCTTGCCAGCCCGAAAAACAATCTTACGGTTTCTGCGGACGACGACCAGGCCATTTACCGGTGGAGGGGAGCGAGTTTTTCCAACATAGTGCAGTTCGCGACTGATTTTGCCGAGGCAAGGCAGATATCATTGATAAAAAATTACAGGTCGAGCCAGAATATCCTGGATATGTCTTATAAATTCATAAAAGCCAACGACCCCGATAGGCTGGAATTCGTAAATAAAATCGACAAAAAACTTGTTTCCAGTAAAAAAGAAAAGGGAACGATAGGGCATATTCACGAGAAAACTCTGGACGAGGAGGTGAAAAAAACAACAGAAAAAATCCTGGAATTGCTAAAAACAGATAAAACCGCATCTTATAATGATTTCGCGATATTAACCAGGGCTAATGACTCGGCTGTTCCGTTTATCAAATCCCTGGAAAGAGCCGGCCTGCCTTACCAATTTTTAGCTTCAAGGGGACTTTATTCAAAGCCGGTTATTTTGGATGTCATCTCTTATTTCAGGCTTTTGGACAACTGCCACGAAAGCTCATCCCTCTTTCGAATATTAAATTTGGACTTTTTGGGAATTCAAGAACAGGAAACAGCCAGCCTTACCCTTTACAGCCATAAAAAGACCAAATCCCTTTTTGAGACTTTGCAGGATTTGCCTTTGCTGCCTAAAATATCCGCCAAAACCAAAGAAAAAATCAATTTCCTTCTGGCTTTGATCGAAAAACACACCAGGCTGGCGAAAGAAAGGGGCGTCTCTGAAGTTTTTGCGGCTTTTTTGGAAGATTCAGGATACTTAAAGAGCCTGGTTGCCAAAGAAGACTCAGAAAAAATCGATTTGCTCAACCAGTTTTACAAAAAAATTAAAAGGTTTGAAGAAACAGCAAAAGACCCCGGCCTAAAAAATTTTATGGAAGAAATCAGCCTTGAGCTGGAGTCGGGGGAAGAAGGAAAACTGGAATTCGATCCTGAAAAAGGCCCTGATATGATAAAGGTAATGACCATCCATGCCGCCAAGGGCCTTGAATTCAAATATGTTTTTCTGGCTAACATGGTGGATAAAAGATTTCCCGCTATCGAAAGGAAAGACCCCATCGAACTTCCAGATGAATTGATAAAGGATATAAAGCCCAAGGGCGATGCCCACCTCCAGGAGGAAAGAAGAATCTGCTATGTGGCGATGACCAGGGCTAAAAAGGGGCTTTATTTCACTTCAGCTGAAGATTACGGAGGCCAAAGAAAGAAAAAGCTTTCCAGATTTTTGATTGAAATGGGATATAGCGATAAATCCCAAATCCCAAATCCCAAATCCCAAAACGAATTTTTTCGGCGAAAAGCGGTTTTGGTTAAAAGAAATAAAAATAAATTGCCTAACGAATACCTGCCAGAGCATTTCTCTTATTCGCAATTGGCGGCTTTCCAAAAATGCCCCTTGCAATATAAGTTTAATTTTATAATGAAGATTCCGATTAAGGGAAAAGCGGTGTTTTCTTTCGGCAAAACAATGCACGGCGCGCTTTTTGAATTCCTAAAAAACGCGAACGAATTTGCAAAAATAAAACAGGAAGGCCTTTTCGGTCCCGGCGACAATAAAAATAACGGCGGAAATTTTGATTATCTGGCTGGTTTATACGAAAAAAACTGGATTGACGAATGGTATGAATCCAAACAGCAGAAAGAAGAATACAGAAAGCTGGGCAGAAAAATAATCAAGGACTTTTACGAAGAATTTTCCAAAAATCCGCCAAAGATTTTTAAAATCGGAGGAGCCGCGGCTTTGGAAATTCCTTTTAACTTAAAACTCAAAAGCTATACCATTTTCGGCGTTATTGACCGCATTGACGAAAAAGAAGGCGGAGCCGCAATTGTCGATTACAAAACAGGCAAGCCGAAAGATAGGCTTGATTTTGACGACAAAGAACAGCTTTTGATATACCAGATAGCCTGCCAGGAGATTTTCAAAATAAAATTAAAAGAGCTTACATATTATTATTTGGAGAGTGGAAAAAAAATGTCTTTCCTGGGAAGAGACGGGGAATTGGAAGAGCAGAAAAGAAAAATAATTGAAATAATAGAGCAGATAAAAAACAGCGAATTTTCAGCTACCCCCGGCTGGCAATGCAAATTCTGCGATTTTAAAGATATCTGCGACTTTGCGGACAGAAGTTAATGTAGTATAATGGAGAAATACATAAAATCTGAAACAAAGATAATTGCAAAAAATGAAACCAATTAATTTTATAATAATTTTAACGGCAATATCGGTTACCGCATTTTTTTCTTATTTTCTCTGGCAAGATTTGAAAACCGGAGTCAAAAATCAGCAGCAACCAAAACAGGCATCTTCAAAAAATAGCCTGGCAGAGGCAAAACCGCCGAAAAACCAGGCAATGGAACCAAGGACCGGCCTTTCAAACTATGAAATCATGGGCATGAAAGTGGAGGTTTTGAGAATCGGCGCGGGGGAGTCGGCAAAAAAAGGCGACAGAGTCAATGTGCATTATGTAGGCACGCTTGAAAATGGAAAAAAATTCGATTCCAGCATAGACAGGGAAGATCCGTTTTCTTTCAAATTGGGAGAAAACAGCGTAATAAAAGGATGGGAATTAGGGGTTTTGGGAATGAAGCTTGGAGAAAAAAGGCGGCTTACAATACCGCCGGAATTGGGTTATGGAAACCAGGGCGCGGGCGGAGTGATTCCTCCGGTTTCAACATTAATATTTGAAATTGAACTTTTAAAAATTAATTAAGCACATTAAAAATAAAATAAGGCAAGGAGGAACTATGCCAGAACCAGAACACGATCTTATGATGATTGGTTTTTCAAGAACCGGAGAACGGTATTTTTTCTTCTTTACCGCTGAAAAAATTGACCAAACCATTGAAACGTTCAGGCGCTTTGCCGCCAACCCCGATTTGAATTTTACTTCAGAAGACGCCGAATTCTTGAGCGAAAAAGTCCGGGAGGAGAAGAAGATAAAACCAACATAAAAACAAATATGGAAAAGATATTTAAAAACAGGTTCGGCTAAAAAAACTAAAAAAAGCCTGAAAATTATTTTCAGGCTTTTTAATTATTATCACTCTTGACAAGCGATTGCCAATTTAATAAGATGTATTTATGATAACAGAGCGGCAGGAAAAATTATTGAATTATTTAATCAAGGAATACATAAGCAAGTCTGAACCGGTAAGCTCTAATGCCCTAAAAAAAGCGGCTGATTTGGATATTTGCGGAGCAACGATAAGAAACGACCTTCAGCAACTGACCAAACACGGATATATAGAACAGCCTCATACTTCAGCTGGCAGGGTGCCGACAAAAAAAGCATACAAACGCTTCGCGGATAGCGTTGCCAATGAAAGAGAGAAGGTATTTTCAGATTTTATCTCCAGGCAGATAAAAATGGCCCAGGGGCAAATTGAGCAAGAGATGAGGCTGGCCGAGGAATTGATTGAGTCATTGTCAGAAACGTCCTCGATGCTGTCTTTTTCCACGGCTGAATCAAGCGATGATTTGTTTGAAATTTTAAACATTCTCAGCCAGTCAAAAACAACTTTCGGAAAAAATATCAATATTATTAACGAAATAATAGAAGAATTAGAAAATTTTTAATAATATGGAAGAAAAAGAAATAAGCATTGAAGAACTGCAGAAACAAGTTGAAGATTGCAGATTAAGGTCTGAAGAATACTTGGCAGGCTGGAAAAGGGAGCGGGCGGATTTCATAAACTACAAGAAAGACGAAATGGAAAAAATGGGGGAATTGATAAAATACGCCAATGAAGAATTAATCTTAAAGATTCTTCCGATTTTGGATAATTTTTATCTCGCCGAAAAACATATTCCCGAAGACAACGAATTTACGGAAGGTTTTTTACAGATTAAAAAACAGCTACAAGATTTTTTAGCGAAAGAGGGAATCGAGGAAATAAAAACGATCGGAGAAAAATTTAACCCGAACACAATGGAGGTAGTTGAAGAGGTAGACGGAGACCCGTTCTCCGCTAAAGATAACGGAGAACGGGTCTCCGCGAATACCGGAACTGTTGCTGAGGAAATCCAAAAAGGATACAAGATGGACGACAAAATTATAAGGCCGGCTAAAGTAAAAATAGTGAAATGAATATAAATTTAATATAATTTTATTGCGCGACTATTTAGTGCCACCGATGGGTCGGTGGTACTATTATGCGACAATATTAAAATAAAATATTAAACATATGTCAAAAATTTTAGGAATTGATTTGGGAACAACATTTTCCGCAATGGCTGTGGTGGAGTCTGGCGAGGCAAAAATAATCGAAAATAAAGAGGGGGCCAGAACAACTCCTTCCATTGTGGCTGTAAATAAAAACAATGAAAGAACCGTGGGGATTTTGGCCAAAAGGCAGGCTGTCACAAACCATCATAATACAATTTTTTCCGTAAAAAGGCTGATTGGCAGAAAATTTTCCGATCCGGAAGTCCAAAGAGATAAAAAATTATTGCCTTACGAAATCAGAGAATCGTCTGACGGAGGGGTGGATGTGAAAATGGGGGACAAATGGTTAAACCCGGCTGAAATTTCAGCAATGATTTTGCAGAAGTTAAAACAGGATGCCGAGGCAAAGCTGGGGGAAGCCATAACAGAAGCGATTATCACTTGCCCGGCATATTTTGACGACTCCCAAAGAAAGGCGACAAAGGTGGCCGGAGAGATAGCCGGATTTAATGTAAAAAGGGTAATAAATGAACCAACCGCGGCCGCCCTGGCTTACGGGTTAAACAAAAAAAAGGATGAAAAGATTGTTGTTTATGATTTCGGCGGAGGCACTTTTGATATTTCAATTCTGGACATTGGAGCTGACACCGTTGAAGTAAAGGCAACGGGAGGGGACACGCATCTTGGAGGAGACGATTTTGACCAGCGGATAATGGACTGGCTGGTGAAAGAATTTAAAAAAGACCAGGGCATTGATCTTGAAAAAGACAACCTGGCTTTGCAAAGAATAAAAGAAGCGGCGGAAAAAGCAAAATTGGAACTGTCTTCGAGCCTGGAAACGGAAATAAATCTTCCCTTTATAACCTCAGACGAATCAGGCCCGAAGCACTTGCTGTACAGGCTCACCAGGGCTCAGCTTGAAAATATGGTGCACGATTACGTTGAAAAATCAATCGAACTGGTGAATAAAACATTGAACGAGGCGGGGCTTGAACCAAAAGACATCAATGAAATTGTTTTGGTGGGCGGCCAGACAAGAATGCCGAAAATCCAGGAAGAAGTCAGAAAACTTTTCAACAAAGAACCCAACAAAGAAGTAAATCCGGACGAAGTCGTTGCCATCGGGGCCGCGGTGCAGGGGGGAATACTCCGGGGAGAAGTAAGGGATGTTCTGCTCTTGGACGTTACCCCGCTGTCTTTGGGAATTGAAACATTGGGAGGGGTAAACACGATTTTAATCCAAAAAAATACCACGGTGCCCACTGCGAAAACCCAGGTCTTTTCAACCGCGCAAGACAGCCAGACATCCGTTGAAATTCATGTTCTGCAGGGCGAACGGCCGATGGCGGAAGGAAATAAAAGTTTGGGCAGGTTTATTTTAGACGGCATACCGCCAGCCCCTCGCGGCCTTCCCCAGGTTGAAGTTTCTTTTGATATTGATGCCAACGGCATTTTGAACGTTTCGGCCAAAGACAAGGCAACGGGAAAATCCCAGTCGATAAAAATAGAAGGTTCAACCGGACTTTCAAAAGAAGAGATTGAAAAAATGAAAAAAGAAGCGGAACTGCACGCAGAAGAGGATAAAAAAAAGCAATCGCTGATAGAAACAAAAAATCTGGCGGACAGTCTGGTTTACACTTCGGAAAAAACCTTGAAGGAAAGCGGAGACAAAATTCAAGCTGACATTAAAAAAGAGGCCGAAGAAAAAATAGAGGCATTGAAGAAAGCCAAAGAAGGTGATAATATTGAAGATATTAAGAATAAAACGCAGGAATTGTCGCAGGCAATACAAAAAGTCGGAACCGAACTTTATAAACAACAGCCGCAAAATCCTCCATCAGGAGAAGGGAAAAACCCTAACGGCCAAGAAAACCCAAAAAACAACGAAGAACCAAAGGCGGAAGAAGGAGAGTATAAAGAAAAACAATAACTAATTATTCTAATTAACCTAATCAATTCACAATGCCAAAATGCCTAATGTCTAAAACTAGTTTTTGAGTTAGTCATTAGAAATTTAGACATTGATTAGAATAATTAGAGCAATTAGAATAATTAGAATAATTTTAAAATGGATTATTACCAAGTCCTTGGCGTTCAAAAAAGCGCCACGGAGGAAGAAATAAAAAAAGCTTTCCACAAGCTGGCTCATAAATACCACCCGGATAAAGGCGGAGATGAAAAAAAATTCAAAGAGATAAACGAAGCTTATCAAGTGCTTTCAGATAAAAACAAACGGGCGCAATACGACCAGTTTGGCAGGGTATTTGAACAAGGCGCTCCCGGGGGAGACCAGGGTTTTGATTTCAACTGGTTTTGGCAGAACAGGGGCAGGCAGGCAGAGGGACAGGAATTTGATTTTGGCGATATTAGCGATATTTTCGAAGACTTTCTGGGATTTAACCAAGGCAGGCAAAAAGCAAGAAAAGACCCGAAAAAAGGAAGGGATATCCAGGTTGATATAGAAATTCCCCTGGAAAATGTATTTAAAGAAAAAGTTGAAAAAATCACTTTGGCAAAAACAATTGTCTGCCACAGGTGCTCGGGATCCGGGGCTGAACCTCAAAGCAAAATAAAAGAATGTTTTTCCTGCAGGGGAACGGGCCAGGTGCAAAAAATCAAGAAAACATTTTTCGGCTCTTATACCACAATAGGAATTTGCCCGGAATGCCATGGCGAAGGGACAATACCGGAAAAACCCTGCAATGTATGCAAGGGCGAAGGAAGAATTAAGGGCCGGGAAGATATTGATGTTTTGATACCGGCTGGAGTTGACACAGACCAGGTAATTAAAGTTGAAGGCAAGGGCGAGGCCGGAAAGAAAGGCGGAAAGCCCGGCAATCTTTTTGCCAGAATACTGGTTAAAAAACATCCTGTTTTTGAAAGAAGGGGAGACGATTTATACGTTTCCCGCCACATTTCGTTCAGCCAGACAGCCTTGGGAGATGAAATAGAGCTTGAGACTTTGGAAAAAACAAAAATACTGCTTAAAATTCCCGCGGGCGCGGATTCCGGAAATATTTTAAGGATTACGGGAAAGGGAATCCCGTACTTTAAAGGATACGGAAGAGGCAATTTATACGTTGAACTGATAGTAAAAACGCCGAAAAAGCTAACCAGAAAGCAAAAAGAATTATTGGAAGAACTTAAAAAAGAAGGATTATAAATTTGTGCAGGGCCCCTATAACTTAATGGTAAAGTAGCTGCCTTTTAAGCAGCCTATCTCAGTTCGATTCTGAGTAGGGGCACAATCTAAAGCAAATAAAGAGGCGGCTTGTTTTGATAACAAAGCCGCCATGTTTTTTTATCCGCCCGTAATGGGCTGAGAGAGGATTACAAGGTCTCTCTCTTTAACCGTGACTTGGTCTGGATTTACGGCCTTGCCGTTTACCAGAACCTGGTCACCGTTATTTAAAACAACTCCGGCAGCCTGTATGGCTCCGGAAACATTCACTCCCTCGGCGACCGTGACTTGCACCGGATCGCCTCCGGCAGCTAAAAGAACCCTGCAGTTTGGCATATTGTGCCTCCTTTCTTGAGGTAGCCAAAAAGCTAACAATCACATACTATCATAAATATTATTTATGTCCAACGATCGGCAACTAAGACTGGCCTATCCTGCAAGCCGACGACCATGCAATTGGCAAGCCACTGTTGACTATGCCATTTTATCAGCTGGTCAACAGCTAATCCAACCGTTATATTAACCGTTGTGATTACGGCGCGAAGCGTACAGGGAAGCTGCTCATTATATCCGTCTCCATAAGCAGATGCCTGCTCCCAGCACTCTATTTCTTTAAGGTCTAAAGGATTGACCGTGTAAATTATTCCATGCCTCGGGCCTATCCTTATTTCAACCATTAAAGGCACGGCTGGGTTATGTTTAATGCAGTTTTTCCAAATTTCGCGCCTTGCCGCCATTGAGTCCACGCATAAAAATACAATGCCGCGGAATTTAATTGCTTCTTTGACCATTTGCCGATAAGCAAAAATTTTTATTTTCGGAAAAACAAGCGAAAGTTGTTTTTCCATCGCATCCACCTTGTGAGTTCCCATTGAATTCGGCAAGAAAGCGCCTGTAGGTATATTGTGACTTTTTACCGTATCACCATCATATAATTCCAATCTTTTTATTCCCAACCTGGCTAAATTTTCCGCCAGCCT
This sequence comes from uncultured Candidatus Saccharibacteria bacterium, assembly GCA_964427585.1. Classification (GTDB taxonomy): domain Bacteria; phylum Patescibacteriota; class Minisyncoccia; order Minisyncoccales; family Staskawiczbacteraceae; genus JBBTQJ01. Next base: position 213,040 of record CAYRVC010000001.1, read on the forward strand.
GGAGCCTATGGCTCCCACTCCTATAATACAGCAAGGCTGGCAGAAACAATCCGGATTGAAAATATCCATTTGCCTCAAAAATGAAACAGTTTGGTTATTCATCTTCGCTTTCTTTGCTAGGACCGATTATTCTTTCATGGCGTTTTAATTCGTTTACATAGTTAAAATAATCAGTAGAGGATGTTTTTACCGAATATGCCCTTGCCTCTTCCTGCTCAACTGAAAGGGTTAACAAACTCTTTAATTCTTCGCAGTCATATTCGTCAACCACCTCCCAGGCAACATTTACAAAAGCAACTTCTTTCTGATAATCGAAAACAGTGAATTCGGCCTGGAATGTCTGATGCCTTCCTTCGACATCCGTATTCCGATGAATATTATAATTTTGATAAACGGCACTGCTAAATGCCGAAGAATCGGGCCTGTGGCAGACCGGGGCAGGGCTGAAAATCCCCCGTATAAAGAAAACAGGAGTTGCATTGCCGCGGATCAATTCTTCCATCTGGTTATTGTCTTGGTAACTTGGCTGGGTGCTGGCGAACAAATGCGCGTGCCCCCAGAATTTCAGGGGGTTTGCCTTGCCGCCGGCTTCATTGACCCACTGGCTTGCTATTTTTGCGATAGCCTTCGCGTCGAGCCGGGTTTCTGAAGCTGAGTTCGTTTGCTTTAAAGCAACAATATCTTCAATCAAATAACCGCTTGTTTTTACCGGGCTTTCAACATGTTTGACTTTTCCCACCCAGGAAAATTCTTCGCTCCTGGCGCAGCAAAATTCCAAAAAATGCGCTGTTTTTCTCAAAACTTCAAAGGTAATCATGATTTTTGGAGCCAATAAAGAAATCGGTTCAATTCTCATCTGCCCGGAATAGGGCGATAAAAGCCTGACTGATTTCATAGGGAATCTCCTTTCTTTCCCGAATAATCGGTTAATTAAACCGGGGCCAATATGCTATTGACTTGCCCCAGGTATCATCAGGATCAACGCTTTTCAAATAGTTATATAAAATATCCAGAAGCGCCGCAAACTCCCTTCGGGCGATGTATCTTGGAATAATCTCCTTGATAGTTCCCAAACATGGATTCCCGGCTTGATCAATATGGGGATGGTTTGTCACGCGCCCCACGAGAAACGAAGATATCTGTTTCGTTTGATTATAAATTTTTATGTAACTTCCGCCCGTGCCTATGGCAATAAGGAATTCTCCGATATCATAAACATATTCGTTCAAATTAACTGCAATCCTTTCGGTAAACACAAAAATCATACCTTGATCATATTTAACGTGGCGCACATATGGCCTTCTCTTTATATCTTCAATGTTTACCTTTAGCGATTCAAGCTCTTCGTCTAATGTTTTTTTGCGCCGGTCAAGGTCCTGCTGAATTGTTTGTTCTTTTCTTATCGACGAAATAAGACAATTCTGATAACTCTCAATATTATCCCTGATGCTTTTCAGCTGTGATTCAAGATCTTTATTTCGTTTTTCCAGCCATTTTGCGCAGTCATCGGCAAAAAATTCAGTATTGATTTCATTTATTTCGCCGGTAATCCTCGGCAGGAAATTTCCCAAAATAACCGGAATAAGATTCCGGCAATGATCATGCTCCGGGCCCAGCTCTCCCACCCACATATGAGATCTCTGGTAAAAAACATCCCTTTCATGTATATCTGCCTTTACCCTGTAGCCAGCTTGGCCGCCAAAACATACATGGAGCGCCCCGTTTTCATACAGGCCGTGCTCGTCATGCGAATAATGCAACACAACGGGCAAAGACAAATTAAGGTTGCTGCAAAAACCAGCGGCGATATCTAAATATTGCCTCCAGTGATTGGATGGCTCGCTATGAAATTTAATGCCGACCCGCGGACTATCTTCTCCGTTATTCACGACAAGTTCGTTCACGCTCCATTCGCTTGTCGGAATCTCTTTTATTTCTCCATCGTTCCAGCCGAGGGCTTCCAGCGCTCTTTCTTTAAATTCCGCTAAGAAAATAATCCCTCTTGAATTTCCGACGGTATCTTCCAGAGATAAAATCCCGCGTTGGCGGAATAAATCCAACTGGGCGTTCTTAACAAAATATGCCACTGCTGACATAATCGCGCTCCCTTCCAGTTTTTTGTCCAAAAAAATTTAAAAAGAGCTATTTTTAATATTTTAACACTACTTTAAAAATGCCCCGCCGTCAAGAGAAGAGAAAGTAACTACTCACCCGTCCGAAGTCCGTCATTGCGAGCCTCAGCGAAGCAATCTCGTTCATTGTTTAGATTGCTTCGTAGTTGCGACTCCTCGCAATAACGATAGGGAACAACTTCGTATGAGTGAGGAGTTACACGACGAAAATTTGACATAATATAATAAAATTGTTATTATAATAACCAGAATAGCCCTTTAAAATTTTAACACCAAAACACACAGGAGGAGATTTCATGTGGGACCCGTATGCTGAATTTGAATCAGCGGTATTGCCCAATGGTTTAACTGTTTATGCGGCCCATTGGCCGGAACGGCCGTGGGAAGCAATGGGATTTTTGGTTCACAGCGGAGCAGAGCAGGATCCTGTGGGGCTGGAAGGATTGGCTCATTTTGTGGAGCACATGGTTTCCAAAAATGCAATCTTATCACGAAAAGAAATATCTGCATTTTTTGAAGATTGCGGCGGATGGGTTAATACCGGCGAAACCGGTCATATGTGCGCCCAATATAATTTTTTCGCTCCGGCGGAAAAAGAAATAATAGCAAAAGCATTCTCAATATTCGGGCATATGATGCTTTCAGAAAAACTTGGAAGATTTATCGAAAGAGAGCGGCAGGTTATTATTGGGGAATTCCACGAAAAATATCCGACAAGGTTCGCTAGTTTTGACTTGGAAATGCAAGAGAGAAAAACGTTATATCCAGGATATTGGCTTGAAAGGTTTCCTGGTTTCGTTTTCGGCACTCCCGAATCGGTAAAAAAAATAACCCAAAATGATTTGCAAACATACTATGACGCCAATTATACGCCAGCAAACATAAGCGTCGTGGGGGTGGGGAGGTTGAAATTAGATGAAATTGTTAATCTTTTATCAGAAAGTAATTTTGGAGTGAATAAAAACGGGCAGAGAACCGAGCTTCCCTGTTGCGTAAAAAAAATATGCCAGCCCATAGAGAATCGCTATGTCTTTGAGTATTCAAAACATATTTCCATGCAAGAACCAATAAAAGCGGCTTTTTATAGAACGGCTGCTGTAATTCCAGGAGATGTAAACACTGCTATAGGGCTTCTCAAGCACATGCTCGACGAAATTCTTGACGACGAAATAAGGCAATCCCGCGCCTGGACATATAATATCCACTGCTCCTGGTGCAATTTACGGCACTTTCACGAGTTCTCGATTAACTGCAAGGCATTGAAATTGGAGGCAGTTGACTTTATCGAGGATATAATCGAGACATGCATTGCCTCTCTTGAAGGCAGAAATGATTTATTTGAAAAAATAAAAAAACGGGCTATTGCAAGCAACCGCTTGATGGACCAGCGGGGAATAGGTATTTGCAACGGAGCGCTTAACGATCTCTCCAGGTTTTATAAAATTATCTCTTTGGCAGAATACGAGAAAAAACTTGAAGCCGTTCAAATGAGCGACATCCAAAACCTCCTTCAATGGATCGGTCCTGAGAGAAGGTGGACGCTTATTAAAAAACCTTAATAAGATGCGGCCGTCCCGTTTTTTAAAACGCCAGACGGCCGCTTTTTTGTTCAAATGTTGTTGAAATAATTTATCAAAAATGTATAATTATAATAACTTGGGGCCCATAGTAAATCGGTATTACGGATCCATGGCATGGATCAGGGCCGGGTTCGATTCCCGGTGGGTCCACAGTTTTTTAGATTTTGACCGTGCGATTATGATGTCGAACGGTTTTTTATATACAAATTCAAGTTTTCCGTCCTTCAAAACTAATTTCGAAACTACAAAACTCAATAGACTTCTTTTGGAAGGTACCTAAAAAGCCCACTCTGCATAGAAGCCGGGTTTTTTAAGTGCTCAAAAAATTGAATTTTTGCCAAAAAAGATGTAAATTGAATAAATATAATGAATATGCCGAAACTAAACGAAAGCAAAAAAACATTTTCCTTCATTGATTTATTCGCTGGAATAGGCGGGTTTAGATTAGCATTGCAAGATTTCGGAGGGACTTGTGTTTTTAGTTCTGAATGGAACGGAAGCTCACAAGATACCTACTTAAAAAATTTTGGGGAATTACCGCACGGCGACATCACAAAAATCAAAGAAAAAGAGATACCCGAACACGATATTTTATGCGCGGGGTTTCCTTGTCAGGCGTTTAGCATATCGGGCAAGCGGCTCGGATTTAAAGATGTTAGGGGGACTTTGTTTTTTGATGTGGCGAGAATAGCTAAACATCACAAACCTGACGTTTTGTTTCTTGAAAATGTTAAAAACCTTAATTATTTTTTATGAAAATTAAAAAATTAACTTTAAGAGAAAAATCAATATTAGCTGGTTTATATCTGTCAAAATTTAATACAGAAGGTCTAAAATTTTTGGGATTTGATAATTTTACAGAGGCGTTTAATGTCATCGGTTTAGCCTTGGGAGTTCAGCCAGCATCGGTAAAAAATTACAGAGATGAATTTGACCCGTTATTCCCAAACGAACGGCAGGGTTGGCATAAGAGAGAAATTAGAAAATACTGTAAAGATATTTATGACACTTTTCACGCTTTGAATTTGGTGAATTTTTCATCGTTGCTTAAAGATATTATTTACAAAGACCACGATTTAGATGTTTTGATGGAGGAAATTGCAAAACGCGAGGGCGAAAAAGAAAGTTCATTTGCCAAACGACTTATAACGGGACAGGCGGCGGAACAATATTTTAAGGATAATTTTTTGAGCGTTGATATTTTCAAAGGATATAATTTAGAAGATACAACAAAAGTCGGATGCGGTTTTGATTTTAAGTTGATAGCGGAAGAAAAGGAACGATATTTTGGCGTAGAAGTAAAGGGACTTAACGAATCAAGCGGTAACATTGCTCTGACCAACAAAGAGCATGCGGTCGCTGATTTTTTGAAAAACCGGTATTTTCTATTTGTGGTGAAAAATTTTAAGGAAAAACCATTTCACCAAAATTACCAAGACCCGATTAAAAATTTGAGTTTTAACAAAATTGAAAATAAAGTTGTACAAATAAGCTGGAACACGGCAGTTTAGTTATGAAAATTTTTACAAATAACAAAAAATATTTCTTGGCCGAAATTATAAAAATTTGCGACACAAATAGTTTAATTACGGTTGATTGTTTGAAAGATGAAAACATGATAAGCGTTGAGGAAAAAGGAGTTGATTGTTTGTTTGAATTTCGTAAAATCGGCGAAGATTCCTTTAAGCTAATTTGGCAAGAAGATAATTTAAGTTTGATACCTGAAAAATATAGATAAAATTGGTTAGCAACCCCTCTGGCTTTAACCAAATTGATAAAAGGTGGATTGATAAATATGTGGAACTTTGGAGTATTCCAAAGGATATAACAAAAGCACTTAAACTTTTTACTGGCGAAACAAAGCCGAGAAAGAAAGGATTAAAAGACTCTCGCCGAATGTTTATGGAAGAAATGGATAAGGCTACACAGAAAAAGATTATCGATTTCTTTGAAAGCAATAAATTCCTTGTTGTAGCAGATGTTTTAAAAGGCAGGGATAAATTGGCGGCGGCTTGGATTTTAATTTACATAAAACCAGAAAATTTATGGACTTTGTTGCCAATAGCAGTTGTGATAAATTTTTATGGTAATGGCGAGGTTCGCATTGCAAGAGGGGGCAGTTTAAAGATTGGCAGAATAACAATGCAAAGGAAAGGCGGGGACGGCGGCAGACTGACGGCTCAAATGTTGCAGTTCAAAATCAATCCAGCCGAGATTGCCAGGCAAATGGAAAATGACGGATAAAATAACAAAAAAGGAAAGGAGCTCGTTAATGGCGAAAATAAAGAGCAAGGAAACGAAGCTTGAAAAGGATTTCAGAAAATTATTATGGAAAGACGGGTTTAGATATAGGAAAAATAGCTCTAAACATTTCGGTAAACCAGATATTGTTGTTGCCTCAAAGAATTTAGTTGTTTTTATTGATAGTTGCTTTTGGCACGGGTGCAAAAAGCATTGCCGCATACCAGAAGCCAACCGCGAATACTGGGTTAAAAAAATAAACGGAAATAGAAATCGGGACAAAAAGGTAAATGTTTATTACAAAAAAATCGGTTGGAAAATTATACGTATTTGGGAGCACAATTTAAAAATAAAAATAGGTGAAAAACAAAAAAGAAGAAAAAACAGATTGGAGTGAACAAGCCTGGCAAAATTGGACTGGCTTTTGGAATTTAATTTTACAAGAGGATATGAAACAAAATCCAAACCTATATAAAAAGAACAAAGCTAAATAGTTTTAACATCAGCCGGCTGGAATTTCAGTCGGTTTTGTTTTGCAAGATATATTGAGTTATGATTAAATGATGTTGGCAGATAAAAATTAAAGAAAAATTGTATTTTTAGTATTAATTTTAATTTTATCTATTGACACGCATTTTTCCGTTTAGTATACTGAAACATAACTTTATAATTTATTTATACTTAACCCAGCTTTTTAGATAGTAAATTTGTAAAAGTCATAAAAAATAAGAGTTATGACATTTCAACATAAATATCTATATTAGCTAAATAATAATATGAAAAGACAACCAAACGTAATAATTTCTGAGATTAGGGAGCTTATTGAAGAGTTATCTGTCGCCTTCGGTGAAGAGAAAAGCAGTAAAGGCATAATTAAACAGCAGGTTTCTACAGTTATGCCAAAAGGAGCTTTGGGTGCCATTCAGATGCTTATTGATGAAGGTTTTTTGAGCGAGCCAAAGGAAATATCGGTTATTCTTAATAGATTAAAAGAAATAGGTCATTCCCACAAATCAACGGCAATCGCCATGAATCTTCTAAACCTTACGAAAAGGAGATTGCTTAATAGGTTTAAAAATAAAGATACTAAAAATTGGGAATATGTGATTAGAAAATAATTTTGTTAAAAACATGACCAAAAATTTAGAAGAACTTATAAAAGATATAGAGGAGCTAAAAATACGAGTCAAAAAAATAGAAGATGGTTTTTCGGTAAAAAGTAATGGCGGTATAAAGCCAGCCAAAGTTAAAGTAGAACCGATAGATTTCTCGTTAGGAATAAGGGCGTTCGCCAAAAGATATATCGCGGAGCGAAGTGGTCCTAAGAGGTTTACTTTGCTTATAGCATATTTTTCAAAGGGGAAACTAAATCAAGAAATTGATATTACCGAAATTCGCAAGCAATGGAACAAAATGAAGACTCTTTTGGGAGACTTCAATCGTTTTTATTCCAATGAAGCGAAAAATAACGGCTGGGTTGATTCAAGGAAATATGGCTTTTATTTCTTAACGAAAGAATGGGAGCAGATATTATGAATACAAAAATTAAAAAAATTTTAAGCCGAAAATTTGATAAAGGTAAGACAGATGCCCTATTAAGGTATTTTTTGCTTAGTATTGGTAAATTTGAAGAGGGGGATTGGGAAGGTTCGCTTGAAAAGGCAGGTAAGTTTATTGAAATTGTTGTAAAAATAATCTGGCTTCACGCTGGTAAAAGTTTGCCGAAGCAAAAAGAATTTAAAGCTGGAAGATTAGCCAAGGACATAATTAAAATTGATTCGGCTATAATTACAGATGACGGAATAAGGGTGCAGGTACCAAGGGCATGTATTTTGATATATGATATTGTTTCCAACAGGGGAGGAAGGCATTATTCTGAAAAAATAAATGCCAATGAAATTGATGTCGGAATCGTATTGCCCGTTTGCTCATGGATTTTAGCAGAACTTGTAAGATTCTGCATAAACGGCTTATCGCCAGAAGAAGCAAAGGAAATAGTTAACTCCATAACAAAACGGCACTATCCTATTTTTGAGGAGATAGACGGGAGAGTATACATTGATAACGAAAAATTTAAAAGTGCACCCGAATGCTTTTTATTGGTTTTATATCAGAAATATCCGTCAAGAATTTCTAAAGAGGAAACATTAACAATCCTAAAAAATCACGGCTATAAAAGTAGTGCAATAAAATTTGAACGATTAAGGCAGTATATTGATATAGACGAGACAAATAACATTTTAATAAGAGCTACTGGAAGAAAAAAAGTGGAGCAAATTTTAACACGGAATAATTCAGACCTGTAATAATTGTCCGATTTGTGATAAATTAAAGTCATAAGCTGGCATTAAAGTCATAAGCTGGCAGAATTTGAACCCAATCCAAGGTTCGAAAGTCGTCTGCTAAAGTCCACAGCAAAAACGAGCAACTAAGAAAAAATTTATGAAAAATAAAATAATCATACCGGCGGTTTTGCTTATTGTGGTTTTGATATTTTCTTTTGTTGCTCTTTCGCAGGCCGGAAGCAAAAACCAGCAAAATCAAAAAAACTCGGAAAGCCAAATTGTCCTTTATTACGGGGAGGGATGCCCTCATTGCAAAATTGTGGATGATTATATTGAAGAAAATAAAATTGGAGAAAAGGTTTCTTTCGTCCGCAAAGAGGTTTATTATGACCAGGAAAACCAGGAAGAATTGGTCAGAAGGGCAAGGGAATGCAGCGTCAGCGATGACAGCATCGGCGTGCCTTTTTTGTGGGACGGCAAAACATGCCTTATCGGCGACCAGGATATTATAAACTTTTTCAAAGATAAAGCTAAATGAAAAAAATATTTGTTTATATTCTTCTCTTTTCCTCGATGGGTTTAATTTTTGCAAAAGAAGCCCTCGCGGTCTGTCCGCTGTGCGCTATCGCCGTTGGCTCTGGAATCGGGTTTTCAAGATGGATAGGCGTTGATGATTCGGTTACCGGCTTGTGGATAGGCGGACTGATAGTTTCGATGATTGCCTGGACAATCTCGTGGTTTGATAAAAAAAACATCCGCTTTAAAGGAAAAACAATTTTAGCTGTTTTTGGTTTTTACATCATAACCGTCGTTCCTCTTTATTTTTACGGACTCTTGGGAAATGTTCAAAACAGCCTGTTCAATTGGGGCTTTTTTTATTTCGACAAACTGACCATAGGAATCATTGCCGGAAGCTCCGCGTTTTACTTTGGCGCCAGCCTTTATTATTTCCTCAAAGAAAAAAACCAAGGAAAGGCTTATTTTCCTTTCCAAAAAGTGGTTATGCCGGTTTCTCCCCTTATTATTTTAAGCCTGATTTTTTATTATTTAACCAAATAACAATATGGACAACATAGACAACGGACAAAATCCGATAAAAAATCTTGACGAATTTATTCAAAAAGTCAGTGATATGAAAAAGCAGGATAAAATGGATTTGTCTTCCGACGAAGATTTGTCTTTGGCTATTATGAATCTGGTTTCCATAGAAGAACATTTCTTCTTTTCAGGAGCTAAAGGAGAGGAAAAAAAATATTACGGCCTCCTGAATGAGGCGCGCGAAATGAGGAAAGAGCTGATGAAGAAGATAGAAAAAAATCCGGCATACGAAGAACACTGCATAATGAAGCACTTGCTGGCAGGATCCATGAGGCTGATGGAAGTGGGAACAAAACAGCTGGGAATGGATAAAAAGGAGGAGGCTTATTATTTTTTTGAAAAGGCCTACAACCTGTATTCTCTTTTTTGGGGAATCAATCTTGGAGCCATAGTGGCAAAAGATATTAAAAAAATAGACGACGGAGCGCTTGATAAAGGCGATAAAGAATCCATTTTGGCCGCCAGCCAAACTGCGGCCGGAGACAGCGGCGAGAAAGGACTAATGGGAAAACTTGGAAAAATAATCAAAAAAATAGTTGACTGCTGCATAGAATAAATTTATCATATAAAATATGGCTGACCTAAAAAATATCTTAAACAAAAAGTGGGTCAAGGCAATGGGATTGCTGATATGCTTTTTAGCTGTTTTCCAACTGGGGGTCTTTGTGGGAAGCGCCAATTTTTTTTATTACGTTCCCCAGCCTGAAGAAATAGATTTTTCCCTTTTTTGGGATTCTTACAACAAACTTAAGAAAAATTTCGTTAATCCTGAGGCAATAGACGTAAAAAAAATAGTTTACGGAGCGATTTCCGGAATGACAAAAACGCTGGGCGACCCTTATACTGATTTTTTCGACCCGACAGAGGCTGAAAAATTTTTCCAGGACCTTTCCGGATCTTTTGAAGGAATCGGGGTGGAAATAGGCCTGAAAAATAACCGGCCTACCGTAATCTCTCCTTTGGAAGGCACGCCCGGCAAAAAAGCTGGATTAAAACCCGGAGACGTAATTCTGGAAATAAATGAAAAAAGCACCTACGACATGACAGTGGAAGAAGCGGTAAGCTTGATCAGGGGGCCAAAAGGAACGGATGTCGTTTTAACTGTTTTTAGGCAAGAATGGGACAGGCCCAGAGAAATAAAAATAACCAGGGATGTGATTAAAATTCCGGCAATGGTCTGGGAATTGAAAGAAGGGGATACGGCCTACATAAAAATATACCAATTTGACAATGTCCTGGCTCAAGACTTCAGGAAAGCGGCTTTTCAGATACTTAACAGCCAGGCAAAAAGGATAATATTGGACCTGAGAAACAACCCTGGCGGATACCTTGAAGTAAGCCAGGATATCGCAGGCTGGTTTTTGGAAAAAGGGACGATTGTCACCATTGAAGACTTCGGACAGGGTGAAGAGCAAAAAACATTTAAAGCGGAGGGAAGCGCTGTTTTTATGGACTACCCGACTGTTGTTTTGATAAACGGGGGCACTGCTTCCGCTTCCGAAATTCTTGCCGGCGCCCTGAGAGACAACAGGAATGTCAAATTAATCGGAGATAAGTCTTTTGGCAAGGGATCCGTGCAGGAAATAATAAACTTAATGGACGGATCTTTTTTGAAAATAACAATCGCCAAATGGCTTACCCCGAAAGGCCAGTCTATTTCAGATTTGGGGCTGGAGCCTGATATAAAGGTGGAGATATCGGATGAAGATATTGAACAGGACAAAGACCCTCAACTTCAAAAAGCACTTGAAATTATAAAAGGATTAGAGTAAAATATAATTGAATTATTAATTAAAAGAAGTATTATGAAAGTTATTCTTCTTGAAAATATCGACGGCTTGGGAAAAAAATACGAAATAAAAGAAGTCAAAAGCGGATACGCCAGGAACTTTCTATTGCCAAAAAACTTGGCAAAACAAGCCACAAAAAAAGCTTTGGAATGGCTGGAAAGCCAAAAAGAAACAATAGAGAAGACAGCCGAAGAAGAGCTGAAAAAAATCCAGGAACTGGCGTCGGGCATCGACGGATTTGAAGTAACCATTCAGGTAAAAGTGGGGGAGGAGGGCCAGCTTTTTGAATCCATAAACCAGCAAAAAATATCAGACAAGCTTAAAGACAGCGGATTTGAAGTCAAAAAATCCCAAATAGACCTGCCAGATCCGATAAAAGAATTGGGAGAGTTCCCCGTAAAAATCAATTTAGAGCATAATCTGGAAGCGGAAATAAAAGTAATAGTCGCGGAAGAAAAAATATAAACTAAATAACGCAAAAAATATCAATATATATTGATATTTTTGTATAAATGGCAAAATATATTTTTGTTGCGGGAGGCGTAATGTCGGGGATCGGCAAGGGAATAGCAACAGCGTCCATCGGCAGAATATTGAAAAGCAAGGGCTTTTTAGTGACTGCAATCAAGATCGACCCTTACATAAACGTGGATGCGGGGACAATGAATCCCATTGAGCACGGAGAGGTTTTTGTAACCGATGACGGAACGGAATGCGACCAGGATGTGGGCAACTACGAAAGATTTTTAGACGAAAATATATATACAGACAACTATTTAACCACGGGCCGGGTCTATCAGGCCGTCATAAACAGAGAAAGAAATCTTGAATATAACGGGAGATGCGTTGAAGTTGTTCCGGATATTCCAAACGAAGTAATATCCAGAATCGTGAAAGCGGGAAAAAAAAGCAAAGCGGACTTTGTTCTGATCGAAATCGGGGGCACGGTGGGCGAGTACCAGAACCTGCTGTTTTTGGAAGCCGGAAGAATGTTAAAAATAGCGCATCCTAAAAATGTGCTTTTTATATTGGTAAGCTATATGCCAGTTCCCGGCATAATAGGGGAGATGAAAACAAAGCCAACCCAGTACGCCGTAAGAACCCTTAATTCAGCTGGCATACAGCCTGATATTATCCTGGCCAGGTCCATTGTTCCCTTAGACGAACCAAGAAAAAAGAAGCTTTCCAATTTCTGCAATATTGCTTCAGAAGACATAATTTCAGCCCCGGATATAGAATCTGTTTATGAGGCGCCTGTTAATTTTGAAAAAGAAAACCTGGGAAACAGGATTTTGCGAAAATTCGGACTGAAACCCAGGCAATCGGATTTAAAAGACTGGCAGAGCCTGGTAAAGATTATTAAAAATTCGCCAAAGCCCGTTGAAATAGGGATCGTTGGCAAATATTTTGAAACCGGAAAATTCACCCTGATGGATTCGTATATTTCCGTAATTGAAGCGGTAAAGCACGCCTGTTTTTCCAACAACAGAAAGCCTAAAATTTCCTGGCTTTCCGCCGAAGATTTTGAAAAAAATCCGGCTTCATTGAAAAATTTGGAAAAATACGCCGGAATAATCGTGCCTGGCGGATTCGGCAATAGGGGAGTGGAGGGAAAAATAAAGGCTATCGGATATTGCAGGAAAAATAAAATTCCTTTTTTGGGCTTGTGCCTCGGAATGCAGCTGGCAACCATAGAATTTGCCAGAAACGAATGCGGCTTGGAAGACGCCACCTCCTCAGAATTCAAAAAAAATTCCAAAAATACGGTAATTGACGTAATGGAGGATCAAAAAACGCTTTTAAAAGAAAAAAAATACGGCGGGACAATGCGGTTGGGCAGATATGACTGCGAATTAAGGCCTGGAACAATAAGTCATAAAGCCTACGGCAAACTGGAAATATCCGAAAGGCATCGCCACCGCTACGAGTTGAACAACAAATTCAGAAATATTTTAGAAAAAAACGGGCTGGTGATGGCAGGAATAAATCTAAAAAAAAATCTGGTAGAGATTATTGAAATTCAAAATCATCCCTTTTTCGTTGCCACCCAATTCCATCCTGAATTCAAATCAAGGCCGCTGAATCCGCACCCCTTGTTCAAAGAATTTGTCAGAATGTCTATAAAAACCAGCGAAGAAAAAAAGGGAGGATATTTAACCCCTGCAATAAAAAAGTCTTCCAGTCCGGTTGACTGAAAGACTTTCCGGTTATTATCATTTGCCCGCGTCCACGGAAACAATTTTTGCCAATCTTTGAGAGCCGTTGAAAAGCTTCTTTCTTTTTGAGGCAAATCGGACAACGCCGTTTTTCAAGGCATAAATGGTATCGTCCGAACCCAATTTTACATTTTTTCCGGGAAGATATTTTGTGCCCCTCTGCCTTATGATTATCATTCCGCTTCTGACGAACTGGCCGGAATGCGCTTTTACCCCGAGCCTTTTTGATTCCGAATCCCTTCCCAGCCTGCTTGAACCTCCTGATTTTGTTTTAGACATAATGCGAATATTTAAATATTTTAATGTTTAAATTTCAATAGTTAATGCTATCAGAAATAAACAAATTTGTCAAAGAAAAATTCAAAGATATCATGCTTTTCGCTATTATCGGCTTGCTGTTAATGCTTTCTTTCGCTTCAGGATACATAGCCGCCAAATACGAAAACAAAGAACCCGTGCAGATAACCGATAAATAAAATTTATGGATACAAACCAAAAAATAGACGCTAAATCAGAATCTAAAATTATAAACCCGAGCCGCATGGTGATTCCCCGGCATATAGTTTTATTTCCCGACGGCAACCGGCGCTGGGCCAGGCAAAGAGGGTTGGCTACTTTTAGCGGACATCAAGAGGGCTATGACAATCTTCTTAATTTTTCCGAATGGTGCAAAAACAGGGGAGTGAAAGCGCTGACTGCTTTTGGATTCTCGACTGAAAATTGGAACAGATCAAAAAAAGAAGTCGATTATTTAATGAACTTGCTGGAAAAGTGCCTTACGGACAACATAAAAAAATATAACAAAGATAAAATAAAAATACGAGTTATCGGCCAAAGGGAACGGCTGCCAGAATCGCTTCAAAGGGCAATAGAAAATACCGAGAAAGCCACTGAAAGCAACTCTGATCTCTTTCTCAACCTGGCCATAAGCTATGGGGGAAAATGGGATATCATGCAGGCGATTAAAAAAATAATCGAAAATAAAATCCCTTCAGAAAAGATAGATGAAAAATTATTTGAAAGTTATCTGTCAACGGCCAGCCTGCCAAATCCCGACCTGATAATCCGGGCTGGCGGAGAGCAAAGGATGTCAAACTTCGTATTGTGGCAGGCGGCTTATTCAGAGCTGTATTTCTGCCCGAAATTCTGGCCAGACTTTTCAGAAAAGGACCTGGATGACGCCTTAATTGAATTCAACCGCCGCCAGCGCAGATTCGGCAAATAGATGTCCTGCTTGACAAATAATTTATTGTGCGACATAATTACCGTTAATGCTCCATCAAGGCAAAGAAAAAGGAGTTCAAGCTATGATTGAAAGCCCCTGCTCCAGAATTGTTTTTGCTCATTTAAAATTAAAAATTGCAGACAAGGATTTAATCGGTTTTGTGGATTTTTTTGCAGATACAATTACCATTTGGCTGATTCCCGGTTTAGCGAAAATCTCATTATTTGATTGGGCAGAAAAATTTGCTAAAGATATAAAAGAAATCAATAAAGCTATTATTGATGGGTATGATTTACCAGATAGAGAAGGGTGGCTAAGGCGAATCGTCGCCTCGCTTGAGAAAAAACGGGTAGTTATGCCAAGGTCTTCGTATAATGCTTTAGAGAATGCAATCCGGTTGCTCAGTAAAGGCCGTGTGGAGCTGGAAAGACTGGACACGCTTTATCTGCGAGACAGTTGAAGCTATACTACCATTTCAATCCTTTCTGGCAAAGGAGGAAAAGATGCAAGAAGGGAAATTTACCGAACAGTGCGAAAAAGTTTTGAAAACAGCAAAAAAGCCCAATGATAAAAATCATTGGGCTTTTAATTAATTCGTGTATTGTCAATTAGTTTTTGCGAAAGACCGGGCTATTTCTATCCATTTTGGCTGTTTTGGCCCTTTTTTATACTTTGTTGAGGATTTCTGTATTTCTATTAAAGAATGGAGGTCATTTTTTTTCCATGAAGCCAGATTTTTTCCCTTGTTCTTGAAAATAATTTCGCTGGCTCTGCGCCACAATTCAAAGTCTTTGGATTTTTTTCCAGTCAATTTGTTCTTTTTGAGAAGAGGGATTACCTTATTATTTATATCCTCAATTTTTTGAACCGAATATCTTGCCTGGCCGCCGGAAACAGAAATTTCTCCGCAGTCAAATTGTTGTTTTGCTGCTTCTAAAAGACTTGAATTTTCTTTCGGATTAGTAATCACAAATTGAATTTTCCACCTGTAATAAGTGGGGGAGTTGAGCCTTTCGTGCCTAACATCTTTCCTAAACTGTAAATCAAAACATCCGCCATTATTAATTAAGTCCGCTATATTTAAATCTTTTGTCATAATTATTTTTTTCAATTTTAATTATTTTATCTAACTTCTTATTTTATTTTACCACTTCTTTTATTATGCGACAACATTGTTTTAAAAAAAGCCGGCTCTTTAGTAATAACGGCTTCAATATTTTTATTGTGCGACATTCATTATTTATTCTTTAAGGTTTGCATCTTTATCATTTTTTTCTCCGTGAAATTTTCGATGAATGTCCCTAAGGCGCTTATTGGTAATATGGGTGTATATTTGGGTGGCTAATATGTTTTTGTGGCCTAAAAATTCCTGCACTGTCCTGAGATCCACTCCCTGCACCAATAAATCGGTGGCAAAGCTATGCCTCAGAACATGAGGAGTTGTTGTAATGGGTAAGCCCGCCATTATAGTGTATTTTTTTATTGCGTTTTCTATCGCTCTTGGCGTTAATCTTCGCGAAGCGTCTTTTCTCCCGCTATAATTTATAAACAGCGCCTTTTCGTCATCGTCCTTTCTTGTGTCTAAATATTTGCCAAGCCAGTCTATGGCGGTTTTTGAAAAATAAACCGTCCTTGCTCTGCCGCCCTTGCCGACAATCCCAAGTTCTATATCCGTCATTCCGGATTTTATTTTTATCTGTTCTTTATTCAAAGACGTTAATTCGGAAATCCTCATTCCAGTGGAAAAAAAGGTCTCTAATATGGCCCTGTCCCTTAAACCTGTTATATTTGAAATATCCGTGGCCGAAAACAGCTTGCTTATCTGTTCTGGGGTAAGAAAATTAACTGATTTCTCTTTATCGGGCTTAGGAAGGGTTATTTTGTCCGGAGGCAGGGAAATTATGTCTTTTGCCACAAAATAGCGTAAAAGGGCTCTTAAAGCGATTAAATAGTAGTTTTGAGTGGTCTTTTTAAGGGATTCTCCTTTATGGGTGGTAAATTGCCTGGAAAGGAATAAGCGGTAGCTCCAGACATGGTCTGGGGTCAGCTGGTGGGGGAGTAAGCCGTTTAAATCTTCCTTTTTCAGCCAAAATAAAAATCTGTCTAAAAATCTTTCATAATTTTCCTGCGTTTTTGACGACAAACCTTTCTCAATATCAATCCAGTCTAAAAAATCATTAATTTGTTTAGATATGGGTATTTGGCTTTTTACCATATTTTAACTGTCCGAATTACGCGAATTATCAGCTTTGCATAATTTGGACATATTTATAGCGAATACATCATAATCTATTCGCTTAACTATAATTATGCGAACTCTTTTATATTAATAATAAACCCGGCAAAACGGGCTGTCAAATGCAGGCTGTTAATAAAAAATTCCCCCGCTCCTTGATTATCCAGATTTTCTAAAAAATTTGGATAAATAATTTTTTATCTTATGAAAAATATTTTCCTCCTTGTCGGTTCCAGCTGGTAAATTATTTTTTTCTTGTTGCAATTTTTCTTTTATATTGTCCTTCCACTTCCCCGCTTCCCCGCCGATTTTCATAATTACATTTTGGTTTACGAAATCATACGCCTTTTGCCAATACGGCTGGCCCCAACCTGCGGCTTGTTCGTATAATTTTTTACCGTATTCCCTAAAACTCACCTGCTGGCTTAAAAACGCCACAGCTAATATAATAATTACAGCTAAAATATTTTTTATAAATCCTTTCTCCATTTTTTATTTCATTTTTTATTTCACTTATTTTGCTTTTTTTACCTTTATTACCTTGCCGTTCTCTATCGTTTGCAAGGTATGGTTTTTTCACTCGAGTGAAAAAACCGCACTTTACGCTCGTAAGAACAAATTTATAAATTTTTATATCGGCGCATAATAACTATTGACAATATTTTATAAAGAGCGTATTATCATAAATGTGTTTTAAATGTCCTTTGAAATTAAAAACTGTAGGTAGCTATGCCTGACTAAGTCGAAAATAGCAAGGAGGATTACCATGAAGAGCTTGGTTGTTTTGGTTGGTGTGGTTTTTTTGCTCGCCATCTTCTTGGTGGCGGGTTTACTCTTGAACGGATACACCTTAAGCCTTCTTTGGGAATGGTTCGTGGTGCCGGTATTTACCGGTGCCCCAAAGTTGTCAGTAATTCCCGCTATAGGAATTGCGCTATTAATGCGCTGCCTAACGTATCGCCTGCCGCTAGATATTGAGGAAAAAAAGCGCGACAATAGAGAACAGGTCGTCCGTATAATAATCCATTTTTTTGGTAATCCGGCCATTACCCTTTTCTTCGGCTGGATTCTACACTTTTTTATGTAAAAGTAGGACTTTTGATACCTGGCTGAACAATGGCCCCGTGATAAGGTATTTATCAAGGGGCTTTTTTTTTGTTTAAAAAATTAAAAAAAGACAAACATTCGAACAATCGAACATTCGAACAATTCGAACAATTATAACATCTCTATCGCCTCTTTGATTCTTTTCAATGTTTTTTCTTTGCCTAATATTTCCGCTATTTCAAATGGGCTGGCCGAGGCCTGCTTTGCAGAAAGCGCAACCCTTAACGGCCATAATAAAAAACCTTTGTTTTTTTCAGGATATCCATTTTGTTTATTAAACTCCCCTGCCCCATTCAACAGAACGTCTTCTATTTTTTTAAAATTCCAGTCGTTTAATTCTGATAAAATTTTGTCGCATAATAAAAGAGCCTCACCGACATCTTTGTTTTCCATATTATCCCATTTCAATAAATTTCTATCGTAATCCAGCTTGGCTTTAAAGAAAAAATCCGTTAATTCCGCGATTTCCGAAAGTTTCTTTAAGCGCGATTTGTGCGCTTCAACAATTTTTTCCAGGGTTTTAACGCTCATCCCCTCCCCTGTTTTTGAAATGGCATATTCGCTGTTTTTCTTTTCAATCAGTTTTGCCGATATCAAATACGGAATGCAAAGTTCTGCTAATTTTTCTGTTGGTTTCTGGCGTATGTAAAAACCGTTCAGAAAATCCAAGCGCTGAATATTGAATATTGCCCCGGCTTTCTGGGTTTTCTCAATGGAAAACTCCTTTTCAAGCTGGGACAGGGAAAATATTTCCTTTTCCGTTCCAGGATTCCACCCCAGCAAAACCATGAAGTTAACCATTGCTTCGGGTAAATAACCTTTAGAGCGGTAATCCTTCAAAACAGTGTCTCCATAACGCTTTGAAAGTTTGCTTCTGTCCGGATTAAGCATCAAGGGCAAGTGGGCGTAAACTGGCCTGGAAAATCCCAGGGCTTCCTGTATTAAAATCTGCCTTGGAGTGTTTGACAGGTGTTCTTCGCCCCTTATCACGTGGGATATTTTCATCAAAAAATCATCGACCACAACGGCAAAGTGAAACAAGGGATTATTGAGATTTTTTGCTATTACCACGTCTCCCAAAAGCCCCGCGTCAAATTCTATCTTTCCCCTGATCAGGTCTTCAAATTTAACATTTTCGTTTGCAATCCTAAATCTTATAACCGACTGCTTCCCTTCTTTCAAATTTTCCTTAACTTCTTTTTCTGAAAGATTGGCGCACTTGCCGTCGTATTTTGGCGCCACTCCCCTTGCCATCTGCTCCTGCCTTTTAGCTTCCAATTCTTCCTCTGAACAAAAGCAGTAATAAGCTTTATTTTCATTCAAAAGATTCTCCAAATATTTTTTATAGATATCAATCCTTTGGGATTGCTTATAAGGTCCTAGTTCCCCGCCTATGTCGGGCCCCTCATCCCAATTTATGGATAGCCATTTTAACCCTTCTATAATCTCTTCAGTCCATTTAATTTCGGATCTTTTCAAATCAGTGTCTTCAACGCGCAAGATAAACCTGCCGTTGTTTTTTCTGGCAAAAAGATAGTTAAACAAGGCGGTTCTCGCCCCGCCAACATGCAAGGGCCCGGTAGGAGACGGAGCAAACCTAACCCTTATTTCTTCTATGTTTATTTTTTTAGGCATACTATTTTGAGAGAGTTTGAGAGAGGCTAAGCCTTTCACAAATTTGTGAAAGGCTTAGCCTCTCTCTTATTCCAGCATTAAATATTCCAAAATTTCCCTGGCAATCGTTCTGGCGGCCAAAGGCTTTGAAAATCTTAATGCCGCTTCTTTCATTTGTTCCAACTTTTCCTGGCGCAGAAAAAGCAGATGGATTCTTTCCAAAAAAATATCATCTGAAAGATTGTCCTGTTCCATAATCAGCGCGGCCCCTGTTTCGCTGTAAAAATAAGCATTCTTAAACTGGTGGTCGGCCGCGGATGACGGCAAGGGAATCAAAACGCTGGGCTTTCCCACGGCGGCGATTTCAAAAATAGAGCCGGATCCCGCCCTGGATACTATGAAATCCGCAACCTTGTAGGCGTGCTTTAACTTTTCTTCGTCTAAAAACCCTATGGGATGATAATACTTTTCAAGCTCTTTTTCCATAACCACCTGGACCTCAGCCGCCACCTGCTTCACATTATTCCTTCCGCATACATGTATTATCTCAAAATCCTTCACCAATCTGTTTATCATAATCATCACAAAATCATTGATTTTTTCAGCGCCCTGCGAGCCTCCCATAAATAAAATTATTGGTTTTTGAAGCGTCAAGTCAAATAATTCCGTCGCTTTTTCCTCATCTCCCTCCAAAAGATCTTTTCTAATGGGGTTTCCGGTTAAAATCACTTCTTTCTGGTCAAAATATTCCGTTTTTGGGAAAGAAACGAAAACTTTTTTCGCCCACTTGGAAGCGATGCGGTTGGACAGCCCGGGCACAATGTCAGACTCGTGCAAAAAAACCGGAATTCTTAACAGCCTTGCGGATATTGTTACAGAAATTGATCCGGATCCCCCCTTGCTAAAAATAATTTGCGGGCGAATTTTTAAAATAAGATAAAAACTTTGAAGAATGCCAAAAGGAATTTTAAAAAAAATATCCACGAAATTCTCAAAAGAAAGATACCTTCTGATTTTTCCTGAAATTATTGTTTTTATTAAAAATCCCTCCTGTGCCAGCAAAATCAGCCCGAATTCGTCTTTCGGGCCGATGTAATAAAAATCCAGGTCATTTCTTTGGTATATCCTTCTTATTTCCCTGACAATGGCCACAATGGGAAAAACATGCCCCCCGGTTCCCCCTCCCGTGAAAAGTATACGCATAAACTAAAATTTTTAATTTTAAATTTTTAGTTAACATCTAACCGTTTTTGGATATGTTTAACAATAATCCCACGCCAACCAGCTCCGTAATCAAATGCGAGCCTCCGTAGCTGAAAAACGGCAAAGGTATTCCGCTTAATGGAAAAATGCCGGCCACAGAGCTGATGTTTACCAGCGCCTGGAAAACTATCCAGAAAGTGATGCCTATCGCGGTCAGCCTGGCGAATTTGTCTTCTGTTGATTTGGCTATTTTAAACCCCATCCAGCAAAACAAAACAAAAAGGCTGACTAAAATAAAACTGCCTAAAATTCCGGTTTCTTCGGCAAAAACGGCAAAAATGGAATCGGTCATCGCCTGTGGCAAAAAACCAAATTTCTGCGCCGACATCCCCAGGCCCTTGCCGAAAAATCCCCCTGAGCCTATGGCTATCAAAGACTGATTTAACTGCTGGCCCTTTCCCAAAGGGTCTGATCCGGGGTTTATAAAAATCAGCCACCTGTCAAAGCGGTAAGACTTTGTCGTAATCAAAAAAAACAATCCGGCTATGCCAGCTGAAATCGACGCAATGGTATGCCAAAAAGGAGTGCCCGAAGAAAAATACAAAAAAATCAAAGTCAGCCCTATTATGCCCATAGTGCTGATATCGGGCTGTATTTTCAAGATTACCGAGATTACCGACAAAAAAACTATAAAAGGAACAAAAACCCATATTAAGTTATAATAACTCTTTTTTGCCTTTAATATCCAGCCTTTTGCCGAGGTTTTTGAAAACTTGCTGGCAATCCAGGCAGACAAATACAAAACAGAAGTTATTTTCAAGAGTTCGGACGGCTGGAAAGTTATTTTTCCTATGCTTATCCAACGATGGGCGCCGTAAAACTTAGAGCCTATAAAAGGCGCGAAAACAAGAAGCATAAGCAGAAGGTTCAATGCAAATAAAACCGGAGCCAGTTTTTTCAACTTATCCAAAGGAAATTTATAAGCTATTGCCGCAAAAATAAGTCCCGGAACAAATCCGAACAGCAGCTGGTGTTTGATATAATAATTGGCCGTGCCAAATTGCCTTAAAGAAGCCAGGGCGGAAGTGGTTGCCAAAAACAGCAAGCCTGAACCGGCCAGCAGGCACGATAAAAAAAACAAAGGATAATTAAAATGCTTTTTCACCCCCACACCAAACGAGCCACCAAATCAAATTTCAAAAAATTTGATTTGTTCTGTCTCTTTGTTTTCTTATTTTTATTTTTTAATGTGTTCATTTTAACAATTTTTCACCCACAAATGGCTCGTTATGGTGTGGGGGTGAATCTTGCCATTTTCTTTACAATTTTTTTGAACTGATCTCCTTTTTCCTCAAAATTTTTCCACAAAGAATAACTGGGCGAGGCCGAGGAAAGCAGGCAAACTCCTCCCTTTTTTGTATATTTATAAGCAAACATTACCGCTTCTTCCATGCTTCTTGTTTTAAAAATATTAAAATTTCCGGAAATCGCTTTCAAAATCCTTTTTCCGCTTTCCTCAAAAATAACTATATTCCTTATTTTATATTTTTTAACTGCTTTTGCCAATTGTGAAAAGTCATAACCCCTGTCTTCTCCCCCAAGCAAAATGGTATCCACGTTTTTTATCGATTTTATGGCGGCTATTGTTGATTCAGGCGTAGTGGAAATCGCGTCGTCATAAAACTCAATGCCCTTAAACTCGCCTACAAATTCCAGGCGATGTGGCAGGTTTTTGAATTTTTTAATTGCCTTATTTATTATACCGTCTTTAATATTCAAAATCTTAGCTGAGGCAATCGCGGCTTTTATATTTTGCCTGTTGTGCTCCCCTTTCAGCAGAATTTCAGAATCATCCAGCGTAATTTTTTTGGCGAATGGAATCGCTTTGCCCTTGTAACCAGCCAGCCATTTGACTGATTCCTTTGACTTTGGATTATATACAAAACAATCATCCTTCCCTTGAAAGTTAATTATGTTTTTTTTTGCAAGGTAGTAATTATCCAATCCTTTGTGGTAATCCATGTGTTCTGGAAACAAAACAGTGACAACGCTGATATCCGGCGAAAAATCCATGTCTTCAAGCTGGGCGCTCGACAACTCCACCACAAAAACAGCATCCTTTTTTATCGGTCTTAACAGCGCCTCCAGCATGGGCTTTCCTATGTTGCCCAAAAACACGACATTTTTTCTTGCTTCTTTCAAGATGGAATATATAATCGAAGAAGTGGTGCTTTTGCCCTTGCTTCCCGTAATGCCTATTATTTTGTTTCCTTTTCTTTCTACTTCTGAAAAGAATATATTGGTGGCTGTAGTATAAGGTATTTTCACCAGGCTTTTTGGAATACCCGGGGTTTTTATTGCCAAGTCGTAATCCTGTTGTTTGCCTAAATAATTTTTTGAAAATTTTGCGTCAGCTATGCCGATTTTTAAACCAGGATATTTTTTCTCTATATATCTTTTGCTTATTTTCCCCTCTTTGCCGTATCCTAAAATCAAAACTTTTTTTACGCCAGAAAACCTGAAACGGCTCGGAATATTAACGGCAGAATTTATTCTGAAAACATTTTCAATAATGGCTTTTTCCTTTTTAACGCGGGGCAGAAATGTCTTAATCATAAAATCTTTTTTGAATTTTTTTGAAGCTAAAAACAAGGCAGCCCTTGCCTCTTCAAAGGTGCCGACGCAGTCAAAGGGCTTCATCTTCCCGAACCCTAAAATATCGCAAAATAACGGCAGAAGATTCTTTTCCTGGTAAAGATTCTTTTTAAAAATAAAAAACAGCTCCTTTTTTGATAAAAAGGCCGACAATAGAATAAAATTAAAAACGCACTTCGGACAGTTGAGACACCACAATCCCTTGTTCTCCCTGACGGATTTAAAATTTTTGTTGCAACTGGAAAAATGCAAAAAATACTTCTTATATTTTGAAAACATTTCCGCTATGCGGATTTCATAAAACGGCCTCAACAGGGAAAAATAACGGACATCCGGGGTGATAAAATTACGCAAGTAGTCCTGGAACAAACTTTCAAATTCAGATGATTTTGACCACTGGTGGTTGACATCCTGCCCTTTGTATTTTATGTTGCCGAAATTACTGCTATATTCGTTGGCGACAACGCAATAAGAATGTTTATATAAAACCGCCGCTAAAACGCCCAAAAAAGCGTATACGGCGGAAATAGGAATATGGCCGTTATATTTATGCTTGTCAAAAACTTTTTCGTCTAAAATTCTGCGGATTTTGATGCTTTTGAGGCCTGTTTTTTTGATTATTTTATTAAGCAAATCAGAGCCTTTGCCTGTCTCCGCAAAAAAAGCCGTGGCATCAAATTTTTGTTCTCGCAACAGCTCTGAGGCCACTATTGAATCCTTTCCCCCTCCCATAAAAACCAGGCATTTATTGTTGCTCTCCAACCGATATGCCATGCTTTTTATATTTTTTTTAAAAGGAAATTTAGGCGAAATTCCAGGGTCTAATTTGTTCCTATAAAAAAACTCTCCTAGGCCTTTTTCATACACTGTATTCCAAAACTCCGCTTCTTTTTCCGATAATGTCGCACCCGCCTTCGCTATGGCTACGGCGGGCGGGCAATAAAACTTATAATAACTAATACCCAGCATCAAATGCAGGCTCTCGAAGATTTTATTCAAGAATCCGTCTGGAATTTCTTTAAAATCAACGGCCTTCGGCAGAATTATAGATACAGTAAAAAAAATAGGCGAATTATTTTTAAACCTCTGTTTGTAATTAAAAAAAATCCTTTTTTTACGAGGCTCAAATTTATACGAAACAAACTCAAAAACAGTCGGCTTTAAATTTGATTTTGCATTTTTATTCATTAGCATATTATATCCAATTTCAGTTTAAAATCAAATTTAACGTATCTGGCGTTATGCAAGCTTGTGACCCCCGAGCTCACAAAATTTGTATACAAATTTTGTGAGCTCGGGGGTCTCGTACTTAAAAGCGCAATAAAAAAGGACGGCATTTCATCAATAGTTTCTTTTTAGAAACATCTTCGCAATAGCCGTCCATAATTCTTTGGGTAAAACACCTCCAGGATAGTTCCAAAACACGCCCCATCTAGTTTTACCCAGAGAAATATATCAGAAAGAGCGAAACAAGCCACCTGAAGTTTTTTTAAAAACACAACACAGTAAGTTCCGCTCTTTTTCAAAAAAAATAAAAGAACAATGAGGGAACATGTGTTCTGTAGTGAATTCAATCACATTACAACTGAAGTCCCCTCTTTGGAAAAAACAATTATAAAAATCCCAATGACCAAACCCCAAACCCCAACCAAACCCCAAATCCTAAATCCTAAAACGTTTTAGGCCTTGGGATTTCATTAATTTTGTTGGGCATTGGACATTGGGATTTTGAGTTTTTCGTTTGCTTTCTCCAAAGAAGGGGCGAAACAATCTCGGATAAGTGCCATACAGCACAGAACCTCAGTAGTCTCGCCCTTTTATTTTTTAGAACTGGGTTATTGCTGGTTTTCTTTTTCCAGTTTAACCCATTCCTTATATACCCATTCTACAAACTTTGTTATAGTGTGCCGTAGGGCCATTTTCAATAAATGACCTTTGGTGTAGCGCTTTTTTTTACCTGGCTCGTTGCCGTCGTTTTCACCGTTTTCCAACGGTTCATCCGAATTTCCAGCGGCCTCTATTGGTTGAGGATATTTTTGCCATAAATACATTTTGTATTCAAACAATTTTCTGCCCCATTCAGTATCCGGCCTCCTGTTAAATTGTTCTGCAAGCAAGTATAGCGACTGCCTTGCTTCCGGAGACCAGTTAGCCTTTTCCCCAATCCCCTTTCTTCGCCTGGGAAATTGCCTTTCCTTCGGCCTGTCTCCGTATTTGCCGCCAAACATGACATGGGCACCGCAAAATGCCTTTAACCGGGCTTTACCGTTGGGCGCCATAAAGCGCCTGATATCTCCGATGGAAGTTAAAATTCCGGCCGCGATCCTTTCTCCGCAGCCTTCGATATCTTTAAAAATTTTCTCCCACACAGGAAGGCCTTGCACCGATTTTTTAAGGCCCTTCTCCGCTTCCTCCTCCTGTTTCCAGAGGTTTTGAAGAATAACATCCTTTTCCTGAGCTTCCTTGTAAACCTCGGGTAATTCTCCCTCTAATTCCCCATAGTTTCCTTCTTCGTCTAAAAATACCCTGCCTTTCAGGGAATGCCACACTTGTTGCTGGCGTTTTTTTCTCTGTTCTTGAGCGGCCTGCCTTAAAGAAAGGGCTTCTCTTGCGCGTATTATTCCGCGGTCAACGGGCCTGATGCCATGGAATAAATAGGGCATTTCTTCAAAGATCTTAACTATGTTCAAGTGGTCTTCCTTTTTATCGCCCCCTCTCCGCGCGGCCAATTCCTGGGGAGAAAGGCAGTAAACGCAGGCTCCAACCCTGTCTCCTTCAATGGATAATTTTCCCGCAAAAATATATCCCGAACCGCCGAAAATCGTCACAACCTTGTCTTCTTTTTTCAATCCGTCGAATTTCACGGGCAAAGCGACAAGTTTTTCCGCTCTTTTTTTATTCTTTAAAATCCTAATATGGTCGGGATTAATCCCTTTCATCTCCTCTACCTTTGTCAAAATTTCCCACTGGCACTGGTGAGGTCTTATGCCGCCGGGATTTTTTTCTTTGTCAAACCATTGGATTTTCTCATCCTGCCCGACCTTCCGCCATTCAACAGAAAACCTGGCTTTTGAAAAATCGTATTCGTCTGTTTCTGTCTTTAATTGGTAAACAATAATATTATCGTTTTCCTTAATAGCAACCATTGTCGGTTTTGCCACGCCTTCTCTGGTTTTTTTTACACGGTGCATTATTGCGACAATCCGAGCCATTCTGACCTCCTGCCGTTTTACGGCGCAAAGTTTGAGTTCCGCTACGCGCGGAACACGGGTTGTGAAAGAACAATGAGGGAACATGTGTTCTGTAGTGAATTCAATCACATTACAACTGAAGTCCCCTCTTTGGAATCCCGCCGTAAGCGGAGCTCTAAAAAAGGGGCGAGACAGTTATTGTTTAGTTTTTAACAAAAGCCTTGTAGTCTCGCCCATAAATAAAAGAAAAATGAGAGATAGGCACCGTATAGTGATGTTTAATCACACATCCGCTGAAGTCCCTCATCTTTTTTCAAAAAGAATGGGCGAATCAGTTATTGGGTAGTTCCAGAAAAGGAACACGGCTGTACAAGATTCGCCCAAAAAACGAAAAGAGCAACGAGGGAACAACGCCGTGCTAGTGATTAAATCACATAGGAAGTTAAGTCCCCTCTTTGGAATCCCGCCGTAAGCGGAGCTCTAAAAAAGGGGCGAAACAGCTGCTACATAGTTATCAAACACCCAAAGCATAGTTTCGCCCATAAACGAAAAGAGCAAAAAGATGAGACATGTTCATGCTAGTTTAAAAACACACTGACGATAGTCTCATCCTTGAAAAAACCAAGCGAACAGCCAGACCATAGTTTTTTTTAAAAACGCAAGATCGAAAGTTCGCTTCTGTGCATTAAGATAACATAAATAATTTTCTATGTCAATTTTCTACGCTGGTTTTGACAAATTTTGTCGCATAATAAAATAGTACCACCGACCCATCGGTGGTACTAAATTGTTGCGCAACCACCGCCAAGGCGGGGTCCCTCCCTGGCGGGATAAAAATAATAACCTAAAACTAATTAAGCAGGCGGATGGCTACTCCTATAATCGCCAGCACTATGCCAATAATCCAAAAACGCATCGTTATCTTATACTGCGGCCAGCCAATGGCTTCCAGATGGTGGTGAATGGGAGTTGAAAGAAAAATTTTCTTTTTTCTGAATTTTTTAGATAAAAGCTGGATTATCACAGAGCCGGTTTCAATTACCAAAAGGCCGGCAATAATGGGCAGAACAAATACGGAGTCGGTTAAAAATGCCACAACGGACATTACAGTTGTAAGCCCCAAAATTCCGGTTTCTCCCATATAAAACCTTGCCGGAGGTATATTGAACCACAAAAAAGCGAACAAAGTTCCCACTATTACGGCGCAAAACGCGGCCAAATCAACCTTTCCTTGGGAAAAAGCTATTATGGTGAAAGCCCCGAAAATTGAAGCAAAAGTTCCGCCAGCCAAGCCGTCCAGTCCGTCTATTATTCCTCCTGACCAACTGGCGATCATAACGATGATAAAAAGCGGAATATAGAAAAGCCCAAGTGGAACCGGACCCAGCAATGGAACAGTAACCACATCCCAGCCCAATTTTTGGTAAAACCAAATGCTGCCTATCAAACCGATAAGCCCCACGATTAAAATTCTGTTTTTAAGGGATAACCCCCC
This sequence comes from uncultured Candidatus Saccharibacteria bacterium, assembly GCA_964427585.1. GTDB lineage: Bacteria > Patescibacteriota > Minisyncoccia > Minisyncoccales > Staskawiczbacteraceae > JBBTQJ01. Next base: position 241,108 of record CAYRVC010000001.1, read on the forward strand.
GCCGATATATTTGCCAAACCAATTTTTAATCCTTGAAGATTGAAAAAACGGATTAGACACAACCAGCATGTCGTCAACCAGCCCCAAAATAGACGCTGAAATTAAGGTAAAAAATGGTAGCCAGGTCTGACTTCTTGATAAAAAGTTAAAACTGGCAAGCCCTGAATCGGGAAAAATTAAAGAAATCAAAAAAAATAAAAAAAGCACAATGGAAGTTGTAATCCATATTAATAATCCCCCCATGCGCGGGGCGCTCACTTCCCTCTCTTTGTGCAGTTTATTAAAAATAACGGCGTCTTCGCCGCTTATTGTTTTGGTTCTAGCTGATTTTTTCCAGAGTTTGTGCTTGTACAAAAAATTGGTTAAAAACGGGCACCACAAAACAGCGATTATGGAAGCTGTCGCGGCCAATCCCAAAACCTTAATGGCATTAAAAGTAAAATAAGTCATGGTAAATTATTGATAGGCTATTCCCAGATATATGCCAACCTTACCCAGTCTACTATTTTTTTCATTTCCGAAAACCTGTCATCCGCTCCCAAAACCACGCTTATCAAATAGCTGTTATTTTTAGGGTTTTTGACAACCAGAAGAAGGCATCCCTTCGCCTCTTCAATAAAACCGGTTTTGCCAGCCACTGTTTCGGGGATTTCGGAAATAAGTTTGTTAGTGTTGAAAAGCTTTTTATAAAAAATTCCGTCTTCCTGGTAAAGGTCAAACTCTTTCAAACTGGTTATTTTTGCTATTACTGGATAATTATTTAAAAAATATTCCGTTAATTTGACCAGGTCTTCGGCCGTGGAATAGTTATCCTTGCTCAAGCCCGTTGAATCGGCAAAATGGGTGTTTTCCAGCCATATGCTTTCCGCTTTCTTATTCATCAAATCGGTGAACTTTTCCATGCCTGTTAAATCGGCGAGGCTATAGGCCGCATGGTTGTTTGATTCGATAAGCATCAAATACAAAAGGTCTTTTACCGGCATTTCATCAATCTTTATCAATTCCCCCCTTTCGTCTTCCTTCATCGTTGTTTTGACGTTGATTTTAACTTTGTTTGATAAATCATAATTTTCCAGTGAAATGATCGCTGTCATCAGTTTTACAAGGCTGGCGATGGGCAGTTTTTCCCGCTCGTTTTTCTTAAAAAGAATTTTTCCTGAATCAGAAAGGCTGCTTTCCACCGATATCGCCGCTCTGGCATTTATTTCAACATCGTTTGCCTGCCAATTTCTGTAGGGAGGCTCAATATCCGGAGATGCGGCTTCTTTGCTTTCTGTTTTATCGTAATAATTGTAATCTGAAGCGCTGGCTAAAAGGATGTTTTCGCTCTTGCCCGATTTCCATTCAGAATAATTTGTCAAACCGTTAAAAAACCACTCAACCCCCCAGCTGAAAACCATGATGCTGATTGAAAAAACAAAAAAATTTTTGAAAAAAAATTTATAGTCCATGGCTTTTAAGGTTATTTGCCTTTTTTATTCTTTTCCGCTCTTTTAATCCGCAGTAATTTTATACAAACAACAAATATGACAAGCCCGTACAAAACGGGCTTTATTGATTTTGAACTTAGCATATTATCATTTTTTCTTGGAAACTCTTTTTTTCACCGTTTTTGCGGTTGCTGTTTTGATCTTCAGTTCTTTCAATTGCTTTTCGTCAATTTCAGAAGGAGCCTGCATCATAAAATCCCTGCCGTCTCCGGTTTTGGGAAAGGCAATAACCTCGCGGATATTGGGCTCCTGTTGCAGTATGGAAACAATCCTGTCTATTCCCGGGGCAATGCCTCCGTGCGGCGGAGCGCCATAGCTGAAAGCTTCCAACATATGGCCGAAATTTTCATCTATCCTTTCTTTTTTATATCCCATTATTTCAAAAACTTTCCTAAGGGCTTCCGGGTTATGGTTTCTTATTGAACCTCCTCCTATTTCAGAGCCGTTTAAAACAATGTCATACTGGCTGGTAAGAATATTCTCTATATTCTTTTTCTTAAGCAGGTCGTCTGAAAATTCCGGCTTTGCCGCAGAAAACGGGTTATGGGTGAAAGTCCAGCCGCCTTCGTCATTTTTTTCAAAAAACGGAAAATCAACCACCCAACAGAAAGCAAGGAGGTCTTTGTCTGATTTGTCTTCGCGGACATCCGGCCTGTCGGTTTTATACTTCTCCATTGCTTCTTTGTAGGATATTATCGGAAAAGGAATTTCTTGTATTTTTTTTGAAGGATAAAAAGCTTTTACGAGGGTAATAAACATTCTTTCCGTCATTTCCATTACATCTTCTCTTTCAACAAAACTCATTTCAAGGTCCAACTGGGTGAATTCGGGCTGCCTGTCTCCCCGGGGGTCCTCGTCCCTGAAGCATCTGGCTATCTGGTAATACCTTTCCATTCCCGCAGCCATTAAAAGCTGTTTGTACTGCTGGGGCGACTGGGGCAGGGCATAAAACTTTCCCGGATTAAGCCTGGAAGGGACGACATAATCCCTTGCTCCTTCCGGAGTTGATTTTGTAAGAATAGGGGTTTCTATTTCGGTAAATCCTTCCTTATCCAAAAAGTTTCTTATGAACTGCGCTATCGTGTGGCGCATTATAAGGTTATTTTTCAGGCGACCCCTTCTCAAGTCAAGATACCTGTATTTCATCCTCAATTCTTCTGAAAGGCCGTAGCCGTCTTCGTCTATGGAAAAGGGCAAAGTTTCAGCTTCCGCCAGAATGTTTAAAGATTCCGCCGCAAGCTCAACATTGCCGGTTTCAATTTTGGGATTTACCATAGCTGTCGGCCTTTTTACTACTTGGCCCGTGATTTCCACCACCCACTCCGGACGCAGTTTGTCTGCCAGTTCGTAAACTCCTTTGTTTGAAGGAATAAAAACAACTTGCAGGATTCCGCTTTTATCCCGCAGGTCAATGAAAAGTATTTTGCCGTGGCTCCTTCTGGAATTGACCCAGCCTGCCACCTTAACCTTTTCTCCGACATGTTTTGCCGCTTCATTTGTTAAAAATCTATTTTGCATATTTTCTATAAAATTTTTCTATACCACAAATTTCACAGCTGTGAAATTTGTGGTATGTTTATTCCAAATTAATTTTTACAAAAGTTCTTTTTCCTTTGCGAACTATCATTCCGTCTTTAATATCGATTTCTTTTTTCCAATCAATAATCTTTTCTTCTTTTTTATCAATAATCACAGCGGTACTTCCGGCGCTAATCAATAATTTTGCCTCGCTTTTAGAAGAAGCCAACCTTGTGTCGCACAATAAATCTAAGATAAAGTACTGTTTTCTGTCTGTTTTAAAAACCGGAATATCTGAAGGCAGTTTTTTGTCTCGGAAAATTTTATCAAACTCTTTTTCGGCTAATTCCGCTTTTTTCTCCCCATGATACATTTTCACAATTTCTTTTGCCAATATTGCCTTTATGTCGCGCGGATTATCTGATAACTTTTTTATTTTCTCAATTTCCTGCAATGACAGCCGAGTGGCCAGCTCAAAATATTCATCAATCGACTCGTCTTTCATTGACATTACCTTTCCGTACATATCGTTTGATTCGTCAAGGACGGTTATAATGTTTCCCCAGCTGGTAGACATCTTCCTGCCGTCTAACCCTGAGAGCATTTTAAAAGTTATGATATCCTGCGGCTCTTGCTTGAATATTTTTTGAATTTCCCTTCCTGCTTTCAAATTGAAAAGCTGGTCAGATCCCCCTGTTTCAACATCGGCCCTTACCATTACAGAGTCATACCCCTGGAACAGAGGATAATCCAGCTCGTGGAGGCCTATGGGTTTTGCGGCTTCCCACCTCTCCTTAAAATTTCTCCTTTGAATTGTCTGCTGGGCGGTAAAAAGCATTTGCAAAGAAACAAAATCTTTCACTTTCATTTTATTAAACCATTCGCTGTTATATCTTACTTCAACTTTTTTCATATCCAAAATTTTTCCGATCTGTTTTACATAGCCTTTCATATTTTCTTTTATTTCTCTCTCGGTCAACGATTTTCTCTTCTCCTGCTTGTCTGAAGCGTCTCCGATAGTGGCTGTAAAGTCGCCAATAATCAGAATAATTTTATGCCCCAATTCCTGAAAATCCCTTAATTTCCAGAATTGAAAAGCCCTGCCTATATGTATTTTAGGGCCGGTGGGGTCAATGCCGTGTTTTATCCTCAATTGTTTGCCTGACCTTAATTTCGCTTCCAAACTTTCTTTTTCAATAATTTCTTCCACTCCCCTGCTTAAAATTTCGTCTATTTTTTTTGGATTTGTATTTGCCATGATTATTCAATTATACCTGTTTATTTAAAATATGAAATAACCGAGTTGTGAAAAAATAATAATGAAATAATAATTAACACAAGGCATAAAATAAATATAATTAAAAAATTGCTCTTTCCCAACTTTTTAAATAAGGAATCGAAATGGATTGTCGAAATTCAAAATTAGAAAACGCAGAAATGCCGAAAGAAAAAGCTATGCTGCCCAACCAGTGCTTGGGCAGAAACAAATTCGGCGTCTATTGCCAAGTAAGGCTGCCAAAAGGCAGACATTTATGCGATAACTGCCAAAAAAGAATCAATGAAGGCGGCAAAACCGGGGTAAACACATGCCATCATAGCGTTAAAAAATCAACAAATACCATTTTATAAAAAATAACTCGTAAATAAAATTCTTTCAATTCCTTTCCCACTCAAACAAGCCGATAAACATATTATCGGCTTTTTTATTTTTTGCTCTAAAACTTGCCCGCAAGTTTGTAAATATCTCCGGCGCCCATTATTATCAGGACATCAATATTTTTTATGTTTTCTCTAACAAAATTTTCGAGCTTGTCTGCCTGGCAATAAGAAACTATGGCCTTATTTATTTTTTTTACAATCTTTTGGGAACTGATTTTAATATTTATTTCTTTTTTTTCCCTGCCGGCAACGTCATAGATATCAGTGATTATAATCCTATCAATCGGAGCCCGCCTGAAAGTCTCGACAAAATCGTTGAACAAATAAAATGTCCTTTGGCGCTGGTGTGGCTGGAAAACGCACCAAATTTTCTTATTTTTATATTTTTCTCTTGCCGCTTTCAGAGTGGCTGAAATTTCGTTCGGATGGTGGCCGTAATCGCTGATAATTTTTAATTTTAAATTTTTAATTTTTGAATCACGCTCCTCGAATCTCCGCCACGTTCCTTTAAATTCTGAAAGCGCTTTAAAAGTAATTTTATCTGGAATTTTCAAAATCCTGGCAACCTCCAGGGCGGCCAAAGCATTCGAAACATTATGCTCCCCGGGCACCTTGAGAATACTTTTTATCTTCTTCGCTTCGGGCTGATCCATGGAATAATTTGAAATTTGAAATTTGAAATTTGAATTCAATTTGAAATTTGAAATTTGAAAACTGTTTTTATCGTCTGCGTTTGCCACCAAATATCCGTCTTCGTTTAATTTTTTAATAAAGTTAAGAAAAGCTTTTTTAACGTTTGAGAAAGTTTTAAAATAATCCAGGTGCTCTTTGTCTATATTGGTTACCACGATTATTTTGGGCAAATAATGCAGAAAAGAAGAATCATATTCGCAGGCTTCTATTACTAGGTATTTTGAATTTCCCTGCCTGAAATTGCTGCCACCGAATTCTTTTACTTTCGTGCCGACTATAACAGTGGGGTCTGAGCCAGCCTTAGTTAAAACTAGGGCTATCATTGCCGTGGTAGTGCTTTTTCCGTGGGCCCCGGAAACGGCAATGGTAAAATATTCTTTTGTCAGCTCGCCTAAAGCCTCAGGATAAGAAAAACATTTAATTCCCTTTTTCTTGTAAAATTTTAACTCCTGATTTTCTGCTTTTACCGCCGGGCTATAAATCACAATGTCTGGCAAAACAACAAATTGGTCATTTGGATTTTTGCTTTGGTTGGTCATTTTGATTTGGGATTTGGGATTTATATTTATATTTATTCCTTTGTTTTTTAAAAAATCCGTAATTTCAGAGCCTGCCAAATCAGAACCCAAAACTTCATGGCCCTTTGCCAGATAATACTGCGCCAAAGCTGAAACTCCTATTCCCCCTATGCCTATAAAATAAACCTTCATATAATTAAATTACATTAAATTACGGGACTCTAAAATTGCGTAAACCGGCCCTCCTCTTTTTAATTCCGATGCCATCACTTCAATTGATTCGACAGAAAATAAAATCTCCACATTTTCATTAATTTCAGGAATTTCTTCAATGTCAATTCTTCTGAATTCCCATTCCTTTATTCTTGCCAGGGTGACATGCGGAACAAATCCTTTTCGTTCGGCATTGAAATTGATCTTTTCTGACAAATTTTCCTGCAGGTCTTTTTTCAACAAAACAAGCCCGTCGGATTTTTCTCCCTCCGCCCAAACCATCCTTGGGGGCATTTTTCCTTTAGGCCCGTACGAAATTCCGGTTAAATTTATGGCAAAAGAACTATGCCTTTTTGAAACGTCTTCAACAACCAAGCAAACATCAGCCAGCTCCTGATCGGTTAAGTGGCCCAAAAATTCCAGCGTGATGTGGAGATTTTCTTTTTTTATCCATTTGCAGGGCAATTCGGGCCATTTTTTAGAATAAAAAGCCAATTTATTTTTTATGTCTTCTGGCAGGTTAATGGCGATAAAAATACGATGTTTTTTAATCATATTTAGTCTTATTTTCATATTATCAGAAAAATTTCCGCTTTTCACTATTGACAGGCATCCTTAATCTTGTGTAATATAAAAATAGATTCATCCTTAAAGATGCGGGGCTTAACCCTGAAAATAATTAAAGAGACCAGCTTCTGGTTCAGCCGGCCTCTTTTTTATTTTAAAAAATGGTAATATAAAATCAATGAACAAGGAAATCGCAAAAATTTTTAAGGAGATGTCTGACCTTCTGGAAATTAAAGGCGACAGCGCCTTCCATATAAATGCCTACAAAAAAGCCGCGCTGTATTTGGAAAATTTAAAAACGGATGCTTTAGAAATTTACAAGGAAAAAGGAATCGAGGGATTAAAAGTTCCCAAAATAATAGGAGATAAAAACGCGAAAAAAATTGAGGAATATATTAAGAGCGGAAAAATCAAAGATTTTGAGAAATTGGAAGAAGAAACCGCCATACGCTCTATTATAACCCATTATTTTAAATCAAAAGGGCTGGGGTTGCAGGAATTGAAAGAAAATGCTAAAAAAAGAAAGATAATATATTCCAGGTTCACAAAGCCGGCAAAACAGCTTTTGGAATTGGCGGGTTCTTTAGAAAAAGCCAAAGAAGCCATTGATAAAGTGGCTGTCTGGGCGAATTCAAGAAAGCTTGATTACGCCATTGAAACAGTATTCAAAAAATGGCTGGAATTGGACCGCTTGAAACCAAAAGAAATAGTAAAAAAGCCGTTTTACAGAGGCGACCCGATGGTATGGTCGGAAACAAAAAAGAAATGGTTCGTGGTATCAAAACACGGCGAATGGCTGGAATTTGCCGATAAGGAAAACACGATTGAGTGGAGAACAATAGAATAATTTTTAATTAAAATTTGGGGGATCTCCGACATCCCCCTAAAATTGGGGGGATGTCGGAGATCCCCCAAATTCAGATGCTTACTCATACAGACTTAAAAAAAGGCGTTCAATTTATTTTTGAAGATCAGCCCTGGGAAGTGCTGGAAGCCCATGCCATGAAAATGGCTCAGAGAAGGCCTGTTATCCAAAGCAAAATAAGAAATCTGATTGACGGCCGGGTGCAGGAAAAAAACTTCCAGCAGGGTGATGTTTTCAAGGAAGCTGATTTGGAAAAAAAAGAAATTAAATTTTTATACCAAAACAAAGGCCAATATTTTTTCTCTGAAATAAACGACCCGTCAAAGAGATTTTCTTTTGCGGAACATCAGGTCGGGAATCAGGCAAAATTCTTAAAACCCAATGAAATTGTCGCGGGCTTGGTTTTCAAAGAAAAAATCATCAGTTTTATTCTGCCGATTAAAGTCCAGCTAAAAGTGAAGGAATCTCCTCCGGGAATCAAGGGAGACAGGGCGCAGGGAGGCACTAAAGCCGTCATACTGGAATCCGGCGCTGAAATACAGGTTCCATTATTTATAGAGGAGGGCGACACCATTGAAATAAACACTGAAATGGAAGAATACGTCAGAAGAGTTTGAGGGTAATGCGAGGGGAGCTTAACTCCCCCCCCTAGCATATATAAAATAAATCAAAAAGCCCCGTTCAAAACGGGGCTTTTTATTATGTTTTTACAGCAACCGGAGCAGGTTCGGCAAAAGATCTTTGGATGATTTCCTGCTCCACTGTTTCCTTTGGCCTGCCGTATTTCAGTTTTGATATCTTTTTTATGGCTTCAACGATTTCAGGCCTCCCTTTTTTCGGAACTGCTGTTCCCAATTTAAAGGGAGTGGAAACCTTGTTGTTAAGCATCATCTTTATTATCAGGCTGAAATTGTCCAAATTAACCAGGTCAAACCTTGAAAATCCCGGTTCAAACTGCTTTTCCAAAAATTCGGCGTCTTCTGCTCCTATGCGGAAGCTCCCTATTGTTCCCACGTTGCCCAACACGGCGTTTTTAATCTGGTCGGTCAGCTGGGGAATATACTGGTGGGCCATTACCAGATTGAGCCTGTATTTTCTGGCTTCAGAAAGTATGGTGGCAATTGAATCTGTGGTAAAGTTTTGGAACTCGTCAATGTACAAATAAAAATCTTTTCTCTCGTCTTCTGAAACAAGCGCCCTTTTCATGGCGGCCATCTGCATTTTTGAGACTAAAATCAATCCGAGCAATGAACTATTCACCTCTCCGGTCAGGCCTTTTGAAAGATTGGCCAAGAAAATCTTTTTCCCGTTCATGATTTTTGCCAAATCAAAGCCAGACCTCGACTGGCCGATAATATTCCTCATCATCTCGTTTTCAATGAACCTGCCCACTTTTGAAACCACATAACCCAGCATATCGGATTTTGTCGAGCCGGTCGTCTGCTGCCATTCTTTAAGCCAGAAATTCCTTACAATGGGGTCTGTAACTTTTTGAAGGCGTTGTTGCAGAAAAGCCGGGTCGGTGAACATTTTCGGTATCTCCACCAGGGTGCCTGGGTTGTTTTTGTCTGCCATCAGGGCCAGCATGGCGTTCCTCATATAGTGTTCGAACATCGGACCGATGATTTCGGGAGGAAAAAGTTTGTAAAATATGGCTATCATCTCCTGCACCGCAAAATCTTTTTGTTCTGAGCTGTCGTATTCCAGCATATTCAAGCCCATGGGCCTGTCCTGGTCATACGGTTCGAATAAAACAACGTCTTCCACCCTGTCTGACGGAATATTAGCCAAGGTGTATTCAATCAGCTCCCCATGGGGATCCACCACCCCCACCCCTTCCCCGTTTTCAATGTCCTGCCTGATCATTTCTCTCAACAGGGCGCTTTTTCCAACGCCCGTTTGGCCGATGATGTAAAAATGCCTTCTTCTGTCGTCTTTGCTGGCGAAATAAACATTTTTTTCTTCTCCCCTGAACATCACCTTGCCTATCAGGTTTATGCCGTTTTCCGGCAAATCAGCCGGCGGCGCGGCGACTCCGGATTTTACCGCCTTGATGTAAGGAGTTTCAATAAACTCCGTTGGAAAATGATAAATGCTGGCGATTTCTTCCAGGTTAAGAATGTTTGATTGCCTTTGGCTGAAAGTTCTGAAACTGAAATCAAAAACAAGATTTTTTAATTCCCTGCCGTAAACGTTTTTCGGTTCAAAGCTGTTTACCGCCAAAAGGGAAAACTGGCTGAAGGAGCCTATCAAATGATTCAAAATTTCTTCGGCTCTTGCCTGGGTTTTGGAGGAAGCAACCAGGCGTATATTCGTTTCAAAGGCCTGTTTTTGAATTTTGCTTTGAATCACATCGTATTCTTTCTGGTCAAAATGCGTTTCCTTGTTTTTCTGGTTAACATCATGGTTTTTTTTGGTGTTTTCCGGGCCTTTCAGCATTTCTGAAAAAAATTCAATAAGCGGAGACTGGAAAGTTTCCGCCAGCGCCACCCTTGCCGGCTTTCCTTCCCTCATTTTCTTCAAGGCCTTTTCTCCCGTTGTTCGAAAACCGGAATCAGACAACGGCCTTATTATCAGCTGTATGGCCGCGCCCTCATTGGCGCTTATCTTGCTTAAATTATTGGTTAGGCTGGCCAGAGGGTCTTTTTCCAAATTTTTATAAGTGCTTATGGGAAACAGATAATTTTCCCTTAATTTCAAATAAGCCGCGGCGGTCGCCCCGTTTGGCTCAAAAACAGTGTAATCTTCGGGAATTTTATCTACTATGGCTAAGGGGTAAATGCCTTGAACGTATTTTGAAAAAACGTTTTCCAAAAATGTGGGCACGGCCATATAAAAAGAAATGTCGGAACTTCCCAGCTGGGAGGCAATTTCCAGGGCGCAAACGGGCCGGGGCTGGAAAAGCCTGGGTTTTTTCAAATACAAAAAATTGGAAAGGACCTGCTCCATTTCTGAAATCATGTTTTTTTCCTCTTTTTGCATCAATTCCTTTTTTTTCAAGTCGTTTTTCGGCATCATCACCAAAAACAAGGTCATTTCCAGGCCGCCGAAAACAGAGCTTTTCTTTTGCGTTTCAGAAGTTGCCGCAAAAACAAAACCCAGCAGAGTCACAAGAAAAAGAAAAATCAGAATGTAAACGATAATAATCATTTGATGCCCTTTATTTCGTAAACTTTTTATAGTATCCTTTTTTTGCCAGAATATCGTGAAAAGTGTCCAAAATGAACGGGTCGTTTATGTCTTTCGCCACTTTCACGGCAAAAATTACGCCTTTCTCGTCAGCCACTTCGAGCAAACGGCCTATCTTCTCTTCTTGGGCCAAAAATTTCATTTTTTCCAAATCCTTTCTTGCTTCTTCCTCCAGGCTTTTGTCCAGCTTCATTGCCTCTATTTCTCTTCTTGTCTGGTCCATTACAATTTTTTCCCTTTCTAAAATTTCCTCGCTCTTCTTTCGCTCTTCTGACTCCTGTTCTGAAAATTCCACTCTCTGCTCCCCTAAAGATATTTCTCTATTTTCTTCTTTTATTTTTTTAACATCCATAAATATTTTTAATTTGTTACGATTAAATCCAGCAAAATATTTGCGCCTTTTTGCTTATTTTCAACCCTTATTTTCAATCCGGTGGAAATTTTTGACACCTCGTAATACTTTGAACACGGCACAGGCTCGAATTCAGGCTTTAACATTTCTCCGCAGCGGTTTTTTTCCGGCATCCATTGGTCGGCTGAAATGGGGATATAATTCCTTCCTTCAGAATCCACTATGTTTTCAATATCCCAGTTGCCGTTCTTGGTATTTTCTTTTCCTTTGTTTTGAGCCGCCACCGTAACCCTGATAAACCTTTCCGTGGTTTCTAAATCCTGCTGCCACTGCGGATTCCTGCTTTGAGACCCCTTTAAAACCCCGCCGTAATCCTTCGCCTCCTGAAAAATAAACCTTATTTCCGCCAAAGTCTCATCATATACGGGCTTATGGATTTTTTCCGTCGTATCCGGAGCTTTAGGCGGCCTTTCGGCTATTTTTATCACCGAATAAGAAATGGCCACCGCCACAAGAATTATCACGGCCAATATTAAAAGAGTCCTTGAAACCTGCCCTGCCGAATAATTTATGCTGTTTTTGAACATATTATTATTTAAATTCCAATGACCAAATCCCAAATCCCAACCAAATCTTAATTCTCTAAATTCCAAAACGTTTTGGTCTTTGGGGTTTAGGATTTTGTTGAGCATTGGTCATTGAGGTTTGGGTTTAATTATTTTTATTATACCACGCGCTACTCGTATCTCAAAGCGTCAACGGGGTTTAACTTGGCGGCGGCCTTTGCCGGAAAATAACCTGAAGCGCAGCCGATTAAAAAAGAAAAAGAGATAGAAAACAAAATCAGGCCGATGCCTACGTCGGCCTTTAAATAAAATATCGGATGGAACTGGAAATACGTTTCAATTGTTTTGGCGAATACCATGCCAAGCAATGTTCCCCCGATTCCTCCCAGCATGCCGAATATTCCGGATTCGATTAAAAATATCAAAATAATTGTTGACCTTTTGGCCCCGATGGCTTTTAAGACGCCTATCTCTTTCACTCTTTCATTTACGGATGTGTACATCGTATTCATAATTCCTATGCCTCCGACAACTATGGCTATGGAAGCAAATCCTATAATTACCGCTTGTATCACACCCATTATATTGCCAACAATATCGGTTATTTTTTCTGAGGTTAAGATGGTGTAAGAAGAATCGCTTTTTTCTTCGCCTATTCTCCTTTTTCTGTTATCTTCAAGTCCTCTTTTCAAATTATCAACAACGTTATCAGCCAGATAACCTGCTTTTGTTTTTACCAAAACCATTTCAGCTCCCTCTCTTTCTCCTGTGATTAACTTAAAAATATCCAAGTCTATTCCAATCATAGAATCGTCATCTTTTGAACCCAACGAATTTAAAATTCCAGCCACTCGGAATTTTCTGCCGTTTATTACCAGTTCGCTTCCTGCTTTTATTTCGGGAAATATTTCTTTTGCCGCTATGCTTCCAATAATTACTTCGTTTTTCCCCGCAACGGGCCACCTGCCCGAATTTATAGACCAGCCCATATCGTTTTTATAAACATCCATCGCGTTCTTCCAATCATTCCCATACATTAAAACAGTTTTTTTAACATTTTTATATCTTGCGGTAATTGCGGCATGATTCATAATCACAACAACATCCACGCCTTTTGTTTTTTTAATAATTTTTACGTCATCTTCTGAAAGTTTGCCGCCGCCAAAAATAGTTGCCGATATATTGCTTATATCCCCTGGAATAATAGTAATTAAATCCTTGCCAAGCTTGCCTAATTGATTTAAAACGGCGCCCTTTAATCCCTCGCTCAACGAAAGCAAAGAAACAATCAAAAACACGCCTATAGCAATGCCTATTGTGGTAAGCCAAGACCTCACCTTCCTTGTTGTCAGGCTTTTGAAAGCAATTTTAAAATACTCTTTTAAATGATTAAAATTTATTTTAAGCATATTTTCGAAACTACTTTTCCCACAGCACGTTTGCTTCTTTGAAATGATTGGTCGCAACCTGGCCGTCCTGTATGTGAATTATATTCTGGCTGTAATGGGCAATGTTTGGATCATGAGTTACGACAACAATTGTTTTGCCCTGATCTTTGTGCAAACTTGTTAAAACTTCCATAACCGCTTTTCCTGTTTTAGAATCCAGATTTCCCGTGGGCTCGTCGGCAATTAAAATTTCGGGGCTGTTTGCCAATGACCTGGCAATGGCAATCCTTTGCTGTTCGCCCCCGGACATCTCCGATGGTTTATGGTTTATTCTGTGGGATAAATTTACCATTGCCAAAAGATTTATGGCTGTTTCTCTTCTCTTTGATTCAGAAACGTTTTGAAAAATCATAGGCAGCATCACATTTTCCAAAGCAGTAAGGTTTTGCAAAAGATTGAATTGCTGGAAAACAAACCCGATTTTTTTCCCCCTGATTTCAGCCAGCCGATCCTCTGAAAAATCAGACACATCCTGGCCCTGCAGATATATTTTTCCCTTGGAAGGAGCATCCAAAAGGCCCATCAAATACATTAAGGTTGATTTTCCGGATCCGGACGGCCCCATAATCGTGGCAAAAGAACCCGGAGCTATCTCCAAATTCACCCCCCTTAAAACAGGCAGGTCAATCTCTCCTAATTTATAAATCTTCCACACATCTTCAAATTTTATAAGCGGCCTATCCATAAAAACTATTTTTTGGAGGCGATTATTCGGTCGCCTTCGTTTAAGCCGGAAACGACTTCGTAATACTCGTTTCCCTCCAGGCCGGTTATTATCACTTTTTTCTCTATCCTGCCGTTTTTTGCCACCTCGGCTATTTCTTCGTTGTTTATCTTCTCCACCGCGTTTTTGGCGATGCGCAAAACGTTTTCTTTTTTATTTGTTTCAATGGCTATGTCCGCCGTCATTCCCGACCTGATGCCTTCGGGCTGCTCTTCAAAATCAACAGTGGTTTCATAGTAAACAATGTTGTCCACTATTTTTTCCGCCGGATTGATTGACAGCACCTTTCCTGAAAAAGTTTTTTTCGGAAAAGCGATCAAATCAATTTTCACATTATTCCCTATCCTTACGTTAACTATATCCTGCTCATAAATATTAACCTTAATCTGGAATGGAGCAGTGGAAAGCATGTTTATGACAGATTCATTGGGTGAAACCACTTCCCCAGGTTCTGCGTCAATGTCGGTAATTTTCCCGTCTATGGGGCTTCTCAAAAAATTATCGTTAAGCTGGCTTTGATATAAATCAACATTGGCTTCAGCCTGCCTGATTCTGGCCTGTTCAATATCCGCTTCCTCCTGCCTTGCAGGAGCTGTCTTAAAAGCCAGATGGTCTTTTGCGTCCTGAAGGTCGATCTTGTCAGCTGAAATATTCTGCCGGGCTGTTTTAACATTGCTTAAGGCGGTGTTTATATTGCCCCTATGGGTGTCCAAAGACGACTTGTCCGTTGAGGAAACCTTGGAATAATAAACGCCTTCGTCGCTTTGCTCGCGGATAGTTTTCAAACTCAAATAAACATTATCAAGAGCCGAAAGCATTTGAGAAATCGCCTGGTCAATGTCTGCTTTTGCCAAAGTTTTTTCCGCCGCGTCTAAATAATTCTTAATGTTGTTTAAATTATCGGAGATGACTTTTACGCTGTTTTGCGCCTTGATTCCCGGCTGGTCTGACGAAGAAAAATAATTGTTTTGGACGGAATACGCAGTGGTATAAGAATTGTAAATTTTTGTATACGCGTCTCTTAAATCGTTAAGGGAGTCAGAATAACTGCTTTCCAAATCATTGCTCGCCGAGTCCACCGCGTTTTGATATGTTTTAATATCTTCCTCTGTGGGGCCTTGCAACAATTTTTCGTATTCTTTTTTAGCCGCGTCCAGGCCGGCTTTGGCGTTTTGAAGCTGGGCTAAAATCTGCCTGCTGTCCAGTTGGGCGAGATCATCCCCTTTTTTCACATCCTGGCCGATAAAAACGTTTATTCTTTGTATCCTGCCTGATATTTTAAAACCTAAGCTGATGTTCTCCGTGGCTTTAACACTGCCTGTTTCTGAAACTTCCTGCAAAACTTCCCCGGATTCAACTTTCTCTATCACATAATCTTCAAGGGGATTTTTAAAAATATCGGAAAAAATAAAATAACCGGCAACAATTAAAATAACCGCCAGTATGATAGCCGTCCATTTTCTTTTTAAAATTAATGTTTTAAAATTCATATTTTTTTATTTAATTTTAAACACTAAACCCTTTGGCTCCGTTAAGCCATGTAATAAACTGGCAATCCTGGCTATGGGACGGCGGCGAAGGATTTTTCAAACATTTTACCGCGTCTTTGAAAATTTCATAAATATCCGAGGGGTTTGTTTCTATTTCACAGATTTCCTTGCGGAACGGCAGGCGGTCAATGAATCCCCTGCTCTTGTCAACGATGTAGAAAGCCAGGTATCCCTTTTTCACGGTTGGATATCCGTTTTTCTCCATTAAAAACGTATAAGTATCCAGTTGCAGCTGGAACCTGTCGTAAACGTTGGCGGCCGAACTTCCTGTTGACTTGTAGTCTAAGGGTGCCAGCTTTCCCCCTTCAAATTCCAAAACATCGTCAACCGCGCCAAAAAGAGTAGCCTCCAAATCATGGTCAAAATACCTTATGCCCACAAAATTGCTTCTCCATTGATTAAGCAGTTTTTGATTGGGAAACAAACTGGCTTTTATGTTATTTTCTTCCAGCAGTGGGTGAGGCATATTTTTTGCCCGGTATGCGTCAAATTCTTCTTTAAGCAAAGCGTCGACAGCCGAGTTTAGGGCATAAGGATACGGCGGCGGCCTTTTAATGCCCAAATTTTTATCCAGCCAAAAGCAATGGGCGCACTCCAAATATAAATTCAGGGAGTTGGGCGATAGTTGTATTGTTTTTTTTAACATTGTTAAACTTTAACAAATTCCCGCAAAAAAAACAAATCTTGTGACCTCCGAGCTCACAAAATTTGCTTAAGGCGCAATAAAAAAGGACGACATTTGCAGACAAGTTTCCTTTAAGAAACAACAGCTCATTAGTCGCCCCAAGTCTTTGAATAAAACAGAACCACAAAAGTTTGAAAACACACTTCATGTAGTTTTATCCAAAGAAATAATATAAAGGGCGAATCAAATCACTTCCAGCTCCGGAAGGGAACAACGAACCAAAAGATTCGCCCAAAAAAAGAAAAGAGCTAAAGCGGACAAGGAAATTCTAGTCTTAAAAAGACATCCTAATTTAAGTCCGCTTATCTTGAAATAATATCATAAACAAACACATTGTCAATAATCTGTCGCATAACCACCGCCAAAGCGGGGTCCCGCCCTGGCGGGATAAAACAGTACCACCGACCCATCGGTGGTACTAAATTGTCGCACAATAAAATATGCTTATCTTTCGATAGCCGCCCACCGCCATTTATCAAACTGGTCCTTCTGAAATTCCCATTTTCTATAACCGTATTTTTTCAGCAAATTTTCTATTTCTTTCCTTTGTGGCGGGTCGAATTCCATGAAAATTATTCCGTTTTCGTTCAAATGATTTTTTGCTTCTTTTAAAAATTTTCTAATGTAAAAAAGGCCATCGTCTCCTCCGAACAAGGCGGACTTGGGCTCGTATTTTAAAACAGATTTTTGAACTCTATTTTTTCTATATCTTGGGATATATGGCGGATTGGCAAAAATAAAATCGTATCTCTCTTTTACATTCTTTAGAACATCGGATTTGATTATTTTATATTTTTTTGGATTCAATTTATTTTTTCTGCAATTTATTTTTATCTGCTCTGAACAATTTTTAGCCTTATCCGCAAAATGGACTTGACATTTTTTTACATTTTTTAAAACCGCGATTCCAATGCATCCCGAACCGGAAAACATATCCAAAATTCGCAAATTTTGTCCTGAAGAGCCAGCAGGCGATGAAGGATTTCCTATCTGGTTTATGTTTTCAATGGCTTTACCGACCCAAAATTCAGTTTCCGGCCGAGGAATCAACGGCTTCTTCGACAAGTCAATTTTACAACCCAAAAACTCGGTAAATCCTATTACATAATCCACCGGCTCTCCCCGTTTCAGCCGTTTAACATCTTCTAAAAATCTCCTTGATGGCTTTCCTCCATGCTTTTCGTTTAAAAGCCACGCTTCTTCTTTTTTCAAATTCTTTGTCATTAAGAGAATATAGCAAAAATTATTTAAAAATGAAATAAAAAAGGGACTTTTGGTCCCATAAGCAACGAGGACAGTCCTCGTTGATATATTTTATTTGTCGGGGGATACAATCATTTTAAGCAAAGCCATTCTGGTGAATAACCCGCTGTCTATCTGGTGGGTGAGATAAACCGCCCTCGGATCTTCGTCAACTTCCGGGGTTATTTCGTCAACCTTAGGCAGGGGGTGCATAATAATCGCGTCTCTTTTCATCAAGTTAAGTATTGTTTTATCAACAATAAAATATCCTAAATTGTGGTCTTTTCTGTCAAACGAACTGCCGCATTCTTTCTGCGTTCTCGTTTGATAAATGACATCTACAAGAGAAGCAACGTCTCTCAAGTCGGTTAATTCCGTAAACCATATTCCGTGCCTTCTAAGATAATCTTTTACATCTTCTTTCATTTTTACTGTTTCAGGAGAGACAAAATAAATTTTTACATTGCTGAATTTTCCCAGAAGGTATGACAGTGAACGCACTGTTCTGCCGTTGGTCAAATCGCCAACCATAGCAATAGAAACGCCGTCTATCCGTGAAAGCAGTTTTAAAATTGTCCGCAAATCCAACAATCCCTGGGTTGGATGCTGGCCGGGGTGGCGATCTCCGGCGTTTATAATGGGAACTTGTGAAACCCTTGCGGCTATTTCGGCCCCGATTTCTTGATCGTATCTTACGGCAACGGCATCTGGCCTGTAGCGATTCAATACTTTTACGGTATCGGTAAATATTTCGCCCTTTTTTGCCGAAGAAAATTCTCTTGCATTCTCGGTGGAAAAAACAACCCTTCCCCCCAAGTAATCCATTGCAAATTCAAAAGACGCTCTGGTGCGCGTACTGGGCTCATAAAAAAAAGAAATCATCCTTTTGTTTTTCAATATATCGCAACCGCCCGCCTCAAATATTTTTTCCATTTCATCGGTTAAAGGGAAGAATCCCTGCTCAAGCCATTCCCGGCTGAATTGTTGGGCATAGATAACATGCGGCCAACCATCAAATTTTTTCAACATGCCTTTCTCCTTTCGTTTTGAAAATGATCAGGATGTCAAAGAACAAAATAAAATTCCGCAACTGCGGAATTTTAGCTTTTAATTCCCGTAATCTCTATCTCGGTATAGGGCTGTCTGTGGCCGATTTTTCTTTTATATCTTTTTTTCGGCTTGTATTTAAAAACAATTATTTTGTCTCCTTTGCCGTGTTTCAAAACTTTTGCTTCAACTTCAGCGCCGCTTACCTGAGGCGAACCGATCTCCAGCTTTTTATTTTTTTCCAACAACAAAACATCGGAAAAAATAAACCCTTCTCCTTCTTTTTTTTCCAATTTTTCAATTTTTAGTTTATCGCCCGGTTTGACGATATATTGTTTACCCCCGGTTTTTATCACTGCCAACATAAATTTTGAACTTTAATCTTAATTTTTGATATTATCAAAAAAAATGTCATTCGTCAAGCTGTGGCCGCTCCACTTCGTCTATTTTTATTTTTATTTCTCCTTCCGTGATTTTTACCACGTCTTTGTCAATTTTTTCAAATTCCTTGCCGGCTTTGTTATAACTGCCGACAGTGGCATCCAGATGTTGGCCGAGCCGCTTCATATATTCCGAATAAACAAACAGGTGCTTGCCCAGTTTTTCAACCTCCTTAATTATCGACTGAGCCTGATCTGAAATTTTCTGATTTCTTAATCCCTGCAATACGGTCTGCAGATAGGCCAAAAAAGAAGTCGGTGAAACAACGACAACTTTTTTCTTTCCGGCGTAATAAATCAGGTTATTCGTGTCTTCCGCAATCGCGCCCACTTTGTTTATAAGCAGGTCGTAGTAAACCGCTTCAGAAGGTATGAACATAAAGGCAAAATCCATTGTTTTCTCTTCGGGCTTCACGTATTTTGAAGTTTCTTCAATCCTTAATTTAAGGTCTGCGACAAACATATTTTCCAGCCTCTTTTTTTCCTGGGGGTCATTTGACTCTATGAGCCTGTTATAGTTTTCCAGACTGAATTTTGAATCAATGGGAATTATCCTTTTGTCGACAAAAACCACCGCGTCAACAATTAACCCGTCTTTAAAAGAATACTGCATCTGGTAAGACCCCGGCGGTAAAACGTTTTTTAAAACAGTTTCCAGGTAATATTCTCCCAGCACGCCCCGCTGTTTTGGATTTTTTAAAATATCCTGCAGGCTCCGCAACTGGTCGGCAAAACCGACAACCTGTTTATTGGTTTCATCAAGCCTTGTTAATCTTTCGGTAACGTTTCTTATAATGTCAATCGACCTGGAAAACTGCTGCTGCAAGTTTTTGTTTGATTCTGACAACTTTGAGTCAACAACCTGGGAAATGTGGTTAATTTGCTGTTGGAGCATCAGTAAAGAATTATCGTCTTTTCTTTCTTGCTCCGGCTTTTTTCTCACCAGCAAAAAAACAACTGCCAGCAATATTGCCGTTATTACGGCCAAAAAAATTATTGTTATCAAGTCCATTTTATACCGATAAAAGATATGGCTTAAATATCTCGGTTATAAGAAATATAATATAAATGAAAAGCAGAATCAATCCTTCTCTCTTGGTTATCATTTTTTCCGTTTTAATTGAAATAAGGAAAAACAGCGCGGCAATCAAAGTAAAGGCCCGGGCAATCAAAAAAGGAGAAAAATCGTATATTTTAAAAGGGGATATCAAGGCAACAACCCCCAGAACCAGAGTTGAACATATTATAACAGAACCCATTATATCGCCCAAAACCATCCAGGCCTCGCCCTTCCTGGCTGAAATAATGGAAAAATATGTTTCAGGGAAAGAATTCCCCAAGCCCACGATCAGTATGCCCACCAAAGAAAGGGGAATCCCCAGCTTTACGGAAAAAAGCTTCGCGTTGTCTATAACCACCCAAGAAGCCGCCAAAAGGAGAATCAAAATAACAATTATCTTTAATATGCTTTTTAAAAATGCCTGGTGGTTTTTTTCCGTTTTTTTGTATTTTTCCCTATAAATCTTCTTAAACCTGTCTTTTTTGGAAAAAAGCCACCAGGCATAAACAACAAAGCTAAAAATCAAAATCAGTCCGTCTATCCTGTCCAGGCTGCCGTCTAAAACCAAAAATAACGGCAAAACAACGATTATCGCGGTAAAAATAGCGCTGGTTTGCACCATATTGCTTTCAGCCTTCAAATGTTTTTTTGAAAACAGCGCGGCCAATGCCATAACCACTGTCAAATCAACAAGGTTCCCGCCGATTACTTCCCCAAAAGCCAACTGGGGTATTTTTTTGAAAGCGGCGTTGATGTCAACGAAAAAATTAGGCAGGGAGGCGGCGAAAGCCATTACAAAAAAAGCTACCACGAATTCCCTCCATCGCAAAAACTTGGCGATTGATACCATTGTTTTAATCAAATGGGAGCTTAGCCACGAAAGGGCAAAGCACGCGGCTATGAAAAAAATAATGTTTAAAACCATATTTCGTATATTATAGCCAATAAAAATACCGCCCCCAGCGGGTAAACAAATAATTTATTGCCCATAATTTTTTTATACATAAGTAAAATCAACATTCCTTCAATGGAAAGCAAAACTCCTCCGATAAAAGATATTAAAGGAATAAACGAATTCAAACCCAGCAGAAATAAAATCAAAGGAGTGAAAGAGGCTATAATCCATGCCTGGGTTTTTTTAACGCCAAGGTCATACATAAAAACTTTCTTTAGCGTAAGCCCGGCCATTACAGAGGCTGTAAAAGTTGTAACCACCCCCAGGGACAGGCTTAAGGAAAAAGCATACCTTCCCAAATAATTTTTAAGGCCGGTCAACGCGGTTTCCGTTGTGGCCCCGCCGCTTATGCCCAATATTAAAAAAATAAAGAAAAGATAAATCACAGATACCGTTAAAAAAGAAAGGAGAATCACTTTTTTTATGTTTTTCTTGTTTTTTCCCAGCAATTCCTCCACTTCAGGAATAGCTCCCGTGCCCCATAAAGAAAAAACTATCGGGCCGTAAGGCAATAGTAAATTTGAAATTTGAAATTTGAAATTTGAAATAAAAATGTTGCTTAATTTTATTTGGGAAAAGCCGGATATGAAAATAAAAAATAAAATAAACCCCAAAAAAACCATGACCCCGAATTCAACTTTGCAAATAATCCTTATGCCAAAAAATAAAAGACAGGTTATGACCCCCCAAAAAAGAAAAGCGTATAACAACTGGCTACCGCCGAATATATTGGCCAAGAACTGGCTGCCGATAATCAGATAAACCAGCATAACGCCGATTGATCCTGAAATAGCGGAAATTAAGTAAAGCAAACCTGGCCATTTGCCCAAATGAAACCTGACGAATCCAGGAAACCTTTTAAAATCGGGCGTCAAAACAGCGACTTCTGAGAATAACAAATGTATCCACAAAACCAAAAATCCTAAAATAAAAAAATAAAAAAGCATCGGAAAAATACCCACCCTTAAAGCAATATACGGCAAAGAAAAAAAACCAACCCCGGTAATAGAGCCAGACAAAACGGCGGACGGCAAAATGTAATTTTTAAATAGAGCTGATTTATTCATTAAAATATTCTACCATTAAAACTAAAAATACGCACTGTTGATAATTATAATTTTATGCTATAATTTGTAGAAATAAGGCCCCATCGTCTAGCCTGGTCTAGGACATCAGATTCTCAATCTGGTAACACCGGTTCAAATCCGGTTGGGGCCACCGCTTCCGCTAAAAAAACTAGTTGACCTAGTTTTTTTTATAATTTTTAATAATTTTTTAATAAAATTTTTATAATATTCAAGAATCTATGCTATAAATTATGCATGGGGATTGACATATCTATAAATCTATACTATTCTTTATCGTCAATATGAAAAACTATTATAAAAAGTTAAATTCAAAAATTTCAAAATTTATACCGCTGGCTGTGGTGATGCTTTTTGCCTTTACGGCTCTTTTTGCGTCTTCTATAACTTTCGGCCAAACAACAAATTATTCGGCAACCGTGTCTTCTGCAACCGTTCCAATTAAAACCGGGACTCTTTTCAGCGTTTCGTGGACTGCGCCAACCGGCGAAAATCTCACCCAGGACTGGATAGGAATATATACTTTAGGCGCCAGCAACACAGCTCCTGTTAAATGGGCTTATACCAATAGCCAAATGAGCGGCTCGGTCGATTTTAGTTTAGACAATCCCGGAACCTATGAAGCGAGGTATCTAAAAAATAACGGGTATAACAGCGTGGCCACTTCTTCTCAGTTCACCGTGGAGGCAGGGACTGGCACAGGGAGCTACGTTTTGACTGTTCCCACAGCCCCGGTTAAGACCGGGGAGTCGTTTACTGTTTCATACACGGGTCCGGCCGGAGGCGACTATTCACAGGACTGGATTGGAATATATGCGCCAGGATCAGCCAACGGCGCCCAGATTAAATGGGCCTACACCACCAGCCAGGCAACGGGGTCCGTCTCTTTTGTCTTAGACAGCCCGGGGACATACGAGGCCAGATACTTGAAAAACAACAGCTACACCAGCGTGGCCACTTCTTCTCAGTTCACCGTGGAGGCAGGGACTGGCACAGGGAGC
>CAYRVC010000001.1:264074-298688 GCA_964427585.1 uncultured Candidatus Saccharibacteria bacterium
GTTTTGACTGTTCCCACAGCCCCGGTTAAGACCGGGGAGTCGTTTACTGTTTCATGGACTGCGCCAACGGGAGATAACTTTAGCCAAGATTGGATTGGAATATATACTCCTGGAGGTGGAAACACCAACCAAGTAAAGTGGGCGTATACCAACGGACAAGCTACAGGCTCAATGAATTTTAGTTTAGACAATCCCGGAACCTATGAAGCGAGGTATTTAAAAAACAACGGGTATAACAGCGTGGCCGCCAGCTCGCAGTTTACCGTGGAGGCAGGCGCAGGCGACGGAACTTATACACTCGCAGTTTCTCCGGAAATAGTAATAACAGGAGAACACGTCACGGTATCCTGGGTAACTCCGCCGGATTCCAATAATCTTTTAGATTGGGTCGGGCTTTATGAAGTGGGCGCAAACGACGCCGACTATGCCGACTGGAGATATACTCTTCTAAGGGGAGGCGATACCAGATTCCTTGTTTCAACAACCGGCGCTTATGAATTCCGCTATTTTAAAAACAATAAATATACGAAAGTGGCGACAAGCCAGATGTTTGTAGTCGTGCCGACAGTGCCTAACCCCAACACCATAACAAACTACCCTTCTTCCGGAGCTAATATAATAGCCTTGGGCGACAGCATAGTCAAGGGAAATGGCTCTTCGCCAGGAGAAGACTTTGTTTCAGAACTATCAAGACGCATCAACAGGCCTATCATAAACAAGGGAGTCAGCGGAGATACAACTCGCGATGTGCTAGCCCGGCTTGAGGCTGATGTTCTCACCCAAAATCCTAAAGTAGTTATTCTGTTCGTCGGTGGAAATGATTTTCTGCCGGAAAAAGGAGGCGTGGATATTCCGGAAGCGGAAACTTTCCAAAACATAAAGACCATGATTGACCGCATTCATCAAAGAGGCTCCATTGTAATTATGCTGGGATACGGAGGAGACAAAGTTTTCCCAAACCGCTGGGAAACAGAATACCGCGCTATTGCCGATGCCACCCGTTCAGCCTTTATCCCGAATATAATGCGCGGAATCTTCTTCAATCCATTTCTTCTTTCAGATCTGGTTCACCCCAACGACAAGGGCTATGACATAATCGCGCTCCGCATAGAGCCGGTAATTAAAGTGCTGATTGATAAATAAATTCAAAATAAATAAATAGCAAAACAAAACCGCTTTAAGCGGTTTTGTTTTGCTATTTTTCAACAAAAAATTTAATAACTTGAAAGATCGCCGTTTATTACATCTGCTTCAGCGTCTATATCCGACAAATCTGTTTCATCAATATCTGATTCAATGTCTAAAACTTCATCTGAATTCCGCACAATCTTTATATTTTCCGCTTCAGGGTCGTCGTTTGGCAAGAATTCAATGCCTTCTTTCTCGGCGGCCTTTCTTTCTTCTGGCGTAAGGGAAACGGGAGTCAAATCATTAGCTACGAAAAGAGACCTTTTTTCTCCCATCTGTTCAATATAGGGCTTTCCTTGCCATTGGCTCATCAGGTATGCCGAACCTACAACTATTACGGCAAGCGCAATTATAGTTAGATTTTTATTCATAATATTAATTCAAGGTATATTATTGGGCTCTTACTTCTTCTGGCGCAAGAACTTTTATGGCGGATATGATCTCTTTTAATTTTGCGTGGAGCTTTATTATTTCCGATTTAAGTTCCTTGGCGATTTGGCCCGCTTCTTTGCCCGCCCCTTGAGTATTCTCCCCTGAAAGAAGCGATTCGTATTTTGCTTTAAGCTCTTCCAGTTTCGCCTTGTTCTGAACGCCCATGTTTTTTGCCTCTTCAATCAAGGGCACAATTGAAGAAACATCAACTCCGTTATTTTCCATTTTTTCAACCCTGGTTTCCAGCCTCTGCAAAATATTGTCAAACCTGGCCACGGCAGAGCGGTAACGGTTAATCATCCGCAATCCTTTGCCATGGGCAGAAGCGATTAAGGCCCGTTGTTTTGGGGATTTTACTTTTTCCTTAAAATTATCGCGCATGTCTTTCGCGCCCTCCTTGAGGTTTTGGCGCAAAGCCGTGGTTTCATTCAGTAAAGTTTCCCTTTTTGCCTGCAATTCCTCTTTGGCTTTTTGACGGTTTTCCTTGCCCAGATTATTTATATTCCGCAAAACGGTTTTTGTCTCCTGTTGGAACATAATTTTCTTCCTTTGGATATTTTGGAGGATGTCTTCTTTCTGGGTTTGGAGCCGCAGTTTAAGGTTTTCCCTCTCCTGTTTTATAATCGTGTTTTTGACGGTATCTGATTTTTCAGCGAAAACCACGGGAGAAATAAATAATAAAGAAAAAAGGACCGCTGTTAAAATTTTTATTTTCATAACTCTAAATATTAAATATTAAAATTTAATGATTTTCATGCGTTCGACCGCCGCATGCGAAAAACGCCAATATCAAAAGAAAAGCGGTAAAAGCCATCATCGGAATTGTTATATATCCAAACTGCATTACAAAGGTTGCCGAGCAAGCGCTCGAATATCCAACCGCAGAGCATGCCACCGACACCGGGGCCAATCCGATTTGCAAAAGATAATGGTAGCCGGCTATCAAGGCGCCTATAACAGACAAAACAATGCTTTGGTAATTATTATATTCTTTTGTAAAAAGCGCAACTCCCAAAATTACAACTTCTGGGTACATAAATATCCGCTGGAACCAGCAAAGTTTGCATGGCTCGTATCCGGCTATTTCAGAATAAAACAGGCTGCCCAATGTTGCGGCAAGACTGACTGCGAAAGAAAAAACAACCGCGTTTCTGCCGAAAAATCGGATAACTTTTTCATTGCGGACCATCAGAGAAATAAAAATAACCGCAATAATTACCTGGCTGGCAACCGTAAGAGATGAAAACGTCAAATTGACTAAAGATACAATCGTCATAAATAAAGCTATGGAAGCTGGCAGCCGGTTCTGTCGGCGAGCCGCGTTAATGATAATTCACCGCTTTCCCTTGAGCCGTCAGAAAATTCCCAAGTGGGATATCCTTCAATATTTTTATCCTTGCAGATTTTAAGCTGCCCCGCGGCATCAGGGGTTGAGCATTCTATATAGGGAAGTAATTTAGCTGATTTTCCAAATAATTTTTTCTGGCTTTGGCAATGAGGACACCAGAATGTGCCGTAAAAAACGGCGCCGCTGTTTTCCAGGCATTCTGCAAACGAATCAAGCTTTCCGGGCTGAAGCTGGTATGAAATCAATAAATATCCGATTGTTATAACGGCAATAGCAGATGTTATCCAAACTGCCGCTAAAATATTTTTTTTCATATTATCTAAATTATACCGTAAAATTACCAATTTTCAACCGGATCATAATCTGGAGGAATTTTCCAATAATTAATTATGTATTGGGCCAGGTTTTTAAAAATAGGGGCGGCTGAAAGGCTGGATTTCGGGACTTTCGGATCATCTAATTTTACCAAAATCAAAAACTGCGGATTCAAAGCGGGCCCGAAGCCGATAAAGCTCTGGATAGTTTTGTCTAGATAATATCCTTTTTTGTCTTCATAGGGAACTTCGGCTGTTCCTGTTTTTCCGGCAATATAATAGCCCGGCACCCTTGCCTCTTTTCCGAAGCCCTTTTCAACGACAGAAACAAGCATTGATGTGATCTGGGAAGCGGTATGCTGGGAAATAACCTGGCTGTAGTTTGAAGGCTTTGAATATGTTTCTTTTTTTCCTTCAACGATTTTGCCAATGATATAAGGCTTTACCATTTTTCCAGCATTGGCGAAAACGCAAAATCCCCTTGCTATCTGAATGGGAGTTAATTCTATTCCCTGGCCGAAGCTGGCTGTGGCGAATTCCACATCCCTGCCGCCTCTGAGGTTTTCGTTTCTGGAATAAACTTCTCCCTGAAGGTCAATGCCGGTTTTTGATGTAAAGCCGAACTTCTCAACATAATCAAAATAAGTTTCAGGCGGAATAAGCTGTGAAACAAATACCGCTCCGGTGTTGATTGATTTTTCCAACACCTCTGTCATGGTCCTTTCCCCGTATTTTCTCCTGTTAAAATTATAAATTGTTTTAGAGCCTACCTTTACAAACCCTTTGTCCGTAAAAATTGTATCGGGAGATATTTTTCCTTCACTTAAAG
The DNA here is from genome assembly GCA_964427585.1 of uncultured Candidatus Saccharibacteria bacterium. Classification (GTDB taxonomy): domain Bacteria; phylum Patescibacteriota; class Minisyncoccia; order Minisyncoccales; family Staskawiczbacteraceae; genus JBBTQJ01. Next base: position 268,186 of record CAYRVC010000001.1, read on the forward strand.
CCGCCGCCATGGTAAAGGGCTTTAAAATGGAGCCTGGCTCGAATAGTTTTTGGACCGCCGAATTCTGGAAAATGGAAACATATTTTTCTTTTGAATACCGGTTTGGATTGAAAGAAGGAAAATTGGCCATTGCCAAAATCCTGCCTGAATCCGGCTTTATCACTATTATCTGGCCCGACTTTATGTCTAACTCTTCCTTGGCTTTTTTTAAAAGAGACTCCGCCTCAAATTGGATATTGTAATCTATTGTAAGATAAATATCTGAGCCGTCTAAAAAATTCTCGACTTCTGAAGAAAAAATGAGGTCCAATCCCCTTTTCTCTTCTTTTATTCCTGATTCCCCCCTCAAAATATCCTCGTAATATCCCTCAAGCCCGTATTGGCCGGTTCCGTCTCCGCCGAAAAATCCCACGATATGCGAAGCCAATTCTTCCTGGGGATAATATCTTTCCGATTCGTTGCTCCAATAAAGACCTTTCAGATTCGATGCCTTTATCTTTTCCAAATCATCTAAATACAATCCTTTTTTTAAAACAGAATAAGAATCATTTTCGCTGAGTTTTGAAAGAATATTTTCGTAGGAATCATTGATAATTTTCGACAAGGCCTCGGCAAAATATTCTTTGTCTTCAATTTCTTTTACGGCTGCGGTAATCGTCCAGCTGTCTTTGTTTATGGCCAGGCTTTTCATTTCCCCCGACCCTTCAGCCCCTTTGCTTCCCTGGCTGTTTTCAAAAAAAATCTCTCCCCTTTTGCCCAGAATGTCTTTAAAGCCCGCTTTCTGGCCCAATGCCTGGGCCTGGTAATATTTATGGTTAAGGACCTCTAAAAAAAACAAGCGGCTAACAATAGCAGCTCCGATTATAAAAATGAAAAATAAGATTGCGTTTATCCTCCAGTTTATTATCCAGTTTTTCATTTCACGGTTACGAAATAATTATCTGAATCTTGCATTTGGATATATTTTACTGTTTTTGTCTTCTCAAAGCTCAATTCCCTTGTTTTGGCTTCCAGATTCCCCAGAAATCCTGTTTTGGCAAAATCCACCTGCAAATTCTTGTTTTTCAATGAAAGCGTGTTCATCTGCTTCTCATAATTTTTAATCATATACGCGCCCTTTGTCAGCTCGTTTATGCCGTAGATATAAAATACAAGCAAAGCCATTGCTGAAAACAGAAAAAATGCGGAAATAATTTTCCAGTTGAGTTTTAGAAAAGAAATAAAACCCGGCCTTTTTCTGGCCTTGCTCTGAACGTTCACGTAAATATATTTTAACGCTGTAGTTACCATAAATTTTACTTCTTTGCCGCCGCCCTTAACTTCGCAGACCGCGAACTGTGATTTTTTACTATTTCATCCCCGCTTGGGGTTATCGGTTTTTTTGTTAATATTTCTATTGCCCCGCCCTCATAGCTGTCTTTTAAAAAATTTTTAACAATCCTGTCTTCCAGAGAATGGAACGAAATTATCGCCATCCGCCCTCCCTTTTCCAGAATATCCAAGGTTTGGGGAAGGACTTTTTTCAAATTATTTAATTCATCGTTGACAGTTATCCTGAGCGCCTGGAAGGTTTTTGTCGCAAAATGGATTCTTCCATGCAACAATCTTTTTGGTAATGCCCTCTCGATTATTTCTATTAATTCGAAAGTTGTTTTTATTGGTTTTATTTTTCTCGCTTCAATAATTTTATTTGTAATTTGCCTGGCAAACTTTTCTTCTCCGTATTCTTTCAAAATTCTCTCTATATCCTCCTGCCTCCACTCGTTGACAATTTTTTCCGCCGTCAAGTTTGAAAATTGAAAATTGGAAATTGAAAATTCAGCGCCGTATCTCATATCCAGAGGTTCGTTTTTCTTGAAAGAAAATCCCCTTCCTGAATTTTCCAGCTGTTCTGAAGACATCCCCAGGTCCAGCAGAATTCCGCTTACGCGATAAAAATTATTTTCTTCAACAATCTTTTTTAAATTAGCATAAGAATCGCTTATTAAAATTGCCCTGTCGCCAAACTCCGCCAGTTGGAGCCTGCTTTTTTCAATTTGCCGTGGATCCATGTCTATTCCCAATACCTTCCCTCCAGGCCCCGTTTTTTCCAAAACAAGCTTTGAATGGCCAGCCTGGCCTATGGTGCAGTCAATAAAATTTTCGTTTTTTTCCGGGTTTAAATATTCTATGACTTCTTTTGTTAACACGGGAACATGCATTAAACGAAATATTTAAATTATATGCCAAGCGGCCCCAGCTTTGAGACGATATCTTCCACTCCCTTTTCTGCCTTTTTCCTGTAAACATCCCATTTTTCAAAATCCCATATTTCCAGCCTGTTGGACAACCCGCAGATAATCACGTTTTTTTTCAGATCGGCGTAATTTTTCAAATAATCAGGAACAAGTATTCTTCCCAATTTATCCAAGCCAACCTCCATAGCTCCCGCCAGTATGATTCTGGCAAACGACCTGGCTTCCGCCTGAGATATGGGTAGGTTGCCCAGCTTCTCAGATATCACCTGCCACTCTTTCTCTGTATAAACAACCAAACAGCTTTCAACGCCTTTCGTTATTATTACCTTGTCGCCAAGCTCTCCCCTGAATTTGGCAGGAAGAGCCAACCGCTTTTTATTATCAATAGTGTGCTCGTATTGCCCGATTAACATAAGTTAAAATTTAAAAGTCAAAAGTGGAGTTAAGGTGAAGTTATCCACAGGAAAACTGATTTATCCCACATTTATCCACAGTTATCCACTACATCTCCTTTATAACCCACTTTATGGCATCCAGTCAAGCGGCAATAAAGACATTGATTTTTTAATTTTTCATTTGCTTGCTAAAAATATTTAATAAGATATACTTTTAAATAAAAGTCAACTTTTTAAACATAAATTCAACAAAATTCTCTTTTCGGGGCTTATTTTAAACCATAAAATCCAAAAAAAACCGGCAACCAAAGATTAATTTCTCCCCTACTTATCCACAATTCTTAGAAAAAATAAAAGCCCCACTTTGTGGAGCTTATCTGGAGTTTCTGGCTTCTCTGCTAATTTTTCCGTTTCCTCTTCATTATTTACTTTTGATTCTTCTTTTTCCGGTTTTGTTTTCTCCTGATTATGTGGCTCAAATTTTTCTTGCATAATTTGATAAAAGCATAAAAAATTATACGGCGGGGTTGATTTTTATCACCTCAAAGGTTTCGGAGTCGATTTCGATTTTGTCTCCTTTTTTGATTGTTTCAGAAATTATCGCTTCGGCAATTTTATTTTCCACCTTATCCTGCACCACCCTGCGCATTTCCCTGGCTCCGAAAGCCGGCTTATACGAAAGCTCGACTATTTTTTGCTTTAAAGGCTCCGTGATTTCCAGAATAATTTCTTTTTCCTTCAGGCTTTTTTGCAAGCTTTTCAGCATCAGTTTGGAAATGTCTAAAAGATTTTCTTTCGTTAATGGATTGAAAATCACGGTAGCGTCAAAACGGTTTACGAATTCCGGCCTGAATATTTCTTTTTCAAAAAGAGAATTCAAAAGGTCGTCTTTGTTTATTTTATTCCCGGCCTGCACCTGCTTGAATATATAATCTGCTCCGGCGTTGGAGGTGCAGATGATTATGGTGTTGGTAAAAACAACTTTCCTGCCCTGGCCGTCAGTAATGTGGCCTTCGTCTAAAATCTGCAGGAATAAATTCAAGATGTTGGGATGGGCTTTTTCAATTTCATCAATCAAAACCAAAGAAAACGGAGTCTCTCTCACCGGAGTTGTCAAAAGGCCCTGCATTTCCACCGGGCTTATCGAACCAATCAAACGGGGAATGTCGGAAACAGACTGGAATTCCGACATATCAACCCGTATCATTTTTTCTTCAGCGGAATCTGAGCCGGATTTTTTTCCCGAATCCTTGGCAAAGCGGCTGCCGAAATAAATTTGGGACAAAGCTTTGGATGTTTCGGTTTTACCCACGCCTGTAGGCCCTAGAAACAGGAAGGTTCCCATCGGCCTTTTTTTAGATCCGATGCCTGCCCTCGCCCTTCTCATGGCAATGGATATTTCTTTTACCGCCTCTTCCTGGTTTACGATTCTTTGGTGGATGAGATTCTCCAAATTCAGCAAAACTTCTTTTTCTTTAAACTCTATTTTGCCCACCGGTATCTCTGTCCTTTCGGAAATAATTTCGGCTATATGATGGGGAAGCAAAACCTTCTCTTTTGAAGTTTGAATGTAAACAACAGCCTCGTCTAAAATATCTATGGCTTTTTTTGGAAACGGGACGCTCGGAAAATAGCGGCCGGTTAAATTAACTATTTCCCTGATAGCGGGATACAGTATCAATACCTTATGCTTGTTTTCAAATTCCAGGGCTAAATGCTGAAGAATTCTTATTGTTTCCTCCTCTGACACCTCCGAAACTTCTATTTTTCTGAAAAATTCGGCGAAAGAAGAATTCTTTTCAATATTTTTATGAAACCCGTCGTAAGAGGTAATGCTTATGAATTGAAAGCTTGGCACTGGCAAATATTTTGACAATATTGCAGACATGTCAATTGTTCCGGGCTTATGCGTATCCTGGCCTACGTAATTATGAAGATTTTCAATTGCCAGAATAACGTTGCCCGCCGTAACAACTTCTCCGAATATTTTATCCAAAATTGTTTCCAATTTTTCCTGATCCTGAATTCTGGAAAGCAGAGATACCATATCCAGCTCCACGACTCTTTTATCATCCAATTCAGGAGGGGTTTTTCCCAAAAAGCACCTTTGGGCTATCGCCTCGACAATGCTTTTCCTGCCGGTGCCAGGGTCCCCCACCAATAAAACATTGGAAAGTTTTGACCTGGCTAAAACCATTTCCGCTTCCTCTATTTCTTTTTCATGCCCGACAATTTCCCTAAAAGTCCATGTCCTTACTATATTTCTCCAGTCAACGGAAAACTGGTCCAATGTTATGGTGTATCCTGAAGCCCAATCTTTTCCCAAAGAACCCTGCCTTGAAAGGTTTTCGTAAGTCCAAAATTGTTTTCTTGATTCTGAAACCATTTCGGCCGAGCCCAGCCACACAGCCATGTTTTCAATATCTTTTTCTTTCAAGTCATAATCAATAAGAACTTTTTTGAAAAACCCGCTTTTTCTGGCAAGGGCGGTTAAAATTTCCTTTTCTCCGATGTCATTCCGTTTTCTTTCATCGGCAACAACCATGGCTTCTTCCATCGTTTCTTTAAAAGCGTCCGAAAACTGTTCGGAAAAATTCTTTCTTTTTTCCAGTTTCTCCAAATAATTTTTCAAATCCGACTGAAGTTTTAAAATATCCATCCCCAGCCTCTTGGAAATAAGCTGGATGTCTTTGTTTATTTTCAGCGCTCCGTAAAGAAGAGCTTCCTGGCTTATTTCTGATATTTTCCTTTTTCTGCAAAACCTTCTCGCTTCTTCAACAATTTTAACCGCGTCAGGATTTAAAAAATCAGCCAGGTTGAAGTTATCCGGATTTAAAACAGCTTCAGAAAGCCGTATGGCCGTTCTTTGCTTTTTTATTTTTAAATTCAAAAACAAAGAAAGTTCCCAGAAAAACAAAAACAGGATAAAAAAAACAGCCATTATCTTTATCGCGGAAAAGATCAGAATGTATCCGAAATACGCGGCCGGAACCAAAAACCAGGAAGCGGCGAAGAAATACAAAAATATGTTATACAGATAATCAGCAAGGCCGAAAAGAGGAAACCTTTCGGCCCTTACGGCAAAATAACCGGGCGTATTTTTAATATCGAAATTCATTAAAAGGTAAAAATAAATAATAATCCGGCCATTAGAATGAATGGCATCAAAATCCAGAATACAATGGCGATAAAACCGACAACAACAATGGCAACCCATCCTGCCATTCCTCCCGCAATCAAAATAATCCTGAACAAAATTCCGATAATTCTGGAAAACGTATTGGAAACAAGCGTATTGAAGAAATCCCCCACCTGCATAATATTGGGGTAGCGCCATCCATATCTTCTCCACGGAGAAAAAAAAGTCTTCAAAAGCAAAGGAATGGAAAAAAAGTTTGATTCAAACAGAAGATAATTGTTCCAAACTTGAATCAAAAACTTAGGCATCTCGTAAAAATGCCACCCCATCCATAAAACTATAATATTTTTGTTTTCCTGTCCCATTTATAATAATTTGGCGAGGCAATAAATTTTTCGCAGGCCTATGCGCCGAAGCGCATTCGGCCGCAGAAAAATTTGATTGCCGAGCTAATTATTTTAACATTTTTGCTCCGATTCCTGCCACCTGCCCTCCGCCAAAAATTAAAATACAGGCCAAAATAGACCAGCTTATCAAATTCAAAAGCTTTGGCAGTGTGTCTGCCGGCAGCATCTGGCTAAACTGCTGCTTTAATGTTTCTTCCATTTGTTTTTGCAGCTGCTCCTGCATGTCCGCTATTTTTTTACTTTCTGATTTTTCCAAAGGAGCCGGAGTTTTAAAAACCAGCGGTGCCGAAATTTTATCCGTAAAAATGTTATACGATTGAAATAATGTCCACCCTATTACAGCAAGCCCCGCTATTATCAGAATATATCCGAAAATCTTATTTACCATAATTATTAAGAAAGATTACTGCTTAGAATTTCCTGCTTTATGTCTTCCGGTATCGGGATTTCTTCGCCTGGTTTGGAAACGCCGGGGTACCGCCAGGCGCTGATTATTTTCCTTACGCCTTTGTTTTTTGCGTCCTGATACATAAGCCATATTTCGCCCGGAGCCTTTTTTGGAGCTCGCCAGGCTTTAGCCAAGCTTACCTGTTTTGTTTTAAAAAATACTTTATTGGTTTTCATTACCGCCGTGGTTCCGGGCGCTATCCCCTCTTCCTTTCTTTCCGGCCTGTAAAGTATGCCCAGCAGTTTTTGTTTTGAAAGCCCGTAATATTTCATCTTTATCTTAGAATGTTGTGTCCAGTATAATTTTTTAAAAACTGCCGCCATAAATTTGTGGGCATTATAGGAATCGGACCTATGGCCTTTCCGATGTGAACGGAACGCTCTGCCGCTGAGCTAAATGCCCTTCTGTTTTTTCATATTGATCTATTTTACCATTTTTTTGCCAAAACAAGCAAACGAAAACAGACCTCACGGCCTGTTTTCTGATATTTTGATTAAACAATTAAATTACTTAATCTCCACTTTGGCTCCGGCTGTTTCAAATTTCTTTTTGATTTCTTCGGCTTCTTCTTTCTTCACCCCCTCTTTTACCAACTGGGCTGTGCCTGCGGCCGCCGCGTCAACCATATCTTTTGATTCCTTAAGGCCTTTTGCCGTAACATCCCTTACAACTTTAATAACTTCTATTTTTTGGGCCCCCACTTCTTTTAATTCAACATTAAAAGATGTTTTTTCTTCGGCCGGAGCGGTTGCCGTGGCAGCTGCCACGGCAACAGGAGCTGATGCAGAAACGCCGAATTTATTTTCCAAGACTTTTACCAATTCTGCCAATTCAATAATTGGCATTTTTTCTATTTCTCCAACTAATTTTTCGAATTTAGCCGGCACTTCAATTTTTTCTTCTTCTGCCATGTTATTTTTTTAAAATTTATTAATAATATTAAATTAATTTTTTTCCTTATTTTCTCTTATTTTATCCAACACTCTCGCAAAACTTGCTATTGGGCTTTGAAGCGAGCCGACCAATCTGCTTAATAATTCATTTCTCGGCGGTATGCTGGCTAATTCCAAAACTCTGTCCTTTTCAATAAACTTGTTCTCAAAAAGACCTCCCAAAATTTTAAAATTTTCTTGCTTTTTGGAAAAATCATTGGAAATTTTGGCAGACGATATTTCGTCTTCTATTCCGAAAACCAAGGCCAGCTGGCCGGGAACATTTTCTTTCATTTTCTGCCAGAAAGATATATTGAGCTGGCCGAAAGCCCTCCTCACCAGGGTTTTTTTTGCAACCTTAAAGGCGCAGCCCGCTTCCTTTAATTTCTTTCTTAAGCCGAACATATCCTTTGAGGCCACCTTGGAAAAATCAACAAAAATTATCGATTTTTGGTTTGAAATCTTTTCTTTTAAGTCTTTTATCTGTTTTTGCTTTTGTTCTTTTGTAAACGCCATAAAAAAAATCTGCCTTCATAGACAGCATAAACCAATTAAAAATTGGCTGATTGCCTGGGCGGGATTTACTCTTTTTAAGATACCTGCTGTCTATGGCTTATTATTATATTTTCATCTTACTCTATGATGTATTTAAAGTCAATATACCCGGGGTGATTACTTTAAATACAGGCTTCTGGCTATATTATGTTTTTTGAGAGTTTCGCTAAAGACTGTTTCCCCGCTTTTGGCTGACAAGTAATACCAATATTTTGATTCTGTCGGATAAATTGCCGCCAAAATTGAATCCATTCCCGGGTTTGAAATCGGCCCCAAGGGCAATCCTCTGTATTTATAGGTGTTATAAAGAGAATCTATTTCAATATCTTTAAATAACGCGCTGCTGCGGTTTTTGCCGGTAATATAATTTATTGTGGCGTCAACCTGCAATGGCATGCCAGCCTCCAGTCTTTTCCATAATATTCCAGAAACTATTTTTTTGTCATCAATTGTTTTTACTTCTTTTTCAATTATAGATGCCATTGTGATTATTTCAAAAATTGATTTTTTTTCCGAAGCCGCCGCTTCTTTAAGCTCTGTGGTAATTTTTTTTCCAAAATTGGCAAGAATAATTTTTACAATGTTTTCAGCCGATTCTCCTTCTAAAATTTCGTATGTATCGGGGAAAAGATACCCTTCCAAGCTTGTTTTTTCCGGCAATTCCGACAAAAAAGAGAAGTCTTCACTAAAATCCTTGCCGGCCAGCTTGATAAAATCTTCTTTTTTTGATATGTTTTTTCCCTCAAAATATTCGGCGATATCTTTAACGTTCCAGCCTTCAATTATTGTAATTCTGTTTTTAACCACGTCTCCTGAAACAAACTTTTCTACGATCTGGCGAACAGACATGGCGGGCGAAAGAATATATTTTCCCGCCTGCAATTTTTTATCCTGAAAGGTAAAAAAAACATAACCCCTGAAAAAGTACTCGCTTTTTATTATTCCCCGCTCTTTCAGGTCTTTTGAAATTTCCTCATCGCCCCGCCCTTTCAAGACAATATATTCAACTGATTCTTCAGAACCCGGTTTTTTGGACACATAAATTTCAAACCAAAAAACAAACGATAAAAAAACCAAAACAATAATTATCGCTAACATTATTTTTAAATAAAATCGTGTTTTCACAAAATTTAATAGTGGTCAAAATTCCTACGATCGTAGGAATTTTGACCACTATTGTTTTTGAATTAAAGGCACAAAGACAAAGCCGGGAAATTCCTTTTTTTCAAACTCATCGGCGGATTTCTTGACAAAAAGCCAGACTGAAGATTCAATAGGGCAAACGATTCTTCCGCCTGTTTTCAATTGCTCTTTCCAGGATTCTGGCAAGTTTGCGGCTCCCCTTCCCTTTGCCTGATTATCTGGATAAATTGCCGCTGATGCCAGTATTTTATCATAAGGAGCTTCTTTTTCATAGCCCCTTGAGCCGTCGGCTGAAATAAATTCAACAAACCCCTTTTCTATAAAATTATATTTTGCTACATTTCTTCTTCCGAATTCCGCCAATTGCGGAACAAGCTCTAGCGCGATTACTTTGCCACCGCCAATATTTTTATTGCTTTGTTTATGTCGCACAATAAAAGCTAAAAGCGCTGATGTCCAGCCGGAACCCGCCCCCACATCCAATATCTTTTCTCCTGCTTCAGGCTGCAGCAGTTCCAGCATAAAAGCAACCGTCAATGGCTGAGAAATGGTCTGCCCAAAGCCAATGGGCAGGGCCTCATTCAGCTCTGCCATATTTTTCATCTCATCTGGCAACCCTCCTTCGCCAAAGGCTTCAAATGGGCGAAGAAAATCTTCTCTTTTTATTTTTCTGAAAGCCTCAATAATTTCCGGCGTCTTCAGCCATCCGCTTTGGATTAAATAATCAATCAAGTGCATTTAATTAAAGAAGTTTTCCCTGTTTAAAAATTTTTGCGGCATCCAACGCCTTTTTTTCTCCTTTTTCTGTAAGCAAAAAGTATGTCTGCGGGTCTCCTTTTACAAGGTTTTCCTTTCTTAAAGACCTCAAAGGCCTGTCCAATTTTCTTGAATCAGGCCAAATAGGATACCTGGCAAAGCTTAAAGATTCCGGAGACAAAATGAAACACTCTTTTAACAGCCTTTCAAAACTGCATTTTTCGCCGTTTAAATTTACGGAATATATGCAAAATAAAATTAAATCGTTAATGCAAAAGTTAAAAGTTTTGGCTGGCTTTTTTTTCATCACTTTTCAGCAGGGGCTGAGGGAATCGAACCCCCATCAGCGGTTTTGGAGACCGCAATTTTACCATTAAACTAAGCCCCCTTATTTCTTTATACAATAATAAAGCCGGTTTTTCAATCGTTAAAAAAACTAAAAAGCCTCAACTTGATGAACGGAGCCATGCTTTAAGGTAAACTCATCAGCGCCTGCCAAGAGAAAAGGCGGGTTTTTAATCTGCTGCGATGCTATACCCCAATGATTCTATTTCACTTTTGAGCTCATCGAGATTTATTTTTTCTGAGTCAAATTCCAGAAACGCTTTTTTAGAATCGTAATTTACAAAAATAGAACCTACCCCCTCTTTCTCTTCGAGAGAAGTCTCTATTATTTTTGCGCACGAGGAGCAATGCATTCCTGAAATTGTTAGTGTTATTTTTTCTGTCATTTTTTTTAATTATTTTATATTTTGCGAAGCTGGAACAGCGTCCATCTTTTCCGCAGATGCCATATCAGAACTGATTCTGCCAAATTCAATGAACATAAAAGTAAAAATTAAAACAAGAATAATGGGCGCAACCATGGATATGTAATTCTTTTTATTGGGCTTGAAATATTTAAGCAATAAAGAATTGGAAACCACCGAAATAGAGCTGAAAGCCATTGCCAACCCGGCCAGTTCCGGCCTTAGCACAAGGCCCAATGGGGCAAAAATCCTTGCCGCAATCGGTATTCCTATGACATTGTAAAACAGAGCGAAAAACATATTCTGTTTTATTTTACCCACGGTGTCTCTGCTTAGGCTTATGGCCGTCAAAACATCCCTCAAATCATTTTTAATGATTACTATTCCCCCTGTTTCCATCGCCACATCGGTTCCTCCGCCCATGGCAATTCCCAAATCAGCCTGGGCCAAAGCGGGCGCGTCGTTAATGCCGTCTCCCACCATTGCAACCTTAATCCCGGTTCCCTGAAGTTTTTTAACTTCGCTGGCTTTGTCTCCCGGCAAAACCTCGGCTAAAACATTGGTAATGCCAATCTGTTTTGCGATGGCTTCGGCCGTGCGGCGATTGTCTCCGGTAATCATAAATATTTGTATTCCTTTTTTTTCTAAAGCATTCACGGCTTCAATCGTGTTTTCTTTCAAGGTGTCGGCTACCGCTATCAATCCCATGATTTCTTTTTCCGAAGATAAAATCATTGCTGTCTTGCCTTCGTTCTCAAGCCTGCTGAGCTTTGTTTCAACCGGCGCAAGATTTAATCCTACAATATCCTTGATTAACTTGCGATTGCCGAAATAAAATTTTTGTCCGTTTATTTTTCCTTCCACCCCGTGGCCGGGAATTGCTTTAAAATCAAAAGCATCCCTCAAAGATATTTTTTCCTCTTTTGCGTATTTGACTATTGATTCTGCCAGCGGATGCTCTGAAAGTTTTTCCAGGCTTGCAACAATGCTTAAAATTTCATTTTCGTCGCTTAGAGCCTCTCCCATAATATCAGTGACTTCCGGCTGGCCTTTGGTCAAGGTTCCCGTTTTGTCAAACACAATGGCCTTGACTTTACAGGCTTCTTCCAAAGGCTCCCCTCCTTTAATAAGCACCCCGTGCTCCGCTCCCTTTCCGGTTCCCACCATAATTGCGGTGGGAGTGGCCAAACCCAGGGCGCAAGGACATGCTATTACGATTACGGAAGTAAAGGCCATTAAGGCAAATGAAAGACCGGCTCCCAAAAAGAAATACCAAACTATAAAAGTAAGCGCGGCCAAAACTAAAACAGCCGGAACAAACCACGATGAAATTTTATCCGCCAAAGCCTGGATCGGAGCTTTTGAACCCTGGGCATCTTCAATCAGGCGGATTATCTGGGCTAAGGCTGTTTCATTTCCAACCCTGGTCGCCTCAAACTCAAAACTGCCATATTTGTTTATTGAGGCTCCGATAACCTTGTCTCCTTTATTTTTCTCAACGGGAATGCTCTCTCCCGTTATCATTGATTCGTCTATGGCAGACGCGCCTTTTGTTATAACGCCGTCAACCGGAATTTTTTCTCCGGGCCTTACCAATACAATATCTCCTTTTTTCACTTCTTCGATAGGTATGTCAATGGCCTGGCCGTCTTTCAAAATTCTCGCGGTTTTAGCCTGCAGGCCCATCAGCTTTTTAATGGCGTCTGAAGTCTTTCCTTTTGCTTTTGTTTCAAGCCACTTGCCAAGAATAACGAATGTAATCAGGTAAGCGGCCGTCTCAAAGTATAATTCTGGAATTTTTTCTCCGTTTAATCCTATAACTGTTCCGTTTCTTGCTGTATAATCTACAAATTGCCACAGGCTGTAAAAGAATGCCGCGCTTGTTCCAATGGCAATCAGGCTGTCCATGTTAAAAGTTTTCATTTTCAAACTGCTCCACATTCCTTTATAAAATCCGGCTCCGATAATAAACTGCACGGGTATGGTCAGCAACAATGAAACAACGCCTATATACGGCAAAAGCAAAGCCCTTAACGGCAGGAATTCAAAAAAATCAAGCAGCATGAAATAAAGCATCGGCAGGCTTAATCCAAAAGAAATTAAAAATTTATTGCGGTAATTTTTGATTTCTTTCGCTTTTCTTCTTCTCTCTTCTTCAGAATCAGCGCTAAGGGCAATGGATGAGCTATACCCGGCCGACTTTACGGCTTTTATGATTTCATCAATTTTTGATTCCTGACCAACAAACAAAACCCTTGCCTTTTCAGCAGCAAAATTTACATTTACCTCTTTTACTCCGGGCACTTTCTGCAATTTCTTTTCTATTAACTTGGCGCACGAAGCGCAATGCATTCCGCCGACAGACAACGAAACCTGCCGGTTTATATTTTCTTCATCTTTCAGATGTTCATTATTAAATTTTATATTTTTATCCATTTTAAAGTTAAATTAAGTTTAACGACTTATGCGGTCAAACGCATTTCTTTGTCATTGGATTGGTGTGGATTTTTCACTCGAGTGAAAAATCCACACCTCCCGCAATTACGAACCGCGTAAATCTCGTTTTTATCAATACGACGAGGAGAAGCCTGCTGCCGCGTTAGCCGTGGTAAGCTTCTTTGAGCAAAATTCCGGCTGGCTGTTGAATGCGCTGCATATAGCGTTTTTTATCCCATCGGAATTCCTTCCGCCAAAAGACGCTTCCGAAATTTGCTGGCCGTTCAATACCAATGTCGGAGAACCCCGTATCTGGTATTTTCTGTCTAGCTCAAAATCTTTCTCTGCGTAAGATATCCCTTTATTCGCGTCTGACACGCAAGCGGATAATTTTTTCTCAGCAATCCCGGCCTCAGCTTCGCATGCTGATGTGTCGCCTTTTTTAATATGACAGGAAATATATTTGAAGTATTTATCCGGCTGCTCTTCTCTTATGCAAATTTGTCTTAAGTTTTCCTCGGCTTCCGCGTCTCCGTGCATTGCGGTTATTTTTCCGTTAGAAACAGCGCCTATATATTTTACCTCAATATTCTGCTCTAAAGAGGGAATATTTTTCACAATATCAGCTAAAACCCTTTGCATTTGAAGCCCGTACGGACATTTGCTTACCACATACGCCTCTAAAACCGGCTTATCGGATTTTACAATATTTTTGGAGGGTTGGGGCTGCTGCGCTAATGGTTGCTGATTTTGCTGTTTTTGGGGCGTATTTTGGACGGTCCCGCTGACTTGGCTTCTCTGGTTATTTTTTGCCCCCAATGCAAAAGATAAAAAAATTAAAACCAAAACAGCCGCCGCGGCAAAAGATTTATGGACAAGGGAAAATTTAATCGGAGGCTTGGCCTCTCTTAAACTGTCCGGATTTTTGTAATTGATTTTAGCTTCGCTGTTTCTGGCAGTATCCTCGACATCTTCCACTTCAAAATCGCTTATTTCTTCAATTACCGCGTAAATATCCTTTTCATTTGTTTCTTTACCGTCATACACGACAACTCCTTTGCCAGAACCCGAATCAACCCTAATTTTAACAACTCCCGGCTTATTTTTCAGCTTTTCTTCAATTAAAATGGCGCAGTTTCCGCATTTCAATCCCTTGATTCTAAACTTCGCTTTTTTTATAACAAGATCATATTCATCGATGTCTGGATCATGTCGTTTATTTTCCTCATTCGTTATTTCTTCGATTTTTTCTAACTTAAAATCATTTATGCTTTCAACGGCTTGATAAATATCCTGCTCGGTTATTTTTTGCGAGTCATAAACAACAATACCTTTGCTTGAATTTTGATCTACTTTAATTTTAATAATCCCCTCCTTGTTTTTAAACTTTTCTTCTATCAACAAAGAGCAATTATCGCATTTCAATCCCTTAATTTTGAATTTTGTCTTTTGCATGTTTTTTTTCTTAATTTCCGCCGCAGGAATTGCCGCCTCCCCCTCCGCATCCGCATCCGGTTGACCCGGATGGGACCACATCGTTGGCGACCGCCTGCGCCGCCGCATTAACGGCTCTCGCCCCGGAATTTGAATTAACCGCATCCGCATTCACAACCTCGATAATCCCTGAAATCATTCCCATCTGGCAGGAAAACCTGTATTTTCCGGCTTTTTTTGGAGTAAATTCCTTTATTAAAACCTGTCCCGGAATCAGGTCGATCGACCCCGAAAACAAACTGCTTGAAATAATCGAACCATTGCATCCGCCAGCCGTTTTATCTGCCGTTATTTCCCATTTTACGGGGACTCCCGCCCTTACCTTAAAATAGTTAGGCACATCTTTCGAACCGTAAGCTGTCATTTTTATAACCTGCTTGCCGTCAATAATCGGAGGCAGGTCTTTCGCGTCAACCGTATTTATTTGAGCAGAGCCGCGGATTGAAGCCAGCGGGTTGCCAAATCCCGTAAATCCCAGAATAATTGCCTGGTTTGACATATTAAACAGCGCGAAAAACAAAACTAAAAATCCGGCAACTTTTGAAAACCTTTCAGCCAAATGCGGTTTTGAAGAAAATTTAACGCTGGAAAGCCCTATAAACATCAGAGAAGGAACTGTCCCTAAAGCAAATGCTCCCATTATCAGCGCTCCTTGAAACGCGTTTCCGGAAAGCAAAGCCAAACTTTGGGCGGTTATTGTAAACCCGCAAGGCAAAAAGAAGGTTAAAGCCCCCATTATAAACGGCATCTGTTTTCCCTGAAAATTCTTTTCGTTTGCTATATATCTCGTTGCTGACTTGGGCAAAGTAAATTGAAATTTTCTGAATGATTTTACTCCCAGCATCTGCAAACCCAGGGCAATCATTAGCAACGATACGCCAATTACCAAATAACCTGTAAACTGGGGGGAAATTTTAAGCTTGCTTCCCACAATACCCAAAACTCCGCCTAAAACAGCATAAGAAACAACTCTGCCCGCATTAAACATTATATGCGGCTGCATTTTTCGGGATATATTCTGCTCCCCTGAATAAAGCGAAGACCATTGCTTTGACATTGATAAAACAATTCCGCCCACCAATGCCGCGCAGGAAGAAAGCCCGGCCAAAATCCCCAGCCCTAAAAATGCGAACAAAGACGATTTTGAGTTTACGCTTAGAAAATCGGCTATGCCTATTTTTTGCAAAAACAAGAAAGCGATGATTATAAAGATGGCTATGTTAAAGGCGACTAAAGCAGAACTGGATGATTTTTCCCTGTCTTTTTCTTTTTTCTTTTTATTGCCCGACCCTTTGTCAAAGTCGTCAAACTGATAATTTTCTTCTTTGAATATCCTGCTCAATCTTTCGGGGTTTGGCCTGTCTCCTGAATATTCTATGACAACCTCTCCTTTGGAAGTTGAAGCTTCAACGGATTTTATATTCTGAATACCCAAAAGCTTTTTCTCAATTAAAATTTCGCAGGAGGCGCAATGCATCCCTTCAACCTTATAAATATGCTCATTTAAATTTTCGCCTTTCCACTCTTCTTTTTGAGCCGGCAAAGGCTCTTCTTCTGGCAATGCTTCATCATAGGCAAGGTCATTTGCTGCTGCCGTAAAACCAAGCTCTTTTATCTTTTTTATAATTTCATCTGCCGAAATTATTCCGCCGTCAAATCTTATATGGCAATTTCCGTTTTTTTCATTGATATTTATACTCTCAACGCCGTCCAGCACTTCAATTTCCACCTCTATTGCGACCCTGTCTTCTGAAGAATTCAAATTTTCTATTTTGGTTCTTAATTCTTTTAACATGCTTTTATTTTAAGAATATTCTTTGCTAATAAAAAACGCCCTGTCAACGGCGCCGAAATTAAGATTTACGGCAATTATATTTTATTGCCTAAAATCAGAAATCCGCGCCGAGATTAATTCGGCATAAGGATCTCTTTTTTGTAAAATTTTAAGCCAGGAATTGAATTTATAATAAAAAGTGTCCGGACGTTTTTTAAAAATGCTAGAACTGCATAAAATGGCAGATGCTTTTGTTAAGGCATCGCCAAAATTGGTAAAAGACGCCCTCGCGGCAAAAAACAAAGAAAACTCGGCTAACAGCACGGCCATTGAAATTAAAATGTCTCTTGATTCTTGAATCACCGCTTTTGGCGAGGAATAAATGCAATCAATTGAAAAACATTCGGTGACCGGCATACCCGTATCAGCAATGAAAAACCAATGGAAAGCAAAGATTCCGACAACAGCTGATATTAACGAAATAGCGATAAAATTTTTACCAATCAAATTCATGTTTTATTATATTTTACACCCTCTGCTGGGTATGTCAAATTTTTTTATAGCAAATCTTTTTTCTTTTCATTGAATTCTTCTTTGTTGATTTCCCCTTTTGCGTAGCGTTTTTTTAAAATTTCAAGCGGGGTTTTGTCTTCAACAGAAGATTTATCGCCCGATTTTGATGCGACCTGGCGTATAAACGCGGCTATGCATAATTGAATTTAATTTTAATTTATTTCCGGCTTAATCAAGCTTGTATTGTGCATCCAAACCATATACCAGGCAAAAATCCAAGAAAAGATAAATATATAAACAGCTCCCAATAATATGCTTGATAAACTGCCCCATTTAAAACCGGGCAGTAATTCAAATAAAGTCCTGTGTAATTCCAGCGCCTTAACGTTTCTAAAAGGCAGATACCCGCCAAAAAGGCAGACAAAATAAACAACCTCGCCTCCCAAAACGCACAGCCAGCCATATCGTTTTAAATGAAGCATAATATGCGAATTTGAAATTTTAAATTTTAAATTTGAAATGAATTTTCAATGTTTAAATGGCTAAATTTGAAAACACGACGAATTTCAATCATTGCAAATTGGATAAATTCAAATTGAATTCAAATTTTAAATTGTAAATTTCAAATTATTTAATTTTCTCTGCTTCTGAAAATATTTGGTCGTTTCTTATGGCCATAGAAGGGTCGTCATACACATACCTTACGATGCCCTGTTTATCCAGCAAAATATATGTGTGGCCAGGAGATGTTCCGTTGCGCATGGAAGAACCGGCCGTCAACGTTCCAAAAGACCTTGAAACCTGCCCTCCTTTGTCAAAAACTATTTTCGCTTTGTCTATTCCATCCATTTTGTTTGCGACTTTCCGCCAATCCTCAGGGGTATCCAAAACAACAGACAATGCTACCGTGTCTTCTGTGTTAAATCTCTGGTCTGTTCCAAATAACGCTATCTGATTCCAGCAGGCGGGATAGCAGGCCAAGCCCTCGCTGAAAAAAAGCACCACTTTTTTTCCTTTTAAATTATCAGGGGAATAATTATTGCCGCCACGGTCACTTAAAGAAAAATCCGGAGAAGGTTTGTTCAGCAACCCATCAAGCTTTGAATTCGGTTTATTGAATTGATTAAAAACAAGTATTCCGGCAACCGGCAGAATTATAAGCGCCAAAATAATCGCTATTGTTTTTATGTTAATTTCATTCTCCATGTTATATTTCTGTTTTGTTTTCTTTTTTAAGATATCCGATTAACGTTTTCACAATTAAAACTGCCGCCAAAATAAATAATGCCATCTGAACATAACCTGGAATAAAATTCACAAAATTATTTACTTTATCAGTCAGATTGATTAAAAAAATGTTCATTTGCCTTTGGTATTCCTCCTCCATGTAGAGCTTTCCTGAAATATCCAATGCAATAATCAATATTCCCATAAAAAGGAAAACTGCTCCGGAAACGGCCTCTGAAATGGTAATTCTTATTCTTTTCTTGCCTAAAGGATAGCTTATAATTTTTTGAAAGGTTTTTGTGATTTTTTGGGTAAAATATGATTTATCAATCAATACAGAAAGAATAAACAAGGGTGAAACCATACCCAAAACATAAATTAAAGCGAATATGCCGCCCCAGAGGAATGAACCTGGCAAGGCTGACAATGTTAAAACTCCGGCTAAAACAGGAGCGCAGCAGGTAGTGGCAATGCCGGAAAATATTCCCAAAGTATAAACGGAAATAGCATTATGTTTTTTCAAGGAGGGATTTACCCTTATCGGCAGAGAATAATGTATCCCCAAAAGCAATATCGCGCCCAACACAAGCATGAATATTCCGGCCAAACCGTATATAATATCGTGATATTGCTTAAAAATCTGGCTTAATATTCCAGCCCCCAATCCAATCGGCAAAAAAACCGTGAATATTCCGAGAAAAAATATAAAAGTCATTAAAAATACTTTATACTTTTCCCTGAAGATAGAAGCAAAATATGAGGGCAGAAGGACAGTTATGCAACATGGAGCGAACAATGCCGCCACGCCCGCTATAAATGTCGCGATCAGCGATGATCCAAGCAATAATTCCATATTTTTAAAAGCTATTTCTTCTTAGACAGGCGATAAATAGAAAGTATTTCGTCTATCGCTTTATTAGAATTGCCGGACTTCATTTGGCTTACCGCATGGGTGGATAAATGATTCTTTAAAATAAAATCCTCAAAGCTTGACAAAGCCTGCTTTGCGGCCAAAGACTGGTTGATAATGTCAATGCAGTATTTGTTTTCTTCAACCATTTTTTCCAGCCCTTTTATCTGCCCGGCAACTATTTTCAGCCTCCTGGCGGCCTTTTGTTTGTGAGTATTATCATTCTTCATATTATTATAATGATACCCAATGGGGGTATACCCTGTCAATAGTCCCGCTGAAAAACGGTTTTTGCTTATCCTTTTCTCGCTAATTTTGGATTTTTAAATTCTAAAAATTTTTTATTTAATTTGGGCCGCAACTTTTTTCCTGCCTCATCAAATGCCTTAATTAAATCTTCATAAATGTTGCCCCCGGCAATAAAATTCCAAAATTCTTCGCCGACGAGGATTTCACCGGCGCCTAAATCATATAACCCCCTTAATGTCCAACGTTCATAGGGTTCTGGAAAATAAGGATTGTATGGAATCGCCAATCTCGTAAAGATATTAACCTTTTTGTCAAGACTCAACCTTAATGCTGTCCACCTTAATAATTTTAATTTTAAAGATACAAATTCTTTTATATTTGGTTTAACGCTCGTGATATCAAAGTAATTTTCGACATTTTTTATCTTCACAAAAAAATCCACCCGGGAATCAGGGTCGACTTTGTCTGTACTATTTTTTATTGTTTGTTTTATAATTTTTGTTTCATTATTTTTATTGGTTAAGGTGCTTCCTATTCTAAGTTCGTGATGTATTTTTCTTATAGTTATTTCTGTCTGACCGTCAACATTTCCCAGCAAATCAAGTTGTCTTTTAGCTTCAAATCCTACTCCTTTGGCTAAAATAACTGCCACCTGCTCCCAAATTGACATACCAAACGTTGTATTTATAGATTGTATAAAAGAAAACATCGCATATCTATCTCTACCCAAAAGACTGTAGTGAAATGGCGCATATTTAGTCTCTGGTTTGTATTCCTTAAGCTTAGCTTCCACGGTATCAACAAGAATTTTAATAATTTCCGATTTTACTTTAGAATTTAGCGCCATATTAATTTTCTTTAATAAAATAATAAATACTTTCTGAAAAGTTTGTATTATCTCGCTCTGTTCTCATTAAAACTGGACGATGGAAAATTTTTTCTATTTTGTATCCACATACTGACGCTACTTCCGGATATATATTATCCCTATCGTTAACTACAACAAAAACTTTTGCTTTTGACTTTAAAAATCTATTCATGTTTTGGAAAACAGCAATTATATCTTTTTTATATTCTTCTTTGGCAAATTTGCTCTTACCTTTTGAGGCGGGGCCTATTTCTTTGTAGCCATTATCATCTAAACCAAAAAGGTCATACGCATATCTATGTTGGTCGTGGTAATCAATTAACCCGACATACGGGGGGGATGTAAAAACTCCATCAAATTTTCCACCTTTGTAATCTTTAATTTTACTGAAGTCAATTTCCCTAGCGTCGTCCTGAAAAATTTTTATTTTAGAATTTGTACGCAATCCGTCAAATTCTTTTATTCTTTTTATCGTATCCCAACTATAACGATTAATAAATTGTATAGCTTCGTTAGTTGGCTCACAAGTGCGGCGGTGCTTTATGCAATAATATTTATCTCTAACCGGTTTTTGCGGTCTAGCTAGGTCATAATGAGTAATTAGTCTAGCGCTCCTGGTTGCTCTGCTTAAAATTATTTTAAGAACATCTTGATTTTGATAATTTTTTATTTGGTTGTTGTAAAATAAAATTTCCTGCAATGCTTTGTCAGACAACCATGTATTTAAATAACTGCTATTTGTTTTATATTTTTTAAATGATTTTTTTAGTGTCATTCGAGACTCTTGTCCGTCAAATAAAGTTTTACTGAAATCGATTGTTTTTGTAAGAATATCCTTAATTTCTCTTTCTAATAAAACAATGCTGTATTTCCGAGTTTTAATATCTGATATTAGACAATTGAATTGAGATACTTCTATGCCGACAGAATTTAACCCTAAAACATTAGATTCTATTAGAGTTGTTCCTGATCCTAAAAATGGATCAACAATCCAATCGCCTTTTTCAAAATATTTTTTTAAAAAAACTTCTACCAACTGAGGAATAAATTTTCCCAAATATGGATGCAAACGATGAACATGTTTCGTCCTTTCGTATTCTCTAACGCCTGTAAAAGACAAATCAACTCCATCTAATGAAGTTTCGACTTTTTCTAAAATATTTATTTTATTATCGGCTTCAACCTTCTGCATATTTTTTAATAATTTTACCATGAATTCGTCAAAAACAAAAATTACCCGAACTGAAAGACGGCTAAAGTTTTGATTCAATTCTTTTCAAAAGCACGGCGTTAGTGGCCACAATAATAGACGAAGCTGACATTAAAAGAGCCGATATTTCAGGGCGAAGCGATATTCCATATGAATTATAAAACACGCCGGCGGCCACGGGAATCGCCAGCACGTTGTAAATTGCCGCCCAAAAGAGATTTTGTTTCATTTTGATTACCGTAGCCTTGCTCAAACTGATAGCGCGGACTATGTCATAGGGGTCTGATTTCATCAACACCACGTTGGCCGTTTCAATGGCAACATCTGTTCCGGCTCCTATGGCAATGCCTATGTTCGCTTGAGCCAATGCCGGAGCGTCGTTTACGCCATCCCCCACCATTGCAGTAAACTTCTTTTCATCCTGAAGTTTTTTAACATATTTTGCTTTGTCTTCGGGCAGAACATCGGCAAACACCCTTTTAATGCCGAGCTCCCTTGCGATAGCTTCGGCAGTCTTTCTGTTATCTCCCGTTATCATCGCTGTTTCCAGCCCCAATTCTTTTAATTTTAAAATGGTTTTTTTCGCGGTGGGTTTCACGGGGTCCTGGGCGGCAACGGCTCCGGCTATTTTTCCGTCAATCGCTGAAAGCATCAAAGTTTTTCCTTCATTTAAAAATTTGTCTATTTCTTTTCTTAGCGGCTCAATATCAACCTTTCTTTCGTTCATCAATTTTTCCGTGCCGACTAAAATATGTTTTCCCTCAACCTCAGCCTCCACGCCGAGGCCGGAAAGCGATTGAAATTTTTCTATATTTTCAGGGATGACGATATTTCTTCTTTTTGCTTCTTCTATAATTGTTTTGCTGAGCGGATGCCCCGACTTTAATTCCACCGCCGCCATTAACCGTAAAATTTCATCCTGGTC
The DNA here is from genome assembly GCA_964427585.1 of uncultured Candidatus Saccharibacteria bacterium. Classification (GTDB taxonomy): domain Bacteria; phylum Patescibacteriota; class Minisyncoccia; order Minisyncoccales; family Staskawiczbacteraceae; genus JBBTQJ01. Next base: position 290,553 of record CAYRVC010000001.1, read on the forward strand.
AAAACTTCGGACGGAAACTATGTCGGTAATTTTTGGTTTTCCTTCAGTTAATGTTCCTGTTTTATCCAAAACTATTGCCTGAATTTTTGAAACCTGCTCCAATGTGGCGGCGTCTTTAATCAAGATATTATGCTTTGCTCCAATGCCTGTTCCAACAGCCACGGCTGTAGGAGTTGCCAGGCCCAATGCGTCAGGGCAGGCGATAACAACTGCTGAAATAGCAAAGGTCAACGCAACCAATGCTGTTGCTCCTCCTATGAAATACCACCCTAAAAAAGTTGCCAAACCTGAAACTACCGCCAAAACGACCAACCAGGCCGCGGCTTTATCCGCGATTCTCTGACCCGGAGCTTTGGAATTTTGAGCGGTTTCAACAAGTTTGATTATTTGCGCCAGAGCCGTGTCTGACCCGACTTTTACGGCTTTGAATTTTATTGAGCCGGTTTGGTTTATGGAGCCGCCGATAACTTTGTCGCCCACTGTCTTTTCTACGGGAATTGATTCTCCGGTAACCAGAGATTCGTCTATTGCCGTTTCACCTTCGATTGCCTCCCCATCCACTGGAACTTTGTCGCCGGGACGAAGAATAATGATATCTCCCGCCATAACTTCGCCAACAGAGACGGTTATTTCTTTTCCATTCCTGATAACATTGGTTTTTGGCGGAACCAAATCAAACAACGCCCTAAGAGCATCCGATGTGCCCCGGCGGGACTTCATTTCCATCCAGTGGCCGAACAGTACAAAGGTGACCAAAAGAGCGGCGGCTTCATAAAAACTTTCTCCGCCAACGGTAAAAGTTAACAATACGCTAAAAAGATATGCCGCCAAAACACCCGTCGCAATAAGCACCGACATATTCAGTTTTCCGCTTTTGAGAGAATAATATGTTCCTGTTATAAAAATTGAACCTGTCCAAAAAACAATCGGGGTGGTTAAAATAAAAAGCAGCCAATTTACGGGTATTGGCGTAGGCAAATTGATTTTAAAAAAATTTATGCCGACAGGAGAGTATAAAAATATGGGAAAGGAAAGAATCAAAGATATAAAAAATCTGCGCCTCATATCAGCCTCCATTTGTTTTGCCATTTTAGGATTAGTCATCGCCGCCTCGTGATTTTGGTGGCTCATTTTGAACATATCATGCCCGTTATGTTCCATTTTATGATTATTATGCATATATTTTTAAATTAGTGTCATTATTGCGGCATCATCCGTTCTAACGTAATTATTATATTTTTTTATATTTTTTGCAGAAAAAGCGAAAAAAAATGTTTTACTCAACGAGGTCTTTATAAAATTTTTTATTTTCCAATTGGCCGAACGATGTCCCAAAGTAATTGTCAAAAATAAACCGAAATGTATTGATATTTGAAGCGGGAAGATTTTCCGCTTCCTTGGGCAATAAAAACGCGCTGAAATTTTTAAAACGGGTGTTTTCAACTATTTCTTTGTCGTAAGAATTCGGCAAGAGAAAGCCATGGTCTGATTGAATAATTATGACAGGAGTACGTTCGGAATTTTTAAGGATAACATCAATGCTTTCTTCCAGTTTTTTATTCACAAATTTTATTTGGTCTAAATAAAGCTTCCTGTTGTTTTCGAAATTATCTCCGTAATAATGAATTCCTATTTGTTCTCCGTTTGGCCCGAATACATATGGATCGTGGGGAGAGATAATATGCGCCAATACAAATTTTGGCGAGTTAATGGCAGAGGCCTTATTAAAAGAATCAAATGCCTTTAGTATGCGGTTTCTAAACCTTTGCGAAAACGGGTCAAAAATTGTGGGCCTTATAATCAGGCGGAAAAGAAAGCTTGGGCCGAATTTTAAATCAGCCTTGTTTCCGCTAAAAGTAGTCTTATCCGATGTAATCGCGACGAATTTGTATCCGAAATTTTTAAAAATCATTGCTGTCATATTTTCTTCAATGAGCCTTCTCCTGTTTTCAAGAGAGCTTAATTGAAATTCCCGAATCAATGTGTCTCCATATTCCATATTTAATGTGGTTGGAAGCGAATAAAGAGTGAGCGGATAATTGCTTTCGCTGTCCTGTATAATTTTAAACCCTTTCTGCTCTAAATACGAAAGAAACTCATGGTTATCGTATTCAAAAAATTCTTTTAAAACAAAACTGTTGGCATAGCCATCCGGCACAATGTAATATACGTCTGGCGCATATCCAAGGGAAGAATTAACATAATCAAGGGGAATGGGCGTTTCCGCGCTCCAGGCAGAAACAATTTTACTGCCTTTTAAAAAAATTTTTCCGCTACTTTCTTTGGCAAGAAACACAAAAAATACCACAAAAACAACTGTTACAAAAACGCCGATGGTCCTGCATAAAAAATATGCGTGTTTTTGGTTCCTCCATAATAAAAATCCTGCAATAAGAATAATTGTTACCCAAATTAAAATTGCTTCCCTGTGATTGTATATTGCGAAATTTCTAAAGCGCGCCATTTTTATAATTTCAAAAAAATATCCGTAATAAAATACCGCCAGAATCGCAACAGAAGCAATGATAACCGCTTTAAAAATATCTTTTATAAAAAATTTAATAACCAATAAACATAAAAATGCGGCTATTCCAATGGCAAAAAGCGCCGCCAAAACCGAAAAAAATGAAACATTAACGCTCTCTTTATTTTTAAAAAAGAGGAAAAGCGACGGAAATATTATAAGCAAGCTGGGAATAAATAAAAAAAACCGTTTCATAATTTTTTCATAAGATATATAATTCTTTTTGAATCTTTGACTTGCCTTGCTTCTTTTACCAAAAAATATTGTTTGAAAGCATTCTCAAAATTTTCTTGATTATAATCCGGAAAATCCTTCATGCTTGAGGCCAGCATTCTCTTCAGCTGAGAATCTTCCCCAGGCACAAATTCCACAATGAGCGATTTTCCTATCCTGCTTAAAAATTCTGCTATATTAGGAAATGGAATATTAAACGCAATCACAAGATGATGCACGAGGGCTAAGGCAAAAACCATATCAACCAATCCTCTCTCTTCCAGCGAATTTCTCTCTCTGTTAGCCCAGCCTATTGCCGGGCTTGGATTTATAAAGTCAAGCTGAAGCGGGAGAATATTTTCTTCTTGATTAATCCGTGTTTCAAGATAATTTTTTTCTACTGCGACCGGGTCGGCGTCAAAACAAATAGTTTTGATGCCTTTTTTACTCGCAATCCTGCTGAACACGCCCGTATTTCCTCCGATGTCCCACACTTGCCCCGGATTAACATCTTTAAGGAAAATCCCGATTATCTCTTTTTTGCTTAAAAATGCATTTTCAGAATAATTCGTTTTATCATAATAATCTGCCCACTCGGTATCCTTAAGGTTCCATTTTAATGATTTAACGGAAGATTGAAGATTGTCAATCAGCAGAAACAAACCTTTTTTGCTTAAAAAAAACTGTTTGCCTGCTTGCCTTGCTTTGTGGTTTTGCGCCTTCGCGTGCAAGCGTATGTGGGCGTAAAGCCACGGATTTTTTAAAAAACCGCTAAGAGGCAAAAGTGAACTCGCCAAATCAAGCGGCATACCGTCGATATAAATTTTCATCAATTGGACAAGGCGCGCGTCGCGAAAGCTCATAAGAGCCAAGGGCAGAAGAAAGTGCTGGCAAAATTGACGATATGCAATCCACGGCTCGCCCTCTTTGTATATTTCAAACGAAGTCGTATCAATAAGCGTTGGTTTTCCTCTCACAAATTGCATGTTATACGCGGTCGCATCTTTTAAAGTCATCCCGTGTTCCAACGCGTGCCTTTGAATTTGAAGCATCGCAAGGGCGGAGTCTTTCAACTGGCCAAAACACCACTCATACGGATAAGATATAAACCAAACCGGTTCCGGTTGGATAATTTTATAAGCCTCATCTGAAAACCTTTTTTCAAAATTATCTTCCTGATGAAAAATTATTAATTTCTTTTTAATAAGCAAATCCAAAAGCCCGGAGCTGATAAAATAATCGTAGTGCTTCTTGTAGGAAAAATTTATCTGCCTATAAAGAACCCCGTTATTTAAAAAAAGAAATCCGCTTGGGTCGCGGAAAGAAGATGGAATTTTCTTTTTTATATCACTCGTGTTTTCCATTGTTTCTACCGGAAAAAAACAATAATATTTTTTTGATCTTCCGCCAAAATATTTTAACATTAAACGCCGCTGTTGCAACAGAGGCGATAATAATTTGAATCACAAAACTTCCGGTTCCAGGATCAAGATATGCATTGGCCCCAAACGGAAAAACGAGCGCGGTTAAAATAAAAACCAAAACCAACCTATATTCTAATATTTTCATATTATATTCATATTATATCTATTATCGTCTTTCGTTCTTAAAAATCAATATGCAATTTTCCACAGACCATCTCCTAACCCCCCCCCCAAAAAAAACTAAACAGATGTTATTTTGAATAATAACCTCTGTAAAGCTTAAATCCAGAATATCGTTATTTACGACCTTCCTTATGAATAGCGTGTTCCAGAATAGCAGGTAAAAACTGCGCTCTTATCACTCTTAACAAGTGCATTGGGTTTCTGCTTTTTTACAACCAGAACATTTTACAACGCAGTGTTCCCCGCCACAGCTGTGATTTTCATCGCGGGCTTCTGATTCGGCGCCGCACATACCTTTAATGTTGACGATAGAAATTACAAATAATTCAGCAAGGCATCGTAGTTAATAAAATCGAATAAGCGATAAAAATAACTAATCCAAACGCCTAAGGTATTTGTAAGAAGCAGTATGCCAAGAAATATCAAGAATATGCCGCCAACAATGGAAATAGCATTAAGGTACTTGCTTATCTTATTTAAGTATGCAGAGGCAGATCCGATGCTTAGAGCGATAATAAGAAACGGGATTGCTAGCCCAAGAGAAAAAACAGATAAAAGAAAAGCTCCCTGGCCTACCGTTCCCCCTGTGGCAGCCAATGTCAAAATAGAACCGAGAATAGGACCTACGCACGGAGTCCAGCCTAATCCAAACGCAGAACCCAGCAAAAGTGAATTTATTGTCTTGCCTCTTTGAAAAAATGAAGGTATTCTAACTTGAGTACTTTTCTTAAAGAAAGGAATATTTAGGACATTTACCCCCACACCAATAATTGTTTTGAATTTATTTATTAGTTTTTCCAACGGTAAAAACAGTATACTAAGAAAATCTCTTATCAATGGATTGGTGTGGGGGTGAAGCATAAAAAGGCCGAAGATAATGACAAAGATGCCTCCTATGCGCGCCATCCAAATACGGTAAGGAAATAGTGCCTGCCCGCCAAGCCCGGCAAGTGTGCCAAGAAAAATGAATATCAAACTAAACCCGACAACAAAAAACAGTCCATTGAGAAAAATTTTCCATCGGGTTCGCTTTGCTTTTTCAGGATCACTTAAATCTTTCAATGATACGCCGCTTATAAAACCCAAATATCCCGGCACAAGCGGAAGCGTGCAGGGAGCTAAAAATGTAAGCAGGCCGGCAATAAATGCCGGAATAATAAGTGAAAAATCTACCATATTTTTAAAATTATGCCTAAAATTTCAACAACGACATAAAGACCAAGAAAAAATAACTTGTTCGGATTTTATCTCCTCAAAAAGATATAAATTTACGCTTTTTCTTTTTCTTTTAACTTTTTATTAAAATCCTGCTGTAAAAATTGAAGTGTTTTTAAAGTCTGCTGGTTATACATATCAGAAGCCAGGTCGCAATAAGAAGCCCCAAATTTTATAGAGAGTTTTAGTATGTCATTATTAAAATCTGGGGTGGCAGCATTAATGAATACATCGCTATCAGACAGCTCTTTGGCATAATTTTTAGGATCAGAAAACAAAGCATTAAAATCCTTTACTTCAACAAAGTTCGCCTCCTTGGTTAAATACTGGGATCTGAAGATATACTGTTCCGCTTCTTTTTTGTCACGGATGACAAAAACAAACTTTATTTTCTGGCCCTGTTTTTCTGACAATTCAGATAGGCAGTTAGCCATTACCGAACCTACTGCCCCTAAACCGAAAAATACTATTTTTTCCATATAAATTGTTTTTAATATTTAATTGACTGCATCTTTAATAATTTCTAAATTGCAGCTTTTATGTTCCTTGCACCATGCCTGGCATTTTTCAGCAGTTTCTTTGCTTACGTATTTAAATCCGCACTCCTCGCATTGATATAACTCTTTATTTTTATCTTTGATAATTTTTACCATATGATTAATTTAACTTAAGCCCCTTTTTTTATCCTCAAATTCACTTTTATCTATTTCTCCTCGCGCATATCGCTCTTTAAGAATATCTAAAGCTGTTTTATTTGAAACCTTATCCTTAAACTGATCTGCTAACCATTTTACCAAAACTACAATTACCACAACGATAATAACCCACCATAAAACCATAAAAACCCACCCCAAAAAACCAAACCCATAGCCAAAATTCATCATATTGTTTGAAGAATTAGATCCAAAGGGAGACGACCACCCTCCCATCATCATCTGCATCATAGGCATAAAACCCACACCTTGCGACGGAAACGCGGCAGAAGTATCGCAACCACTTAAACGTTTGCCCATAACTACATGTATTTGCTCTTCACCCTTCTCACCCATCATCTGAATCATCATATTATTCATCGCTTCATGAGAACTCCCCATCATTTGACCCATAAAGTACTCTCCAAGCGTTCCCAAATTGTCATCGGACAAATCCTTGCAGGCTAACTCCTTAGTTTGTAATTTTTCCCAAATGGCTTTTCCTTCGGCTTCTTCACGAGCAGTATGGTTATCTGAACTTATTACCGCGCTATCTGTTACTCCTTGAGCAAAAGAAAAATTGAGAAACAAGGCAAAACTGAAAACAAAAATAAAAGTTGTGATTAAAAATATTTTTTTCATTATTATTATTTAAAACTTTGTTAAAATATGTATAAAATATCCCGGAATAATTAAAATGAAACCCACAATTCCACCTAAATTTTCCCATTTCATTGCGTAAATAACAGATTGGTCTATTTTCTTGTCTTTCCAAAAGACGACTCATATATATCTTGATATATAAATGACGGAGCCATTTCTATAATTGGTTTGAAATAATCTTTTGTATTTTTTGACGCATTTCCTTAATATCCATTGGCCCTCGCTTGTGGTCAATGATGTTCCCGTTTTTATCAATAAAAATCGTTTCAGGCATAGAAAAACCGCCAATGGATTGATAAAACGAATCTGAAGGATCAAGCAAAAAAATTAAATCATCGCTAATCCCCTGCTGATCGGTATATTTCTTTACAGTCCCCAATGATTCGGACCGATCGATAGCAATAATCGTTACTTTATCTCCGAACTCTTTTTGCATGATAGTAAAATCAGAAAGTTCTTGTTTGCAAAAAGGACACCATGCCGCCCAGGAGTTAATCACTAAAGGTTTTCCGGAAAAGTCTGCAAGGCTTACGGTTTTCCCATTATAATCCTGCAAATGAAAATCTGGCGCCTTTTGTAAATTACCTAAATTATCAGAGGCGCTTTGGTTATAAACTAATAACCAGCCGACACCTCCGATAATTAAAATAACTGCGATGATAATGATAATAAATATCTTATTCACTGATTTATATTATTTGCATCCGCAATCACACCTGCCATCTGCCTTATGAGTGTGCCCACAGTGTTCGCATTTATTGCCATTATTGCCGTTGTTTCCGCCATGATCGTGTTTTTTATCACGAATCATTCCAAGTTTTTTACCAACTGCACACATCATACAGTTGCAATTTGCTCCGTGTTTCATAATTTTTGTTGTTAAAGTTGTTAATATATTTTTATTCGACTTTTTTGTTGCTTTTATTTTCGTCATCAACTGAGGGGAGCCAATGCATTTGACATAGTTCTCCGTGAATTTTATGGTCGTTATATGCAGAAGTTGCAGCTACCGCCCCCATGGCAGCGGCAGTAATATCCTGCTTGAAAGAACCGAAGTGATTTACCGCATCTCCGGCGGCAAACACGCCATCAATGTTTGTCTGCATCATATTGTCAGCCTTAATATATCCCTTTTCATCAAGTTCTACTCCAAGCGATTTGGCAAGTTCAACATTAGGTATTGCGCCGATTTCCACAAACAAAGCATCAACTATTAATTCAT
>CAYRVC010000002.1:0-130853 GCA_964427585.1 uncultured Candidatus Saccharibacteria bacterium
GGGCGGCCCGTGGTGGTCCGGCGGGGCGCCAGGACCCAGCGTATCGGATATCTCTCTTTTGGGATTTTTAAAAACCAAAGAGCTTGGGCTGTCAGTGTCGCCTAATGAATTTTCAGTTATCACATCAGCTAAAGATTCGAAAGCCGAGCCCTGCCTGGCAATCAAAAAATATCCTCCCGCCGCGATTATTTTTCCTGAAAACAGATTGCTTGAAGCATAAGTTGAATAGTTGGCTCCTGTTTCTGTTTTTCTCTGCAAATACCATCCGGTGAGATTTATTTCTTCATTGTTTTGGTTAAACAATTCCACGAATTCTTCTTTCTCGTCTGCCAGCCCGGATATCTGTATTTCAGAAATTAAAATCTTTAGATAGGAAACGGGCATCGGAACAGACGGACTGCCATAGGTTCCCCCGCTTGCCAAAGTTTCGCTTAACAAAGGCTGGGCAGGCAAAATGCCTTCATTTCCGCCGCTGTTTTTGCTTTCGCTTTCCTGCCGGCTGTCTGCCAAACTTCTATTGTTACCGGCATCCGCATCTTCTTTTTTTCTTAATTTTTCAATCTCGCTTCTTATGATGTCTATCTTTTCTAAGATATCGTCGAAATCTTCCTGCCAGCCGAACTGGCTGACTAATTCCATAACCGGAGCTCCGATATCCTTTGCCGCCTGCCTTATCATTTCATTGCTGACAAGCTCTATGTTCTGCTCATCTGCGTCCTGCGGAAGAAAATCGGGAATCGGTTCTGAAAAAACAGTTTCTTCTGAAAAAATCGTGTCCTCCACAGAAAAAGTCGGGGGCTCAAATTCCGCAACGGGATTAAAATTTGTTAAACGGTTATAAAAATCCTGAACGCTTGAAACAAGCTCTTTTTTAGCCTCATTCAGTTTTGCCTGAAAATCATTCCAAGCCAGTCCCATCATTCTGCCGGTTCTTTCCATTTCTCCGTAAACAGAAACGCTGTTCGCTAAAGCCAGCAGATTCGGCTTTGCCGGCTTTTCAACAACAATTTCCTTATTTTTAACTTTTTCCGCCTGGCCATGAAAATATCTTACAACCTCAACCCCCGCCAGCACCGCCTGCTCGGAAAGATTATTCCAGTAGGATTGATGGATGTCTGAATATTTTAAAGATTGCTCTTTTGTCTCTCTGTAATTGTTATCAACTTTTGCCCTAGCAAGAAGTAAATTATTTTCTGAAAAATAGGTTATAATACTATCTTTATCCTCTATTTTTTCTATTTTATAATAATTAACTTTGGGCAAATTATAATCTTTATCCAAGATGCTATCCTGACTGAAAAAATTATTGTTGGAATATTTTGCCAAAGAAATCAAACATTCATCCAAGGTATCGCAAACAGGAGTAAAATTATTTTTCAATTTATCGGCTATATTCAAGCCAGGATTTTCAGCCGTGTATTTTTCCGCCCAGTTTTCATAAGGCTCGCCATTGTCAAAACTTACGCCCAGCATTTTTTCAAACATTTCCGGCACAGGCATGTCAAAATGGCTATCCTGCCTGGTATGGGCCGGAACCGCCATATCTTCAACTAAATGCAAAACATGGCCCAAACTTTCATAGGCTTTGTTTTTATTCCCTTCATAATAAAATAAAACCGCGGCCTCAAAAGCGCGGTTTCCCCCGTATAACTGGTATGACTCTGTTTGTAAATTTTGGTTATGCGCCCAGTTTAAAGCTGAAACAGGATCTTTGCCAAATAAAAGCCTGGCCAATTTCATTACTTTTTCTTCAGGCACGCCCTGCAACCTTTTCCCCAGCCATCCTGTTTCATTGATAGGGTCGTAAAAATGATTTATCCATCTCGGTGCAATATCTTCGTCTGAACTGCCCCGCATCAATAACTGCATCTGCTCTTCCGTTAAATCAGGATCGTAAATTGCATTGTATAAATCGGCAATCTCTTTTGTTAACTTAATATGAGTGTTTACTTGGTAAGCATTGGAAATATCGGGCAGTAAAAAAATAAAAATTAAAGCAAAAAAAGATTTAACAAAAATCTTTTTAACTCGCATAAAATTTTATATAGACTCTATTTTCCAGATATCGTTTATATTTTTGATAAAAATTATTTCTTGCTGAATATATTTTCCCGGAGGAATTTCTATTTCTCTGCTTAAAAGTTTGTCGTAAACTTTTATTGTTTCTGTTGTTTCCTCCGAATACCACACCTCCGCCCTTTTTTCCCAATCCGTATAATCGTCTTTTGTCTGACTCCAATCCTCCCATTTAGGAAAATCCTCCGCATATTTTTTCAGCTCCCCTTTTTGTTTCATTTCATTAAACTCGTTCCAATAATTCTGTCTTCTTTCAATGTCTAAAACAATGTATTTTATTGCCAAGTCAACATCTTCGTTTTTTAAAGCATCAACAAACAAGCCAAAAGTTTCTTCCGGCGTTTTTCCGCCGTCTTTGTCCTCCTGGAACAATTTTAAAATTTCCTCATTGAACTTTTGGTTTTCTTTGCCAGCCTTTTTTATATCCAGCCAGTATTTAAACTGAAAGCCGATTTCTCCTGAAATATAAAAAACTAAAACAGCCAAAGCCACAACTCCGGCTGATTTCAAAAATTTTAAAAATTTTTCCATAGGTTAAAACGGCCTGAATATCAGCCAGAAGCCATTAGAGCCTCCTGACAAGTTATAAAAATAAAGCGTTTCGGCAATATATCCGAATATAAAACCGGCTATAAAAATTACCAAAAAATTTATCAAATATTTTTTCACCGCCCCCTTCTTATTCAAAACGCCATTAAAATTTGCCGGAACTTTTGCCATAATTTAAATTCTTACATTTTACACCCCTTTCAATTATTCAGCAAAACAACCATGTGAATAACTTTTTACCATACAGATTAGCTATTCATTAATAGCGGTCAAAAATCTCACGATCGTAGGAATTTTGACCGCTATCGCTATTAAAACCACCGAAATAATAGTGGGCGAAAATCTCACGATCGTGAGATTTTCGCCCACTATTAGCTTAAATTAAACACCTTTTTTACATATGAATCATCGTCTATGCTTTCCAAAACAGCATAATGGGCGCATTTTGAAAGGCCGAAATATTCAATAACAAATTCTATTTCTTTTTTGCATTCATAAGGGAATATAAAAACGCTTTTTTGAAGTTCATAAAAACCGAGTTTTTTGATTTTTTCCCGAAGCGCGTCCCTTCCCTTTCTTAATTTTTCTGGCACATCAAAAAATACCAACCTCCACTTTTTATCCCATTCTTTTTGCTCAATTTTAAGATTTTGAAAATAATAGTTAATAGCCTTTAATTTTCCTTTATCTGTTAATAATATATTGAAAGATTTATCACTTTCTTTTACTTTTTTAATTAGTTTTGATTTGTTAAGATTTCTTATTTCTCTTTTAATATCTTTTGGGCTCAATCTTTTCCATTCTTGAATCACCGTTCTTATAATATATCTCTGGCGACCTGGTGTAATAGAACAACCAAAAGCCACTCCCCCTAAAAGCAACAATAAAATTTTTGATCCTAAATTAGACATTATTTTATTTTAACATAAGTAAATAATAGCGGTCAAAAATCTCACGATCGTGAGATTTTTGACCGCTATTAAAAATAAAAATCCTGGCAGGTTGATGCCAGGACTGGCTGTATTGAACAGATTTATATTTATGGAAACGCAATCCAGGCAATATCCTTTATTTTTATAAAAAGCGATAAAGAATATATCCCGCAAGCGCCAGCAAAACCCCCCATACTATCGAAAAGTACGCGGCGGGAAACAATATATCTGCCTTTGTAAATTCGTGAGCCAATATTCTAAAAAAGGAAAAACCAAGCGCCCTGCCAGCTTTGGCCCCGGCCTTGATGCCGCCCCGATTATATACCTTTGCCAGCTCTTCTCGGCTTAAAGCAAAATTTTTGCCTGAAAGCAATATGTCTGACAATACTGATTCTTCGGCCATTCCCAAGGCCATTCCTATTCTAATAAGGCTTTCTTTCGACTCTGAAACCTCGTAAAATTTTTGCAAATCCTTTTTAGCTTTACTGGATTTTTCAGCTAATCCCTTCATTGATAAAGTATGGCATCCCCAATTTAAAACAATATCTCTAGATAATGCGCCGACCCATTCGTCTAAAAACCTCTTCAAAACAGCTTTTTTCATTCCCAACGCTTTTCCCGCTTCGTATTTCGCGGAGTACCATTGGGAAAATTTGTAAATCATTCGCAATCGCTGCCGAGCTTTCTTTCTTTTCTGAAAATACCATTTTTCCTCCCCGACAGCAATCTCATCGTTTAGGTTCATTTTTAAGATTTCAACTTGTTTTAAAGCGCATTCCAAACTTTTTTTCTTTCCAGCCATTTTCCGCTCCTTTTTTAAATGGCTAAAACAAAATATCAAATCATCTGCCATGTTTGGCGGAGCAATTTTACAGGGGGATTTTCTCCCCTGAACTGCCATGGCCAGGCTTCAGGCCCCAACATGCTTAATACCGCCCAAAAAGTATGTCTGGGGTTTCTTAAAAAACAGAGTAATAATTTTATTCTGAATTCTCTTTTGCGAAAGAAAGCGGATTTCAACTGTCGGCACCAATAATCTGAAGTTATCCTGTAGTCCTCCGTGCCGTCGATTTCTTTTACGAGTTTAAATAATCCTTCAGCAGAGCGTTCAAGCTGGCCTGTTTCAGGATAATATCCCCCGTAACCGCGGTGAAGCGCTGAAAAATGAAACCCCTGGTTATTGAATATCTGTAAAAACGGGTTCCTTAAAAACATTTCAGGGGGCACAGGGCTTCCTCTAAAATGAATGGTGGTTGTGGCCAGTTTTCTGCTTTCCGAGCTTGGATTTAAAAGGCGGCGGAAGATATAAAACATCTCCTGGTAAACATGTCCTTGAAGGCCGGCCAGAGCCTGCTCTGGCTGGCAGAAATGCTCTATTGATCCGTTGGCGACAATGCCGTCGAACCACCCATCCCAATAATCGGGAAGCGATCTGTAATTATACAGAAAAACATCTAATTGTTCGGCTTGGCACCTTAAAACCTGATCTTTTGAAACAGTTATCCCTATGCCTATTGTTCCCCTTTCTCTTGCTGTTTTGAGCAGCGTTCCGAGGCCGCATCCTACGTCCAAAAGCTTAAATGCTTTCCTGACACCCAGTTCGTCTAGCAAATAATTATGCTGATTTTTTTGGGCGTCTTCATAAGGAGTTGAATCGTCTCCGTTATAAATTCCTTCCGTATAGTCAGAAATGCCGGCAACAAGGGAAATGTTTGTTATAGAATAAAGATTAACAACTTTTTTCTCGGCGATTGTTTCCATTTTATCCCTCCCATTTGTCAAAGAACATTTAATGCTATTTTTCATATTACTCCACTTTTAGCTTTTGTAAATAAAAAACCCCTTGAGATTATCGCGGGGCTATTGCGCAAAATTAAAGCGGTTCCCTGATCATAACCCAGGGCATATTTGAATTGTAAGGAAGGCATCTTTTGCAACAGGGAATCTTTTTCCCATCATTCTTTCTTACCGCAACGAATTTAGCCTTAAAACCGCAAAAAGAGCAATAAATTATTTCTTTTATATCTTTCATCCTTTTTGAAAATCCGCATTCTTTTTTTCTCTTTTCAGCTTTTATTCTTTCTTTTATTTCTCTTCTCTTTTTATCCAGAATTTTCTTTCTTTTTTCGTCAAAATATAAATCTAAACTCTCGGGATTTTCCATAGCGCACCTCTCTTCTGCCAAGCAAAAAAATTATCAAAGAGCTAAAATCCGGCAAATGTTTTAACTTTTTTAACTGAAATCGAAAAAACTTCTCCGCCAGAATCTACTGTATTTATGCCAACCAGCCTTCCTTCTATGTTAAACAGAGGCCCTCCCTTAAAATAAGAGGAGTCTGTTATATTTGTAGCGATAATGTCGTTGTTAAAATATTTTATAATGCCTTCATTCACCGATGTCCCTAAGGTCTTGGGGTTTTTTCCTGCCAAAAAAACCCTCTGGCCCAGTTTTATTTTTTCAAAATCAAAAAAGCCTACCGTAGCCAGGCCGGTTTTCTCAATTTTCAGTAAAACCAGATTGTTTGCCGAATCCCTTTTTAGAATGGCGGGGCTGAACTGCTCTCCCTGCAAAAACACCGTTATTTTAGCTCCGATGGGTACAAGATCGGCAATCGTGATTATCAAGCCGTCTGAAGTGATAACAAAGCCTGTTCCTGAAACAACGGTTTTTCCTTTTTCAACCAGGATGCCTGCCACCGACTTTTCGATTTTTTCAATTGATGATACCAAAGCAATGTTTTCCTGGATATAGATCTGCTCTTTCGGGTTTATTACAATCTTCCCTTCTTTGAAAGATTTGATGAATTCAAACCTTTCAAAATATTGGTCCGATAACATCCAGGGAAAAATCAGCGCCTGAAAAACAAAGGCGCCGGCAGCGCCCAAAACAATAATCGCTATAATCTGAACAACTATTTTTTCTTTCATTTGCCAAAAAAGCTTATTTTGCGGTTTTGCCGGCTAATTTCCTTTTTTCTTCGGGTTTTGCCAGAATTTTCGACGTTTCAAAAATTATTTTATTTCCCGAAACGTCAATTAAAACCATGCTTCCCTCTGATATTTCATTTACCACTATTTTTACGGACAACGGATCAAGAATCAGACGCTGGATCACTCTTTTCAACGGCCTTGCCCCCAGATTAGGGTCAAAACCCTCCTTGGCCAGAAAATCTTTGGCTTTTTCAGAAATTTTAATGCCGATCTCTTTCGCGCCAAGCCTCTTTTCCACTTTTGAAAGCTCCAGCTCAACAATCTTCTTAATATTGTCTTTTCTCAAATAGTTGAATATTACGACTTCATCTATTCTGTTTAAAAATTCCGGCCGGAATTCCTCTTTCAAAGAATCCATTATTTTGTCTTTCATCGAATCCCTTTGGGCGATTTCCTCCTTTGTGGAAAATCCGATTGACGACATTTTATTTATGTAGTCCGTGCCCAGATTGGAAGTCATTATAATAATCGTGTTCTTAAACGAAACCGTCCTGCCTTTGGAATCAGTCAGTCTGCCGTCTTCAAAAATCTGAAGCAATATGTTAAAAACTTCAGGATGAGCCTTTTCCACCTCATCCAGCAAAACAACCGAATATGGCCTCCTTCTTACTTTTTCAGTCAGCTGGCCGGCTTCCTCGTACCCGACATACCCCGGCGGCGAGCCGATTATTTTAGAAACAGTGTGGCGCTCCATGTATTCTGACATATCAAGCCGGATCATCGCTTTCTCGTCATTGAATAGGAATTCCGCCAATGCTCTGGCAGTTTCCGTTTTGCCTACTCCGGTAGGCCCCAAAAACAGAAAAGATCCAAGGGGCTTGTTTTCCTCTGAAATTCCAGCCCTGGCCCTTCTTATCGCCCTGGATATGGCTGATATCGCCTCTTCCTGGCCAATCACCCTTCTGTTTAAAACAGCTTCCATTGTTTCCAATTTTTTCGCTTCTTCGGTAATAAGACGCATCACCGGAATGCCAGTCCACCTCGAAACAACCCTGGCCACGTCTTCCTCGGTTACTTCTTCTTTCAGAAAATGGTGCTGTTTTTGGATTTTAATAAGCTTCTGCTCAACGGCTTTTCTTTCCTTGAAAAGCTGGGGGATTTTTCCGTATTTTATTTCCGCCACTTTTTCCAAATCTGCGTCTCTTTGGGCGATTTCCGTTTGATAAGAAAGATTGTCAAGCTTCTCCCTTATGCTTTTTATCTTGTCAATCAGCTCTTTTTCCGCTGACCATTTTGCCCTCAGCCCCTTTGTTTTTTCTTTCAGATCAGCCAGCTCGCGGTCAATGGCTCTTAACCGCTTTTCCGAATCTTTTTCTTTCTTCAACGCCTGCTTTTCGATTTCCAGCTTTGTTATTTCCTCCTCTTCTTTTTCCAATTCCTGGGGCTCTGATTCAATTTCCAAGCGCAAAGCCGAGGCCGCTTCGTCCATAAGGTCAACCGCTTTGTCCGGCAAAAACCTGTCTGCAATATAGCGGTTAGACAGTTCAACCGCCGCTTTTATGGCTGAATCCTTTATTTTTACTCCATGGTGGACTTCATATTTTTCTTTGATTCCCCTTAATATGGCTACGGCATCGTCTACAGACGGTTCCTGCACGTAAATAGGCTGGAACCTTCTTTCTAAAGCAGGGTCTTTTTCAATATATTTCTGGTATTCCTTCAAAGTGGTGGCTCCTATCGCTCTTAATTCCCCTTTGGATAAAGCAGGTTTTAAAAGATTGGAAGCATCAATCGCTCCTTCCGCGGCTCCTGCTCCAACCAGCGTATGCAATTCGTCGATAAAAAGAATATATTTTCCGGATGCCCGGTTCAGCTCTTTTAACAGGGCTTTTATTCTTGTTTCAAATTCTCCGCGGTATTTTGTGCCGGCTATTATCGCCCCCAAATCCAGGGAAATGACCTCTTTACTTTTTAAAAATTCCGGCACGTTTCCCCGCGCAACTTTTTGAGCAAAACCTTCAACAATAGCGGTTTTTCCAACGCCTGCCTCGCCTATAAGCACGGGGTTATTTTTTGTTCTCCTGGAAATTATCTGCATCAGCCTTCTTATTTCATTGTCCCTTCCGATTATCGGGTCTATTTTTCCTGCCGCCGCCAAATTAGTCAGGTTCCTTGTATATTTTTCAATCACCTGGTATTTGGATTCGGGCTCGGGATCCGTAATCCTTTGCCCTCCCCTGATTTGAGAAAGCACCTTCAACACTTGCTCATAATCCAGCTTGGAAGTTTTCAAAGAGCTCCCCTCTCCCAATGAAGACAAAAAAGTCACTTTTTCCAAAACATCTTTGGCGGATGACTTGGTGTCCAAAAGCGCCAAAAACAAATGCTCGACTGAAATAAATTCGTCGTTCATTTTCATTGCTTCCTGCCTGGCCCTGTCCAAAACTTTCGCCATGTCCTGCGTTAAGTAAAACTGGCCGAAAGCAGCCGGCGCCGAAATTATCGGAATCTTAAAAATCTGGGATTCGGCTTTCTTTTTTAAAATATCTATGTCAGCCCCCAGCTTCTGGAGAATTGTGATGATTATGCTTCCTTCCTGAAGAAGCAAACTAAAAAGCAGGTGCAGAGCGTCTATTTGCTGCTGCCCTTTTTCCTGGGCTACCTGCTGTGCCGACATTATGGCCTCCTGGGCCTTGTTTGTGAAATTAGCTCCTCCGTTCATAATTTTAATATGGTATTATATTCATATTTTTATTGTATGTCAATCTTAATTTTAATTCAATGGGTATAAAATTTCATTAAAATTTGACAGACATGGAAATGTATATTATCATTTTTGTTAGTTCTTAAAAAATAAAAAGCAATTTACCCATTATTTGTCAAAGAAGGAGCAGTTAATGTCTAAAAAAACAGAAACCGATTTTTATACAGTTGTGATAATTCTTATATCATTATTATTTTTAGCATTTTTCAACATCGATAAAGAAAAAATTACTGCCAGAAATTCGCAAATAAAAAATTATGCAAAGGCAGAGCCAAGTTGTCGCATAATCAGCTTTACCGAGCTTCCCTGCGGGGATTACAGCCGAATTGAGGACGAAAATTTCGCTTTTGTAAAACGCGAAACAAAGAACCCTGAAGAGCAAAAAATTTTTGCCGTCCGCCACAGCGGAAAAATTCCGCAACGTTTTATAGTCAAAGAAACACCAAAAAAATATTTGGGGCAAAAAAAGGAGGGAAACCAGCGAGAATATTATTCCGCAATCGCGGAACAATAGTTAAAACAGCGCCATAAAGTTAAGCCACAAAGGAAAAACAATGAAATTTGTCGTAATGATTACCGATGGAACGGGGTTTAAAAATACAAGAATCGTCAAAGCGATCAATTTCCGCGACGCATTTGAAAAAATAGATGAAGATGATAAAAAAAACGGCAACTATCTCGTCGCCGCCAGAAAGGTGGAGATTCAAATAATAGACAAAGAAGTGCGGTAAACTGCAATAGCAAAAAATAAAAGAGCGGATTGAAAAACAATCCGCTTTATTCTTTTAAAAAAACGGGAGGATGAAACGGGGGGATGTCGGAGACCCCCCCAATTATTTTTTAGGAGGCATAAAAGGCATAAAATCTAAATTTTTCTGCCAACGCAGGAACAACAAGCCAAAACTTTAAAGTTTCTAATTATCTTTGAAAAATCAACCATGGTCAAAAGCTGAGCGGCATCAGATATAAACTGAACTGGATTAAGGTGAACTTCAACGATAAGTTCGAATCTGCTACTCAAATCTAATTTTAAATCAGAAATCACCGGCAGATGGGATAATCTGTTAACTCCCGATACAAGACCTATGTCAAAATTAAACTCCTCAAGTTGGCTATGGCGGCTGGGAATCCGTCCTACGCAACATAAAATGACCCTATAATCTCCATTAGATCGTAAAATATAATCAATTGCTAATTGTCGCTCTTTAGGAGTTGCCGCTTTCGGCTCTAAAACTATAGGACTGATATACTGGATAGAGATAGGTTCCACAACTTTAACTAATCCAAATCCAGACAGCCCCTCTCTTTTTTGCATATCAGCAGTCATTTCCGCCTCTCTTTCTCTAAATGTCAAAGAACTGATTTCTACGCCACATAGCGTAAAAAAAACAAAAGCCCCTTCAGAAAAGGGGCTCGCCTAAGTTCTTTAATCTATTTTTATATTTTTTCTTTTTTAATTGCAGAACTCAAACCAACCTCTTTTCCATAAGAGCTAAAAAAGAAAAACCAATAATTTCTTGCGAGATTGATTTGCTTTTGCATATTATTCTTACGGTTTGATGTTAACAAAGTCAAAAATCCATGTCAATCTTGACAATAATTTATGTATATGCTATCATATAAATTATATTGAAACCTGTTCAAAAATTTGACTTAATTTTATAAAAATGACAAAAAATTGACCTTACCCATTGACAAGATTTTATTATATGATATAATAAAAATATAAAATAAAGAACGCTAAAATTAAATAAATTTGAGGAGAGTCTCCTGCCTGGGGGAAAACAGGCCATTAACACTAATCGCTATTTGTTTTAAAAGGCGGTTGGGAGATCTCTTCTCAAGGGCCCCTAACCGCCTTTTCTGGTTTTAGGGAGTAATAATCAGGAAGAAGTTTGAAGGTTAAAAAACAGATAATCTTTAAACTTCTCTCTGAATATAAAGGAGAGAACAGCACATTTTAGACAATATAAATGTCCCGTTTAGCGGGACAGGGAGTAGCCAATAAATGCTTGGTCTTCATTCTCAAAATGAGGAGAGGGTGGGGCTGGAAAATAGTCATTTGTTGAATACTTCAGTCAAAGATAAGAATAGAGCGTTAAATAATAAGATTGACTATCAAGTTATTTAACGACGGCTTAGTAGGTTGTGGCCATAGCGCGGTTTCGCGCGAAAGCCCGCTGAAAAGCATCTTATCAACGGACTCTATTAAAGAGTTAATAGGGAAATCCGCTGTAGGGAAGGGACTAAACCAACCTTGCCTGCAGAAATTTCCTTGTTAAGAAAAGTTTGTTGACTTTAGAAGAAAGAAAATAAACCACCCCAAAAAAGCCGAGAGAGTTCCGCCCAAGGCGGAAGCCCGCCAAAATTTTACTTCGTAAAACTTAGGCGGGTAAAAGCATAGCGGGGTTAGGAACAAGTCTCACTGGCGCAAGCTAGTAGAGATCCTGAGCCGAAAGGCGAAGGAGAAGAACTTTTACAAACTTACGGGAAACGAGAAAGCCCCGCCATAGCGGGACAAAGAGCGAGCGAGTTTTGGTTTCCTGCCCTTCTTAAAAATCGCCAAAGCGATAATTTTGAATTTTTAAAACTAATTGGTGATTTTCAAGAAGGGAAAAAACGTCCGAGCCCTTTTGTCTATGCAATTTGTTTTGCATTTGGCAGTAGAGAAATTAGGACGCAAAAACATTTTCTCTCGAAAGGAGAAAAGGATGTATCGTTGTCACACAGCATATTGTATTGGTAAAGACGAAGAAGCGATTCTTTGCACTTTGTGCAAAGAAAATCCGGCTTCTCATTTCGAAGACGGCCGGAGCCGGCGGGTTGATCCGCCGTATCCGGTTTGCGATCGTTGCGCGCGCGAAATGGACGAACAGGAAAGCGGGATATCCCCGCTTGATCGAAAACATTATGTCAGCAAAACAAAGCTGATATAATGAACGAGTTTTCCTGTTTGAACTTATCAAACAGGTTAGTGGGAAACCGCGCTTAAGTGGAAACACTTATGCCCGCTGTAAAATTCAAGCGGATTGAATGGGAGGCCTGAGTTGGTTCTCTGACCTCCCTCCTTTCTTTTAGCCCGCCAACAACGCCATTCTGGGACCCGGCTACTATGCTGTGGCTGGCGGACTGAAAGAAGGGAAAGATAAAAATATAACTAAAGAATCCATCGCAGTTTGCGATGAATTCTTTAGTGTGTGGACCCGGCGGGACTTGCACCCGCTATGTTGCTTGTCAAAGGCAAAGTTTTAACTATATGAAACTACGGGCCCTCGGATCCACGATTTTATTGTATAATAAATTAAGACAAATCAAAAGAGTCCCGCAAAGGACCCTTTTGATTGACAAGCAATTATAACCCGTAGTTTATATACAGATTACTTTACCTTGATTATATTATAGCAAGTCAAAAAATCGTGTCAATAGCAAAAAAATTATGAATTTTTTGTTATTGCCTTTCTTTCAAATCATTACTTATATCAGGGAATAACCGAATATTGCCTTAATGGTTGATTTTCCAGAAATTATAATTTTTCCTGTCCTGAACGAAGTTGAAGGATTTAGTGATTTGAAAGAAGGGCTCACATTTGCAGAGAAGCAGATTTTAACAAATCTGTTAATGCCCTGTTGCTGGGAGTTCCAGTCAACAGCCGTTTCAAGGCGGCATTCAGTGTAGTAGCCGCTACACATGGAGGACATTAAAATGTCCAAAAGTCGTTTGTTCGTTCTCGGGGCCAGCGACCCCGAAATGGTCGCGATTGAGGCCGTTTTGGAAGCGGCCGGCCAAAAATTCGTTTATGCCCTGGCGGGCATGGGCGAATTGACCCGGGTCCATCCAGGTAACGCGTATAAATTCGCCGGGACCTCCGGCGAATTTGAAGACGAGGACACGGTTGTCCTCGTAGAGTGCGCACCCGAAAAGGCCCTTTTAGAGACCATTCGGACGGTGGTCGTAGTGGACCACCACCGGCCGGGCGACCCCGGCTATGGCCAGCCAGCAGAAAAATTTTTTGAGGCTTCGAGCCTCGGTCAGATTCGGGCTCTTGTGGCCCGAATTACTGGTGTCGGCTTCCATGAAGCCGACGAGAACCAGCGGCACGCAATGGTTGCGGCCGCGGACCACTGCCTCGAGGCGGCCTACCGAGGCAAGTGTCCCGGTGTAGATCCGGACGAGCTTATGCGGTGGCGGGTGGAGACCCGCGCCGCGTTCCAAAAACGGCCGGCACAGGAAGTGCTGGACGATATCGAAGCCGCAAGGAAACGGCTTCGTGAGCAAGTCGCCGAATGGACCTGCCCAGAGTGCGACGGGTCCAAGTTCGACCCCTATGCTGGCACGGAAACGTGCCATTACTGTGGGGGTTCGGGCGGTGGCGGGCCCTACGAAGTGGCCCGTTTTGACGGGATGCCAAGCATCCCCGAGCTACCCGAGGCCGCTGCACGGGAAGGGATTCCCTTTGTGGCGACCGTCGTTGATAAGGACGGCCGAAAAAAAGTCGTCCTGCAGGCCGCGCCACCGGAATTGGTGAAGCGATTCCTTGCCGGGGAGATTGTCCCCGGATTGACGGGCCTCTACGGCGACCCCGCTCGCGGATTTGCGGGCGGCTATGTCGCCAAGTAAAGTAAAACGGCACGGATGCCACGAAAGAGTTTGAAATCTCTTTTCAAAAAAAATTTGTCAAAAAGGTTAAAGGGTAGTTCAATTATGGTTGATTGAACTACCCTATCTGTCGCAAGATGTAATCTTGCCTGATGAGTCCTGAGCTAAGCGAAGGACAAAACAGAGTTTATAAAAAAGAGATTTTCTGCTGTGCCATGGCAGAAGGTCTCATAACAAAAGGAGAAAAACCATGGCATTTAAATGTTCTGTTTGCGGACACAAAGAAGAATCTCTTTCGGGTAGTGATTTTTTTTGGTGCCCAACCTGTGGGCTCCATTGCGACTGGCTACCCACAGAAGAGACGGTAAAAAATTCTCCTACGGAACCGCCGTTCCCTCGGGCGGAGGACGACGGCCGTTGTTTGATTTGTGAGGGATGGGGTTGCCCCGCCTGTGAAAATACAGGCGGGTATTGAGAAAAGTTTTCCTGTTTGAACTTATTAAGCAGGTTAGCGGGAAACCGCGCTTAAGTGGAAACACTTATGCCCGCTGTAAAACTCAAGCGGATTGAATGGGAGGCCCGAGTTGGTTCTCTGGCTTCCCTCCTTTCTTTTTAAACACAAAATAAAAAGAATTTTGTGAGCTCGGGGCTCACAAGAAACTCTCTTGTATTTAAAAAGAAGGGAAAATATCTTTTTTTGAAAGGAGATTAGCAATGAAAAGCCGGCTCTTTAAAACTTTTTTTGGTAATGTTCGCCGTTCCTTTCTGACTATATTGGTTTTAAGTTTGGCGGGCGCTGTTTACGGACCTTTGCAAGTCCAACCTGTCTGCCACCAACTTGTTGTTTTGCTTGTTATTCTTTTCGGATTGTGGGTTATGCTAACTCCGATCCGGGAATTAATAAATCCGCCGAGGAAGCGGCGGAGGTGATTATAAAGAGTTTCTGGAAATTCTCAAAAAAAATTTCCGCCTTTCTTCCTGACCACAAAGCAAAAAGTGTGCGAGCCCCGAGCTCGAACAAATTTGCGGGCAGAAAGAAGGGTTTTGCTGGCTACCCTAAAAAAACAAAATTTCGCCGTTGGTTTCTTTCTTTTCTGACCCAGAAGAGAAAGAAACAAGCCAGCACAACGACAGGCCATCAGCATAGGAGAAGAAAGATGGCCATAGAGAACACAGCTTACAGTTGCATTTCTTCGCGAGAAGCGGCAGATGTCGTTTCCCGTAGCCGCCAATCGGCCGCCACCGCAATGGCGGCTGGAAAACGGCAATGCCGCTTTCTCGTTGCTCTTATTAGAGCAATAGAGGAAGCAAAAAAAATGCCGCAAAAATAGAGCGGCAAGGTTTAAGGGGGAGACCGATTATTTTGGTTTTTGGTTTGCGGCCTCCCCTCTTTTATTCTTATAGCCGGTATAGGGCTGTTAAATTAGTTTAAAAGACAAGATTATAGAGAAACTCTCTCCTCGCTTGCCCAATAAACTGGTTTGCAGCCCTATGGCGGTTATTGAAGAAAGCATGATGCTTTCTTCCGCCATAAGATAGTTTGTTCTTTTAAAAGGAGTGAAACAATGAAAAGGATTTGTCTGGCCGCGATGGTTTTTTTAATTTTTGACTTCGGCACCCTGGCTTTCAGCCAGGAAAACAGCCCTCATTTTTTTGGAAAACTTGTTAAGCCGCAAGTGTTTTTCCAAAAAACAGAGCCCATGGAATTTTTTATGCCAGAGGAGCCCGATGTTTTTGAAAAAATTAAAGATTCGGCCAAACGCCTTTTTGGCAAAAGGCTGAAATTTAATTTTTTCTTTAATAAAGGTTCTATTGAAAAATTTTCCTTTTTTGATAAGATAGACCGGATAAGAATCGAAATAGAAATTGTTTTCAGGGATGAAAACAAATAACTCCATAAAGGGAAGCCCTTCGACTACGATCAGGGCTTCCCCCTTTCTTTCAGGGTATTATGCTTTTGTGTAATATTCTGAAAGAAGGGTTTGCGCCAAACCGCTTCCTGCCATTGTGGTAGTTTTAAGGCGCAATAGTTCTTTGAAAGGAGGCTCCAAATGGCAGCCTACAGCATTTTAATGACCGTCTTTTTCTATTTTCTTTTGCTTCTCTTTTTTGTAATGCTAAGGGAGAAAAATAAAAACATGGGAGCTCTGATTTGGTCAGGATATCTAAAACCTGGACAATACAAAGTAACCGCAAAGTCTCCTTGCGGAAATTATGTAATATTGGAGACGAAAAAAGGAAAATTTATTGGAGTGGAAATATACGGCAGAAGTCTGCCGGAAGTCGGGGAAACCTTCCAGTGGAAGGTAACAAAACTGAGAGGATATGAGCGAGAAGTGATTCCCGTAGTTGAAGGGGAGGGGCTTTTCCCTCCGGACGGGACAGCTCTCCCTCGTTAAAAAGCGCCTAAAGGCGCCATGACCTGCTCAAAAGAGCGGGTCTTTTTTGTTGTATAAAGTGAGAGGGGCGGGTTTTTCACTCGAGTGAAAAAGCCGCACCCCTCGCTTTACATCTGGCCGATATGCAAATTTTAGTCTTTGTTTATTTAGGTTTTACGCCGCGTGGCGCAAAATTAGACATTGACAAACATATAATTAGGCGTAAATTGAAATAGTCAGAACTTTTACAATTCGCAACATTTTAGGAGGTCAAAACAATGAAACGGTTAAGTTATGACCAAAAGGTGCATTTAGAAATGGCGCTATTCTCTTGCGGCATGGCTCTTATGCTGTTGGGATTTATTTTAGGCGTGGTGGCAGCGGCCATGGAAAAAAATACTGTTATATTAATTATAACAGCTACTTGTATGATTTTTGGAACAATTTTTATTTTATCTTCGCAACTGGTAAAATACCGCCGCGAGATATTAAGAAAATAAACAGAATCCGTTGTCTTTGGCAAGGAAGGAAACAATATTTCCTTCTTTTTTTTTTTATTGGGAGCAAAGACATGAAATGGGAAATGATAACCGCCGTTGCGACTTCAGCCTATACATTATTATTCCTTGCGGCAATATTTATTGCGTATGTCCAGGTGGCGCTATTGATAAAAAATGGAAATCTTCAAATGATTATGACTATTTTTAACGAATTGCAAACAAAAGAACTTATGGATACAAGAAGATATATTTACGAAAATTTGCCCGAAAATATTAAAGGAATAGACAAAAACCAATTAATACTATACGTTCAAAAAGCAGAAATTGTTTTTATTGCTTTCAGCCGAGTTGGTTATTTAATGCAAAGAGGCCATATTGATGAAAAACCAATCATTGAAAACTACTGGTATTCAATATGGAAATGCTGGAAAAAAAGCAAAAATCTTATTATCTGGGCGCGTGAGCAACGGGGCGATCAATTTTATTTAAGCGAGTTTGAATTCTTGTTTAATATATCTGAATCTTATCGAATCCAAAACGGACATCCGGAACCAAAGTTATTTTTAATGACTAAAATTATAAAATAAAAAGCGCCTTCGGGCGCCCAGGGCCTGCTCAAAAGAGCGGGTCTTTTTTTTGTGAAAGGCTAAGCCTTTCACAACTATTCCGGCCTCTCACTTAAAATAACCTCAACAATTTGCTCTTCCCCGCTTCTTAAAATTTTTAAAACAATTTTGTCTCCGGCATTGTATTTTGAAATTATCTTTGCCATTGAATTCTGAAAAGTTATTTTTTCATTGTTAAATTCCAGAATTATGTCTTTTTCCTTTATGCCTGCCGTTTCTGCGGCGGAACCCTTGGTGATTGCCGGCTCTCCGCCCTCTCCCCTTATCACCCAGGCGCCGTAATCAACCGGCAGGCTATTTTTTTCTTTTACTTCTTCGTTTATCAAAACATAGCGCACCCCGAGAAACGGATAAATAATCCTGTTGTTTTTTATAACCTGTTCGATGTCCCTTTTGGCTTTGTTCATAGGGATGGCAAAGCCTATTCCTTCAGCCCCTTGCGCCATTGCCGTGTTAACGCCTATCACTTCTCCTTTTGAATTAAGGAGAGGCCCCCCTGAATTTCCGGCATTGATGGCCGCGTCCGTCTGGATGATGTCTTCAAGGGTTTCCGATAATCCGCCGGCCCCAGTTGCCAGAATAGTCCTTTCCAATCCGGATATCACCCCAACGGAAACAGTATTGCGCAATTCTCCCAGAGCGTTGCCTATGGCAATAACGCCCTGGCCTATTTGTATTTTTGAAGAATCGCCCAGTTTTATCGCTTTAAATTTTTTATCGCCTTCAATCTTGATTATGGCCAAATCCTGCACAGGGTCCTTTGCCAAAACCTTGGCAGGATATTTTTCTCCGTCGTTTGTTAAAACAGTATATTCGGCTTTACTATCCGCCACAACATGCTTGTTGGTTAAAATAAGGCCGTCTTCAGAAACAATAAAGCCGGAGCCTCCGCCTATTTCCCTTTTCTCTGTGCCCTTTTGGACATACTGGGGTATATCAAACAGTTCCCCGAAAGGGGAAAGCCATTCCTGCTCATAAGTGGGAAGATTTTTTGAGATAATGATACTCACGACAGACGGCGAGGCTTCTTTTACCGCGTTTATAATCGCCTGCTCGTAAGAAAACGGCGAAATGTATTCCCCGCCTGCTTGCTCTGATTTATTGACCAGCGGCAGATTGATTTCTATTTTTTCCAGAAATCCATTAATCTGGTTCTGAAAATACTGCAGATAAACAATTCCCGACACGAATCCGGCCGCGCTGGATATTAAAACAAGCAAAACCGCCTGCAGCAAAAACCTGTTTTTAAAAATTTCCGGGAATTTCCTGTCCGCTTTTGCTTTCAAGCCCCCGATGTCAAATTTTGGCAGTTCGTAAAGGCTCATAATTATTTTTCTTCAATATAGTCGTTGTAGCGGCCGAATTCGTATTTTAATATGTCAGATTTTATCGGGCCGAACAAGGCCATATGAAACTCGCAAAAAATATATTTGGCAATGGTGTTTGACCAGCCGTCGCGCCTGAATCTCCTGTCTGAAACAAAAACTTTTGTGGATTTTAAAAACCTGAATTTTGCTATTTTTTTAGCTCTTTTGGCCAAATCATGATCTTCAGCCAGCTTTATGGATTCGTCATAGCCGTTCAATCTTTCAAAAATTTCTTTTTTAATCATTACCGCTCCGCCCGCGTGCGGTGAAAATTTTTCAAAAAAAGATGTTTGCTTGTTATAAAAATTATTGAACATAAAGTAAGAAACTTTGTTCTTGGGATAAGGAAGCAGGATAAAGGCTCCGAAATTTATTTTTTTTGCCCTGAATTCAGAAACAGCTTTTTTAAAGAAGTCCCTTGGCAAAACAGTATCAGCATCCAAAAAAAGAAGCAAGTCGCCCTTGGCCGCTTTTGCCCCTTCGTTTCTTCCTTTTGCCGGCAGTCCTCCCTCAACAATCCGGCAACCGTAACTTTTGGCAACATCAAGAGTGCCGTCTTCTGAACCGGCGTCAGCGATAATCACCTCAAAATCATAAAAACCCTGTCTTTTGATTGATTTTAACAGCAAAGGAAGGTATTTTTCTTCGTTAAAAGTGGGAATGACAATGCTTAACATAGCTTATATTTTATAAATATATTTTATATATTTTATAACATATTTATAGCATATAATCCTGCATTCGGGAAGCCGTAAAGTCCGCTATTTCAACGGCGGCATTAGGTTTTGAAATTTTCAGGCAACTTTTCTTCATCTCCGCCAGTTTTTCAGGGTGGCTGAATAAATCAACGATGCTTTTAACAACCTCCTCCAAGGTTTTAACTTCAATTCCTGCGTTATTAGAAACTAAATAATCAACATTATCCCGCTCCTGGCCTGGCATAATGTCATTTATTATCATGGGCAGGCCTTTGGCCAGGCACTCTGAAACAGTCAACCCTCCGGCCTTGGTAAAAACCAAGTCAGCGACCGACATATATTCGTCCAAATTATCCACGAATCCAAATACCCTTACTGAAGTGTCCTGTCTTAATCCAGATTCTTCCAATTGCTTTTGCAACTTTCCGTCGCGGCCGGCAATAATGACGAACTGGACCAAATCATTTTTTTCTTTTACGGATTTCACCACTTTCAACAAGTTTTTAAAAAGTATTTTTCCTCCCACAATCAATAAAACCGGCTGGTTGGCCGTGAATTTCAATTCGCTTAAAATTTTTTCGCGGTCTGACGGCCTGCCAAACTTCAAGCTGACGGGGATGCCTGTAATTTTTATCTTTTCTGGCTGAACATTGGAAGAAACTAAAATATTTTTGATTTCTTCATTTTGCACGAAATAATAATTTACGTCTTTGTTGCGCCAAAAGCAATGAAAGCCGAAATCCGTGCATACGTTAGCTGAAGGAATATCAATAATTTTTCTGTTTTTTGTCTTTGAAACAAGGTGCATAGGCAGAGGATTGGTAGATAAAATAACATCGGGATTAAAATCCTTTATAAAGCCTATAAATTGCCGCTTTCTGATAAATGTGTCAGAGGCATTATTCAAAATTTTGCATGCTAAATGATAATTATAAAAATCATACATCCATTTGTATAAAAAAGGAATTTCAGCGGTAACATAATCAAAAACTGCGGGCGCTGAACGCCTGAAAATTTCAAATCCGAAATCCAAAACATCTACGATTTTAACCTCGATGTCAGGATGCTTTTCGTAAAACGCCTCGGCGATTGCCTTTGCCGCTCTTTTGTGGCCGGCCCCAAAAGAAGCGTATAAAATCAAAACCTTTTTACGGATGGCCATTTATGATAAGATAAAATAAAGTTTATTACTTATGTTTAAAATTAAAAATAAAATTAATCCTGTTTATTTATTAAGGTTATTCTTGGGACTGGTTTTTTTGTCAGCGGGCATATATCGCATTTTCAACTGGGAAAAAGCCATTTTAGAATTTTCCCAGATTGCCATATTTTCAGTATTGCCATATTACGCCCTTATTTTCACAGTGGCGCTGGAAATCATCGGGGGACTGCTTCTGATCTTCCGCAAAAAAGCAAGACTGGTTTTATTCGTTTTTATTGTTTTTCTGGTAATCGCCCTTTCTGCAATGATAATGAATAACGGCAAAGAACTATTAAGCAATGCGGGAGAACTGTTTTCTTTTGATGCCACCCCCACAGACGTATTTTTACACTTTACTTATTTGGTGATTTTAACATACCTCTTCTTTAGGACCAAAAAATAGTTGGTTTCAAAATTGCCGACAGGCAATTTTACAACCGTTTTGTTCAGAATAAGTTTTTCGCCTCATTCCAAATTTGAGGCTTATTTTGTGTTTCTTTCATCCAATACCACCATTCTGCTCCCCACAAATAAAACTCTTTGAGGCCGGTTCGCCTGGCGTATTCAATGTTTCTTTTAAAAACCGCCTCGTTCATTGACTTTTCCTGCTCTTTTAAAGAAAGGTTGTAAAAAGGAACAGGCCCCCATGGCTCCGCCTGCAATTCGGTGCTGATAACCTCTTTGTTAAATATTTTTTTTATCAACTGGGCTTTGCGCCAGTAATAAACAGGGGAATAAGGAAGGTTGATATAAAAGCCCAGGCTGTCTGTTATATGGCCCCAAACTTTTCTGTATATTGTTATGCCCACTATGTCGCCATTTTTTGCCGCAGAAAACCAAAATGAATTTTCCCCGCTGTCTGACGCCACAACGGGCCTTGAATCATCAATTGACTTCACGAGCTCAATTTCTTTTTTCCAGAAATATTTATCCCGCCACGGACATTCGCCAAAATTGACCAATGGTTCGTTTTCCACCTGCCAGGCATAAATGGCGCTCGAATATTTGTACCTTAATACCATTCCTTTTATATACTCCATCAATTCCTCCTGCTCCTTTTCCAATGTCAAATTTCCGGCCCATTCTGGATCGTGGCATTCGGGCCACCTTCCGGTTTTAATGCCCAGCACGAATATCAGTTTCACCCCCCGCTGTTCAGCCTGCTCGACCTGCCAGTCTAAGTCGTCAAAATAATAAATGCCTTCTTCTTTTTCAACCAAATCCCAGTGGGTCAGCAATTTTAATTTCTTTATCTTTAAATCGTCGAGAACAGCCAAATATATTTCTTTCCAATCGATTCTTAGGCTTTCTGCTCCCTTTTGGGAAAAATTTACGCCAAAAACAATATTTTCCTGCTTTGGAGCTTTTCCGACAAAGAGGTAAAAAAATACGGCTAAAAACAAAGCAAAAAAAAGAGCTAAAAATGCTAAAAATATTTTTATTCTTTTCATATATATCTTGCTGGTTGCTTTACTGCCGGCATTCCTTGTAAAGAGGAAACAAGATTGCCAGGCAGGCCATGGCCGTTTATTATTTTTTCTATGTTATACGTTCCCATTTTTTCTATTTCCACAAATCCCTCCATGGCTAACTCCGCAAAATCTCCGGCTTCAAGCAAGTCAAAAAACCACTGGTCGGCGTATTCTGGCTCTTCCTGAAAAAGGCCCGCTCCCACGTGCAAAAGCCACCTTTTATTGAAATCCTCCTGGGAGCCTATGGAAGGAGCTATTATTATGGGGATTCCCAGGCCGGCATAAAAAGAAAGCTCCGACGGTTTTGTCCATAAAACATCTGTCTTTTGCAGGGCGCTGTTGAATTTCTCAAAATATTCGCCCGTGTTTTTACTGTGCAAAATGCTTACCCACCCGTCTAATTTGAGGCCATTGATGTTTTTTGCAAAATATTTTTTCAGCTCCTTCCTTACCCCTATCGCGATAATTATCCTTAATTTATTGTTTTTTATCCTTTCTTTCAGGCTGTTTATTATTTTAAGGCATATTTCCTTTTGGGCGCCCGCTCCCCCGATGGAAAACATAATGGTCAAAGGGTGGTTCGGCTTTTCAGGCAGACTTCCCAGCAGGCCTTTTACCAAGGGCTCATACATTTTTCTGTATTTTTTATTGGGGTCTAAGTTTAAAAGCCGGTATCTCAAATCCTCTTTTAAAATTTCCATGTCTTTGCCGATGTTTTCCTTTGGCAGGGGGTAGCCTGTTAAAAAAATATTTTCGGGCTTTACCCCGTAAAGCTTCAGCCTGTCTCTGGCCCAGGTGCAGGGCGCAAAATATTTTATTTTGCTTTTTTCAGGGTCCAAAGAGGCCCAGACCCTTGCCACATCCGCGTCGCAGATAACGCAATAAATGTCTCCAGGATATCCGAATTCTTCAGCCATAAAAGCCGGAGTAAAAAAAGTGGTAACTAAGGGCAAAGGATTTTTCGTCAGCATTAAAACCAAATCCTTGCCCCAGCCGTTTTTAATAAATTTAAAAATATTCTTCAGGTTGAAATTGGGCCGAGACAAATCCCTTTTTGGATAATAACCCATAATCTTCTGAAACTCGTTAAGAAAGAAAAAGGCCACGGTTCCCAAAACAGGAATTATTTTGAATCTGGAAACAAACTCATAAACGCTCCTGGTCATATTCCAGATTTTTTTGTCTTT
This sequence comes from uncultured Candidatus Saccharibacteria bacterium, assembly GCA_964427585.1. Classification (GTDB taxonomy): domain Bacteria; phylum Patescibacteriota; class Minisyncoccia; order Minisyncoccales; family Staskawiczbacteraceae; genus JBBTQJ01. The sequence goes on from CAYRVC010000002.1 coordinate 23,279, forward strand.
ACGGGGAATCCCCCAATAACTGTTGGCGTTGATAACTTTGCCCGAAAAGGCGATGTCTTTTAGAGGATAAGCCGTTCTCTGATGGCCGTATCCCATGTCCACCGCCACCACCCAGGCTTTTTTGCTATTTTGATTTATTGCCATATTTCTCTATTATAATTGCAAATAAGCGAGATGTCCAAAAATTGGATAGAATCTCAAAAATACCTGCTTTTAATTAAAATTTTATTTAAAAACCTTACCGTAACGGCAATTAACAGATATGAAACCGCCAGCCAAACCCAGGAAATGTTGCTGATTGTTTTCACGGCCCATGGACCAGAAAAAATATCTGTTATTTTTATGAAATAAAAAAGGAAAAACTGGCAGGGAATGGAAAAAATCAATCCTAAAAGCAAGGATACCGCGCCCAACGCGGCTGACAAAAATCCGAAAACCATGAGCAGATAAACAATTGGCAGAACCAGCATATTGGTTATGGGGGAAACAAAAGAAATATTGCCGAAATTAAACATAATTACGGGAAGCGTAAAAACCTGGGCGGCGAAAGTTGCCGAGACGGTGCTTATAAAATTATTTTCCTTGCCGCTGTTGCCCTTATTTTTTAAGATTTTCTTCCATTTAGACTTTAAAAAAAATTTAATTACGGGATCTAAATAAATAAGCCCGATCACCGCCAAAAAAGAAAGCTGAAAGCCGATATCATAAAACAAAAGCAAAGGATTGAAGCCCAGCATTGCCGCCCCGGCTATCGCCACGGGCCTTGGCCCTATGCTTTGCCTGCCCAATTTCTGAGCTGTGAGATAAAGCCCGCCCATAATCCCCGCCCGTATGCCGGAGGCGGACAGGCCGGTTAATATTATATAAAAAAAGATGAGAACGATAGAAAAATAAAACGCCTGGCTTCTCCATAATCCTACAGATAAAAAAAGGGACATCAAGATAGCGCTTAAGATTATGACGTGCGTCCCTGAAACGGCTATAATATGCCTTAAGCCGGTTATGTTAAGCTTATTTTTCAAATCTTCAGAAAGCTGTCCGCTATCCCCCAAAAGCATTGCCTCCATGATAGAATCTTCGGGCGGCAGGAAATTCCTGCGGATGGTTTCCCTTAGTTTTTGCTTTAAAAATAAAACCTCAGAATAGAAGATAGAAGATATAGACATCGGGTGTCTATCAATTAATTCAATTTTCGGAAAATTCATTACAGAATAAATATGGTCTTTCAATAGGTAATTTTTGTAATTGAAATCTTCCATTATGGCCGGAGTTTCCAATTTTCCCGTTATTTTCACAATGTCTGAATATTCATATTCCGGGTAGCGCCTTGCAGCGATAAAAATATTTCCTGAAAGCTCAAATTGCCGTTCGTTGGATATCAAATGCGAAACATTTATTTTTAATTTTTGGAAAGTATCCCGAATATCCGGTTCCCCTCGGACTTGCCCTATTAAAATAACCTCTCCTGTGTCGTTAAATTTTGCCAATTTATTTTTTTGAATATTAAACTCTGAAATCTGGTGCCTTAAAATTCCGATAACAAAAAATAAAACGCAAAAACCCAGAATAACCGGAGTAATCGTAAATTTGCCTCCAGGCAAATTTAAAATCATTTTTAAGAATAAAGGAATAAAAATCAGCAATACGCCGACAAATAAAAAAGCCCACAAAAATATTTGCGGGATTTTTATTATAGAATTCACAAAAATACCGACTATAAATGAAATACAAAAATAAAAAAGCGTTTTTGACGGGGTCATAATTTGGGTATTAGGCGCGGGGTTTTAGAAAATTTTTATCTTGCTTGGCATATTTTGAAATGCGGAGAAATTTCTTTTGCGATTTCTTTGAGGTATTCATCTGTATAAGGCTTTATTTTTTCAAATTCGGGGTCAATTGTCTTTTCCGGCCTGAAATTCTGCAGATAATATTTTACGTTTTTACCCCCTATCCAGTGGGAAATTTCCAAAAAGTCATCTTTTTTATGGATTTCAGGCACCACGGTCGTGCGGAACTCAAAATCAATATCTGAATTTTTTAATATCTCCGCGCTTCTTTTGATATCCTCCAAACTCACCCCTTCGCCAATAATTCTTTCGTAAATTGAATTTTGGATTTTTGATTTTGGATTTATTTGGGATTTGGGATTTGGGATTTGGGATTTAAGCCCTAATGGGGCTTTGATGTCCATAGCAACATAATCAACCAATTTTCTGCTTATCAAATCTTTAAGCATTGCGGGATTCGAGCCGTTTGTATCCAGCTTTACCGAATATCCTATTTTTTTAATTTTTTCAATAAATTTTGGCAGGTCTTTATTAACTGTCGGCTCTCCCCCGCAAACCACAACGGCTTCCAGCAGGCCTTTTCTGTCTTTTAAAAAAGCAAAAAAATATTTTTCCGAAATCCTCGGCTGTTTCATTATTTTTTCCGGCAAAACAAGTTCAGACGAATAGCACCACGGGCAGCGGAAATTACACACAGCCAAAAAAACCGTGCAAGCCAGTTTTCCTGGATAGTCTATAAGGGTCATTTTTTGCAATCCGCCGATAATCATAATTATACTGATTGTACATAAAAACCCCTTAACAATAAAGAGGTATTTTATTTGCTAATAACTAAACGGTTGCCGGCATTTTGTACTCCAGTCTTTCTTTATATTCCTCTTTTTTCCCTTTATTCCATTGCTGAACCGGCCTAAGATACCCTACAATCCTTGAATAAACTTCGCAGGGCTGTTTTATGGCGCAATGGGGGCATTCAAAATGTTCGCCTGACAGATAACCATGCGACGGGCATATTGAAAAAGTGGGAGTTAAGGTGATATACGGCAAATGAAATTTTTCAAATGTTTTTTTGACTAAATTTTTTGCCATTGAGGGGTCTGAAATTTTTTCTCCCAAAAATAAGTGGAGCACCGTTCCGCCTGTATATTTTTTTTGAAGATCGTCCTGCAATTTTAATGCTTCAAACGGATCTTCCGTGTGGCCTACCGGCAGATGAGTGGAATTGGTATAATAGGGCACCTCTTTTGTGCCGGCGGTAATAATATCTGGATACTTTTCTCTGTCGGCTTTAGCCTGCCTGTAGCTGGTGCCTTCGCCCGGAGTTGCCTCTAAATTATACATATTTCCTGTTTCTTCCTGAAATTTAATCATTTTTTCTCTCATAAAATCCATTATCTCCAATGCGAATTTTTTGCCGTTTTTGGAAGTTATGTCCTCTCCCAAAAAATTCAAAAGGGATTCATTCATTCCTATCAGGCCGATGGTTGAAAAATGGTTGCCAAAATAAGAATTCCTTAATTTCTTGACTCCGTCCAAATAATGCTTTGAATAGGGATAAAGGCCTTTTTCAGTAAAATCTTCCAGGGCTTTCCTTTTTATCTCCAAAGATTCTTTGGCCAAATCCATCAGCCGGGCCAACCTCTCAAAAAAATCTTTTTTAGTTTTTGACAAATATCCGATCCTCGGCAAATTAATTGTCACCACGCCGATGCTTCCCGTAAGAGGAGCCGAACCAAAAAGCCCTCCTCCTCTTTTTAAAAGCTCTCTGTTGTCAAGGCGAAGCCTGCAACACATTGACCTGGCATCTTCCGGCTTCATGTCTGACTGCAAAAAATTTGAAAAATAGTTTATTCCGTATTTTGCCGTTGCCTCCCACATGCCGTTAAGGTTTGGATTATCCCATTCAAAATCTTTTGAGATGGAAACAGTTGGAATTGGAAAAGTAAAAGGCCTTCCTTTGGAATCTCCCTCCATTAAGCCCTCGTAAAACGCCTTGATAAACATATCCATTTCCGGCTGGAATTCTCCATAAGTTTCGTTCTGCGGCTCGCCTCCTATTATTACAGGCTGTTTTGCCAAAAAAGAAGGGGCTTTTATATCCAAAGAAACATTCAAAAACGGCGTTTGGAATCCGACGCGGGTGGGCACCATGCAATTGTACAAAAATTCCTGCATTGCCTGTTTTACCTGTTTGTAATTCAAATTGTCATATCTGATGAAGGGAGCCAGAAGGGTGTCAAAATTAGAAACAGCGTTGGCTCCCGCTGTTTCTCCCTGAAGGGTGTATAAAACGTTTACCAACTGGCCAAGGGCGGTTCTTAAATGTTTTGGCGGCTTGCATTCCAGCTTTCCCATTACTCCGCCAAATCCTCTTTTCAAAAAATCATATAAATCCCAACCGGCGCAATATGGCGAAAGCAACTCCAAATTATGGATATGGAAATCCTCGTTAAAGGCCGCCTCCCTCACTTCTTTTGGATAAATTTTATTCAGCCAGTATTTTTTTGAGACATAAGAGCCGACATACTGGTTCAACCCCTGCAGAGAAAAAGTCATATTGGCATTCTCGGCAATCTGCCAATCTATTTCTTTCAAGTAGCTATCTATTTTTTCGCTTGATTCATCGGAAATGGTTCCCATTTCCCTTATTTTTCTCCTCTGGTCCCTGTATAAAATATAGGCCTTGGCCGTGTCAACAAGCCCCTCTAAAATCAATACTTCTTCCACTATGTCTTGGATTTGCTCTACTTCGGGAATTTCGTTTTCCTTGAATCTGCGGTTTAACAATTCCATTGCCCTGTTAGAAACCCTTCTTGAAATTTCGCCGTCTCCCTGGTTGGCGGCGGTAATCGCCTTAAAAACAGCATCAATTATTTTTTTTGGATTGAATTCCACCACCGAGCCGTCTCTTTTGCGTACTTTTGTTATATGAATTGTTGTTTCCATGGTAACTAAAGGCGGATAAAAAAATGGGCAAAGCCCTATTTTGAAATATTCCCTTTTTATAAAAATATTAGAAAAACGAATAACGAATTACTCTATTTTAACCCTTCAAAAAAGCAGGTCAAGCCCCATATTTACAACAAAATCTGTGGATAAGTTAAAGATTCGTCCCACTGAGCCCAATATCCATTGCGGTCAAAAAACTCACGATCGTGAGTTTTTTGACCGCAATCGAATTCAACAAAAAAATACCCTTAAGGGTATTTTTTTGTTTACTTCCTATGTTTTTTAAACCGCGGCTATTTTTGCCATAAAATAGTCGAACTTTTCCTTGCTGATATCCATAATTGCTTTTATTTTTCTGGAAACCTTTCTCTTCGCCCTGAGCTTGCCGAAGGGTTTTTTCCTCGCAACAATTTTCTTCTTTTTTATAACTGATTTTTTCTTTGCAGCAGATTTTTTCTTTTTTAAAACAATCTTTTTCTTGGCAATTATTTTCTTTTTCTTGGCGACAGGCCTTTTTTTATCCGCGGTTTTCTTTTTTTTATTTTTTTTCATAATATATAATATTTTATAAATTAATCTTCCGCGGCTTTTTAAATTTCGCCTATCTTATCTACTAATTTATTGATCTTTTGTTCTTTGGCTAATTTTTCTAATTTTTCTTTTAATTCTTCCAATTCTCTCTCTGCATCTTGCCTCTCTTTATGTATTTCATCTCTTTTTTTGCTAAGTGCCATGGCTATTTTTTCAAAATTACTTAATTCAGCTTCTTTGTTTTCTTTTCTTGCTGCCACTATTTTTTCTCCCGTAGCTATCTGAAATCTAGCCATATCAGCAATCCCTGTTTCTTCTTCAATTTCTTGTTCTAATTCGGAAAGTTTTTCCATGCGTTTTCCCCAACGATCTTTTATCTCGTTTTTTGCTTTTTCATAGTCAAATTCTTTTTCTGGTTCTTCTTCTTGTTTCGGCCCAAAGTCTATTTCCTGTTCTTGCTCTTCTGGAGACGCTGAATCTCCCTCGTCAAGATTCAGCTCTTTTTCTAAATCTTCTTTACTTGTGTCTTCTGATTCTGGCTCTTCTTCAAACTTATTTATTTCTGACATAATAATAATTTTTAATTTTAAATTTTTTTTAGTACTTTCGACCTTTGTGATAGGCTAAGCCTTTCACAAATTTTAGCCTACCTCAAACTTCGTTTTATTCGATTTTTGTGGCGATGACTGAAATTTTCAGTTCGCCTTTTTTCAGATTTTCGTCTTTTACGGCTCCAAAAATTATTTGGGCTTTTGGGTCAACGTTTTTGGTGATGATTTTGGCGGCTTCTTGAATTTCGTTTAAGGTAACATCGTTTCCGAAAACGCTGAATAAAACTCCTTTCGCCCCTTTGATGGAAAAATCCAGCAAGGGGGAATTTATGGCTATGTTTGCCGCTTCCGCCGCCCTGTTCAGGCCCGTAGCCTTGCCTACCCCGAAAAGCGTTTTGCCCGAATCTTTCATTATTGAAACAACGGAAGCAAAATCAATGTTTATAATGCCAGGCACCAAAATCAAATCTGTTATTCCCTGCACAGCTTCTGCCAGCACCTGGTCGCACATCCAGAAAGCGTTTGATACCGTTGTTTTTTCATCTATAATTTTCAAAAGCTTGTCGTTTGATATCACCAATAAAGAATCCACTCTTTGTTTCAAATTTTCCAGGGCTTCCTCGGCTATTCTTTTCCTTTCTCGGCCTTCAAATGAAAAAGGCGTTGTCACCACTGCTATGGTCAAAATGCCTGCGTTTTTTGACAGTTCCGCAATAACCGGAGAAGCGCTTGACCCCGTGCCTCCGCCCATCCCTCCTGTGATAAAAACCATGTCAGCTCCCTTTAAAATTTTTGACAGTTCTTCTTTGCTTTCTTCCGCCGCTTTTTTTCCTAAAACAACATCCATGCCAGCCCCCAGCCCTTTGGTGGTTTCCCCGCCGATTAAAATTTTATTTTTAGCCTTGCAGAAATGAAGCGCCTGGCTGTCGGTATTTACGGCAACCAGTTCAGCCCGCTCGATATTGAGCTTAGCCATCCTGGAAACAGTGTTGGAGCCCGAACCGCCAACTCCGATTACCTTTATTTGGGGATTCATAATAGGTTGTCAGGGAATGAAGTGTCTGAATATTTTTCTGATTTTTGACCACCATCCCTTGGTAAACCCTATTATACCTTCTTCCTCTTCAAAATCAACCGCCCCCAGTGATAATCCTGCAACAGTGGCCAAATCAGGCTCTTCGTCCAAACCTATGATTCCCTTTAGAGTTCCGATTTCGCAGGGAAGCTTCAAAAAATCTTTCGTCAATTCTTTTATTTTGGGCAGTTTTGCCCCGCCGCCGGTTAACACGACTCCGCCGGGCAGCAACTCTTGTTTTCCAATTTTTTTCAATTCTTTTTGGATCAAGTCTAAAATTTCAGAAACCCTGGGTTCAATGACTTTCACCAATTCTTTTTTTGTAAATAAAACCGAATAAAATTTGTCGGAAGGATCGGCTTTCTTTTTTTGAAAAGAGTTTTTTTCACTCTCTTTTGCCTCTTCCTTTTTTATAATCGGCGGATAGCAAATTTTCTGGCGGGTCAATGTGTCTTGCTTTGAAAGAAAGCATGAGCCATATTGCTTTTTAATTTCTTCGGCAATGGCGACATCAGTGCGCAACCCTATGGCTATATCATTTGTAATATTGCCAGATCCTATGGGAAAAACAGCCAGGTGTATCAAATCTCCTTCTTCAAAAACTGCCAGGCTGGTGGTGTTTGCCCCAAAATCAATTAAAGCCACCCCCAATTCTTTCTGCTGGGGGGTAAGCACTGCTTTTGCCGCCGCCAAGGGCGAAGGAACCACGTCGTTAATCTGTATTTTTGAGTTTAATACAGCCTGGGTGAGGTTGGTGAAATAAGGCTGGAAATAGCATAAGAGAAGCACTTTCGCCTCCAGCCTTACGCCGGTCAAATCCAGGGGCTGTTTTATGCCCTTCTGGTCGTCGATGATGAATTCTAAGGGAAAAACATCCAAGACCTCCTCATTGTGGGGTATATTTATGGCTTTGGTGGCCTGCAAAACCCTTTCAATGTCTTCTTTTGAAATCCTTTGGTCAGCCCTTGAAACCGAAATTATTCCGTCAGACGGTATCACGTAGATATGGCTGCCCCCGATATTTACGAAAACAGAACTGATTTTTTTGCCGCAGTCCTTTTCGATTTTAGCCATTGCCAGCTGGATATTCTTGGACGTTTCTTCCATATTTACAACTGCTCCCTTTCTTAAACCAAAAGAAGGAATTTTTGCATAAGACAAAAACTCCCACTCCTTTCCTTTTTTCTGGACAACAAGGCACTTTACCGTGTTTGTGCCTATGTCCAGGCCGGCAACCAATTGACCGTTCATATAAAAAAATTAAAAATTAAATATCAAAAATTTATCAAAGATAAATAATATTTTTCCTTCTTCTCCATTAGTCTTTTTTCTTTTTTCGTTTTCTCGTGATCATACCCGAAAAGGTGCAGGATTCCATGTATTAAAACCCTTGCCATCCCAACATCATCTTTTACCATTTCAGGGCAAATCACAACTTCGCCCAAATAACTGCCCTCGTCTAAATTGAAAGACAAAACATCGGTCGGCTTGTTTTTCTGACGGTATTTTTTATTCAGCTTTTTTATTTCCTCCGCTTTTACAAAAGCAATGGATAAATTTTTGATTTCTTTATTTTCGCCTTTTAAAACTTTTTTTGCAACACCTGAAAAAAACTTTTTATCCACAGAAAAAGAACTGATATTGTTTATTTCAATCATATATGAATTTTAACATATTTTACTAAACAAAACAAAAAAAACGGGGCTGGAATTTTAAATTCTCAGCCCCTTACCACCGGCACGGCAATGCCGTGTTATAATGTATTGCGGTAAAACCGCTTTAAAAGAACAAAGGGACGATTAAGGGCAAGCGAGTCGCAACGGGTTTGGTCTCCAGAAAGAAAAACCCTCAATCGTCCGCTAAACTATTCATAAATTTAATTCTGAACAATTTAGCAAGCAATTGATTCTTATATATTGAATTATAGCGCGTAAATCCGCCCTGTCAATAGATTTACTAAGACAGCAATTCTTTTACTATTCCGCTTATTTCAGACGCATCCGCCCTGCCTTTTGTTTTTGGCGCCAAGTCAGCCATTACTTTTCCCATGTCTTTTATGCCGAAAGCTCCGGTTTTGCTTATTGACTCTTCAATTATTTTTCTAAGCTCTTGTTCTGAAAGCTGTTCTGGCAGATATTTCTTTAAAAAAGAGATTTCTTCTTTTTCCTTGTCTGCCAGTTCCTGCCTGTTGCCTTTTTCATAAAGGGCAATGGCATCGTTCCTTTTTTTAATTTCAGAAGACAAAGAATCAATGATTTCTTCGTCTGTTAAAGCTGATTCTTTTATCAAATCTTCTTCTGAAAGCTCCGGCTTCCGCTTTGAAATTTTATATCTTTTTTCCTTTTCCTTCAGATTAATTGACGAGATAGCCATGCGCAGGGTTTCGGAAACGATTTTACTTCCTTTTTTCAAAGCTTCATTTATGTCTTTTTGTATCTGCTGTTTTAGCATAGATATTATTCACCAGGCTCCATTACCTGGGTTTTGACATTTTATCCAGCATTTTTTTTTCTTTGACGATTTTTTCCTTGCGAAGCATGGATTTCTTTTTCGCTAAGGCGGATTTGGGCCTTTTGCGGAACTGCTTTTTCCTTGCCTCAACCAAAACTCCCGATTGCCTGACAACCTTGGAAAACCTGTGGACCAAGCTATGAGAGCTTTCCCTTTCTTTTCTTCTGACTTGTAAAGCCATATGCAAAAATTTTTAATTTTTTATTTTATTTTTTAACTCTTTTACGACGTTTTCCAGTTTTATTTCTTTTTGAACGCCGGTTTCCATGTCCCTCAAAGTGACAAATCCTTCCAGCGCTTCTTTCTGCCCAAAAATCAAAACATATTTTATCTTCATTTTGTCGGCAATTCTTAATTGTGATTTCAAAGAGTCTTTTGAAAATGACTCGGCAACCGGAATTTTGGCTTTTCTGAATTCTTCAAAAAGCTTGAGGCTTTTCCTCTTTGCCAGCTGGCCTAGCTGCGCCAAAAATATTTCGGGGTCTTTTTGGGCCTGGGGAAGTTTTGTTTTTCTGGCTTTTATCAAATTTACTATCCTTTCTGACCCTCCGGCCACTCCGCAGCCAGGGGTATCCCTTCCGCCTAAAATTTTAACCAGGCCGTCGTATCTTCCTCCGCCCATCAATGAACCCTGGGCTTTTCCTTCCTCGCTGTTTTCTGAAATTTCAAAAACTGTTTTCGTGTAATAATCCAGACCGCGCACCAGATAAGGGTTTAAAGTATATGACAGTTCCAGCTCGTCTAAAAATTCCAACACCTCCTTGAAGTGCGCATGACAATTTTCGCAAAGGTGGTCGATTATCTGGGGAGCGCCCGCTTTGATCCTTTGGCACTTTTCCTCCTTGCAGTCTAAAATCCTCAAAGGATTTTCCTTTAGCCTGCGCTGGCAGTCAGGGCACAAGGAAGATTTTCTTGACCTGAAATAACCGGTCAGGATTTTTTTAAAATAAGGCCGGCATTCAGAATCTCCGATACTATTTACCTGAACCGTCAAATCTTTAAAGCCCAACTCTTTTAAAACATCGTAGCTCATTTGAATCAGCTGGCTGTCTATGGAGGGATTTTTTTCCCCTATAATTTCAAAGCCGAATTGGTTAAACTGCCTGTATCTTCCCGCCTGCTGCCTTTCGTGCCTGAAACATGGCCCGTAGTGCCACAGCTTTACGGGCTGAGGGAGGTTGTGCATTCCGTGCTCGATATAGCTTCTGGCTATTACAGGCGTATATTCAGGCCTCAAGGCAACCAGGTCTCCGCCCTTTGTCCTAAAAGTATACATTTCTTTTTCAACTATATCTGTGCCGGTTCCCGTGCCTTTTAAAAAAACTTCCGCCTGCTCTAAAACCGGAGTGTCTATCCTTTCAAATCCGTAATAACCGGCTATGCTTTCAGCTGATTTTTGGACTTTCTGAAAATAACCCTGGTCAGATGGCAGGATGTCGTGCATTCCAGGCAAACTTTGAATTTTTGTTTTCTCCATAATTAATTAATAACTTGGCGTAGGAATTTGAGATAATGTATTTAAGGGAAAAATCCTTAAATAAGCCTTGCCGATAATGTTGCCCTTGGGAACGGTTCCCCACATCCTTGAATCAAAAGAACGGCTCCTGTTGTCGCCCAAAACAAAATATTCGTCGTCTCCCAGAACAACTTTTGTTTCCCCTTCTGTTTTTAAGTCGTCGGGAAGATATTCTTCTAAAAGCGCAACGGCTCCGCTGTTGTAAATAGTCACTTTGCCGTCTTTTATTTCAATTGTTTCGTTAGGAAGACCTATTATTCTTTTGATGAACCTCTGGGTTGTGTCTTTTGGATATTTGAAAACAATCACATTTCCCCGTTCCGGATTTGAAAACCTGTATGACAACTCGTCAACAATAAGATAGTCTCCCGGCATGAAGCTGGGCACCATTGATTCGCCCCTTACTATAAAAGGCTGAAACAAAAAATAGCGGATAGGCAAAACTATTGCCAGGGCAATTACAACCATCTGGACAATTTCCCAAACAAAAGGCAGGAATTTTTTTACAACGCCGCCTTTTTTGCTTTCCTGTGGCTTGATTTTTGCTTCGTTATTTTCCTCCATGTCGAAGTTATTATAGATAATTTTATCATACTTTTAAAATCATTGCAATAGCTGTTTTTAGGATATTTTTCCAATAAAAAAGGGTTGCGACAAAACTGCCGCAACCCACTGTGGGAAAGAGAAAATGGAAGAAATAATTATTTATCGGCGCATATAGGGCCTTTTTGTTTTTTTGGTCTTTTTCTTTGTACTCGGCCTCGCGTTGGGGCCGGTGTTTTTGTTGTTTTTGTTCAGAAATTTCTGAACCGCCAACAGGTTAAACCCTGTTTGAAACTCCTTTTTCAAAAGTCGGCAAACTTCCTTCAAGGAAACTCCATTTCCATTGCTGGAAGCACACTCGAGAATGAACGCTCTTTGCGTTCTTGTCAGATGACGATGAGAGCCAACTGTTCTACACATTGTAGAATCCTCTTCAAGTGAGAAAACCAAGACACAGGCCTCCTCTATTCCAGTTCCAAAAAGCGAGAACCGCGACGCATTTAACTATTTCATATTCCACCCCCTTTCTAAAGGTGCTAGTTTAAAGCATATACCCGCCTGAAATAAAGTCAAGATTGCCTCTGTGAATTTCTTTAAAATGTGATAAAATTGAAACATGATTATCGTCGGACTGGGCAACCCGGGAGAAAAATTTAAAAACACAAGGCACAATGCGGGCTTTATGGCCTTGGACCATTTCGCGGAAAAAAACAATTTCCCGGAATTTGAATTGCAAAAAAAATATGAGGCTTTAATTTCGGACGGAATTATCGAAAATAAAAAAATTATTTTAGCGAAGCCTCAAACCTTTATGAATAATTCCGGCGGTAGCATTAAAAAAATAGTCAAATCCTACTCAACTAAAACTTTACTCTTGATACACGACGACATTGATTTGCCTTTGGGAAAAATAAAAATTGCAAAAGAAAGGGGGTCTGCCGGCCACAAAGGAGTTGAATCAATAGTCAAAGCTGTCGGCAACAAAGGCCTGATAAGGATCCGCATCGGCATCTGCCCAGAAAAAGGAAAACCGAAAAACAGGGAAAGCTTTGTGATAAAAAAATTTGCGCAAGAAGAAAAAAAACTTTTAAGCCGGGTAATTGACAAAGCAAGCGAATGCCTTAATATTCTCATTAAAGAAGGTTTGGAAAAAGCAATGAATGAATGTAATAAGCAATAAAATAAATGAGATATTAATAGTCGGCATCACCCCTTATTTTTTGGATAAGGAGCTTTTTTGGTTTGAACAAAATCTTAATGAAATTTTACAGGCAAGCAAAACGCAATCTTTCTTTCAGGATAATATGGTCTTTTTAAAAAAGGGGCAGAATCAAAGCTTTTTTGCATTATTGAGAAAATTGGACGAATTGGGATACGAAAGGGTTTTTAAAGTTTCAGACCCCGGAGAATTTTCGCAAAAAGGCGGGGTTATCGAGGTTTTCCCCGTAAATTTGAAAAGGGCGGCCAGGCTGGATTTTCTGGGAAATAAAATCGACTCAATAGAGTTGCTGGACGCGAAAATCACGGACGAAAATAAATCAAAAGATGTTTTAAAAAAAAGGCTGAAATCGCAGAAAATTTTTTCGGATATCAAAGGTTTAAAGCCGGGCGGCTATCTGACGCACTTAGACCACGGCATAGGAAAGTTTATCGGCATGGCAAAGTTTCAGGCTCCAGATTTTAAATTACAAGAATATTATGTTTTGGAATACGCCAGAGAAGACAAATTATATGTGCCCTTGGGATTGGAAAGAAAACTTTCCCGGTATATCGGATTTTCAGATCCAAAAATTTCGAGGCTGGGGTCTAATTTATGGCAGAAAACAAAAAGAAAAATAAAAGAAGAAGTTGAAAGGTTGGCAAAAGACCTGCTGGCCTTATACGCAAAAAAGGAAATAGCCAAAAGAACCCCTTATCTCAAAGACAAAGAAATGGAAACTCAATTTTGCTCAAGCTTTCCGCACGAAGAAACGCCAGACCAGACGCAGGCGATTGAAGACATTAAAAAAGACTTAAGCATAGAAAGGCCGATGGACAGGATAGTTGTGGGAGACGTGGGTTTTGGCAAAACGGAAATAGCCATGAGAACAGCCCTGCTCGCCGCAATAAACAACAGGCAAACTGCCTTTATATGCCCCACCACAATTTTAGCCAGCCAGCATTTTAATAATTTTAAAAAAAGGCTCGAAAAACTTCCCGTTAAAACAGCCATGATTTCGCGGCTCCAAACCAAAAAAGAACAGGGAAAAATAATAAAAGATTTAAAAGAGGGAAAAACAGATATCATCATAGGCACGCACAGAATTTTATCAGCTGACGTGGAATTTAAAAATCTGCAGCTGCTGATTATTGACGACGAACAACGGTTCGGAGTAAGGCAGAAAGAAAGATTGAGACAACTTAAGTCTTCTTTGGATGTTTTAAGCCTGTCGGCCACGCCCATTCCGAGAACAATATATCTGGCCCTTTCTTCTTTCAAGAATATCAGCCTGATTCAAACCCCTCCCAAAGGAAGAATTGCCATAACTACAAAAATACTGCCTTATAGTAAAAAAACAATCAAGGAGGCGATAAGCTTTGAGTTGAAAAGAAAAGGCCAGATTTATTATCTGCACAACAGGATTCAGACCATTGAAAAAACAAAGCAGGAACTGCAAAAATTAGCGCCCTGGGCCAAAATAGGCGCAATCCACGGAAGGATGAGGGAAAATCAGCTGGTAAAAATAATGGATGATTTCCAGAAAGAAAAAACAAATATGCTGGTGGCCACCACCATTATTGAAAACGGGCTGGACCTGCCCAATGTGAACACCATAATAATAGAAGACGCCACAAGGCTGGGGCTTTCCCAAGCGCACCAGATAAGGGGCAGGGTCGGCAGGTCCGACAAAGAAAGTTTTGCCTATTTATTTTATCCCCCCAAATTTTACAAAAATAAAAAATCGGCCAAAGCAAAGGAAAGATTAAAAGCCTTAAAAGAAGCAAAAGAATTGGGATCCGGGTACCAACTTGCAATAAAAGACCTGGAATTAAGGGGGGCCGGAAATATTTTAGGCAAAGAGCAGTCTGGCGCCATAAATAAAATAGGGCTTAATCTTTATTGCCAGATACTTTCTGAAACAGTGGAAAAATTAAGATAAATTACAATATTTTTTTCTTGCCGATAAACATCCTACAGGTTATAGTTAAAAAACCCTTGCCTTAATGGATATATAGAGTAGAATAAGGAGCTTGGGAGGAAACATATATTATATCGTTTAATTTTTATATAAAAATTATGATTTTACTTCTGGTTGAGAGTCCGACAAAAGCAAGGACTCTGAAAACTTTTTTAGGGGATGATTACCATGTTGTAGCCAGTATGGGGCATATCAGGGATTTGCCGAAAAGCGAATTCGGCGTTGACATAGAAAAAGACTTTAAGCCAAAATATATTGTTCCCATGAAGGCAAAAAAAGTTGTCTCTCTGCTGAAAAAAGAAGTCCAAAAAGCCGATATGGCCACATTAGCCACCGACGAAGACAGGGAAGGAGAAGCAATTGCCTGGCACTTGAGTGAAGTCTTGGGATTGAAAAACCCGAAAAGAATCGTGTTCCATGAAATCACAAAAACAGCAATTGAGGAAGCCCTGAAGAATCCCCGGAACATTGATATGAACCTGGTTGACAGCCAGCAGGCAAGAAGAATTTTGGACAGGATAGTTGGCTACCAGCTTTCGCCTTTTTTGTGGAAAAAGGTGGCAAAGGGATTGTCAGCAGGCAGGGTGCAGTCAGTGGCGGTAAGGCTTGTGGCGGAAAGGGAAAAAGAAATACAGAACTTCAAACCGCAGGAATATTGGGCCGTTGAAGCTGTTTTAGATAAAATTCAAAACTCAAAAGGCAAAGATGAATTTACCGCTGTCCTTGTAAAAAAAAATGACGAACCCATAGACAAACTGGCTATAAAAAACAAGGAAGAAGCGGATAAAATCTTAAAAAATTTGGAGGGAGCTGAGTATATCGTCGAAGGCATTGAAAAAAAACAAACAAAAAGAAACCCTTTTCCGCCATTTACCACCAGTTCCTTACAGCAGGCGGCCTGGCAAAAATTCCATTTTCCGGCTAAAATGACCATGCAGACGGCTCAAAGGTTATATGAAAACGGGTTTATCAGTTATCACAGAACGGATTCTTTGAATTTATCCGAATCTTCACTGCTTGCCGCCAAAAAATTTATCACTGAAAATTTCGGAGAAAATTTTTGGGCGGGAAATTTCGTAAAATACAAAACAAAGGGCAAGGCGCAGGAGGCCCATGAAGCAATAAGGCCGACTTTTGCGGACAGGACGCCAGATTCATTGGGGGAAATGGATGCGAGGCAATTGAAGCTTTACTCCTTGATATGGCAGAGGTTTATCGCCTGCCAAATGGCGAGGGCTGTTTTTGATTCGGTCTCGCTGAATATCGCGGCCGGAAATTACACATTCCGCGCCACCGGCCAGACATTGAAATTTGACGGATTCCTTAAAGTTTACCCGCTAAAATTTGAGGAAAACGCGCTGCCGGAATTGGAAAAAGGAGAAAATCTCAAACTCATAAAATTAAGCCATTCTCAACATTTTACAGAGCCCCCGGCAAGATATAACGAAGCAAGCCTCATTAAAACTTTGGAAAAATACGGCATAGGCAGGCCGTCGACATACGCCCCGATTTTATCCACCATCCAGGAAAGGAATTATGTTTTAAAAAACGACCAGAAAAAGTTTTTTCCCACGGAAATCGGAACCATGGTCAACGACATTCTGACGGAAAATTTCCCTGAAATAGTTGACATTGATTTTACGGCCAAGATGGAAAAGGAACTGGATGAAATAGCCGAAGGCAAAGATACCTGGCAAAAAACCTGCCGTGATTTTTACGGCCCTTTCTCAAAAAACCTTAAAGACAGATACGAAAAAGTGGATAAGAAAATCATTTCAGAAAAAACGGACAAAACCTGCCCGAAATGCAACTCTCCTTTAATGGAACGGCTGGGAAGATTCGGAAGGTTTTACGCCTGCTCCAAATGTCCCGAAGGCAAATACACCCAATCGGTTGAAAAAAAAGAAGAAAAACTGGGAATAAAATGCCAAAAATGCAAAGAGGGCGAAATCATTGCCAAAAAAACAAGACGGGGAAAAATTTTTTACGGCTGCAGCCTGTTCCCGAAATGCGATTTTGCCCTGTGGCAAAAGCCGGTAAATGAATTCTGCAAAAATTGCGGATCCATAATGGTGGAAGAAAGGCCTTATGGAAAATCCCCTGCCAAAGACAATATAAAAATAAAATGTTCCAATAAAGAATGCGGGCAGCAAATGACATCCAAAAAATTATAAAAAGAAGCTCCAATCCGAAATTGATTGCGGATGTTTTTGAGTATTCCAGGCAGGCATACAAAGAAAAATTCCGCTATTCGGGAGAAAACTATATTGAGCACGCGACCAGGGTGGCTTTGAATTTAGACCGCATGGGCGTGGATACCACTACCATAGCCGCAGCCTTGCTCCACGACGCGGCAGACGACATGCCAAAGGCTTCACAGGAAATCCAGTTTCACGAAGTTGAAAAAAAATTCGGCAAGGAAATCAGATATCTTGTGGAAAAAATTTCCGGCCTGCCTAAAATCCGCTATTCTTTGACGATAAACCTTGGAGAAAAAAAAGTTTTTCCCAGGGAAAAATTGGAAAACCTGAGAAAAATGTTTCTTGCCTTAGCGGAGGACGTAAGGGTGGTTTTAATAGAGCTTGTTTCCAGGCTGGACGGCATGAGATTCCTCCGCTATCTCGACGAAGAAAAGCAAAAATTATACGCATTGGAAACATTAAAAATTTTTTCCCCTATTGCGAACCGCCTGGGATTGGGCGAAATAAAAAGGCAGCTGGAAGACTTGTCTTTCTATAATCTTTTTCCCGAAAAATTCAAATGGCTGGAACGCTCGATAAAAGAGCCTTTTGAAGAGAGGGAGAGGGATCTGAGGAAATTCATCCCCCGCTTGAAAAAAGTCCTGAAAACGGAAAAAGTTAAATTTTCAGACATTGACTGGCGGGCAAAATCATACTGGAGCGCTTACCAAAAAGTTTTAAGGAAAGGAAGCTTTGAAAAAATCCACGACCTTCTGGCTTTAAGGATAATCGTAAAGGATGTTCAGGGATGCTACAGGGCCCTGGGGGCAATACATAAAAACTGGCAGCCTATTTCAGAGGAAATCAACGACTACATAGCCAGGCCAAAAATCAACGGATACAGGTCTTTGCACACCAATATTTTCTTTGAAGAAAACAAAATAACCGAAATCCAGATAAGAACCGAAGAAATGCACAGGGAAGCTGAATACGGCATCTGCGCCCACTGGTCATACAAAGAAAATATCAATCTTGAAAAAGACAGGGAAAAACTGGGCTTTTCTGGCGAAATTCCGTCATTTTGGAAAAAATTTAAAATTGACTTTTTCTCAAAACAGGTATTTGCTTTCACTCCGGCAGGAGATGTAATAATTTTACCGAAGGGCTCCACCCCCGTTGATTTCGCTTATGCCATACATTCTGAAATCGGAAACACTTGCGACTCGGCAAAAGTGGGCGAGAAAATCGTGCCTCTCTCTTACAGGCTGGAAAACGGAGACATAATAAAAATTATAACAAGCAAAAAAAAGAAGCCTTCCCCGGATTGGCTGAAATTCGTTAAAACAAGCCTGGCGATATCTCATATTAAAAAGGAGGCCGAAAAAAACGGATTCCTGTTTAACCTTCCTATCCCGGTTTTCATAAAAAAGAAAATATTTGAAATTTCAGAAACCGCCAAAAAGAAAAAAGAACAGCGGGAAATGATAAAAAAAGAAGGGCCCGGCCAGATTTTCCTGGCTGGCCAAAAAGGAATGCTGGTAATAAAAGCCAAGTGTTGCAACCCGGAGCCCGGAGATAAAGTAAGGGCATATGTCACGAAATACCGCTCGGCTGTCCTGCACAGAATATCCTGCGAAAATTTCCAAAAACTGGCGAAAAAATCTCCGAACAGGGTAATCAACGCTTCTTGGGGATGAAAAAAACAACTTTTAAAATCGCTGTCATTGCTCCGCCTTTTGCAGTCATTCCTCCTGAAGGCCACGGCGGAACGGAAAGAATCGCCTATGAAATGGCGGAAGGTTTTAAAAAAAAAGGGCATAAGGTAACGCTTTTTGGCGCAGGCTCCTCTAAAACCTCTGTAAAATTCATCAGGCTTTTAAAAAAAACTATATGGGAAAGGAAAAACGATGCCTCCCTTGCCGAATCTTTCCGGTGCTGGAGGATAGAAACCGTTTATCTCGCAATGGCATTTGAAGAAATAATAAAAAAGGAGAACAACTTTGACATTATTTTCAACCACTCAAAAAATAATTATATTTTTTTGCCCCTTGTAAAATTTATCAAAACTCCCATTGTGAATATTCTTCATCTGCCTCTTTTCAAAGAAGCTGAAGAGCTGTACTCCCGCTTTAAAAATTCCAACGTCATTACTGTTTCCGACGGCCAAAGAAAAGGGTTTTCCAAAATTGATTATCTGGGCACCGTTTACAACGGCGTAGATGTTGAAAAATTCCAATTTTCAGCAAAACCAAAAAATTATTTTTTGTTTCTGGGGGCGATGGGCGGCCACAAAAATCCGAAAGACGCAATTTTGGCGGCGAAAAAAGCCGGCGTCAGGCTGATTTTAGCCGGCGGTAAAAAAAGAGAACCGTATTTTTCAAAGGAAATAAAGCCGCTGATTGACGGGAAAAAAATAAAATATGTCGGAGAAATTATTCAAGAGAAAGAAAAAATTAATCTTTTGAAAAACGCCAAAGCCCTTCTTTTTCCGATAAAATGGCCAGAACCCTTCGGGCTGGCGGCAATCGAGGCAATGGCATGCGGAACGCCGGTAATCGCCTATCCTAACGGCGCGTTGCCAGAAATCATTGAAAATAAAAAAAACGGATTCATCGTGAAAAATGTTTTTGAAATGGCAGGAGCGATAAAAAAAATCAGCGAAATCGACAGGAAAAAATGCAGGGAAACGGTTGAAAAAAAATTTTCAGCTGAAAAAATGGTTAACGAATATGAAAAAATCGCCTTCAAGACGATTGAAAAATATAAAAAAGCGGGGTAAAATAAAAAATTAAGCCGGGGTGATGAAATTGGCAAACATGCAGCACTCAAAATGCTGTGAGCGAAAGCTCTTGAGGGTTCAACTCCCTCCCTCGGCACAGAAAAAAACAGGCATAAAGCCTGTTTTTGTTTACATTTGATTTATTAAAGGCTCATTAAAATAATTATAGACAAGACAAGGCAGTAAAAAGAAAAATAGTGGAACTTGCCTTTAATAGTGATGACTTCCAGCAATTTAAGCGACAGAAAGCCGGATATCAAAGCGGCTGCGAATCCTAAAAAATTCTGGATTAAATTATTCCGCAGGGAATTAATATCCACATAAGCCAATTGCAAAACCATCGCCCCCAGAATGACGGGAACAGCCATTAAAAAAGAAAACTTAAAAGCGCTGGTTCTATCAAGCCCCCTGAAAAATCCTGCGGATATGGTGCCACCAGACCTTGATACTCCGGGCAAAATAGCCAATGCCTGGAATATGCCTATCAACAACGAGTCAAGCCAGCTTAGTTTTTCCAAGTTTTTTTTCCCATTTTCAAAAAACTTTGTGAGGAATAAAATTAAAGCTGTTATCAAAAAAGAAACCGCCAAAAGCGAAAGCGAATTAAAAATCTCGTCTATTTCATCTTTCATTGAAAATCCCACAACAACCGCCGGAATGGTCGCCAATAAAATCAGCAAAACCAGCCTTTGGTTTTCTTTTTTATTCAAACCTTTCAGAACTGACCATATTTCTTTTCTCAAATAAAAAATAACCGCCAAGATAGTGGCGAAATGTATCAAAGTGTCGAAAAAAATAGGGGGCTCTTTTATGCCAAACATTTTCTGCAATAAAACAAGGTGGCCGGAGCTTGATATCGGCAAAAATTCCGTTATACCCTGAACGATTCCCAAAATTATAGATTGAAAAATATCCATATTAATAAATTAGATAAAATGCCAGCCCCGGCCCCGGCCAAAATATCCGATGGCCAATGAACGCCGGCAAAAATCCGGGCGAAAGAGATTAACGAGCTTAAAAAAATAAATATGATTCCCAGGCTAAAATTATACGGCAGGACAGCGAAAGAAATACTAAAGAAGAAAGAAGCGTGACCCGAAGGAAAAGCAGGGTGTTTTGGAGTTTTTATCAGGGTTTTGGCGTTGACGACTTCGGGCGGCCTTTTCCTTTTATAAAAAAAATAAATAATTTCGTTTATCAAGAATCTGGAAATAATTCCCGCCAAAACCGCGAAAAGAAACAGCTGTGGCCTTTTGTCAAAATAAGAGACCAAAAACAACATCAAAACCAAAACATATCCCAAATGCCTGGCAAAAAAAACCCCGAGGCAATCCAGCCACCGCCTTTTTCCGGCAAAACCGTTTATTGAATGAAATAAAAATAAATCCATAATTATCTTAAAATTTTTTCCTTTCTTCCCGTTAAATCAATCACCTTTGACGGTTTGGATTTTTTCAAATCTCCTCCGTCAATTACCAGGTCTGGCTTATTTTTTTGTTTACTGAAAACCGCAATAATTTCTCTCACGTCTTTTAACTCCGGTTTACCTGAAATGTTGGCGGACGTTTGCGCCAATGGCTTGTTTATTTTTTTTAATAAATCATTTAAAAATTTATATTTCGGAATTCTTATCCCAATCGTTTTCTTGCCAACTCCATAAAGTTTCTTGTGAGCCCCGAGCTCACAAGAAAGGATAAAAGTGAACTTGCCTGGCCAATGTTTTTTTAAAATTCTTTCCTGCTGTTCGCTAATTTCCGCCAATTTTTTTGCCATTTTAAAATCCTTAACAAAAACAGCCAATGGTTTTGTTTTTGGCCGCCTCTTTATTTTGAATATCTTGCCAACCGCTTTTTTGCTATAAATATCGCATAACAAGCCGTAAACAGTATCGGTCGGGCAAATTATCACTCCCCCTTTTTTTATAATTTCAAGCCCCTTTTCCAGCGCTTTTTTTTGTTTTATAACCTCCATTTTTCAAAAAATTGGAAAACTTAACAATATCCCCGGGGTTGCCAAAATCAATCCACGAATCCTTTATCTTTTTGATTTTAACTTTTTTTTCTTTTGCCAGAAGGGAAACGGCGTCGGTAATTTCATACTCCCCCCTGGGGGATCTTTTGATTTTTGAAATTTTATCAAAAATGTCAGGGGTGAACTTGTACAAGCCGGCATTAATAAGGTTTCCCACAAATTCTTCAGGCTTTTCTATTATTTCTCTTAAAAATCCGTTGTCGGTTATCAACACTCCGTATTTTTCCGGATGTTCGTTTAAAAGGCCGGCGGCGTAATTATACCTGTCGTCAATATTCATTGCCTTCAGATCCCTTACCGAATAAAGGTTGTCTCCGTAAAGGTATATGAAGTTCGATTTTCCGATTGTTTTTTTTACGCATTTTACCGGGCAGGCGGTTCCGTATTCTTTTTCCTTTGGCCCTAAAATTTCATACTGGCTGACAAGCTCTATTTTGCATCTCTTGCCTTTCAAGCATTTTTTATAATATCCATCCACAAATTTTTTCATCAACTCTTCTTTGTATCCCACCACCAAAACAATTTCTTTATAACCGGCTGACAAAAGATTGTCTAAAATATACGCCAAAAAGGGCCGTTCCTTAACGTTTATCAATGACTTCGGTTTGTTTGCCGTTAAATGAAGCATGCGGGTTCCCTGGCCCGCCGCCGCTACAACCGCTTTAGTTATCATAGCAAAGCCAATTCAAAAGCTCTTTTGTTCATCTCCAGGTATTTTGAAGGAATTATATTTTCAATAGCCTTTCTTACAGATTCGGCTTTCAGCTTGATAATGCCTTTTTTGACGCAGAATCCCAAAATATACATAGAGCTCACTACTTCATTGTTAAGTTCTTTTTTGCATATATCCGAGGCTCTCACCCAATAAATATTTTTTCCGATCGAATTATTCAAGCTTTCCGACACATAATCTTTGGAAATGCTTTTATCAAAAAAGATAAAATTTTCGTTGACCGCAAAAATAGTTTCAGGATTTTTAAAAACAATCGCCCTCAAGGCTTCGGTCATTTCCAAAGATAAAACCAGGTCCGCTTTTTTAAAGGAAAACAAAGGGCTGGCCACTTTTTTTCCGAATCTGATATAAGCCTCAACCGCTCCGCCTCTTTGGGAAAGCCCGTGAAGCTCCGATGATTTTAAGTCGTATCCTTCAACCAAGGCAGCTTCGTTTATTATGGAAATAAGGGTGATAATGCCCTGCCCGCCGACTCCGGTTATAACAATGTTAAAATTTTTATTATTATTCATTTTGTTTTTTTTGTCTTCTTGCTAATAACGCGCAAATTCTTCGGCAAATTATCACTGAAACTTCCTCTTTTTCTAAAAATTCCCTTATTGAGCCCTCCAGCTCTTTTGTGTTTATGGGGTCTAAAACTTTAATATTCTTCACTCCGCAGGATTTGGCTATTTCTTCAATTTTTATTTCTTCAACGTCATCTCCCATAACCGTTTTTCCCATTCCGGGATTCTGCTGATGGCCGGTCATGGCGGTAATCCTGTTGTCTAAAATAATTATCAGAGGATTTGATTTGTTGTAAACCGCATTTATAAGACCCGGAATTCCGGCATGGAAAAATGTTCCGTCTCCTATTATGGAAATAACTTTTTGCTTGCTTTCAGAATTTTTGGCAAAAGAAGGGCTTACTGCTTTTGAAATTCCGTGCGATATGCCCATGGAGGCTCCCATTGAAAACAGATAATCCTGTATATTATGCGGGGAAAAGCCGGCTATCATGTTGCACCCGATATCGCCGCCGAAAACCGTGCCTTCAGGGGCGATTCTTTTTACAACCGGAAACACATGCCAATAAGGGCATCCGTCGCATAACCTCGCCGTCCTCTTGGGTATTTTAAATTTTATATCCGGCGTTTTTTGATTATTTTTAATCTTTATTTTTTTGATTTTTACGATAGCGGAAATAATCTTATCCGGATTAAGCTCTCCTATTCCTGAAAGAATATCTCTTCCGAAAACCTGGATTTTCGGATTTGCTTCCTTGGCTATTATTTTTATTTCCTTTTCAAGATAAGGGTCCACTTCCTCGGCGATTAAAACCTGCTTTAAATTTTTAATGAACCCTGCGATTTTTTTGACTGGCAAAGGATGGAAAAAACCCAGTTTTAAAACAGGTATGTTAAGCCCCAGCTCTTCAATCGCTTCAATGGTATGTAAAAAACCTACTCCTGAAGCAATAATTCCCAATTTTCCGGAGGTCGGGTTTTCCGTAATTCTATTTGCTTTTGAATTTTCGGAAAAAACGCGCAATTTTTCTATTTTTTCCAGAAGCTCCTTTTTCATTTCCAAAACCCTGGGGGGCATGGTAGCAAAGCGTTTATAATCTTTTATGAAAATGCCTTTTTCTTTTTGGTTTTCGGTTTTTACATTTTTATTTATTTTTACCGGCATCCTTTGATGCGCCACTCTTGTGGTTATCCTTAAAATCACGGGCAGCTGGAACTTTTCTGAAATTTCAAAACCCAATTTGGTAAAACCATAACACTCTTCAGGGTCAGAGGGTTCCAATATGGGCAATCCGAATAAATAGCCGTATCCTCTTGAATCCTGCTCCGATTGCGCGGAACTCCAACAGGAGGGGTCGTCAGCCACCACAATAACCATGGGGGCTTTTGTGCCGGTATATGCTAAAGGAAAAAGGCTGTCAGAGCAGACATTCAGGCCGAAACTCTTCATATTCACCAGCGATTTCAATCCTGAAA
Source organism: uncultured Candidatus Saccharibacteria bacterium (assembly GCA_964427585.1). Taxonomy (GTDB): domain Bacteria; phylum Patescibacteriota; class Minisyncoccia; order Minisyncoccales; family Staskawiczbacteraceae; genus JBBTQJ01. The sequence goes on from CAYRVC010000002.1 coordinate 47,626, forward strand.
AACTGGCGCCGATGGCGGACTCTAAAGCCACCTTTTCATTTGTTGACCATTCCGCATATATGCCATGCTCCCTGGCTATTTTTCCGAATTCGTCCCCTATTTCGGCAGACGGACAGCCGGGATACCCTGAAACAAAATCAACGCCTGCCTCCAGGGCTCCTCTCACTATTGCTTCATCTCCCAATAATATTTCTTTTTCCATATAAATCATTTTATCAATAAAAAAATAAAAAGAAAAGCCCCTATCGGCAATCTAATAAATAAAGCCCGCTTTGCAATCAAAAACGGACTTTTTGTTTTTTTTAAACGGCGATAATTTTTTTTCGCAACAGTTTTTTAATCTCCTGCGCAAACTATGTCAAATTTTCAAAACGAAATTTATCAGTTTTTTAGGGATGAATACAATTTTTATGACTTCCTTTCCCTCCAGCCACTGTTTCACTTTTTCGCTTTCCGCCGTTATTTTTTCCGCCTGTTTTTGTGTTATATTCGCGTCAACTTCCATTTTATCCCTCACCCTGCCGTTAACCTGCACTATCAATAAAATATTTTTTTCTTCAACGAGCCGGTTATCGTGCTTTGGCCATTTTTGATTGCAAACAAGCCCTAAAAATCCTTTTTCAACCCACACCTCCTCCGCCAAATGAGGGGCGAAAGGAGACAAAATTGTCAAAAAAATCCTCAAATCTTCTTTATCCAAACAACCGCCGGAAACATTCCAGGCGTTCGCAAACTCCATCATGGAACTCACGGCAGTGTTAAATTTCATCGCCTCGATGTCTTCTGAAACTTTTTTAATAGTTTTGTGTAGCTGTTTTTTAAGCTCTTTTTTTGGTTTGCTTTTTTCAGAATCTGCTTTTTTTGCCAGCTTGTATATTTTTTCAAGAAATCTTCTTACCCCTATCACCCCTTTTGTGTCCCAGGGAATCATCTGGTCAAAAGGTCCCACGAACATTTCGTAAACCCTTAAAGTATCTGCTCCGTATTCTTTCACGACCCTATCCGGATTTATCACGTTCCCTTTGGATTTTGACATTTTAATCCCTCCTTCGCCCAGTATCATTCCGTGGGAAGTTCTTTTTAGATAGGGTTCAGGCTCCATATCTTTGGGAACAGCGCCGATATCCCACAAAAATTTGAATATGAAACGCGAATACAGCAAATGCAAAGTGGTGTGCTCCATTCCTCCGTTATACCAGTCAACCGGCATCCAATATTCCAGCAGTTTTTTTGCGGCCGGTTCTTTATTGTTTTTAGGGTCTGAATACCTCAAATAATACCAGTTAGACCCTGCCCAGTTTGGCATTGTATCTGTTTCTCTCCGACCAACTCCTCCGCATTTAGGGCATTTTACATTGACCCATTGCCTTATTTCGGCCAGTGGAGATTCTCCGGTTTTGGTGGGTTTATAATTTTTTACTTTCGGCAACTCCAATGGCAATTTTTTTTCCGGCACGGCAACCCAGCCCGGATTCAGTAATTCGCCTTTTGTGAATTTTGGATTTTTAGCTTCTGTTTTCCTTTCTATTTTCTTCTTGCAATTTTCGCAAAAAACAAGAGGAATGGGTTCCCCCCAGTAATGCTGGCGGGAAAATATCCAATCCCTCAGCTTGTAATTTATTTTATTGTCAGCTGAGCCTTTTTCTTTCAGCCAGGATGTGATTTTCAAACGCGCCTCCGTGGAACTTAATCCGTCAAACTGCATGGAATTATAAAGAATGCCGTCGCCTTCAAAGCATATCTCCATATTTTTCACCCTGGGGGCGATATTTTTATCAATAGGCTCAATGGAAGTCCTTAAGGGTATGGCGTATTTTTTGGCAAGCTCAAAATCCCTTTTGTCGTGGGCGTCGCCAAAAACAGCGCCCTTTCCGTAATGCGCCAGAACAAAGTCGGTTATGAAAACGGGGATTTCTTCTCCAGTGGCGGGATTCTTTGCTTTTATCCCCTTAAGCTCTACGGCCGTAACCTGTTTTCCCTCGCTAGCCCTTTCTATGTCGGAAACATCTTTTATTTTATTCCTGTAATCCAAAACTTCTTCCATATTCTGGATTTTATTATTATGCCTGTCTATGAATTTATGCTCGGGAGCCAGCACCAAAAATGTCCCGGAAAATATGGTGTCTATCCTGGTGGTGAAAACCTCGATAAAATCTTCCATTCTTAAAACTTCAAATCTTACCAATGCCCCTGCAGACCTCCCTATCCATTCCTTCTGCTGAATTTTTATTTTTTCAAGATAATCAACCGAATCCAAATCTTTGATCAGCCTTTCCGCGTAATCGGTTATTTTTATCAGCCACTGTTCCTTTTCTTTTTTTTCAACCCTTGTTCCGCATCTTTCGCATTTGCCAGAGACCACTTCTTCGTTCGCCAAACCCGTCTTGCAGGAAGGGCACCAGTTAATGGGCATTTTTTCCTTGTAAGCCAAACCCTCTCTGAACAGCTGTAAAAATATCCACTGCGTCCATTTGTAATATTTTGGGTCGGTGGTGTTTACCTCTCGTGACCAGTCAAAAGAATAACCCAGGCTTTTTAACTGTCGCCGGAAATTATCGGTATTCTTTTTGGTGGCGACAGAGGGGTGGATTCCTTTTTTTATGGCGTAGTTTTCCGTGGGCAGGCCGAAAGCGTCCCAGCCCATGGGAAACAGAACATTAAAACCCTCCATCCTTCTTTTCCTGGCAATAATATCCAGGGCCGTGTAGCTCCGGCAATGGCCTACGTGGAGGCCCTCCCCCGAAGGATAAGGAAATTCTGCCAGAAGGTAGAACTTCTTCTTGCCGGAACGGTTTTTCGCCTTAAAACAGCTGGAGCCATACCACTTTTCCTGCCACTTCTTCTCTATTTCCTGAGGATTATATTTTCGCATAATTATTTATGATATCAAATAACTTTAACTGGGTAAATCTTGACAGTAAAAAATTATTATGCTATATAAATAAATTGATGCCGCTCATTTACAAACTGCAAATAGGAGGTCTTTTTATGAACAAAGTATGGTATACGATATGTTACAATACCAATACTCGTAGCTTTAATGTGAATATAGACACTGGTCTGCAATTAGTTCATTCAGATACGAAGCAAGAGGCGGAAAATTTAATGTCTTTGGTAACTTCACAATGGGAAAGTTTTTATATTTTTTCCCGCCTATATAGTCCTTTTGACAGCGTAGAAGACGCTCGCAAAGATTACTACAAAGAAATCGATCGTACCGCCAGCGCTTTCTGCCGCCCAGATGCTCATTTATGGAAGAGATAGAAAAACCGCCACACACCGTAAAAACCAAAACCGCCTGACGAAAATTCGTCCAAAGCGGTCTTTTTTTTATAAAATTTTAGTGTGGTCAAAATTCTACGATCGTGATAATTTGACCACACTAAAATACAAATGCCATTAACGTTATCATTACTATTACCATACATACGCTATAAAAACATACATACACTATAAAAACATACATACGCTATAAAAAATGCGGTCGCAGTTTTATCGCGTGTCGTATACTATATGTTATTATGTCTTAGAACTATGTCTTAAATTATTATGTCTTAAATATTTATATCTTAAATAATTGTTGGGCGTTCTGGGTTGTGATTTTAGCGATTTTTTCAAAACTGATTCCTTTTAGATTGGAGATTTTTTGAATTATGTATTTTATGAATACGGGCTCGTTGCGAACATATCCTTTAGGCCCCGCCTTTGCTGAAACTTCGGCGGGCAAGGGAGTTAAATACGGACAGTCGGTTTCAACTAAAATCCTGTCTGGCGGGCATTGCTTTATGGCTTCATCCATATTGAGTTTAAAAATTATTCCGTTTAAGCCGATATAAAATCCCAATTTTAAATATTCTTCCATTTCAGCCTCTGTTCCTGTAAAACAATGTATTACTCCTCGCAATTTTTCTGTTTTAGATTTTAAGATATCCAAGATATCCGCATGCGCCATCCGGCAGTGAACAATAACGGGCAAATTCAATTCTTCTGCCAACTCAAGCTGTTCGATGAAAACTTTTTTTTGCGAATCCTTGAACTGATGTAATTTTGCATTGGTTTTAGGCCGGTAATAATAATCCAAACCTATTTCTCCTATTGCAACTGCTTTTTTGGATTTTGCCAACTCTTTGTATTTTTCTTTGTCAAAACCTTGTTCTTTTGTTAAAAATTCTCCTTCACTTTGGTCGGTTTTTATTTTTACAAATTCAGTGCCGGCATAAATAGGGTGAAGCCCGATAGCGGCATAAACCCCTTCTTTGTATTTTTCCGCAATCTTAACCGCCTCTTCGCTTGTTTCATATCTTGTGCCGACATTTATAAGCCAAATATTTTGGCCCAATGTTCTTTTTATAACCTCATCTGAATCTTTTTTAAAAGCTTCAAAATTAAGATGGCTGTGAGTATCTATAATCATAAATAATATTTTTTAAAAAAAGATGGCAAACGCCAGGAGGGTTTGCCATATAAAACTATTCAGGCGTTTTGCCTTTTAATTAATCAAAATCGAGGGGATTGTTCCCTTCTTCTTCCAGCTCTTCCCGCCGAACCGGCACCTCCTTTGGCGCATTTATCCCTACCTTTACCTCCCGGCCGCGAAGGCTTAAAATAATAATTTCAATATCATCTCTAATGATAATTTTCTCGCCGATTTTTCTGGAAAGAATCAACATCTCTTTCTCCCTCCTAAAGGGAAAGGGGAACCTCACTCCCTCAAACCGTCGTGGTTTGATAACAAAGAGCTGTTATCAGTATATCAGCAAATAAAAATTAGTCAATCTTCGGGAACAATGCCGTCCTTTCTTTTGCTTTTAAGGCTTGCCTGATTTTTTCTGAGGTTTCAGGCAGGAACGGGTTTAAAAATTCCGCGGTATTATGCAAGGCATAAAACAAATCGCTTATGGCTCCTTGATTTTTTGTTTCCCACAACTTTTCTTCGTTTATGTATTTGTCGCAATAACTTATCAAATCCCAGATTGACGCAAGGGCTTCGTTGAATTTAAAGTTTTTTAAAGCGGATTCATAATTCCTTTTTATTCGCTTAATCTTTTCTTCTGTTTTTTTTGTTGCCTTGCTTTTTTTAATTTTTAAATTTTGGGCAATGCCCAAAACCCTTGCCAGCAAGTTTCCCAGTCCTCCCGCCAAATCCGCGTTGTATCTCTGAGTGAATTTTTCATAAGTAAAATCACCGTCTTCTGCGGCCGGAATTTCCCTTAAAAGATAATACCTTACAGCGTCAGTTCCATATTTTTTTACGAGTTCAAAGGGGTCAATCACATTACCCAGTGATTTTGACATCTTCTGTCCGTTTACCGTTATAAATCCATGAATAAAAATTGATTTTGGCAAGGGCAAACCGGCTGATAAAAGCATTGCCGGCCAAAAAATTGCATGGAATTTTACAATATCTTTGCCTATGAAATGAACGTCAGCCGGCCAATATTTTTTGAATTCTCCGCTGTTTTCATCATAGCCTATGGCAGAAATATAGTTTGGCAAGGCATCCTGCCAGACGTAAAAAGCCTGGGTTTCGTCGCCTGGCACCGGCCACCCCCAATATTTGTCTTTTAACCTTGAAAAACTGATGTCTTCCGGCCCCTGTTCTATCATATTTAAAATTTCATTCTTTTTCGTTTCAGGAATAATTTTTATACTGCCGCTTTTTATATTTTTTTTGACTTCAGGCAAATATTTTGAAAGTTTAAAAAAATAGTTTTCTTCTTCCACCATTTCAACTTCTTTCTGATGAATGGAGCATTTATTGCCAAGCAGTTCTTTTTTCGTTTTGAAAGCCTCGCATCCTGAACAATAAAAACCCTTATATTTCTTTTTATAAATGTCGCCGTTTTCTTTATATCTCTCCCACAGCTTATAAACGGAGGGCAAGTGCCTTTTTTCGTCCGTGGTTCTGATAAAATCGTCGTTTGATAGATTTAGAAGCTGTTTTAAATCCTTAAATTTCTGCGAAATTTCGTCTGCGTAAACTTTTGGATCTTTGCCCAAAAACTCCGCCGCTTTCAGTGTTTTTTGGCCGTGCTCGTCTGTGCCCGTAAGAAAAAAAACATCAAAACCTAAAAGCCTATAATATCTCGCGATAACATCCGCCTGTATAATTTCCAGGGCAAAACCAATATGAGGCAGCGCATTTGTGTAAGGAATACTGGTGGTGATATAGAATTTTTTCTTTTTATCTGCCATAATGTATAATTGATATTTTTTTAATTCTATCATAAATTTTAGCAATTTTCCATGATTTTAACTCCTCATTTGGTTTTCGGGGCGGCTGTCGGGTCTTTGGCAAAAAATCCCTTTTTGGCTGTTGCTTTGGCTTTTTTAAGCCACTATGTTCTGGATATGATCCCCCACGCAGACTATTCAATCAATAATATCAGGGCAAAACAGTGGCAAAAAATTATGCCGGACTGCCTGAAAGTATTTGCCGACTTTTCTTTGGGGATTACGCTGATTTTCATTTTTTCTGGCAACCAGCCTATTGTTTATATTTCAGCCTTTTTTTCCATTTTAAGCGACGGGTTTGATTTATTAAGCCTATTTTTTAAAGCCGGGATTCTAACCTGGCACGGCAAAATACACAAAGAAAAAGTTCACTCTTTAAGCAGTGAAAATATGGCAAAAATTGGCAAGAGTAATATAAAAATTTCCCTTTTTTGGAGAATTTTAAGCCAAATAGCAATAATTGTTATTTCCGTCGCCATAATGGCAACGCCGGCATGAAACATAAAATAAAACTCCGGCTTTTTAAAGCCGGAATTTTTTATAAAAAAATACTTGCTATTCAGTTTGGACTGCTTCTTCCCTTCTTTTCTCCAGATATTCTTTAAGGAATTCATAAACAATGGCGAAAACCGGCACGGCAAAAATCGTTCCCAAAAAACCCAACAGCTGAGAGCCCATCAGCAAAGCGATTAAAACCAGGGCCGGAGGAAGATTGATCATTTTTTTCATCAGCACGGGCGTCAAAAGATTGTTATCAATAACCTGAATAGCGATTATGGAAACAAAAACATAAAACAGCACTATAAAAGAGTTTGAAGAAACAGCCACGAACACAACCAATAAAATGCTTGTTACCAAAGGCCCTATATACGGCACAAAATTCAAAATGCCCGACAGCAAAGCCAGCATAAAGGCGTATTTTACGTCAAACATATAAAGAATAATGAAAGAAGACACTCCCACAAACAAGCAAGAGAGCAATCTGGCTCCGAACCATCCGGCAACTTTTCTCTGAGACTTTTCAAAAAGGGCAATTATATATTCTTCGTATTTTTTGGGGGTCAGGATAATCAAAACCCTTTCAGGTCCCTTTTCTTCCAAGGACAAGAAGAAAGCAAGCGTTAATATGAAAATAGCCGAGGAAACTCCGCCAAAAAAGGCAAGCAAGGCTGAAATAATTCCCGTAGAACTCCGTTCCAAACCTTTTGTAAGGGCCTGGGTCAGATCGGTAAAAACATACTCTGTGTCAACGCCGAACTGCCGCAAAAGCGGGTCGACTTTTTCAAAATAATCAGGAAGGTTTTGGGAAAACTGTTTTAGCTCAAAGATAAAAATAGGAGCTGTAATATATATCAAAAGGCCCAAAAAACCGAAAATAGACAGATAAATCAGCATTATAGCCAATAGTTTTGGCAGGCGCATCCATCTTAAAAAATTGATTGCCGGCTCCAGCAGAACTGAAATGATAAGAGCGAAAAAGAACCAAATGGCAACGTCTTTTGTCAGATAAATTACGTAAAAAACAAAAGCGGCTATAAAAACTTTTATTATAGCCTCCACCGAGATATTCAATGAATGTTCGCTCATACCTTATATTTTTAGTATTTGTTCAAACTTGTTTTTTTCCTTTTCTTCGAAGGGCCCGATAGCGACAAGGTTTAATTTTTCGGGAACGAATATTTCCTGCGCCACTTTCTTTATATCATTTGCAGAAATTTGGTCAATTATTTTGAATTTTTCCTCCGGCGTTAAAATAACGCCTTCCAGCAGATCCTGCCATGCGTAAAAATCAGCCTGGTTGTCCGACGACTCCAAAGACAAAGACAATGTGCCTTTCAGATAATCTTTTGCTTTCTGCAGTTCATCTCCGGAAATTTTTTTCTCTTTTAGCAGTTTGTACTCCCTTAAAGTCAAATTAACCGCCTTTTCCAAATTTTTGTGGTCAACCCCGGCAGAAGTGACAAGGTATCCAGTATCGGTAAAGCTGTTGGCTGAAGTATGGATGTAATAAGTCAGGCCGTTCTTTTCCCTTACATTGATAAAAAGCCTGGAGCTCATGTTTCCCCCCAGTATTATGGACAAAAGAATAAGGGCGTATTTTTGGGGATGGAAAATATCATATGCCCTTACCCCAAGGCAAAAATGCGTCTGGTCTGTTTTTTTATGGTAAAGCAGGGATTCGGGCTTATTCTGCTCCTCCCTTACTTTAATCTTCTGCCTGATTTTGTTTTTTAAAATATTTTTAAAATATTTTTCTATTTTAGGCTTAATGTCCTTTTCATCAATATCGCCCGCAACGCACACAACGGTATTTTCAGACGAATATTGGTTTTTATAATAATCCTTTATCTTCTGCCTGTTGAATTTCAATATGTTTTCCTTTTCGCCTATTACTTTCCAGCCGGCCGGCTGGTCTTTATACAAAAGCTCTTCCCAAAGGTCTCCGATGTAAGAGGTGGGAGTGTCTAAATACATGTTTAATTCTTCGATAACCACTCCTTTTTCCTTTTCTATTTCTTTCTCTGGAAATTTGGAATTTAAAAAAATATCGGAAATCCAATCCAAAGATACATCCAAGTGGCTTTTGCCCGTTTTCGCCCAAAATCCGGTAACTTCTTTTGAAGTAAAAGCGTTATATACTCCCCCGACCCTGTCGAGAACTTCGGCAATCTTCAAGGTGCTTTTTCTTTTTGCCGTGCCCTTAAAAAACATGTGCTCTAAAAAATGGGATATGCCGTTTATTTCTTTTGTTTCGTATTTAGACCCGGTCCCCACCAAAATCAAAACCGTGTAGCTTTTTGAATTCTTTAAGGGAACCGTAATCAGCCTCAAGCCGTTTTTAAAAGTAGTTTTTTTATACATAGCTGTTTTCTAATAATAAACTATTTTTCATTAAAATAACATCACTGCTGTCGCAATAACCAAAATCCAGTAAATAAACCCGAGCGTTCTTAAATATTTTATTTCTGTTTTTATTACTCCTGAAACTTTCAAATAAATTGCCGCTAAAGGAGGAGCGGCAAAAAAAATCAAAGGCAGAAATTTTACCGGCAGGCTCCCTAAAAACCCGATATTAAAAACAGAATTCAGGCACATTAAAATAAAAGAAAAAACAGCTAAAACCCAGAAAAAAACAGACAATAAAATTACGGTTCTTTTTGAAAGAGATGTGATGGAATTTTTTATGTTTGCTTTTTTAAAATATGCCCTGTCCGCCTCTTTATAAAGCAGGTAGCCGGCCGCTTTGGCTACAACCAATCCTGATATGGCCAAAAACGGCGGGAAAGATTCAGAAAAGATAAACCAGGCTGCGGCAAACCTGAAAAAATAAGTGAAAACAGCTCCGAATAAAACATCCAGCAGGGGCTTTTCTTTAAACCTGGTGCCTTTCATAGAATAAAAAAAACCGGACAAAAATAAAAGCGACAAAGCGGAAAAAAAATAAGCGTTTATAAAAAGCCCTGCCGCAAAACCCGCCAAAGCCAGAACGAAAAAGATATTGGTCGAAGTTTTTTGGCCGAAATATTCAACGGCCTTTGCGTAATATTCTTTGTTTTTGTTTTCTTTGTCTATCTCCTTATCATAGAAACTGTTTTGAAGATACATTGCCGAAGAAACAAAAGAAAGGGAAACTATTCCCAAAACAGCGGGCCAAAGATATTTCCCGGCTTCAGTTCCGGATAAATAAAAAGCCAGCAAAACCAAAGCAATATTTTTAATATTGCTCAACGGCCTTGCCAGATTTGAAAAATTTGTTAAAAATTCATTATTTTTCAAGGCAGTATATTGCGCGTTTAACGCCAAAGGGAGAATTATGGTATTTGGCGTCAAGCAGCTTTAAATTCATTCCATCAAATATTTCTTTCCATTCCCTGTCTTTTTTATTTGTGTGCGCCAAGCTAAATTTCAAATTGAGCAGTTTATCAATAAAATAAGCCAGGTATTTATTAAACATATTGGTATAAATATCTTCTATGACGATAATTTTTTTCGATGTTCTTTTGGCCTCTTTTAAAATTTTTTCGGGAAAGGGAGTATGATGGAGAACGGTTAAAACCAAGGAGGCGGCAAACTCGTCTTTTTTAAACGGCATTTTGCTTCCGTTATAAATTATCGGTTTTATCTTTTTAGCAAAGCTTAAATCCTCAACATCAATCGGCGTTATGCTGCAACCCTGCCTTTCAAGCAACTCTGAAACCATGCATGAACCTGCCCCAATGTCCAAAATTCTGCCGTTTTTATCCAGGTACGGCTTTATTGTTTCAATCCTGTCTTCAGCCCCCTTCTTTTTTATTTTCCGGATTATCCCCTTAAAAAATTTATTTTTCTGAAAGTAATTCATTCAATAACCTTGTTAATTCGTTTATTTTTACTCTTTCTTGCTTCATTGTGTCGCGGTTCCTGATTGTTACATCATTATTTTTTAAAGAGTCGAAGTCGATCGTAATACAGAAAGGCGTGCCTAATTCGTCTTGACTGTAATATCGTTTTCCGATGTTTCCCCTGTCGTCGAACGCTGTGACAAAATTTTTTTTCAGCATATCGTAAACTTCTTTGGCTTTTTTAACCAATTCCGGTTTATTTCTTAATAATGGAAAAACAGCAACCTTATACGGCGCCAAGCCGGGCTTTAATTTTAAAACAATCCTGTCTTTTTCTTCTGTGTAGGCATCACATAAAACAGCTAAAACCGACCTGTCTAATCCCCAAGTCGGCTCTATAACATGGGGGTAAAATTTTTCTTTTGACTCTGCGTCTTCATACGGCGGCTCTGTGAAATGATTTTTCAAGTCAAAATCAGTTCTGTAGGCCAAACCATAAAGCTCGTCCCTGCCAAACGGAAAATCATATTCGAAATCTATGGTCTTTTTTGAATAATGCGCCCTTTTACTATCTGGCACATTCAATTCATGGATATTTTCTTTATCTAATCCAATTTCATCTGTTATCCATAACCACATTTCTTTTTTCCACTCTTCAAAACTTTTTTCCCAATTTTCTTTTTTTACAAAATATTCTATCTCCATTTGTTCAAACTCTCTTGTGCGGAAAATAAAGTTTCCCGGGGTAATTTCGTTTCTGAAGGCCTTTCCTGTTTGGGCAATTCCAAAAGGAATTTTTTTTCTTGAGGTTTCCAAAACATTCTTAAAATCCACAAACATTGCCTGCGCCGTTTCCGGCCTGAAATAAACAGTATTTTCAGCGCTTTCAACCGGTCCCAAAAAAGTTTTCAGCATTAAATTAAATTGTTTTGACGCTGTCAATTCTCCTCCGCAATCGGGACACTTATTTTTTTCCAAATGATCTTTCCTGAATCTGTGATGGCATTTTTTACATTCAACCAGCGGATCGTTGAAGGTTTCCAAATGGCCTGAATTTTCCCATACTTTTGTATTCATTATTAAAGCCGCGTCTATACCGACCATGTCGTCTCTCTCGTGGACAAAATGCTTCCACCAAAGATTTTTTATATTATTTTTCAATTCAACTCCCAGGGGTCCGTAATCAAACGAATTTGCCAAGCCGCCGTATATTTCAGACCCCGGAAAAACAAAACCTCTTCTTTTGCACAAGGATATGATTTTATTCATTAACTCGGCGTTATTTTCCTCTTTTTTCATAATAAAATATTTTATGTTTTTATTTAGTGCGGTTTTTTCACTCGAGTGAAAAAACCGCACTTTTTATGTTTTTTTAAGGTCTTTATATTCCTGGTTTTATCGCACCGTTCCGCCAAAAGCGGAGTCGTCTGGAAGGCTGGTGTTTATTAATGGCCCCTCTCCTGTAATTACGGATCCCGTAAACTGGTCTTCGCCCGTGGCTAAAACATCCCCTATAATTTGAGCTGAAAATCCTTTCTGGGAAAACGAGGGCACTATTGAAACCTGAAAAGATATTGAAGGCGAAGCGCTGGAAATTCCGGCTCCGGCCGCAATATCGCCGGCCGACCATAATATTTCCCTAGTGGCGCTGTCAAAAGAAAAATTGGAAAATTCGCTTTCCGGAAAAACCTTTCCCGTCAATGTCGCGTTTTCCGGTAAAAATGCCCTCGCCTTCGCGTTTTTGACATCGTTAAAATAATTTTTGATGTTCCAGGTTATGGTATAAGAGGTGGGTTGGCCGGCCTCTGGAGGAGTGGGGCCCGAATTTACGATCGGAGAATTCTGATAATATCCTTTTTGGGAAATCTCCAGTTTTGAATTGACTTTGGTTAAAAATTCCTGGCTGATCTGGGATACGCTTATATTGCTTTTTATCGACGTGCTGTTTTTTTCAGAATAAGAAGGCGTCCAGTCGTCTTTAAGTTTTAAATCAAATTCCACTTTTTTTTCTTCCTGCACGTCCAGCCGCCTTAAAATGGAAACTTGCTTTGGGTCAAAAACGATGAGACGGCTGTCCGGCCTGATCTGGGCGTAGCTCGCCCTTATCGATGAAAAATCAACGGCAGAACCTTCAATTTTAGCCATTAAAAAAAGGTTTTCAAACGGAGTGGGGCCGATGTTCCGGAAAAAAATCTCGTAATGGAGCCTTTCTCCCGGGCTGGCCGTATAATTCAACGACCCGTTGATAATCTGCGATATGAAGAGCTGGGGCTCTATAACCTCCACTTCTTTTTCCGCCTCTTTTATCACAATGAATTCGTCGTCAAGCCATACGCCGATTTTCGCCTTAAAATTCAAACGGCTTCTCGTTTCGCCGATGATTTTTCCTTTTACCACTATTCTTCCGCCTTCCGCTTTGTTCAATTTTTGGATTTTCCATTCCGATTTGTCCAGAGAGGGCGGATTAGATTCCTCAAAATCAAAGCCGTTCACCGCCTCTATTTTAACGCTTAAATTTTCAAATGGATAATCCACGTTGGAAAAATAATTAACCGAATACTGGATTTCCTTACCCTTTTCCGCCTTGGAGGGCAGGTCAAAATCCAAAGTTATCGGCGTGGTTTCAATTTTAGCGGTGAAAGTGGTGTCTGTTTCATAGCGCGCTGAAAGATTTTTGGGTATATATGATATTGATGCTTTGGCCACTTTCAAGTCGCCTTCCTTTCCTAAAAGCCGGCCCTTGAACTTCAAAAATTCCTCGTCGCCAGGATATATGTCCTTCAGCTCTTGGGTTATCCTTGTTTTGCCGCCTTCAGTCAAAGAGCTTTCCGGAAATTCAAAAACAAGCCTTGGCTGTTCCAAAACAAAATTTCCGTTGTTTTTATATTTGACAGTATATTCGATTTCTTCGCCTGTTTTGGCAAGGTCTTTGCTTAAAATATCTATTTTTAAAACCTCTTTTGAAAAAACCCTTTCCCTGTAGAACCAAAAGCCCAATCCTCCGGCAATGATGATTAAAAAAAGCATTAGATAAACAATTATTTTATTCATAGAGCGTTTTTATTTTTCTTTTAGATGCGAATAATAATCCTCGGAAATATTTTCAAACAAAATTAATGACGAATTATCAATTTTTAATTTTAACAAAACATTCCAGTCATTTTTTAAAATTATCCTCATTATTTTAACGATATCTTGGGTAATTTTTTTTGCCGTATTGTCCGGTTTAAGGCACCTATGGCAGACAACCCCTCCTTCCATGCAGGAAATATGGATATTGGAAGGATCCAGCCCTCCCTGGCAAACAGCGCATTTGTAAAGCTCGGGCAAGTATCCTGAAAAAGAAACGAAATTCCAAAAAAAATAGCGATAAATCAATGCATAACGGCTGTTGCATAAGGGCTGATTCTCTAATTTTTCCAAAGTTTCGGAGAAGAGGGAAAAAATTTCTTCGTCTTTTTGTTCCCCTTTTATAAAATTATCCAGAAGGCCTGCCATTCTGCCGGCGGTTTCCAGCTTTTCCAAATTTTGTTCTATGTTGATGAACTTTTTTATCAAAACGGCGTCGGTTAGGGTTTTGAAATTTTTGCCCTGGATGAATTCAATCTCCGACAAGCAGAGAAAATCAATGCCGCCCCTCAATTTAGAAACTATTTTTCTTATGGCTTTGGCCTTTATTTCCAGTTTGCCGAAATCTTGGGTAAAAACGGTAAAAACCCTGTCTGATTCAAACCTGTCTTTTTTACCGATTACAAAGCCGCTGGTTCTGTATCTGACTGTCATTATTTTACGGGAAAATCCCTTTTCTGCAATTCTTCCAAATATTTTATTTCTCTCTGCATCTTTGTCTTTTTTTGAAAATCCTGCTCCAGTCTTTTCTGCTCTTTTAAAGAATGCAAAGACCTTTGGTATTCACCTTTTGATATGGTGGAATGGTATTTCCTGGGAAAATATTTAACCTCCAATTTTTTCCTTTCCCTGGGTTTTAACTGCCTCTGGCCCTCTGATTTGATTTCGGTTGATTTCAAAAAATTTTTAAACTGCCGGCGGGGAATCTCCGGCTTTTTCTCAAATAGAGACATATTGTTAAAATTTTAAATTTTAATTATTAACAGCAAATTTTTACCGCCAATCATAATCTCTTTTTTTAAACCAGACTCCAGGCTTTCGGGCTGGCCGGAAAAAAATTCTTTTATTTTGATTTCTTTTAAAAAGTCTTCTTTATTGTTTTCCAGAATTTCAGCGAGATTTTTATCCCCGTCAAAAAAGACGGAAATTTCGTCTGCGGGTTTTAAACCCATTTTTTTTCTCATATCCTGCAAATGACGGATGATTTCCCTTATTATTCCTTCTTCTTTCAGCTCCTTTGTTATTTTTGTGTCCAGATCCACCTCATTCTTTATTTTATCATCAAAAACGATTTTTTTGATGTTAGTTTCGTCTTTTATAAGCTCCAAAAATTCTTCCTTTCCCTTTATTTTCAAATTCTTGTTTTTTATTTTGGCTGAAGCTATGGGCTGGCGGACTTTTATCTCTTTTGAAGCCCTTTTAGATAGAATGAGGTTTACAACAACTCGCGCTTCGTCCATCTGCTCCTCTAACTCCAAGTCGGTCTGGTTATCATCTTTCAACCTGGGCCATTCGGCCAAATGCACTGATTCATGCATGTCTTTTGTTTTCAGCCTGGAATACATTTCTTCGGCAAAAAACGGCATCACCGGCGCCAAAAGCTTTGTTAAAACAAGAAGGACATAATAAAGAGTGTCTGATGCATGTTCCCTCCCGTTGCCTTCCTGCCGGAATCTTTTTCTTGATCTTCTTATGTACCAAAGCGACAAATCATTTATGAAAAAATCTTCGATAGCCAAAACCCCTTTGGAAATATTATAACTGTCAAAATTGAATTCCACCAGGCTTATCAGGTGGCCGATTTTAGATAATATCCATCTGTCTAAAATATCGCCTTGTATTCGCCCTGCTTCTAAAATAGGCGCATTTTTTTCTTTTCCGTAAGTTTCAAAAAACGAATAAACATTGTAAAGCACCAGCAGTTTTCTTTTCGCCTCTTCTGCCGCGTTATAGCCGAAATTCATGTTTTCCGCCGGGTTCTGCTTTGCATAAATCCAGCGCATCGGATCAGCCCCTATGATGCTCACCGCGTCATCAAGCCAAATGGCGTTTCCTTTTGATTTGTGCATCTCTTCCCCTTTTTCGTCGCGCACCGAGGCATATCCGAAAATAGTTTTCACGGGCGGGACTCCCTCCAAAACAGCCGACATCACCAAAAGAGAATAGAACCAATTTTTAAACTGGCCGGGAAAAGATTCCGTAACAAGCTCTGAAGGAAACCACTTTTTCCAATATTTCTTGTCTTCAAAATATCCCATTGTGGAAAAGGGCACGATGCCAGCATCCAGCCAGGGGTTTCCAACGTCTTTTATTCTCGAAACATTTTCTCCGCATTTTTTGCATTTTATTTTTACCTTGTCTATCCACGGCCTATGGGGCGAATGGCCCGAAAAATCCTCCCAGCCCTCCACTGCCCTTTTTTCCAACTCCTCTTTTGAACCGATGACTTCAAAATTTCCGCATTTTCCGCATTCGAATATGGGCAGGGCCAAACCCCAATATCTTTTTTTGGAAATCAGCCAGTCCTGCATGTTTTTCAGCCAGTCCAATTCCCTGTCCTTGCCGAATTCCGGTATCCAATTGATTTGTTCCGTTATGCCGATTAAAATTCCCCTCAGTTTTTCCATTGAAATATACCATTCGTCGACCACCCTCCATACGAGCTCTTGCTTGCACCGCCAGCAAGTGGGATAGCGGTGCTGGTAGTCTTCCAGTTTGTAAAAAAATCTGCCGTTTTCATATGTTTTCAAATATGCAAAAATTATTTCCGGATCCTGTTTTGCGTTTTTTCCTGAAAATTCTCCCATTTCATCCAGATAAAAAGCGGATTCGTCAATCACGTCGATCACTGCCAAATTCTCCCTTTTTCCTATTTTAAAATCTTCTTCGCCTGAACCCGGGGCAGTATGCACTATGCCAGTCCCCTCAACATCGGTCACCAAGTCTTTATCCAAAACAACAGTATGGAAGGTTTCCGGTTTTTCGTCTCCGGCATTTTTAACCCTTGGGAGGCCGTCAAAAGGCGCTTCGTATTTAAGCCCTTCCAGATCGCTTCCCTTTATTGTTTTTTTCAACTTGAATCCCTCTCCCAGTATTTTTTTAGCCAGGCTTTTTAACAAAATCAGCCTTTCTGATCCATGTTCGAACAAGCCATAATCAAATTCCGGATTTACCACCAAGGCCACGTTGGCGGGCAGTGTCCAGGGAGTGGTTGTCCATATGAGAAAGCTGGTTTTTTCAAAACCTTTTGTCAAAACAGGAAGTTTAAAATATATTGCGGTATGGGTTATCAGCTTATACTCTTCCGTTAAAATTTCGTGCTGACTAATAGCCGTGCCGCACCGGGGACACCATGGAACTGAATCTCTTCCCTTATAAAGCAATCCCTGCTCATGGCATTTTCTCAAGAAATGCCAAATGGCGTAGTTGTTTTCATCTGACATTGTGTAATAAGAATTTTCCCAGTCCATCCATTGACCCAAACGGATAGACTGCTTTGTCTGTATTTCTGAATATTTTTTCACCCTTTCTTTGCATTTTTCAACAAATTTATCTATGCCGTATTTTTCGATATCCTTTTTGTTTTTAAATCCCAGCTCTTTTTCCACCTCAACCTCCACCCAAAGCCCCTGGCAGTCAAAACCGTTTTGATATCTCAGGTCAAAGCCCTGCATTGCCTTATACCTCTGCAATAAATCCTTATAGCTTCTGCCCCAGGCATGATGCACGCCCATCTGGTTATTGGCCGTAATCGGCCCATCCAAAAACGACCAGGAGGGATTACCCTGGTTTTTGGCTCTCAATTTTTCAAAAATCCTGTTCTCCTCCCAAAATTTCAGTATTTTCTGTTCGTTTTCCGGAAAATTAAACATAATCCATCTTAATCTAATTTTTCTCTGATTTCAACCTGACGCCTGATTACATCTTTTCTGGCGCCTCTATTGCCAGCAACCGCATTCCATTTTTCATAATAATGGTAAAAGCATTTGTTATCGCCGCTTTATAGGGCGAAAATTCATCTTCTTTATCAATAATTCTGGTTTTTGCGTAATAACCGTTAAAAATGCCCGCTAATTCCGTAAGATACATCGCCATGTGGTTAGGCTGGCGTTCTATGCTTGTGTTTTCCGCCACCTCCGGAAAATAATACATCAGCTTTTCAAGAAGCCCTGCCTCATTGGGAGTTTTTTTGAGGCTGGGCTTTATGTTTTGTTCCTTTGCTTTTTTCAAAACCGAAATTGCCCTGGCAAAAGAATATTGGAGATAAGGCCCGGAATCGCCTTCAAACGAAATGGATTTTTCAAAATTATAAACAATATCCGAGCCTATGGACTGTTTTAAAATTGAATATTTTAAAGCCCCTACGGCAACTGCTTTTGAAATTTCTGATTTTTCTTTTTGTAAAAAATCCCTGTCCTTAATCTTTTCTTTTACTAATTGTTCAACTTTTTCTATCAATGATTCGCCCGTTATAACGTTTCCTGTTCTTGATGACATTTTACCTTCGGGCAAACGCATCATTCCGTGCCCGATATGTTCTGTTTTTTTCGCAAGCTCAGGCAAAACTTCTTCCATGGCCCTTAACATCACTTTAAAATATTCATTTACCTCGCTGCCCGTAATAATGAAAGATTTGTCATAACGGTACTTTTTATGTTTTAATTGAGCCAGCCCAAGATCCTTTGTCTCGTAGGTTGGAAGGCCCTCGGAATTGATGAATACCCTCGTATGGAGCCCGTATTTTTCTCCTTTAAAAACAATTGCCCCTTCGCTTTTTTCAAAAATACCTTTTTTTAGCCATTTTTCTACGGTTCTTTTCCCTAAATCAGAAACTTGGCTTTCAAAAATCAGATAATCGAATTTTGTGCCTAGTTTTTTGTAAATACGGTCAAAATGCTCCAGGCTCCATTTTTTACCTTTGTCATAAAGCTTGTTAATCTGCTTGTCAGACCTTTCAAAAATTTTTTTATTAAGTTCATTGATCTCTTTTGTCGCTGTTTCGTCTGAACTATATTTTTTAGAGCCCATAGAATAAGCGCTGCCCAAAAAATTCATTTTTTCTGAAAGGGAAGCGCTGTCTTTTGGAAAATTATCCTTGTTCTGCAAAATGCCCCACATTGCCTTAGAAACATGCATACCCACATCCCCCTGATAACACACCCTTTTTACTTTAGCTCCTTGAAATTCAAAAATACGGGATAAAGATTCGCCTATCGCGTTGCTCATTAAATGCCCTATGTGAAATTCCTTAAAAGGATTTGGGTCAGTATAATCTAAGATTATCTTTTTGTTTAAAAGCTCTTTTCCCTTGCCGTAATCTTTTTTTATATTTTTTAAGTTATCAATAAAAATTTTATCTGAAATGAAAAAATTTATGAACCCCGGGCCCGCAACTTCTATTTTTTCAAAGATATCATTATTTCCTATTTTTTGTTTTATCATGCCGGCGGTTTCAAGCGGATTTCTGCCTATTTTTTTAGCCAAAACCAAGGCGGCATTGGTTGAATAATCTCCGTGCTTTTTTGCGCCGGGAATTTCAACTGAAAAATTCAAGTTTTCCTTTGAAAAATCTTTAACCGCTTTTTCAATTATTTTTTTAATTTCCTTTCTCATTGTATGATAGTCCCCATGAATGGTTTATTATTTAAAAAGCTTCCAAGGCGCTCTAATTTTTTCCCGTTGATTACAATCACCCTTAATTTCAATTTTTCAGCCAGTTCCGATGCCCTGGGGTCAAAGGGCAAAGACAGCCCTGGAGACCATTTGTCTCCCACAATTTTCCTGAAATCCGGCCAGTTTATTTCTTTTATCGCTTTGGCGCCTGGAAATTCTTTCGGATTTTTATCATAAACATAATCAATATTCGTAAGATTAACAATGGTTTTAATGTTATTGGTTTTAGCCGCCAAAACAGAAACATAATCCGTGGACCAGCCCGACCTCCAGCCCGCCCCCACTATGATCTTTTTTTCTGTTTTTATTTTCTTAGTAGGATTTATAATAACTTCAGGATAAGAAAATTCTGAAAACAGATGCTTTACTATTTCGCCGTTTAATCTGGTAACATTCACTCCTATTTCATCTCTTTCTTTATCATTCGCCCCAAGCTCGGAAAGCGCTTTTTGATACAATCTCGCTATTTTTCCCCCGCCCGTAAAAATAAAAAACCGCTTTGTTTTTAAATATTTCTGCAGAGTTTTTTTAAAATTTTTCAAAAACTCAACATCAATTTCTCCGGGCGCCACCACAGACCCCCCCAAAGAAATAATAATTGTCTCTTTTAATTTTTCTAACATAGTATTATTGTAAAGCGGCGGCATAACCGAATGAGTAAAAATAATCCCGCCAGTTTTTTTCCGTTGCCAAATAATTATTTCCAGACAAAAAATAATCGCAGAGCAGTTCCCTGACTCTGGTAATTTCCATTATTCTGTTTTTATTTTTAGAGTCTGACAGGGTTAAATCAAGCAGTTCTAGGGCCCTTTCAAAAGCCATTCGGCTGTATTTTTCATCTTTCTCTCTCCAATTGAGAGCTCTCTCAACCTCACTGCCAACATTAGCCATTTGCTCAATTAAAGAAAACTTCTGCCACCTACTGTTTGCTAAATTTTTGTGCTGAAAAATTGTCATTTTTCTACAAGTTTATTTACAATTTTTATAACTTTTCCTCGTATTTTTGCATCATCAACCCCGCGGCTTCGATTGTTTTGTGTAGGTCTGATATTTATTACGGAATCAAACTCTATAAAATCTTCTCCTGATTTTTTAGGATATAAATTTATTCCCCATAAATTCTGCCAATCGGAATCATTTTCAATTAAAAGCCCTTGCAAATCCGCGTGCAACTCACCATCAACTCCCATTGTTTCTTTTTTTACATCGACAACGGCTTTGACCAAGTTTCCAAACATCTTTTCAGCCATCTCCTTCAGCTTTTGTATTGATATTTTATCTTTTATTATCTCCATTTGTTTATAGCTTAAGTTAAGTTTAACTCGTTTTACTCAAAAATTAAAGAGCCGCCGCATAAAAAAAGCCCCGGCCAGACGAATCTGATCGAGGTCATTACCCATTTAGGGCATATTTCTCCTCACGGCTTCTTTGAGTATTTTTCTGAAAACTCATCGAATTCTTTGAGAAATTTGGGCAAAGCAACCTTAGAATTTATTTCGCGAAAGAAACTTCCGATAATTAAGATATTCTGGGATGTTACCTTTCCACAAAATAATCCCAAAATTGCTTTTTGTAAGTTGATCAGAGCGTGAAGTTTATCCAGGGATTCCAGTCTATCTGCTAAATCCTCTGAATTTAGTTTGGTCAGGTCGCCTTTCTTAGCGCCGACTAAACCGAACTCCTGCATAAGCTCTGACAGAAAGCCCCACCAGAGACTTTTCCAGTCGGCTTCCATTTGTTCGGAACGCTCTAAATCGGACATTTTCCTCTCCTTTTTATCTTTTATACTATCTTTCGCTCAATATATTTTTATACACTTATACTTTATATTCGTCAATAGTTGTTATAAAATTAAAGTATTGCTAAACTTAAATAATGAAAATATATTCGGAAAATAAAAAGGCGTTTTATGATTACAATATCCTTGAGAAATATGAGGCAGGGTTGGTTTTGTTCGGGCAGGAGGTAAAATCAATCAAAACCGGCCATATTAATCTGGCCGGGGCTTATGTTGCGTTAAAGGCCGGAGAGTTGTTTCTGGTTGGCGTAAAAGTGCCCCCCTATCAGCCGAATAACGCCGGGGCGGATTATAACGAAGGCCGGGAAAGGAAGCTTCTTTTGAACAAAAAAGAGATAAATTACCTTATGGGAAAGTCCTCACAGAAAGGTTTTTCTTTAATACCCTTGAAAATTTATGAGAAAAGTGGTAAGCTAAAAATTGAATTCGGATTAGCAAAGGGGAAGAAAAAATACGACAAAAAAGAAAAAATAAAGAGGAAAGATATAGAGAGAGAAGTCAGCCGAGAATTAAACCTGTAATGGGAGCGTAAGTTTCGACAGATATTTCCTTAAAAATATGCAAACTCAGTTTTCTAGAACCTGATAAAACTTCTAGAAAAAACATAATTGCCAATTCATTCAATAGGCAACCGGTATTGGCATACGCTTAATGCCGCATCTTTGCTGTTGACTCCTGATAAACAGACAAAGGTGTTATACAATCAGGATGGGCAATTCAATTTCCCGGGGGATTGCTAAGACTTTAACGGGAATCAGGATATTAAAAATTTCGCCTGTTTCTTATTTAATATCCAAACAACAAAGCAGGATAAGTTTGTAGATTTATTTTTAAAAAATTTCTGGACCCGGGTTCGCCCCCGGCGCTTCCACAAAATATATTTTAAAACTTTGCAGAATAAAATATTAATAAACAATTTCATAAAGGCAAAAGAGGTAAGGGTGATTGATGAAGAAGGAAAACAGTTAGGGGTGATGAATATATTCCAAGCAATTGATTTGGCAAAATCAAAAGGCCTGGATTTGATTCAGGTAACGGAAAGAGTAGAGCCGCCGGTATGCAGGATTGGAGATTACGGAAAATATCTTTATTCTTTGCAAAAAAAAGAAAAAAAGATAAAAACTTACGGGGGAGGCTTAAAAGAGCTAAGGCTGACATACAACATTTCCCCCCATGACATTGAAACAAGGGCCAAACAGGCGGAAAAATTTTTAAAAGAAGGAGACAAGGTTAAAATAAGCCTGGTGTTAAGGGGAAGGGAAAAGGCTTTTTCATATCTTGCAAAAGACAAAATCCAGATTTTTTTTAACAAAATAAACGAGCTTCTGCCAATTAAGGTTGAAAGAGAATTGAAAAAAGAGCCCAGGGGCTTTACGACAATAATATCAAAACAATAAATAATATGAAAACCAAAAAAGCTTTGCTAAAAAGGTTTAAAATAACAAAAAGCGGAAAGATAATGAGAAGAACATCCGGGCAGAATCACAACCGGGCAAAAAAAACAGGCGGGCAAAAAAGAAAAATCCGCAAATGGGTTCGGCTGTCAAAAACAGAGGCAAAAAGAATAAAAAAATTCATATCGCTATAATTAAATAAAAATATGTCACGAGTAAAAAGAGCAACAGCGGCGCGCAAGCACAGGAAGCATTTATTAAAATATGCCAAGGGTTTTAAATGGGGCAGAAAATCGAAATACAAGGCGGCAAAAGACGCTTTAAGGCATGCCTGGACTTATGCCTACCGAGATAGAAAAACCAAAAAAAGAAATTTCAGGCAATTATGGCAGACTCAAATAAATTCTTTATCGAGGCAGTTGGGCATAACTTACAGCAGGCTTATACACGGATTAAAAGAAAAAAAGATAGGGCTAGATAGAAAGATTTTGTCGGAGCTGGCAAAAAAGCATCCTGAAATCTTTGAAAAAATCGTAGAAGAAGTTAAAAAATAGAAACGAAGCCAAGATAATTTATATCAAAAAACTGCGTGTTCACGCAGTTTTTTGATTACGAAACAGCTTTCTCTTTCTTTAATAATTCTATCTTTTTCTTTGCGCCCCTGTTGTATCCGCCGGTTTTTCCGTCGCTTCTTATCACCCTGTGGCAGGGAATTTCCAAATCATAATTTTTATTCAAAATACTGCCTACTGCCCGGAAGGCTTTTTTGTTTCCGGCCTTCGCGGCCACTTCTTTGTAGCTTAAAACAGAGCCTGGGGGAATGCTCTTTACCGCTTCAAGAACTTTTTCTTTGAATGTTTTTTTCTTCGATAAAATCATTTGCTTTTTTTAAAATTTCTTTTGCGTTTTTAAAAGTAAGTTTTTTTAAAGCCTCTTCGTAAGGCAACCAGATAAAACCTTCATGCTCTTGTGAAATTGTTACCTCCTTTGTTTTCGTTTTTGCAAGATAAAAAACAACCAGCTTAAAAACCCAGGGGGTCTTACCTTTTTTCAGGTCTTCAGCTGAAACTTTTACATTATACTGCCTGAAAAAATATTTTATTATTTCCTTAAATCCATCTATTGTTTCAATGTCTCTTATTCCCGTCTCCTCAAGCGTTTCCCTTTTTAATGTGTCAAGTTCATTTTCACCCTCCTCCAAATGGCCTTTCACAAACTCCCAATGCCCGGATTTGTACTGCAAAAGAAGGTAATATCTTTTACCTTCTTCCTCCCTGAAAATTATAGCTCCGGCCGACTTCTCTCTTGGCATTTACTTAAAATATTTTAATAATTTTTCCATTGGTTGGACGTTTATGATGTCCTCTTTTTCAGCCCAGCCGCGGCGGGCCTGCGATATGCCGTATTCCATAAGCTCTAACTGGTCTTTCTGGTGGGAATCGGTGTTAATGACCATTTTTACTCCTTCTGCTTTCGCCCTTTTAATGTAAAAACGGCTTAGATCCATTCTATACGGAGAGGAATTGATTTCCAGGATGGTTCCCGTTTCCTTGGCTGCCTTCAACAGCTTGTCAAAATCAAGATGATATTCGTCGCGGCGGCCAATCAGCCTTCCTGTCGGATGGGAAATTATATCAATATTCTGGTTTTCCATTGCCCTGATAATTCTTCCTGTCATCTCTTCTTTTTGCATTTTAAGGCTTGAATGGACGCCGGCAATGACATAATCCAATTTTGCCAAAACCTCGTCTTCAATATCAACCGAACCGTTGTTTAATATATTGCATTCGCATCCGTGCAAAACTTTGAATTTTAAACCTGAAATTTGAAACTTTTTATTTATTTTATTTATTGCTTCTTTTTGTTTTAATAGTTGCTCCTCGTCCAGCCCCCTTTCAATCCTTAAAAATTTTGTGTGGTCGGAAATGCCTATATATTCATATCCCATTTCCCGAGCTTTCTTTGCCATTTCTTCGATTGAATTTTTTCCTCCGTCCCAGTCTGAATGGCAATGAAGGTCGCCCCTGATGTCTTTATAGCCTATAAGCTGAGGCAGATTTCCTCTAAGAGCCGCTTCAATTTCACCGTCGTTTTCTCTTAATTCCGGTTCAATATAGGGCAATCCGATCGCTTTATAGACATCTTCCTCTGTTTTTCCGGCTATCTGCTTTTTGCCTTTGAAAACACCGTATTCTGAGAGCTTCATCCCTTTTTCTATGGCAATGCGCCTCGTCACGACATTATGGTCTTTATTACCGGTAAAATATTGTAAGGCGGAGCCATAACTTTTTTCCGGAACTATCCTCAAATCTACGTCAAAGCCTTCTTTAAGGCGGATTGAGGCTTTTGTCATTCCTTTTCCCCAAACTTTTCCAACCCCTTCCAGTTTGACAAAAAAATCCATCACCTTTCCAGGGTTTTTTGAAACAACCAGAATGTCTGCGTCTCCGATTGTTTCATTTCTTCTGCGGACCGATCCCGCCAAGCTTATCCTTTCCACTTCTTTTAATTCTTTTATTTTTTCAAAAATATTTTTTACCAACGGCATTATGTATCCTGACAAAAACCTTCCTTTGTCTCTTTTCAAAAATTCTATTCCCTGCAAAATATTTTTTTCCGTTGTTTCCCCAAAGCCGAAAAGGGGGGAGATTTTATGGAATTTTGCGGCTTTTTCCAATGTTTTTAAATCATGAACTCCCAGTTTTTGGTAAAGAATTTTTATTTTCCGGGGTCCTAAGCCCTCAACCCTGGAAAGTTCGCCGATATTTAAAGGAAGCCTTTTTCTCAATTGATCATATATACTTATTTTTCCGCTTTTCAGGTATTCCTCAATATGTTCTGCTATGCTTTTGCCAACTCCCGGAATTTCCAGCAGGGCTTTGACACCGCCCTGTCTGTAAATATCAGCTACGTCTCCCTTTAAGGATTCCAAAGAAGTGGCCGCTTTTTCATAAGCATAAGGCTTAAAAGGCACCTCGTCCATTTCCAAAAGTTCCGCTATTTCATAAAATATTTTTGCCAATTCCCGATTTTTCATAATTATATTGCGGCTATTAAGGCTCCACCAATGATTTTTGCGGCATAGACATTACTGTTTCCTCGCTCTTTTTAGATATGTTTTTTCTTATAAAAATCAAAAGGATTGCGGAAATAATACTGAAGGCGCTGACAATGATAAAAACCATATTAAACCCGAAAGCGCTGACTAAAATTCCCCCAAGCCCCCCGCCTATGCCAGCTCCGGCGCTTAAAAAAGTGCTTTCCATGCTCCATTGAAGGGCTTCTTTGCCCTTATCAATGTGGCGGGTAAAAATGGCAAGCCAAGACGGAAATACCATTGACATAGATACGGCGTGCAGTATCTGCAAAGAATAAATATGCCACGGCAATGATGAAAATAAATATCCTATCGGCACGAAACCCGCCAAAAAGGTTCCCGTAACCATAAACCAAAAATCATCTTTTTCGCCGTGGTTTTTATCAAGATAATGGCCGATTGGCACCTGCAAAAGCGACTTGGTAATCCAATAAAAAAGAGAAGCGAATCCGGCAACCCTGGCAGCTTCGAGCGGACTGCTGGTTGTTATTTTCTGCACAATAAATATGGCGAAAATAGGCGCCAATAACCCCCATCCCAGGTTTAGAATAAAATCGCTGGTTATTAAAATATTTATGATTTTATTTGCAAATTTTGGCATGATTTTCAATTAATTTTTATTATTACCTTGAATTATACTATAAAATCAAACAAAAAGCCCCTTTTATCCAAAGGGGCGGATCTTTTATAAATTGTCATTTCTCCGTTTTTTTAAAAAACCACTCGTAAATTCCGTAAGACCAGGTTGCCGCATAAACGGCGCTTAGAAAAAACACTCCCCATTGCTTGTTTATAAAAGAGGTTATAAACCAAAACGGCTGGGAAATCAATCCGAACACAAACCCCCATTTATTTTTTCTTGCGACCAAAATAATGGCGATTATTCCAAAAACAGCTATTCCAATCTGGGAAACCGCATCTAGCATATTCATCCCTTTCTTTTGTCAAAGGACTTAATTTTTGGGTTTTTCATATTTGTGGAATCTTTTATCCATTGTTTCAATAAATTCCAGCAATACCGGGTCGTCAAAAAGCTCGCTCGCCTGCTCCCACCAGGCTTTTTGCGGGAGATTCTTGTGCTTTTTCCAATATTCCAGCGACTGCAAAAAGTTTTCCAACCTATCAGCCTGCTTAAAAAATCTCCCTTCCTTTGTTGAACCGTTTTCATAATCAAGCCAAAGATGCTTTATTTCTCTTCCCGTGTCGCGGGGAAGATTTAAAAGAAGCTTGTCTAAAGCTTTTTTTTCTTTGTTATATTTTTTTTCAGACAATTTTTTCTTTTCCTTGGCTGAAAACCTCGGCCAGGTTTTCACCAGCTCTGCTATTTTCTTTTTGGACTTAGGAAGGACTGAATCATAGGGAGTGGTATCGCCCGCATAAACTTCGCAGATATCATGTATCAGGGCCATTTTGATTACTTTTTCAATGCTTAAATTATGTTTTTTTCCGCCCAGAACCCATGCCATTAAAGCAACCCTGAAAGTATGGTCTGCAATGCTTTCGGGGTTTTTGACGTTTCTTAAAACCCATCCTCTCCTGGGCATGGTTTTAAGCTTTCCCACTTCAATAAAAAAATTAAGAATATCTTTCATCCGATTTCGTATTTTATTTGTTTTATTTTATATTTTGTTTTAACCGGAGAGGAAATAACAACCTCGTCTCCGGCCTTGTGGCCCAAAAGAACCTTTCCCACCGGAGATTCGTTGCTTATTTTTCCCAGGGCCGGATTGGCTTCCAATGTTCCCACTATCGTGAATTCGTCTCTTTTGCCGTCAACGGTTACCATAACCTTTGCCCCCAGCCCGATAAAATTTTGCTGGATTTTTTTGGGTTTTTTAATCAATTCATAGTGCTCTAAAATATTATTCAATTCCGAAATTCTGGATTTTAAAAAACTTAAATCCTCCTGAAAACTAATAAACTCAGGATTTATGTCTTCTGATTCAAAGATTTTGGGAGCTTCGCCATTGTTTTTTTTGCGCTCAAGGCCAATCAGCTCTTCCTGCTCATTTTTAAGCTCTTTTAATTTTTCTTTTGTTATATAATATATTCTTTCTTCCATATAAGGACCCTCGCCATTACGGGCGCGGTATTCTGCCGGCGACTATAAAATGCTCCTTTATTTATTCGCTTTATAGAAGTATATCTTAATATGCCTAAAAGTCAACTCTCTCCGACTTTTTCAAAAAAAATTTAAAGCAAGGTTTTTTGAGAAGAGAAAAATTTTTTATTATATTTTTCCTTTTCTGAAAAAATCTTTATTTTTCCGTAAACTCCGTCATATCCCGGTTCAATTTGCACTAAGCCCTCCCTGACTCTTATTACCCCTTCGGCAATTTCAGGAGAGGCCGATTTTTCTATTTCATTCCTTCCAGCTTCCAGCAATATTTTAAATTCATTGCCCAAATTTGATATTAAATTATTGTATATCCTGCCAGCTTCCTTAGAACCTGAAGAAACCGAAAGGACGTCGCAAATTATTTCTTCTAAAGGAATCAGGCTTTTAAAAGGAATGGCATTTTCAAGCTTGAAGCCTTCTGGTCTGTCGGCCAGTTTTTCCACTCTGTTCAAGACGCCTATTGTAAGAGGCCGGCCGCACCTCGGGCAGATATCATTGTATTTTTTTGACTCTGAGGGAGAAAGGCTCAAATCGCAAAGCCTGTGGCCGTCATAATGATATTTTCCCTCCTCCGGAAAAAATTCAATGGTGTATAAAAATTTTTTCGGGTCTTTTGATTTTATCGCCTCAATAATATGTTTATAACTGATTTCGGTGTCAAAAACATTAGCCTCCCTGCCAAGTTTGGGGCCAGAATGGGCATCGCTGTTGGATATTAAAGCAAATTTATCCAAAACAGACAACCGCCAGTTCATGTCAGGGGAGCTGGAAAGCCCGGTTTCAATGGCAAAAATATATTTTGAATAATCTTCAAAACACTCTTCCATTGAATCAAATCCGGACTTTGATCCGAAAACGGCAAACCATGGCGTCCAGGCATGCGCTGGCACGACCAGGCAGTCTTCGGAGGTTTCTAAAACTATTTTTGCCAGCTCTTTTACATCCAATCCCAATATGGGCCGGCCGTCCGCCTCCAGGTTGCCTATCTTTTTCAGCTTGCCGTTTATTTTTTCCGCTATTGTAAAATCCGGCGCGAAAACCACGATATGAATTTTTCTGACTTTGTTTTTTTTGCTGTAAATGCAGCTTATTTCAGAAGTCAGAATAAAGCGAAGCGGAGAATCCGATCTTCTTATTTTAAAAAGGCCTGCTTCTGCCGGCTCCAATTTTTCTTTTAAGCTTTTAAACCACGCGGGGTGGGTAAAATCTCCCGTCCCTAAAATTTTAATGCCTTTTATCAGCGCCCATCTTTCCATATTATCCAAATCCATCAACGGCGAAGTGGCCCTTGAATATTTTGAATGCAAATGAAAATCCGCTATGAATTTCATGGTGTTATATCAAACCGCCCTGATAATTTAATTCATAAACGGCTTTTTCTTTGCTTGATATCTGTTCTTTGCCAAAAAATTCCCGCAAATCTCCCCGGCCGTCGTCTTTGTACTTGAACTCTTTTTTTTCAAGTTCGCACGTTTTTCCCAGGCGACAACTCTTCACCAGTCCCAAAAGACATGCTTCTAAAAATTCCAGCGGTTCTTTGTCGATGAAAGAGCCGAAATAATTCATCGCCCATATTGGCCGGCTGTTCTGATAAACAATCTCTTGGCCGATAATGTGCCTTTGGCGCTTGAAAAAAATGTGCTGGTAAAAAAGATCCCCTTTTTTGAAATTTACTTCAACGGATCCGATCAGCCTTGGGTAGTCAACCGGCGCAGATCCGCCCCTCAAAGCGTCTTTCCTGGCTTCGATTATGAATTCTAAAAGCTCATCCATGTTGACCAATTTTTCTTCGATGCTGGCATCCTTTAAATCAAAATAGCCGGATTTAAAAAGATTGACCAGCAGTTTCCCCAGTTCTTTTTTGCTTATCAAATACCTTAAATATTTATTTTTTTGCCTGATATCGACCGGGGCTTCGAACCTTAGCGCTTTTTTTCCGTTAACCTGGACCTTGTCGGCAACATCCCTGAATTCCAGCGACGGAATAATCCAGATATAATCGTTTATCTCCTGTTTTATTTCGTCAAAACAGGCGAAAATAAGATAAAAATCTTTATCTGGATTAAAATCCTGCTGCAGAATATCCGTGGCAAAGCTGTTTTCGGCAACAGCCCCGATAAAGCTGCAAATTTTGAAAAAAACTTCGTTTTTTTTATATCCTCCCCTTTTTTTAACCGCCAAATCAGCGCCCCTGGGGTCGTTTTCCGGCTTAAAAACTACCAGCCTGTTGCCGGATCCAGAAACAATCAAGTCAATTATTTTATTTTCAACTTCTTCTTCGTTTATGGCGATTGTTTTTTCCATCGCTGTGTACGCCGTCCGTAAAAACGGACCGGCGTTGCGGTTTAAAATTTTATATTTTGTTTTATTTTTATCTTTTATATACGTTATAACCCTCCCTCACTTTTTGTAAAACCTTCAAACCCACAGAATCACCCTTTTTGGCTGATTTTATCTTTTCGTGGTCAACCTGCATGGATTCAACTGTCTGGTCAAAATCAGTATCCTCCCCGCCTGTTATCCTTATGGTTTCTCCTTCTTTTAAGGGAGATGAAAGATCAATAACCGCCACCCCTATATTTGAAAAATAGTGGCTGATTTTGCCGATCAATTTTCCTTCTTTGTTATTGGCTGGCATAAATTATATTTTACAAATTTATATATGCGACCTTTATTATAATTTATAATAACATAATAAAATATTTATGAAAATAAATGCCTCGATTCATCAAACGAGGCATTTGTTTTTAAAAAATATAACGTTTATTTAGCCTTTTCTATTTTTTTTTGGGCTTCTTCTAAATAAGAAGGCGCCTTTTCAATCGTCATATTTAGCACAGCATAACTAAGAGGTAACTCTTTTTTAATAACCAAAAGCATAGCTAGCAAACAAGCTTCGGGATCTTTTTGTACCATTTCTTCATCTTCTTCTCTATCAAAATATGTATAAATTTCTTTCACTAGCTGTTCTGTTGCTTTGGAAAGCATGACAATCTCCTTTCAACATTTCATGCGATGACTATTTCGGTTCAAGAACATTCACTACTAAATCAAAGAAATTGGTTACCCAAATCTCATCTTCTCGATATTTTTCCTTGACCACATTTTCCCAGAATTTTCTAACAAGATAACCGAAAATAAATATGGCTTGATCGTCTATCTGTTTACCAATTTCTATGGCAATATCAACATAATGTTTTTCTGCAAAAGTCCGTTTTTTTTCAGGCCAGGGCTCGTGCCTTACCATAAACTGGGCTTTTTCCGCTTCGCTCCATATTTTATGCTCATATAAACGGCTATGCTGAGAAACAATCCAGAAAATAATCGCCCTTAATACATCAAAACAGTTATCTTTGATTGCTTTTTTGGTAAGAGAACTTTTAAAGCGAAATATTATGCGGACAAGTTGAGTTGCTTCTTCAATAATGTTTCCCTTTTTATCAAAGAAAACTCCGTCAACTGAATGAGTAGACCATCCATAGAATGGAGACCTATACATATCAATTCTCTCTCGAGCCTCATTAATTAATGGTAAATCACGAATTGGTTCTAACGCGGTATAACGACGAGGATTTAACAAATCAGAAGAAACCTGGAACTCTTTTACCAATTTGGGAGCATTACGTCGCAGATATATTTTAACTTCATTTTCGTCATATCCAAATCTCAAAGCGTTAAAAATAGCAGCGTAGTAAGCCGCTCTTTTGGGAAAATAGATTTCAACAAATATTCCCCGTTCGCTGCTGCGAAAAAAATATTTTTTTTCCGGTTCTGCCATGGGCGCCCTCCTATAGTAGAAATAATTTAACTGTCAAAGGACTGATCTTTTTGTATCAAATTAACAAACTTTGTCAATAATGAAGGGATAATCAACCTAGAAAACCATCGGAAAATTCTTTCCGATGGTTTTCTAATGAGGGGGTTGTAATTCTTAATGCTTCAGGTTACGCTCGAGCCTAAGTTCGGACAATGACCTTAGTCATACACTTTAACCTTTCTCACCAAGAACTATTCTGTCCTTGAGAATAAATCTCTCACCCCCTCAGCTTTCATTTTAGTCTCGCGAAGATTGGTGTCAAGCCCCGAATAAATATCGCATTCACACAATATCAACATAATTTTAAACATAATATAAACATTTTATCAACAGCTTTATTTTTTCTGGTGCGCTCGGCCGTTTACCTCATAACTGGTGTTTTGCGCTTCAAAAAAGTTTACCAATTCATATACGTCGGTAGCTGATGTCATCCATTTAGCCGGATTTACGGCTTTATAATGGCTCTCCAGGCCCAGCTCTTCCAACCTGCGGTCCGCGACATACTGGACATACTGGTTGACATAATCTGAATTAAGCCCGAGAATGCCGCTGGGAAACAAATCTTTATTGTAAGCTGTTTCCAATTCCACCCCTTCTATTATTATCTGCCTTATTTCTTCTGCAAATTCCGGCGATACTAAGCCGGAGTTTTCTTCCAAGATAGCCAATATCAAATTAATGCCAAATTGAAGGTGCAGGCTTTCGTCTCGCAAAACCCAGTTGATCATGGAGCCGAAATTCCGAAGCTTATTCCTCTGCCTGAAAGAAAGCATAACCATAAATCCGCTGTAAAACCAGATGCCTTCCATGACAATATTATACGCCACCAGGTTGCGGATAAAATCTTTTTTTCCCTCATCTGTGGAAACGTCATAGGTTTTTTCTGCCATGCGCTTCATGTATTTATTGATAAAATCCTCTTTGGCTTTCATCGAGGGAGTGTCTATGTGGACGTCGTATATTTTATCCCTGTCTAAAGGCAAGGTTTCCAGCACATATTCAAAGGCCATGCAGTGGTTGGCCTCCTCCCACATCTGTTTGGCAAGATAAAGGTGGCATTCGGCTGATTTTAAATAAGGGTAAACGCCCAACGCCAATACGCGGTTGACAATCAGCTCCGCCGGATTAAAAAACGCCATAATAAAGCTTACCGCGTGCTTTTCATCTTCGGTCATTGTTTCCCAGTCTTCCAAATCTTCCTTAAGCGGAATTTCGTGGGGAAACCAGGTATTGGCCACTGCCTGTTCATAAAGTTTTCTCGCCCAGGGATAGCGGGAAGGATGCAGATTATAATCTTCCGGCGACGCTTTTCCCAAAAGAAAATTGTTTTGCATATTTTTAAATTTAATTTTACTGGCAGCTGTCGCATTGCAATCGCTCCTGCGGGTCAGCCGGGCAGACGCTGTATTTTTTAACGCTGACTGCCATGGCCTCCGCCCTCGCTGTTTCTTTTTTTATTGCCGAAAAGCCTATTTTTCCAAGAGCCTCTCTTTTGTTAACCTGAACCGTGCTCTGTTCGGCCGTATGGCGGGGCTTCATGTGCAGATAATAAGTTGTTTTCAGTCCTTTTTTCCAGGCCGTTTTGTAAATATCAATAA
Source organism: uncultured Candidatus Saccharibacteria bacterium (assembly GCA_964427585.1). Lineage (GTDB taxonomy): Bacteria > Patescibacteriota > Minisyncoccia > Minisyncoccales > Staskawiczbacteraceae > JBBTQJ01. The sequence goes on from CAYRVC010000002.1 coordinate 80,807, forward strand.
TTTCTTCAATATCCCTCGTTTCAAGATACATGTTGCGGGACAACGCCTGGTCAACCCATTTTTGGGCGCGGGCAGCCACTTCAATAAACGCGTATGGGGATATTGTAAAAGCCGATTTGTATTTTCTTCTTACTCCTTCCGGAATTTTTGTAATTTCTGAAATATCTCCCTGGCGCTCAATTATTTCATGGCGGGTTGCCTCCCATAGATTTAATTTTTGAAGGTCGTTTGCCAGATTATGATTTATATCGAAATATTTCCCGGATATTTTATTCCTTGAAAACACCTGAGCGAACCTGGGGTCTATTCCAGGCGTGGTTCCGGCCACCAGCCCGATATTGGCGTTGGGAGCCACAGCCATAAGCGTGGCATTGCGCATGCCTTTTTTCACTTTTTTCCTTAAAATCTCCCAATCTATTGAAAGCTCTTGAGCCCGGCTTTTTTTATCAACATCCAAAGCCATGCCCCGGTCTTTTTCCAAATTTTTGATCGTATCAATAGGCAAAAATCCCTTTGACCAGCCCGATCCTTGAAAGTTTTTATAACTTCCGCGCTCTTTGGCTAAATTGCAACTTTCATCTATGGCAATAAAACTGATAAATTCAAAAATTTTGTCTGCAAACCCGTATGATTCAATGCTGTCGTAAGCGAAACCCAGCAATTCCACAGCTTCGGCAAAACCCATAACCCCCAGCCCCACAGCCCTGTTTTCCCTGTCGGATTTTATTGCCTCAAGAACGGGCAGTTCATTGATGTCTATCAAATTATCCAAGTGCCTTATTGCCACGCGGACAGTCTGCTCAAATTTTTCCCAGTCGATTTCTTTGCCTGAAACATGCGAGACCAGGTTGACTGACGCAAGGTTGCAGACGGCAATATTATTTTTATCCTGCGGCAGGCAGATTTCCGTGCATAAATTGGACATATGTATTGTCCCAGTATTATTATTTAAAGCCCGCAGGTTAATAGGGTCTTTAAAAGTAAGCCAGGGGTGCGATGTTGCTTCAAGCATTACCAGAATCTGCCGGAATTGTTCCTGAGCCGGAACTTTTTTGAAAACTCGCAATTTGCCGGCTTTTGCCATTTCAATGTATTCTTTATAACGCTTTGAAAAATCTTTCCCGCACAGTTCGTTGAGGTCCGGCGTTTCTTTCGGGTCGAACATATACCATTCTTCATTTTTTTCCACCCGTCTCATAAATTCGTCCGATATGAAAACCGCGGTATTGGCGGTTCTCATCCTCAAATAATCATCTCCGGCATTGTGCTTCCAGTACAAAAAATCAGGGAAATCAATATGCCAGTTTTCCATGTAAAAGCACAGGGCTCCTTTCTTTTTTCCTCCCCGCTGTATTGCCCGGATGGCCGTGTCAATTATTTTGGCGAATGGGGTAGGCCCGCTTGAAGCTGTGTTGTTTGAGGAAAGCGGAGACCCGCTGGCTCGGAGCTTGGTTATTGAAGCTCCGATTCCGCCGGTGGCTTTGGAAATCTTTATCACGTCGGAAACCGATTTGGCGATGTGGTCTATGTCGTCGTGAATTTCCAAAAGAAAACAATTGGACAAAGCGGGCCTCTTTGTTCCCGCCCCTATGTTCGTGGAACCCCCTGCCAGATATTCCAGGCGCGACATTTTCTCGTAAAATTCAATAGCCAGGCCGGTCGGATTTTTTTCGTTATACGACAAACCCATGGCCACCCGCATAAAAAAATACTGGGGCGTTTCAACCGGCTGCATATTTTTATCTTTCAAAGCATATCTGTCAAACAATGTGGAAAGCCCGGCATATTTGAAAAGCTCGTCCCTGCTAATATCCAGCGCCTGGGCCAGTTTATTATGGTCGAATTTCTTTTCCAGTCTTTCATCCAAAATGCCTGATTCAACAAATTTTTTAATGTATTCTGTGAACTTTTGGCTGTGCAGTTTTTTTAATAAAACAGGGTCTTCGCCGTAATCCCCTAAAATCCTTTTGTATGCGGTTTTAAGAAGCAGGCGGGTAGCTATTTTATCATACGAGATATCCTCCTGGATATTTTGCAGGGCGGCGTTGATGGTGGCATGGTCGAGTTCTTCGGTAGTGATGCCGTCATAAAGCATCAGGCGCGTTTCAGTGGCGACCTGGACCACTTTTTCCACCGGATTGTCCAATCCCCTGCACGCCCTTTCAATTGATCTGTTTATCCTGTCCGCATTAAAAGACTCCCTGCTGCCGTCTCTTTTAGTGACCGATATAGATATAGACATAATAGTAAATATTATTAAATAGTAATTAATATTAAAGCATTCGAATATTATATCATATCGTAAAAATAGCATCTATTAAAAATTTTAAAAATTGCGGTAATTCTGTGGAAAACTATCCGTCGCCCGATATAAAAACCTCTCTAGCAAAGAAAACAAATGATATCTTGACAAGCCCGCCTGCCGAACGAATAATCCTCTAAACAAAAAGCGGAAAGATATCTTTCCGCTTTTTTGGTGCCCCCAGTTGGATTCGAACCAACATTTTAGACTCCGGAGGCCTAAGTTCTATCCATTGAACTATGGGGACTCTTTTGTTATGTTATCAAAAAGCTGGCAAAAAGCCAGCTTAAATTCCAAAGAGAATAAAAATCTATTTTACCCTGGAAACTCTTATCAAACCGGAGCATGGCACAATTTCAATTCCCTGCCTTTCGAGCTCGTCTAAAAACAAATTGACACCGATTGAATCAGAAGACATATGTCCGGCAATGACAATATTCACATTGGCCGCTTCGGCTTCTTTTTTATGTTCCTCTGAAATATGCATTCCCAACACTGTGCCTATACCGGCTTGCGCCATTTTTTCATAAAGTTTTGGAGAACCTTCCGTGCCTCCGGTTATTTCGGTCAAAGCTATTTTCCCGCACCTGTTTTCAGGGGAGCCGACAAAAATTTTCGGCCCCACGCCTATCTTGGCCGCTTCTTTATATTCGGGAATCTGCTTTAACAGTTTTATTATGTCTTGAAGCTGGAACAGATCTTTATTTTCAATTTGCTTTTTCAAAAATTCGGCTGCCAAATTGTCGCATACGGTATGCAGGCACATTAAATTAAAACCGAGGATTTTTGCCGCGTCAACGGTTTTCTGATGATTTGCCGAATTAACCCCTCTTGCAACCTCGGAAATTCTCGGATTCATCAAGCCCTCAGCCACGTTAATGGGAACGCCGTATTGGTTTAACACATCTGCCTGCAGTTCCATTACATCGGCCAGATTAGCCAAGGCCTTGCCAATCGGATGATGGGAAACGACCAGGTCAACTCCGCCGATTTCTTTAGCCATCAGTATCTCGGCGGAATTTATGTCTATGCCGACTAAAACTTTTTTTATTTCCTTATCTTCCGCTATGTGCAATATCCTTGAATCCAGAAAAGGATTTTCCAGGGATTCTGCGTCAAAGTCAGATTTTTCTTCCTCTGAAAGTTTCTGGTATTTTTCTTTTTTCTTTAGCAGGAGCTTATTTATAAAATCCCCTCCCCTGAAATCCGAGGCAATGCCCATTTTAACCGCTAAATTATATATTTCTTTTATTGTCATATTTTTCGTATATTTTATTTATTGATTCTTTTTGTTTTTTTACATCCAAAACACCCCGGCGTATGCGGGATTTTTCTCTGCGGATAAATTTACGCGCTGATTTCGGAAGTTTCTTATGCATAGATTAAATGAAAAAAATAAACTCATCATTTTTACAATATGCTATAAAGCATATCCTAATTTTTAACATAAAGCAAGGAGTTATAAAGAAGTTTACAGGTTTGACAAACTTTCCTAATTTGATACAAAGAAACCAGCTCTTTTACAGTTTAAACTGGTTTTATCTGCATGTAGAAGAAAAATATCGGGAAGACGAGATTTGGGTAACTAATATCTTTGATCTAGTGGTAAATGTTTTAAAACCAAAACAAAAATAAACTTAGCAAAGAAGAACCATGAAAGGAGACTGTCATGCTTTCTAGAGCAACAAAAAAATTAGCTGAAGAAGTATTCGGATATTTTGATGAAAGAGATAAAAGGGTTTTCGGCCATATTACCGCAAAAAGGAGAGAAGAAGCAAAAAAAAACCCAGAGGTCTGTTTAATAGCATTGCTTTTAGCTATTAAAGAAAAGCTTCCTTATAGTTGCGCAATTCTTAGAAGTACTGTTGAAGAAGCGCTTTACGAAGACAATATAGAAGAAGCAAAAAAAAGATTAAAGAAAGCCAAATAAAATCTTATCTTAAGTTTTAAAGAAAAACATATGCCTCGATTCATCAAACCGGGGCTTTTTTATTTTTAATTATAAATCTTAACTTGTTAAAATCTTTCACAGTTTGGCTTGTTATTTCTTCTGACAAAGAAGAAAAATCTTTTATTTTTGAATTTAAATACTTCACAACGGCCTCTAAGTCTTTTTCAAATTGAGGCTGTGCTTCCTCTTTTGTTTCTATGGTTTTTTCAACGGCTTTGGCGACGCTCGTTTCTTCTTCTGTTGAAAAATTTTCTCGATTCCTCATAATTTTAATTTGTGAGCCCCGAGCTCACAAATTTTTTAAATTTAAAAAATCTCTTACTGTTTGCCTATCGTCCCAGGGGATTTTTTTTCCGTTTTTAAGGCACATCCAAGGCTCAGACCCCTTTCCTGTAATTATAACAATATCGCCGGGTTTTGCAAAGCTTAAAGCGTGATTTATCGCCTCTTTTCTGTCTGGAATTTTTTCCGCTTTTCCGCCCGCCCCCATGGCAACCTGGCTGATTATTTCCATCGGATCTTCGTCATAAGGGTCTTCATTGGTAATAATAATTTTATCGCAGTATTTTGCCGCGATTTTTCCCAACTCCGGCCTTTTCCATTTGTCCCTGCCGCCTCCGCAAGAACCCAGCACGCATATTAGTTTGAAATTTAAAATTTGAAATTTGAAATTTTTTAACGTTTTATAAACGCCTTCTAACTGTTCAGGGGTATGCGCATAATCAACAACAGTCATAAAAGGCTGTTTGGCAACAATTTCCATTCTTCCAGGAATTGCTCTGGCTTTTTCTAAAGCTTTAGCGCAAGTTTTTAGATCAACGCCATAAGCTTTGGCAACGCATAATGCCGCCAAAGCATTACAAATATTAAATTCGCCCAATAGGTTAAGGTTGAATTTTTGCCCTCCAGCCTCAAAGCTGATTCCGTTTTCTGACTTTATATTTTTTGCGTTTTTAATGCTAAATCTTATTTTTTTTCTTGCCCTGATTTTCAAAAAATGCCCTGCGTTCTCGTCATCTTCATTGATTATATGGATATTTTTTGCCGCCTTGAATAATTTTAATTTTTCATTCCTGTAATTTTCAAAACCGCCGTGCGATTCCAGGTGCTCTTTGCCCAAATTGGTAAAAACAGCCGCGTCAAAATTTATAAACTTGTGGCGAAACTGTTTTATGCCTTCTGACGTAACTTCTAAAACAACGAATTTACATCCCGCATTTTTTGCCTGGCTTAAAAACTTCTGTATTGCCAATCTTCCCGGCATTGTCATTTTATAATTGTTTTTCCATTCTTTTTCCCCGATTTTAAACCTTATGGAAGAGATGGATGCTGTTTTATTGCCAGCTTCCTCCAAAATCCTTGTTATGAAATCAACCGTTGTTGACTTGCCACTGGTGCCCGTAACCCCGATAATTTTCATATTCTTGTCTTTGCCCGCGAATCCATGCAAAAAAGCCCCAAGCAATGCCAGTTTATAGTGATAAGCGCTCAGAAAAAACTTTGGCGTAATTTTTTTTATTGTTTCCTTAATTGCCATTGTTTTTAATTTAACACGGAGTTCAAACAAAAAAAAGAGCCTGATATTTTCCAGGCTCTATAAGCAATAAAAATTATTTATTGCCGTTTGCTATTGCTTTTTTAAAACTTTGCATTAAGGCTTCGGCGCTTGCCTTTATTACATCTGTTGAAACAGCTTTTGTGATCCATTCTTTAATCCCGTCGGAAGAAATTATCATTACTTCCACGGAGGACGCGGTCCCGGCGCTTCCATCTTTTATTCTGACCCAAAAATCTTTAAGGGTTATATCTTTCAATTTTGGAAAATAAGGATTTAATGCTTTCCTTATGGCCGTATCCAGGGCGTTAATCGGGCCGTTTCCTTCGGCCACTTTATGCTCGTAGTTCTGGCCAATTTTTATTTTAACGGTTGCTTCAGACGGCGTTTGATTTTTCAAGTCGCTTTCAGATTCAACTTTATAATGCAAAACTTCAAAAGCGCATTCCATTTTCCGGCTCCTTGTTTTGAAATGTGAAAGGGCTAATACCTTGAATTACGAAATGACCTTCAACTCTTTATGTTTTGGCTTTGGCTACGCCTTTGTAAAAATTTTTAGACAGACTTGTTTCACAGTATGCCTAAAAATTTTTACAAAGTCTCGCCAGGTCGGGAAATCCTGCTTCGCAGGAATTTCTCGCGACCCTACGAAAGCCAAACCAAAATAGTTCGGAAGGCATTTCGTAACTCAAGGTAATAAATAAAAAACCTCTTTTTAAAGAAGAGGCACATTCAATTTTCAATCTTCAATACAAATGTGCTCCTTCTTTAAGAGAGGTTAATAATGATATTAATAATATTTTTTAAAGCCCTGAAATTCATATGTTAAATGCTACAAAATTAAACAATTTATGTCAACCTTTTCCTAAAATTTTCAGCGCTTGTTTTATTTTTTCTTCGGGGTCTTTTATCTCTTTTGGAATTTGGGCCAAGGCTTGTTTTGCCTGTTGTTTTAAAAAGCCTAATTGCATTAAAGCCGATTCAGCTTCATCAATTAAAGAAGATTTTTGGTCTGACGTTTTTATTTTACCGGTTAATTCTAAAATTATCGCCATTGCCCTTTTCTGGCCGATTCCGGGAATTCCGGCAAAAACATTTTCATCCTGCTTTAAAATCTTGTCTTTTATTTTTTCCAGAGGGCCTATGACGGAAATCTCCAGGGCGGCTTTAGGCCCCACGCCGCGTATGCCGTTAAGCGTTTCAAAAAATTCCAGCTCTTCATAGCTTAAAAACCCGTATAAGTCTGATACATCTTCCCTTATATTTTGGAAACAAAAGAGATTGATGTTTACGCCGATTTCTGGTAGCCTTAACAAGGTTTGGCGGGATAAAAAAACCTTATAGCCGACATTATTGACTTCCAATATAATAAACTTATCTTTTTTTAATATAATTTTTCCGAAGAGATATGCTATCATTAAATTAATTATATATGAAATTTGAACTGATTTCAAAATTCAAGCCGAAAGGCGACCAGCCGGAGGCCATAAAAAAACTTTCGCGGAATCTTAAAGCCGGAATAAAACACCAGGTGCTTTTGGGCGTGACCGGATCCGGAAAAACTTTTACCATGGCTTCTGTAATTGAAAAAATGAATAAGCCAGCTCTCGTGATATCGCCCAACAAAACGCTGGCGGCCCAGCTATATCAGGAATTCAAAGAATTTTTCCCCGATAATGCCGTTCACTATTTTGTTTCTTATTATGATTACTACCAGCCCGAAGCCTATATCCCTCAGACGGATACCTATATAGAAAAAGACGCCAAAATAAACGAGGAAATCGACCGCTTGAGGCATTCTGCCGTTCAGGACGTGATATCAAGAAGAGACGCGATAGTCGTGGCCTCGGTTTCCTGCATATATAACATCGGCGACCCTAAAAATTACCAGGAAGTTTCCTTGGATATAAAAACCGGCCAGAAAATAAAAAGGAAGGATTTTATCTTGCGATTAACCGATATGCAATATAAAAGGAACGATATTGATTTTAAACCCGGTTCCTTTCGCGCCAGAGGAGACATGATAGACGTTTATTTGGTGACCGGAGAAAAAATTTTAAGAGTGGAGTTTTTAGGCGATACAATATCAAAAATATCCGAATCCGCGCCAAAAATAAATTCAAATTTCAAATTTCAAATTTCAAATTTTTCGTTGTTTCCCGCCACTTTCTGGGTGGCTCCGCAAAGCAAGCTTAAAATAGCCCTTGAAAACATAAGGCTGGAGCTTCAGGAAAGGTTGAAAATTTTAAACAAGGAAAAAAAACTGCTGGAAGCCGAAAGACTGGAGCAAAAAACAAACTACGACTTGGAAATGCTGGAGGAAACAGGCATCTGCCACGGCATTGAAAACTATTCAAGACACTTGGAATTTAGGAAGCCCGGGCAGGCCCCTTTCAGCCTGATTGATTATTTCGATTATTTCAACAAGGAAGGTTTTTTGATATTTATAGACGAATCGCACATCACCGTCCCCCAGATAAGGGCTATGTCCGCGCAAGACAGGATAAGAAAAGAAACCTTGATTGATTTTGGATTCAGGCTACCGTCTGCCGTGGACAACCGGCCTTTGGCTTTCAAGGAATTTGAAGAAAGGGAAAGGCAAACGGTTTATGTTTCCGCCACGCCGGCTGATTACGAGATAACGAAGGCGGATAACAATATAGCAGAACAGTTGATCAGACCCACCGGACTTTTGGAGCCTAAAATAGAAATAAGAAAAACCGAAAACCAGATCAAAGATTTGTTGAAAGAAATAGAGATACAAACCTTAAAAAAACAACGCATACTGGTTTTGACCCTGACAAAAAGACTGGCGGAAGAAATTTCAGATTATCTTATAGAGAAAGGGGTTAAAACCCAGTATCTGCACTCTGAGGTAAAAACTTTGGAGCGGCCGGAAATTTTAAAAAATTTAAGGCAGGGAAAATACGACGTCCTGGTGGGAATCAACCTTTTAAGGGAAGGGATTGATCTGCCGGAAGTGGCTTTAGTGGCTATTCTGGATGCCGACAAAGAAGGATTTTTAAGGAACAGGACGACTTTGATACAGATAATGGGCAGGGCAGCCAGGCATCCTTCAGGCCGAATCATTCTGTATGCGGACACAACCACCCAATCAATGAAGTCAGCTATAAAAGAAATCCACAGAAGAAGAAAAATCCAGGAAGATTACAATAAAAAACACAAAATAACTCCAAGCCCCATTATTAAAGACATAAGAGATTGGGGATTTTCCAAAAAAGAAGACATTGCCTCCGAGTTCTGGCTGGTCCAGGATAAAAAACTTCTTGAAAAAGAAATGCAAAAAGCCGCTCAAAACCTTGATTTTGAAAGGGCGGCCGAACTAAGAGACCTGATTAAAAAACAAGAAAAGTAGTTCATTGCCTCAAAACAAGCAATCTTTTGTTTTGAGGTCTTATTAATTACCTTCCATTCTCTGTTTGATTTCTTCTTCTATTTTTTTAACCTCTGTTTTGAATAAATCATCAAAATTTTTTACCTGCGGTTTTAAAAAATTTTCTATTTCTTCAATGTTGCCTGAAGACATAATATCTTCCATCTTTTTTTTCTCTATTTCGCCTAATTCCAGGTAAACGTTTTTTAAAATCCTGAACAATGCCAAGTCCAAAACTCTTGCGGCAAGGGCTTTTTGCTCTTCCGACAGGTTGTTTAAAATATCGTTTTCCATAATTATTTATTCCTTTTTAAACATATCTTTTAAAAACTTGGGCATTTCTTTTTTCGGAATTCTCAAAAGCTTTTCCATGGCGGTAATATAAGCATAACCTGCCCCCAATACTGCGCCAGCTGACAAAACAAACATACCCAAGGCGCTAGTGCCCAAAAATTTGCCGCTGCCCCGGGCCAATTTGCCGGATCCGGTTTTCAACCAGGCATAACCTGCCTCATCCCTTGCTTCCATCGCATCCAAAATTCCCCCGACCGCTTCCTCGGGAGAGGCTTCTGCTTCTATCGGATTTTCTTCATAACTTGGCCTTTCCGCCATAAAAATATTGAAAATATTACTTTATATCGCTTCTTATTTTTTTAATTGATTTTTCAACTGAAAAATCTTCTCCCAATATTTCTTTCGCTTTTTCTTTTTTAAAAAGTTCTTTTATTTTGTTTTCTTCAAGTGTCCTTTGGGCTCTTGTCTCCCATTTTTTCTGGAATTCCCCTTCTAATAGGCTTTCGATTAATGAGTTCAATTCGCCTTTTTTTGATTCCAAATCTTTTTTAGAGAAATATTTTCCGCCTATTTTTATTTTATCTGAGAAAAACGCTGGCTTCGCCTCCATAATATCTTTTGCCTCACAGCCTGAAGAAACAAGAGCTATGACTTCTTCTTTATCAAGTATGACTTTTCCTATTTTTAATTCGCCCGTTTCATTAATTTGACCGGCTATTTCCGGCGGGAACAAAGAATCAATCCTTGCTATGCTTCTGCTTTGTTTTTCTTTTTCAATATAATTTTTCAATTCATTTTTAAATTGTTCGGCTGTTTTCGGTTCGCTTAAAAATTCCGGCAAGTCGCGTTTTACTTCTTTCATAATATTTCTACCGCTTACGCAACCAGCTAATTCTCTTACGATTTCTGAATTTTCTTCCCATTTTGTTTTTATCAGTGGGGGCCTGTCTCCTCTTAACCTGCCTGGTATTTCCTCTCTGGCTTCGCCTCTTTTTCTCCAAAAATAATTAAGGACTAAGTAGTTGGCTTCAGGCAAGGGCTCTTTTCGGCTTAAGCCGCTTTTTAACGCAACTATGTCGTCCAATTCTTTCTTTAATTGCGAGGCTTCAGGATTTTTTTCCCCGTCCACCTTAATTCTTTTTATAATGAACTCTGTTTTTTCTTCTTCTTTTATTTCGACAGGCTTGCCGTCTTTCTTCAATTTCCCCATAATAAAATCGTCATAAAATTCTGCCGTCAGCCTGCTGATTTCCTCGTTTAATTTTTCCTGCATTAAATTTTTAACTTCTTCTGAGACCTCCGGCTTTTTTTCTGGTTCTTTCAGCTCCATTTCCTTTTCAGACATTAGAGGAACTTCCGGCCCTTCTTTTCTGCCTTCTATATTCCCTGTTTCCGCCACATTTTTTATCATTTGAAGGCTAATGGCGCGGACAGCGTAATTGTCTGTTTCTTTTTTTGCTTCTTCTATAATATTATTTGAAAGACTCTCTATGGCGTATTGTTCCAGCTCGGCCTCGCTGGAAAACTGCCTTTCTTCCTCTCTCGGAAAAGGAATTTTTATTTTTCCCCAAACGGGCAATTTTATCGATTTTATTTCGTCTAAGGTCAAACCGCTGGCCAAAAGACCGGCTGCTTCCGCCGGAGAATACATTCCCTGCCCAAGCTTATATTTCCCTTCTTCTTTATCATAGTATTCTTTTTTAAGATTTCTTTCTTCATTAAACAGAGGAAAAAGAAGCCCGTTAATTCTTTCTGTCTTGAAATCTTCGTTTTCCGCCTTTATTGCGGCCGCATTTTCGATTTTTCTTTTATAATCTTCGTCGTTTTTGTCCTGTTCGTGCTTTTTTTTCGCCTCTTCTTCAATATTTACTCCAGCGATTTCGCCTCCCAGGTTTTTTGCATTATCAGCCAACTCCTTATATTCTTTTTTCAGTTTGTTTTCTTCCATGCCGGGAACATCCTCTTTTCTTTTTTTTCTGGCTTTTATATCAAGAATAACCTCCCTTAAATTTTGTTCTTTTTCCAACAGCTGCCTTAAAGAATTCTGCTTTTGTAATTTTATCTTTTCTTCTATTTTCTGTTTTTCCGTTTCTCTTTCTTTTTCCAGGGAAATTTCCCTGGCCCTTAAAAGGGCGGCTTCTGACTTGGATGGCAGTTCTGTTTTAGCTTTTTCCCGTTCTTTTTTTATATCCGCCTCTTCTTTGTCCATTTCTTTTTTCTTTTCCATAGGTTTCCCTGCCTCCTCTCTTATCCTTTGTAGCTCATCCATTTCTTCAAGAGATCTATATCTGCCCGTCCTAGTAACTATTTTAATAAGGGGCTGGATCGTTGTGTCTGGCTTTGGCAGATTTAATTCTGTTTCAGACTTTAAAACCGGGTCTGTTTCAGCGGGCTTTGGTTCTTCTTCTAAGGGTATGGATTCTACCGGCCCATCGTCTTTTGATTGTTTTGATTTTTCCGGATTAGGCATTTTTTTAGAACTAAAATATTTATTAATTTATTTTATCACTTAAAGAATAAAACATCAATTTTTTGACAAAACTGAATATGTCTGATAAGATGTAAAATAATATGGCAATAACAAAATCGGCTAAAAAAGCCTGGCGCCAAAATTTAAGGCGCAGGGCCAGGAACCTTGTTTACAAAACAAGAATAAAAAAAACTTTAAAAGAAGTGATTTCTTTGGTTGAAGAAAAAAAAATAGAGGAAGCAAAAAAGCTTCTGCCCCAGGTTTTTAAAATTTTAGACAAATCAGCCAAAGTTGGCATTATTAAAAAGAATACCGCTTCACGAAAAAAGTCCAGATTGTCAAAATTACTGGCTAAAATGTCAAAATAATATTTTACCGTTGCAGGGTTATATTTCAGAAACCAGCAATTCCAATGCTGCTTCCGGTTCCAGTCTTCCTGATTTAATATCCAAATCTGCCTGAAATATTTTCTGGTAGATTTTTTTTAATTCAGAAAAAGAAAACCGGCTGCACAAATAATATGTTTTTTTAACGACAAACGGGTGAAGCCCGCTTTTTTTTGCTATGGCAGGATAAGGATTTTTCTTTTCAGCCAGCTCCTTGATTATCAAAAGAGTCCTGAACTGGTAAGCAATCATCGAAAGCAGCCTTAAAACGTTTTCTCCGCTTTCCAGGTGTTTATGCAAAAGAGAGATTGCCTCTTTTTTGTTTTTTGAAGCCAAGGCATCTATGGTTTTGAATATGTCGTTTTCTATTTTCGGCTTTAAAAATAAATCCACATCGTCTTTCGTTATTTTTTTTCCGTTTTTAAAACAGGCTAATTTTTTTATTTCGTTGCTGACATGCCACAAGTCTGAGCTGACGCGGCAAAAAAATCTTTCCAGGGCGGATTCGTCTATTTCAGCTTTAAAAATTTCGAACTCTTTTTTCAGCCAGTTTTTAAGCAAAACCCCTTTTAACAAATTGAATTCTTGGCATTTGGCGTTCTTATTTAGAAACTTGAAAAGCGGGTCCTTTTTTTCTATTTTGGAAGGCTCGTACAGCAAAATAATAACATCTTCAGATTCCGAAAAGTCCTTCGCTTCTTTTAAAAACTTATCTCTTAAAATGTCATCCGAGAAAATATTCAAAACCACCAGCAGTTTTTTTTCACCAGAAAACAGGGAAATCTGGCTGGCTTTGTTTTTAAAATCTAAAAAAACTTGCTCCGACCCTCTGCCATCGTCTAAAAAATTGAAAAGACCAAAAGACATCCCGCTTTTATGGATTTTTTTGTAATGGTCAATTATTTCATTTAATTTCTGCCTTGACCTATATGTGTCCTCCCCGTATAAAAATATAATCATGCTCAAATATTTAAAAAAGTAATTTTTTCTGACCTTATAGCCGTTGCAATGTTTTAAAACTCCTAAATAAGATTGAATCGTTTGATTAAAATTTTCCTTTGTTATTTTTCCATCCTTCAATTCCACTTCCCTTATTTTTAAATTTTTGATTATTCTGTTTTTGGTTTTTATCCTTAAAATTCTATAATGAGGAAATACGACATATCCTAAAAAATCAATACCTTGATGATATTTCCTTATTATTATCTTATCTTTATGCAAAGATAATTTCAAATTATTTTTCAGAAAATTGCTTATATCTCTAATTGTCTGTCTGTAGTTTCTGCTCAAAATAGTGAAGTCGTCGCAGTAACGAATATAGTATTTTTCTTTTAGTTCATGCTTAATAAATTTATCCAATTCGCCAAGATAAATATTTGCGAATAATTGACTTGTTATGTTTCCCAAGGGCAACCCTTTTGGAAAACTCTTTATAATCCTGATTATCAACCAAATTACATCATCGTATTTTATTTTATTTTTGATTAAACTAATCAAAGTATCCTGGTCAATTGAATCAAAATATTTTCTAATATCGCATTTTAAAATATAACAGGTTTTTGTGTTATTTTTACTGATCTTTCCAGCAAAACAATTTAATCTGTTCACTGCCCTGTGCGTTCCTTTATCGATCCTGCAGGAATAAGAATCAAAAATAAATGATTTATCAAAAATAGGATATAAAATTCTAAATATGGCATGATGCAAAACTCTGTCTTTCACCGTTGCCTTATGAATTTTTCTCAATTTTGGGTCTTTAATGAAAAAAGAGGTATAATTTGAATGTCGGTAGGTTTTATTTTTTAATTCGTTATAAAGAAGAAAAATATTGTCTTCTAAATTATATTCAAATTCCTGGACATCTGGCTTTTTCCTTTTTCCCTTTTTAAATTCGTTCCAGGCAAAGAATAAATTTTCAAGGGATATTATTCTTTCAAAAATATCATGGCTTTTAATACCCCCCCCCCCAGACCTTTGGCAATTTTGATGTTCCTGTTTTGCATAAGATTTGCGAATTCTATAAAAAAATTTATCTGTTGTTGCCAAAAATTCCTAAGAAAGACAGGTTTGGAATTTTTGCGAGGATAGAAACTTTTTGTTTAGATATATTAATTTTGACAATTGAATCTGCTCTGCAAACAAAAAATAACAAACTTCAACTATTAAATTTAACAAGAATAAAAATTGAGACCTTGAAAAAATTGATAAGAATCGCTAACGAATTAAAAATTATTGAGGATAAAAAATACATAGAGTTGGAATTTGATTTGCAGGAAATATCTAAAATGATTAATGGCTGGATAAAATACTTAATATAAAAGGAGCTTTTAAAAAGCTCCTTTTATTGCGGAAACTTCGGAGCGGGACCGCAAATAGTCGTTGTGATTGTTGGCGTAGTTCCAATTCACCTTGAACTTGCCGTCATTCCAGTTCGCGTTCGGCACGTAGCCATCGGAATTGCGGGAACCGTTATTTATTTAATTCCATCTATTTCACCGAAAGTTTTTTTTAAAAAACAATCTGTGTTATCTGGCGGTCGCCAGCAGTACTTCGAACCAAATGTTCGTTAGAATTAAACAAGCAGTTTCCTAAAAAAGGCAAACCGACATCGAATTAAAAATTCGACCGGCTGTATTAGCCAAAGTTATTATACATAAAAAAAGAGCTCTTTTGCAACATCTTGTCGCAAAAGAGCTTTACTGACGAGTCCCGCCGCGGGCGGGACAGGAAAAAAGGAAAAAGGTACAAGGTTAAGTTAGGAAACTACGGAGCGGGACCGCAAATCGTCGTAGTGATTGCTGGCGTAGTTCCAAGAAACCCTGAACCTGCCGTCATCCCAGAACGCGCTCGGCACGTCGCCATCGGAATTGCGGGAACCGGCGCAAAGCGTCCAATTTTTCATATCAAGATGTTCACCTGTTTCCTTGAAAAACTTGAGCTCGTAAAGCTCGCGCTCTTCAAGGGTAATTTCTGGTGTTTCTCTCTGCCTTAGAAAATCAGCAGAACGATTTTTGTTTTCCTCATCTGCCTCCACGCGGTCTCGCGCCCAAATGGCATAGTGGCCGTTTTCGCCAGTGCGGTCGGATTTAATAACTTCGTCCAAGCTCTTATCCGTATATTTCCAAGACGGAAAGAGCTCTTTGCACTTGTCAAACAAACGCTGGGGAGTCATCCCCTGGGCAACCACCAGTAGGCGGTCAAAGCCGGGTTTGCTGTCGGGAATTTTAATTCCCGAAAAATCCAATTCAAGACCAAAGACCTCCTTGTAGAATTTGATCCAGTCAGCCAGTAATTTCTTACTGCTGGTCGGCTTTGCTTCGACTAGCTTCTTGCCATCGATAATCGCCTGCAAAACATCGCTTACTTCTTTAGGGTCGCGTTTTCCATCAACTAAAAACTTGCCAACGCTCGCCCACTGTTTAAACAATGTTTCATACACATTTCCACTACTCATGGCGTTTCTCCTAAAAAGAACTGTTCTGCCTGCTTCTAACAGGCGGTTTTAGAAAGGAACCGCTCCTTTCTTTTACTTTTTATATTAACAAATAAAAGTCATTTTGTCAAATTTATTTGTACATTTATTAACATTTTCTAAACTTTGTTCAAATTCTGTTCGAGCCCCGAGCTCGAACAATTTTACAACTTTACCTACTCCAAAAATAATTCTGAATATTTTGCAACATCTTTTTTGTGTTCTACCCAATCTTTTATAATTTTTTTTAACCCCTCAACTTCACCTGTCATCTCTAAAAGAAATTCTCTTTCGGTTACTGACGGAAAGTTTTCAATGCCAATGCAGTCTTGATAGCTAGACCATTTATAATTTTCTAAAAATTCAACTGTTTCGTCAACTGAATGGTTCCTTATTCCCAACTCTTTCCAACCCGGTTCAATAAGAGCAATAGGGTTTGTGAAAATATAAGATGCGGTCGCCATAAATTGATTATCGTTTTCTATTTGAATCGACCTAAATGCATCCTGAAAAACATGCCCTTTTCGCTGATATTTATCATTAAAATATCTGCCATAACCTCCTCCGACTTTTTGCATAAATTTAGAAATACCACCATCCTTAATTTGTTTTAATAAAAGATGCAAGTGATTGGGCATAAAACAAAAAGCCAAAACTCCAACAATTTTTTCTCTTTTGTCAATTAAAACCGACCGAGCCCCGAGGTCGATCATTTTCTCTTTTTTCTTTTCGGTTTTACGATTTCGTCTTCTGACAGATATATTTACTGGCTTTAAATTATTAAATTCATATATTGAAAAAACTCCTCGGAAATAGTCATCTATGTTCTTAAAGATTAAATTCTCATCAAGCGCTCTTATTATTATATGATAAATTCCGCCTGTATCAAATTGTTCTTTTCTGCGAGGCATAATAATTGTTCGAGCCCCGAGCTCGATCGGTTTTAATATTATAATTATTGGGGTTTTTGGCAGGAGGGGCAGAAGAAGGCGCTGCGCTGGCCTATTTTCAGCCGTTTTATTTTTTGACCGCAACGGGAGCATTTCTGGCCGGCTCTTTTATAAACCTTTCTTTCGTCATCAAAGTCTCCTTTCCGACCGTCGGGCTTCCTGTAATCCGAAAAGCTTTCACCGCCCAATTTTATCCCTAAAGTTAAAACTTTTTTGATGGCGTTATAAAGCAATTTTAACTCTTTATCGTTTAAGTTTGAAGTGTCTTTTCCAGGATGAATTTTTGCCAACCACAGCGCCTCGCTGGAATATATGTTTCCTATGCCGGCAATAATTTCCTGATTCATCAAGATCTGTTTTATCTTGCCTTTTTTATTTTTAAAAACTTCTTTAAATTTTTTAAAAGTGAAGTCTTTTTCCAACGGCTCTGGACCCAGTTTTTTCAAATCTTTAGAATTTAACAGCTCTTTTGTTTTCCATAACTCAACCTTGGCAAATTTTCTCATATCAGACAAGGCCAGCATGCTGCTGTTGTCTAAAAAAAATATCAAATGCAGAAAACGGTTATAAGGATCGGCCAAGGGGCTGTTTTGAGGAGCCGTCCACCCGTTTCCATTTCTTTGCCATTTCCCGCATAAAAGATGTCCTGTCATTTTTTGGTGGACCAGCAAGGAATATCCTTTAGATAATTCCACAATTACATTTTTTGCCCTGCGCCAGGCTTTGATTATTTTTTTGCCTTTTATCTCTTTTTTGAAAGCTTTAAAATTGTTCGGCTTCTTTATTATTTTTTCCGCGTCCGTCCAAACATCAAGAAAGGTCCTGCCAAGGACCTTTGAGTTCAAACCTTTCACCGTTGTTTCCACTTCCGGCAATTCCGGCATATTATTAAATATTATTGGGATCTTCTTTTCTGCTCTTATCTATGCCTAAGTCTTCTTTTAATTTGCTAATTTCCGCCTTAAGGGCGATTGCTTCTTTCTCTTTGTTGCGGGACCCTTCTTTAAGATTTTCCGATTCCTCTAACAGCCTTTCAAGCTCTATGGTCCTGTTCCTTACTTTCTGCTCCAAAGCGCCAATTGTCTCTTCCAGGTTTTGCGTTTTGGCCCTTACTTTTATGTCCACTGATTTTTCGGTTTTTTCAGATTCTGAACGGCTTTTTTCCAGGTCTTCGGCTATTCTGTTAAAAATTTTAGCCAGCTCTCCGAATTCGTCCTTTGTTTCAAGATAAACCCTGGTTGTCAGGTCTCCCTGGCTTAATTCCGTGGCTCTTTTTAATATTTTTCTTATGGGCATGGCAAAATTCTGGCCGGTGGCAAAGCCGAATAAAAAAATAAAAACGGAAAGCAAAAAGACCACGATATAAAAACCGGTGTTCGTTTTGCTTGACTCTAAGGCTATAAAAACAACGATGGTAAAAATGCCTATGATGATTATGGGCAGGGCTATTTTGACTGTAATAGCGGATATGTTCATGTTTTTATCACTTGTTTAATGAAGATAAACGGTTTAAAAGGGTATTAAATTCCAATTCTTTAAAAATATTTTCAACTTCTTTTTGGTCAAAACTCCCGAACTTGCAGGAGTCTGGCAAAAAATCAACATCAACATCTTTTTTCGTTTCTACCAACTTTTTTGACAAATAGGCTTTTTCTTTATTTTCTAAAAGAATATCTTTCAGCCGCGTTTTGATATTTGCCATACCCTCTCCGATTTCCTTATACAAATTTTCTATGTTTCCAAACTGGGCTATCAGAGTTGCCGCTGTTTTATTGCCGATCCCCTGCACTCCCGGGATATTGTCCGAATGGTCTCCGGCAAGGGCTTTAAAATCGTTCATCTGTTCGGGGCTCACTCCAAAGCGGGCCAATGTTTTGTTTTCATCATATATGACGGATTCTTTTATCCCCTTTCCTAAAGTATAAACCTTTATTTTGTCGTTGACCAGCTGGAGGTTATCAAGATCCCCGCTTAAAATATAGATTTCCGGAAAGCCGGCTTTTTTTGCTTTTTCTGAAAGAGTGGCGATCAGGTCGTCCGCCTCAAAGCCTTCTTTTTCAAAAATTTGTATTTTAATCGCTTTCAAAACTTCTTTTATTTTCGGAATCTGGCTTGATATCCCATCGGGAGTTTTCGGCCTTTGTATTTTATAATCTGAAAACATTTTATGGCGGAAGGTGGGGGACTTTACGTCAAAACAGGCGGCGACATAATTTGCTTTTAAATCTTTTATGGCTTTGAATAAAATGAGCAAAAAACCATAAACCGCCCCGGTGGGCTCCCCTTTTTTGGTTGCCAAAGGAGGAAGGGCGTGGAAAGCCCTATGCAGAAGCGAGTTTGAATCAATTATTATTAATCGTTTTTGATCTTCCATTGTTACCTTGAATTATTAATATTATACTATTTTTGAAAAATAAAAACAAAAAGCCCCCACATGGGGCTTTTGTTCTTTTTTAAAATTGATTTTTATTCCTGTTCTTCTTCCAATTCTTCATCGTCCTCCTCTTCTTCATCCGCTTCTTCGTCTCCATCCAATTCTTCCTCTTCCTCTTCCTCGTTGTCAAGATCAACCTCTTCGTCCAGGTCGTCTTGATTTATTAATCTGGTTAAAAATTCCTCTTCCATTGTTTTGTTTTTAATAATATTTTCCTTTACTCGGCCCTGGATTATTTAAACAGTTAAAAAAATTTTAAACAATAATTATTAAAATAAAATTAAAATCCATGGCTTGAGTCGACCTTATTTTTTCAAAATTTAACTCTGCATATCTTTATGTCCTTTGCCCATATTATATTTTTTCATAAATTATTGTCAATCCTTTTTTTCCACAGTTACTTTAAATCCAGCAATCTGTTATTAAAAAAAACGCAAAGGGCAATGCCCAAAGCGTCCGCCGCATCGTCTTTTT
Source organism: uncultured Candidatus Saccharibacteria bacterium (assembly GCA_964427585.1). GTDB lineage: Bacteria > Patescibacteriota > Minisyncoccia > Minisyncoccales > Staskawiczbacteraceae > JBBTQJ01. The sequence continues at coordinate 100,489 of CAYRVC010000002.1, forward strand.
CCCTGTCTTTTTCTTTTTTGTTGAAATTTTTCAGATTCAGGCATTTTTTGACCATTTCCTGCACCTGTTTTTTTTCCGCCCTTCCATACCCCACAACGGTCATTTTTACCTGAAGAGGAGTAAACTCCTGAACTGGAATTTTATGACTGGCCGCGGCTAGCAAAATAACCCCCTTTGCTTCGCTGACGGAAATGGCGGTTTTTAAGTTTTTGAAAAAAAATAGGCTTTCCACAGCCATTATTCCAGGCTTATATTTTTTTAAAAGCCTTGTGATGTCCAAACTTATCTTTTTCAGCCGCTCTTCTTTTTTTAAAAAACGGCTTGTCGTTATGCACCCATAATCTAAAACTTCGGGGTCTTCCTTTTTTAAGTTATGCTTTTCAATTATTCCGTATCCTATTTTTTCAATCCCCGGGTCAATGCCTATTATGATCATGCCTTTAGGTTTGAATATATGTCATTTATGGCGTCATTTTCGTCTAACGCCAGAAACAGTTTTTCTGCCTGTTCCTTTTCTTTCTGCCCAATATCCACTTCCTCTTTGGCAACCCATTCCAAAGAAGCAGAGTCTATCTTTATCTGCTTTTCTTCCAGGTTTTTTTTAATCGCTTCAAGGTTTTCAAGTTTTGTGTAAATATCAAGAACGTCTCCCCTCCGGGAAATATCTTCAGCCCCCGACTCGATGGCTATTAATTCCAAATCTTCGTTTTTCAGACCCGGTTGCTGGTCTTTAATATTTATCGCGATTACACCCTTCCTGTCAAACATCCACCTTACAGCCCCTTCCCCGGCCAGTTTGCCGCCGTTTTGGTTTAAAATAACCTTTATATCGCTAATACTCCTATTTTTATTGTCGGTGATGCCTTCGATGATAAGGGCTATTCCTCCTGGCCCGAATCCTTCAAAAGAAACCTCCTCCAGCTTTTCGCCCGCCAGTTCGCCCGTGCCTTTTTTTATGGCCCTTTCAATATTCTCTTTGGGCATATTAAAAGACTTGGCTTGGTCTATAACAATCCTTAATTTGTAATTTATCGAAGGATCTCCGCCTTCTTTGGCGGCAATAGTTATGAGCCTGCCGAATTTGGAAAATATCGCCCCCCTTTTGGCATCTGCAATGCCCTTTGCGTGCGCTATGGTTTTTGCATGACTGTGTCCTGACATGGTTTTAATTTATCTTTTTTAAAAATTTTAACTTTATAAATAAAACTATTGCAAAAGAAATCGCGGTAATAAATAAAGATATAAAAAAACAAAAACCAAGGGTTTGACCGTTCTGTGTCTTCTTGATTTAAGCCGGCCGTTAAGTCTTTCAGATATACATTACCATTATCAGATTTTTTTATTTCTGACAAGGGTTTTGAGGCGGCATTATTTTTAAAAGCCGCAACGTTTATTATGTTTTTTGCGCCCGGAGTCAATGCTTGGCTCCATTTCCAACTGCCGGATATTTTATTGTAAGATTGGTTTAAGGGAGGTTTTTCAAATTCCGCGGAATCAACACTTTTATTGTCCGGCGTTAAAAGCTTTAAGCCGTCTTTGTCGTTGTTCAGCATTATTTTTGTGTCCGGCCTTTTAAAAACTAAAAAACCATCTGCTGAAATTTTTGTGCCTTTTATAATCGTATAAGTTGCAATCTTTCCGACAGTATCCTGAATTTTCCAGCCAGACAAATCTGCTTCAAAATTATTTGAATTGTAAACCTCTATCCATTCTTCTGTTTCGTCCGGTCCTTTCGGGTTTGGCAAAATTTCGTTTATAAAAACTCCTGAAGGATAACTTTTAAGAGTTTGCGGAGAACGGGTCTCCGCTTGCTCAACCTCCGTTTGCTCTACCTTCCCTTGCTCTACCTTCGCTTGCTCAATCTCCACCTGTCCAGCATAAGCTGACCCTTGGTCTTTTATTTTCTGCAAAGTTTTTTCCCCTATTCCTTTCACTCTTAACAGGTCGTCAACCGAAGAAAAAGGCCTTGCGTCAATTATTCTCTGCCCTATCACCGGACCGACGCCAGCCAACTCTTCAAGTTGGCTTTGGGGGGCGGCATTAATGTCTATCTTATTTTCCGCATAAACAAAAACCGGAATAAACAAAAAGCTAAAAAATAAAAATAGAACTTTCTTCATTATTTATTTTATTATATCTATTTATAACAAAATACAAAAGACGCCACATAGCGGCGAACTCATAAAAATTTACAAGATAAAATCCCTTGTTTTAAATTTAGATAAACGAACTTTGGCTTCCTTTTTGTTTTATGCCAAGGTGTTCATAGGCTAAGCTGGTGGCTATCCTGCCCTTGGGGGTGCGCTCCAAAAATCCGGTTTGCATCAAATACGGCTCATAAATATCCAGTATTGTGTTTTCTTCTTCCATGGCGGCCGCTGACAAAGTTTGCAATCCGACAGGCCCCCCGTTAAACTTGTTTATCAAGGCCAAAAGCAGATTTCTGTCGCCTGGTTCCAACCCCATCTTGTCAATTTCCAAAAAATCCAAAGCGCGCTCCGCAATTTCTCTTGTAGCAACGCCGCTGCCATGCACTTGGGCAAAATCCCTTGCTCTTCTTAAAAGCCTGTTGGCAACCCTTGGGGTAAACCTTGAACGCAAGGCAATGACCTTTAGCGCATCAGGGTCGACTTTAATCCCCAAAATATCAGCCGATCTTGCCAATATTTTTTCAATATCCTGGTTTGTATAAAAATTTAACTGAAAAGTGGCTCCAAAGCGGTTTCTTAGCGGGCTAGACAGCGCCCCCGGCCTTGTGGTGGCTCCTATCAAGGTAAATTTAGGAAGCTTTAATTCCATTGTCCTTGCCATGGGGCCTTTGCCTAAAATCAGATTTAACTTATACTCTTCCATGGCAGGATATATATATTCTTCCACTGTTTTGCTCAGGCGGTGTATTTCGTCAATAAATAAAACGTCTCCTTTTGAAAGGTTTGTCAAAACAGCGGCCAGGTCTCCGGCCCTCTCAATGGCCGGCCCGGAAGTTATGCGGATTCGGCCATTTATCTCCTGAGCCACCAGGCAGGCTAAAGTGGTTTTCCCCAATCCGGAATTTCCGTAAAACAGCAAGTGGTCGGGCGACTGGCCCCTTTGTTTTGCCGCTGTTATAATTATTCTTATATTCTCTTTTATTTTATCCTGGCCGATGTAATCTGACCAAAATTTAGGCCTAAGGGCCGAATCTAAAATCTCGTCTGCTTCCTCCGTTTTTTTGGCTAAAGGGCTTGACATAAATATTGCAAGGTGATATAATGAAACTTATTAAAATTAACATCTGAAAGCGGCCCTGGAGTTGGAGGTTTATATTGGATTTGTCTCAGTTTCCGGGTAGCCTTGAGTCATCTCGGCTATTCCTCGGACAAATCTTTGTTATGTCTCAGACATAAAAACGCCTCCAACTCCAGGGCCGCCTTTTAATTTTCGGAAAATAATTCTTTCTTTTCCGTCTGGTCAGCCTTCTCGTCTTTTTCTAGTCTTGCATCCGCTTCCACGATTCTTTTGACCTCTTCAAATGTGGTGTTTCCTAAAACAATATCAATTATGCCCGATTGATATATTGTGACCATTCCCTTTTTCATCGCAAGTTCTTTTATTGAAGAAACCGGCGGATTTTCCAGAATAAACCTTTCCATTTCAAAATCCACCAGAAATGCCTCAAACACTCCTTTTCTGCCCCTGTATCCTGTAAAATTGCAGAATTCGCAACCTTTTTCATTTGCCCTGGGGACTTTTATTTTTTCGAGATCTGGCAACTTTACGGAGCGGGAAATATTCTTTAATGCCTTTTTAATTTCTGAAAATTCTTCTAAAGTGGGCTTTTTAAAGGCAGAACAATTTTTGCATACTTTTCTTACCAACCGCTGAGCCACCACCATTTTCAATGCCGGGGCAATTGAAGACGAGTCTGCCCCTAAATCAACCAGCCTTGGTATCGATCCTGGAGCGTCATTGGTATGGAGGGTTGACAACACCAAGTGTCCGGTCAAAGCCGCTTGCAGGGAAATCCTGGCTGTTTCCAAGTCCCTGATTTCACCGACCAGTATTACGTCCGGGTCCTGCCTTACGATAGATCTTAGGCCGTCTGAAAAGTCATATCCTTTTTCCGGAGCCACCTGGGTTTGCGAAATCCCTTTCAAGTGATATTCGATAGGATCTTCAATTGTAATGATTTTAATTTCCGGGTTCTGGATTTTTTTTAAAAAAGCGTAAAGAGTGGTTGTTTTTCCAGATCCCGTGGGGCCCGTCACGATTATCATTCCGTTGGGCTTTAATATTTCTTTTTCAAAAATTTTGTACAAATCATCCCTTAAGCCCAGCTCCCCTATGCCTATCAGGCTTTTGGGGTTTAAAATCCTCATTACTATCGATTCGCCGTATTCTGCGGGCAAACAGGAGCTTCTTATTTCAATCAAGGCTTCTGGCATTTCAATTGTGAATCTGCCGTCCTGGGGCCTGTCTGTGATGTTGAGCTTTATCCTTGAAAGGAGTTTTAACCTGGAAACAAGGCTGTGGTATGTTTTGTGGTCAAAAAAAATGACATCCTGTAAAATTCCGTCCAACCTTATTCTTAGCCTGACATCCTTTTCCTGGGGCTCTAAATGGATGTCGGAGGCATTGAGGGTAATAGCCCCGAATAAAGCAACATCCAAAAGCTCTGAAACGCTCTGGCCCATATACTCTTCTATTTTTTTCTTGTAGGAGGGCACGCTGTTTACGGATTTTCCGACCTCTCCGATAATTTCCTCTGAAATAGTGACAGAGCCCAACAATTTTTTTGTTGTTGTTTCCATATAATAAATACTTCAGATTATAAAATGCCTATTGAATCCAATATTTGATTTTTGACCTGTTTGATATCCTGGCTTTCAATGGAAAAGAAAAGCCAATTATTTTTAAGGTCGGCCTGGCAGTTTTTTAAAACATCTTTCAAAAGGCCGTTGTTTTCAGAATAAAAAAATCCGTTGATCCTTTGGCCCGAACCATGGCTTTTCCATAAAACCAGCATATTGGAGGGATTTAAAAAACTTGTTTTCAAATATTCTAAAGCAACAGCCGCCTCGGCCTCTCCAAAACTATGAAATTCTTCGGAATCAATGACGGAACAGGATATTTTTTTATTTTCCTCAACGCTTAAATTTTTAAAAATTTGGGTCAAAAAATCGATTTGAAGGGGAGATTTTATTTTATAGAGTTCTTCGGCCACTTTTTGGTGGACTGCCCCCTTCCTTGTGAGGAATCCGGCAATATCAAATATTTCAGAATTTGTTTTTGTATTTTTAAAGTTTTCAGAAAATATTATCAGGGCCGCCATAAGGCAATCTGCCGCTTCTTTCTTCACCAGGGATTCGTCTAAAAACCTTATTAAATCCAGCGTTATTTCAACCAGGGGCACGCCGCGAACCAGATTTATCTTTCCGAAAATTTTATTGCTGCCGTCATCAGCGCTGCTGTCTAAATTCAGAATAGCAGAATCAAGAAGAAAGCCATAATGGTTTAATTTTTTTGAAAGGTCAAAAGAAAAATCTTTTATCCCCAGGGTTATTGTCAGGTCGGGCTTTTCCTCAGAATAATAAAAAGAGAGGTCTTCTTTCTTCAACGGAAAAGAACCGTCCAGGGTCAAATGGATTTTTAAATTATCGCTGTCTTTTTCATAATACACCTGAGAAATAGCGGCCTTTTCGTTCGGTATTGAAATTACGAAATTTTTAGGCAGGGAGATAAAATCCAGGGAAGGAATCAAAAATTTCAATCTTTCAGGAAATTCATCTGCCAATAGGTTTACATTTTTGCCAAGTTCTTTTAGAATATAAAAAAAAGCCAGGGCGCAGGCGATGCTTTCTTTATTGTCCCCCTGGGGAATAAGACAGATATTTTTAGCTTCGAAGATGACTTTTTTTATTTCGATTAACTCTTCTTCCATGATTTTTAGAATATTCAAAATATTAATTTAAGTTATATTATTTTTGCCGCGAAGTCAACACATGAAAAATAAAAAAATAATTTCTGCAAACTCCGGACAGACAAAAAAGTTGGGAGAAAAATTGGCAAAAGAAATACTAATGGCAAGACTAGGGGAAAAAGCCGCGGTTTTGGCGCTGGATGGCAATCTTGGTTCTGGCAAAACAACTTTTTTGCAGGGATTTGCCAAGGGTTTAAAAATCAAAGAAAAAATACTGAGCCCCACTTTTATAATTTTCAGAAAAATTAAAATTCCCGGCCGAAAAAATTTTTTGTTCTTTTATCATTTTGACTGCTACCGCGTAAAAAAGAAAAAAGAGATAATGGAACTTGGGTTTGAAAAAATAATTTCAGGCAAAAAAAATATCGTGGCAATCGAATGGCCGAAATCAATAAAAAACATGCTGCCAAAACAGGCAGTTATCCTTAAATTCAGATTCATTGACAAAAGCTCCAGAGAAGTGATAATTAATATGCAAAAATGAACTGGAAAAAAATTATACTTCAATTGATAAAATATTCCTTCCTGCTGTTTTTGCTTTCTTTAATCTCCATTCTGTTTGTGGTTTTTTATTACACATACAACCTGCCCAGGCCGGAAAAATTCACCGAAAGCTCTTTTATAGAATCGACAAAAATTTACGACCGGACGGGCAAGGTGATTTTGTATAATATTTATGGAGAGGAAAAACGGGAAATAGTCCCTTTTGATAAAATTTCAATCAATATAAAAAACGCCGTAATCGCGTCGGAAGACACCAGGTTTTACAAGCACTTCGGCATAGACCTTGAAGGCATCGTAAGGGCGATTCTTATTGATTTGAAACTCCAGTCCCCCAGTCAGGGAGGGTCCACAATCACCCAACAGCTTATCCGCTCCGTTTACCTGACGAGGAAAAAAACCTTGGCCAGAAAAATCAGGGAAGTTGTTTTAAGCGTTGAGCTGGAAAGAAGATATTCCAAAGACCAGATTTTTGAATGGTATCTTAATAAAATACCGTTCGGCGAAAACGGCTATGGCGTAGAGGCGGCCAGCCAGACTTATTTTAACAAGCCGGCTTCTAATGTTTCCCTGGCGGAAGCGGCAACGCTGGCGGCCCTTATCCCGGCCCCCAGCTTTTATTCTCCTTACGGCAATCATAAAGAGGAGCTATTGCAAAAAAAAGACAATATCCTGGAAAAAATGAAAAATTCAAGAATGATAACGGAAGAGGAATTCAATCATGCAAAAAACGAAAAAATTATTTTTTCTGAAACCACCAGCCCGATAAAAGCTCCCCATTTTGTGATGTATGTTAAAAAATATCTGGAAGACAAATATGAAGAAGATTTTTTAAAGGAAAAAGGATTAAGGGTTTACACTACGTTGGACTGGGAGCTGCAAAGTTTTGCCGAAACAGTGGTGGATGAAGCCGATAAAACAAACAAAAAATATGATGCCAATAATACCTCGCTGGTTGTGTTAAATCCAAAAACCGGCGAAATTTTGTCTTTAATCGGATCAAAAAACTATTTTGAAAAAGCGTATCCTGAAAACTGCGGAGAAAAGCCTGAAACAGGATGTTTATTCGAGCCCAAATTTGACGTTGCCACGCTGGGTAAAAGGCAGCCGGGTTCTGCTTTCAAGCCCTTTGTTTATGCTGAGGCTTTTAAAAAAGGTTTTCTGCCCGAAACAATCCTCTGGGATGCAAAAACCGAATTTAACCCTTATTGCAATCCAAACGGCGGACAGAAATCCGACATCAACGGACTGCGATGTTACAGTCCGCAAAATTACGACGGCAATTACCGGGGAAAAACCAGTTTAAGAAATTCCCTGGCAGGTTCCTTAAACCTGCCCTCAGTAAAACTTTTATATCTGGCCGGCTTAAAAGAAAGTCTTAAAACAGCCAAAGATTTCGGAATAACGACATTAAGCGACCAAAACCGTTATGGGCTTTCTTTGGTGTTGGGTGGAGGGGAAATAAACCTTTTAGAGCTTGTCTCAGCTTACGGCGTATTCGCCACAGAAGGATTTTTGAGCCCATTGGTCAGTATTTTAAAAATAGAAGACAGCGAAGGCAATATTATCGAAGAAAATAGAAGGGGGGCAAGCAAGGTTTTAGACACAAAAATAGCCAGACAAATAAACAGCATCCTGTCCGATAATGAAGCCAGAACACCCATATTCGGACCCAATTCAGCGCTTTATTTCAAAGATTACCAAGTTGCCGCGAAGACCGGAACAACGCAAAATTTTAACGACGCCTGGACTTTCGGATATACCCCCTTTGCTTCAGTTGGCGTGTGGGTGGGAAATAACAATAATTACCCAATAAACAAAAAATCCGGCATAGGCCTGGCGGCCCCGATCTGGAGAAAAATAATGGAAAAAATATTGGCTTTGAATCCAAAAGAAAATTTTAGCCCTCCGGATTTAACAGAAGACAATCGTAGCCCGGCTTTACTGGGAAAATTGGAGCCTGAAGACCACAACACTATTTTATATTATATTAATAAAGAAAACCCTTTAGGGCCCGCTCCAAGCAATCCTGAGCAAGACCCGCAATACGCTTTATGGCAGGCGGGAATAGACAACTGGCTTTTGCAAAATAATAAAGACAACATAAACGAAAAAACCGCAGAATAATCTGCGGTTTTTTAAATATCTTGTTTTATTAAGTCGCCTTAATTGGCATCACCACGTAAATATAACTGGCGTCTCCCACGGGTTTTAATATGCACGGCCCGTCCTCTTTATTTATATCAAAAATAACTTCAGAGCTTTTTATATTTGCCAGGCCGTCTATTAAAAATTTATGATTGAAAGAAATTTCCATTGATTCCCCTTCTGTTTTTCCTGAAACGACAGATTGGCTCTGGCCTATTTCCGGATTTTGGGAAAATATTTCAATTTCATTGGATTGGGCTTTTATGGTGAATTTTATTTCATTTATTTTACTGGAAAAAAGAGAGGCTGTTTTAATATGATTTAAAAATTCGTCTTTTTTCAAAATAATATGGGTTTTAAACTTTTTAGGGATGATTTCCTCGTAATTAGGATATTCTCCTTCTATCAGCCTGGAAATAATCTGAACCTGGGGATGGTCAGCCCCTTTCATTGGAAATTCAAACATTGCCTGGTGGGATGAAAAATAGATTTTAAGAAGACCGTCTTTCTCCCCTAAAATATTAATTATTTCCTTCGCGGGCTTCTGGGGCAAAATAAAAGAAAATTCTTTTTTAACGGGCGAAAAAAGGGCAATTGTTTTTTCGGCCAGCCTGAAGCTGTCGGTGGAAGCTATTTTAAGAGAATTTTTAGAAAATACAAAGTATATTCCGGATATTTCAGGCCTTGTTTGGGATAAAGAAGCCACTTCTACAACCTGGGAAAGCCCTTGGCAAAATTTTCTGTTGTCGACTTCCAAATATTCCAAATTATCGAATTTGGGAATAAGCGGAAATTCTTCCGGATTAAACCCTTGAATTTGATTTTTTAAATTTTTGCATTCGATATAGAGGCCCTGCTTTTTTTCCTCTAAAATGATTTTTTCATTGGGAAGAAGAGAAACAAAACTGGAAAGGAATTTAACGGGGATAGCCACCCTGCCTTTTTTTATAATCCTGGTTAAAACCCATAATTTTACCGCTGTTTCCAGATCGGTTGAGCAAAAGCTCAAAAAATTATCTTCAGCTTCCATTAAAACGCTGTCTAAAACAGGCAAAGACAGGCTTTTGCCGGCTATTCTCTCGGTCGTATTTAGTCCGTTTTTAAAATTTTCTTTTAAAATTTCTGCTTTCATTAATTAATTTTTAATTAATAATTTTATTGTTATTAATGACAGATTAATGAAAAGTCATTTACCTTTATTTTTTTTATTATAGTCTCGATTTTACTGTTAATAATTTGTGAAATAACTAATGGATTAAGTCAAAAGAGATGTGTTAATTATTTTTTAGGCCTAAAATTTCCCGTAATAATCAACATTTTTTGAAACATTTTATCCACTGTATATCCTCTGTTTTATCAAGCTAAGTTCGTCTGTCAGTTTGTTGTTTTCTTCGCTTTCCCTGAGTATTTTTTTATAAGCGTAAATGGCGGTAGTGTGGTCTTTGTCTCCGAATTTTCTGGCAATGGACGGGAAAGAAAATTTTAATTCTTTTCTCAAAAAAAACATGGCGATTTGCCTTGGTTTTACTATTTCTCTGCGCCTGGTCGGGTCATAAAGGTTTTTTTCCTCCAAATTATAGAATTTTGCCACGGTTTCCACTATTTTTTTATAATTAGCCACATTAAACGGAGAAAAAACAAACCCTTTTAAAAGTTTTTTAGCGGTTTCCAAATCAGGGGGCGTATTGTTGATTTTATAATAGATTAAAAGCTTATTAAGCGCGCCTTCAAGCTCCCTGATATTTTTTTTAACGTTTTCCGATATATATTCTAAAATATCTTCAGAAAGGGAAATATTTTTTTCCTGGAGCTTGGTTTTTAAAATAACCAGCCTTGTTTCATAATCGGGCAGGCTGATATCTGCAATCATTCCCCCTTCAAATCGGGATCTTAATCTTTCTTCAAGCTCGGAAATGGCATTTGGGGGCCTGTCGGAAGAAAGGATTATCTGTTTGTTTTTTTCATATAAAGAATTAAAAGCGTGGAAAAATTCCTCCTGGGTTTTGGTTTTTCCGGATAAAAATTGGATATCGTCAATAATCAAAACGTCGATGGAAAAGAGGTTTGCTTTAAAATTTTCTATATTATTGCTCCTGATAGCCGACACTATGCCCGAAACGAATTTTTCCGAAGAAATATATTTTACTTTTTTCTTTTTGAAATTAGAGCTTATTTTGTTGCCAACTGCCTGGATAAGGTGAGTTTTTCCCAAGCCCACTCCGCCGTATATAAAAAAGGGGTTATAGGTAAAACCCGGATTTTCCGATATGGCCAAAGCCGCCGCGTGGGATAATTCATTAAAAGATCCGACCACGAAGTTGTCAAAAGTATATCGGGGATTGAGGTTGGTTTCTTTGTTTATTTTGAATTCGTCAAATTCCAGCTGCTCCGTTTCGGCTATTTCATTTTCTAATATGTTTTTTGGCTTATCGCTGTTTTTATTTTGAGAACACTGTTGATTTATCACAAACCCCAAATCTTTTATAGAGCAGTCCATTTCGTGAAGTGTTTTTAAAATGAGGTTGTTGTATTTGTTTCCCAGCCACTCTTTGGAAAAGGCATTGGGAACAGAGATTATTATTTTTCCGCCGTCTTTTGAAATAATTTCCGTATTTTGGAACCAAGTGGCGAAGTTGGCCTTGGAAATATTGAATTGTATCTGCGAGAGAACCGACTGCCAAAGTTCATTATTATTCATGTTTAATAAAAAATTCAAAAGGATTATCAGATAAAGGTTATTTATCCATTAATCCTTTTAAATTTCATTAAGGCTTCATTAAAACGCTTTTCCAATATTCATTTTCGATTTTATTTGGTTGGTTGTCAAATAAAAAGAAAATAAGGCTGTCTGTTAAAAAGATGGGGATAACTTGTGAATGTCCGCTTTATTAAGACGCACAATAAAAAAAGCAAACATTAAAAACTAAAAAATAAAATTTGACCGCGGGCAAATTCTATACTATAATAACATATTATATAAAATTGCCTTAAATTACAATCATATGAGCTTTACTTATAATCCAAAGAAGAAAAAAAGGATAAAAACCCACGGATTTTTAAAGAGAAAGCGCGCAAAAACAGGCAGGCGCGTTTTGCAGATGAGAAGAAAAAAAGGAAGAAAAAGCTTAACCGTCTAATGGTGAATTAAATGCTGCCAGAAAAAAACAGATTAAGAAAAAAAAAGGATTTTGAAGAAATTTTTAAGAACAGCAAATCTTTTAAAGAAGGTTTTTTAGTTTTAAGAGCAAGGAAAAATAATTTTAAAACAAGCCGGTTCGGTTTTATAGTCAGCCTAAAAGTATCCAAAAAAGCGACAGTAAGAAATAAGGTAAAAAGAAGGCTAAGGGAAGCCGTTAAAAAATATATTGAAGACGGGCCGTATTCAAAAAACAAAAATAAAAAAAGCGTGGACGCAATTTTAATCGCTTTGCCGGGGTCGGAAAAAATTAAATTTTCTGATTTAAAGGAAACAGTGGTAAAAATTTTTGAAAATGTTTGAAATCTTAATAAAATTCTTTCAGATTTTTTTATATATTCCCCTTTTTAACCTGCTGGTTATTCTGTATAATTACCTGCCGGGGCATGATTTCGGATTGGCCGTCATACTTTTGACATTGATAATAAGAATAGTTCTTTATCCTCTTTCCGTAAAATCAATCGATTCGCAAAAAACCCTGCAGGAACTCCAGCCCAAAGTGCAGGAAATACAAAAAAAACACAAAGACAACAAGGAACAGATGGTGAAGGAAACGCTGGAGCTTTATAAAAAAGAAAAAATAAACCCGCTTTCAAGCCTTTTTTTGGCAATTGTGCAGCTGCCTGTTTTGATAGCTCTTTATACGGTTTTTTGGAAAGGGCTGGACCCTAAAGAGTTTGATGTTTTGTATAATTTTGTTTTGAGGCCAGATTATATAAACCCTGTTTTTTTAGGCATGATAGATTTGTCAAAACCGAATTTTATTTTGGCTTTGTCGGCGGGCATATTGCAATTTTTCCAGACGAAAATGCTAACGCCCAAAATGGGCTCGAAAGAAACAAAAGAGCCGGAATTTTCCAGGATGATGCAAAAACAGATGCTTTATTTTTTTCCCTTAATAACGGTGGTTATACTTTTAAGCCTGCCATCGGCCTTGGGGCTTTATTGGACAGCCAGCGGGATTTTTTCAATAATGCAGCAATATCTTGCATTAAATAAAAACCGTCATAAAAGTTAAGCTTAAAAAGAGACAAATATGTTAGAACAAACAGACATTAAAAAAATAGAACAATCAGCCAAGGAATTTTTTGAAAAAATGACCGTGCCCTTATTGTCTGTTGAAATTTTTCAGCATTCTTTTGACGAAGAATCAAAAGAGAAAGGCAAAACAGTTTATGATACCGTTGACATAAGCATAAAAATCCAGGACCCCCAGATTTTAATAGGGGAAAAAGGGCAAACTATTATTGAAATCCAGCGTCTTTTAAAAACGGTTTTAAACAAAAAGATTGGAAAAATTTTTTATTTGAGCCTTGATATAAACGATTATAAAAAGAAAAAAACGGAATATTTGAAAAAACTAGCCAACGAGCTTGCCGATGAAGCAATGCTGACAAAAGAAGAAAAAATTCTTTTTCCCATGCCAGCTTACGAAAGAAGGATAATCCATTCAGAACTTTCGAAAAGACAGGATATATTTACAGAAAGCAAAGGGACAGGCGAAGACAGGCACATAATTATTAAGCCTCGTTAATGTTAAAAGAATAAAAAAAAGGCCGCCATTCTCTAATTTATTCAACGGTCATATTCTTAAACGCCTCCTTTGTTACGGGAATCAAAATAACCCAATTGGGTTCTTTTGCCAGCTTGTTGTTTTTTATATCTTCCCATCTTATTTGCAAAGGGCCCTCCCTGTTTGCGTCATAAGGGTTGGGGAACGCTTGGCAAAAGGACCAGGGGCCCTTAGAATTGTCTTTTGGGTCATAGTAAATGAATAAAACAATGTAATAGCCGTCTATTTTTATCGAACCTATATTTTCTCCAGACAACTTAGGACATTCTGTTTTAGCGCAATATTTTCCGTCTATTACAACGCATTCAGGGCATAAAGTTTTACTCCATTTTATGCAATCCTGTTCTTTTTTTGGCACGGTGCATTTTCCGTCCGGGCCAATAAACCTCAAATTATCAAGCTTTGCTGTGTAATTTCCCTCAATATCGGAGCTATCGACAATAAAATAGCCGTTTTTTTTATTGCGGGACGCATCTCTGAAAAAAGTGATGTATCCTGTCGGAGAAAAACTGAATTGGGAAATATTGGAGGAAACCGCAAAAGGTTCTATATTGGCGTTTGCTCCCCCGCACCCCGCATTAGGGTCGATATAAAAGCACTTGCCTCTGAATTTCGGGTTTTCAAATAAAATGGAAACATAAATATCTCCCTGATATTTCCCTTGGATTATTTTTGCCGAACGGATTTTATTGTTGAGTTCTTCGCCAAGGTCAGGAAAGTTAGAAGTGAAAGGAGAGGGCTGTTTTCCAGCGCACCCTTGGGTTTTGTAAAAAACAACACCGGGCCGCGGCGGCAGAGGAGGAGGAGCCGGTTTTTTTATCAAAGGGGTTGTTTTAAAAATTGTCAAAGCAGGGTTGATGGTGATGATTATCAGATAAAAAGCCACCAAAAGAATTAATCCGGAAACAGCCCCCCACGCCCTGTCTTTTGCGGATGATAAAACATTCGGCAGGGCCGGCGAAAGCAGATACATGGTTCCAGCAAAAACCAGCGATAAAAAAACGGCAAAGAAACCGGCGAAGAACGAGATATCAAAAACATATTTTAAATATTCAGGGACAGAGGTTTGGGTGGTTATATTGGATCCCGTATTTAAAGCAGGATAGTTTATTTCCAGGTCAGCAAAGGCGCTGTTTGGAAGCAAGCAAAAGTAAATTATGTAAAAAAATATAAAAAGAAAAAGAAAATTATTTAATAATTTTTTAGGCATAAAAAATTGAAACTAACAAATAAAAATTATTTCAGCCTTTCTGCCAAAGGTATTATCAGCATAGTGGCGGCTGATTTGCTTCCAATGTAATCTGATGCTATTTCAGGGGAGCCCCTTTCTATAGAAAAGCCTTCTGGCCGGTTTTTATATGCCTCCAGTAGCCTTGAAGAAATTGGAAAAATCTGGGCCTTGCCCGCCCCGTCGGATACAAGAACAAGATAATTGCCTTTGATTTCAAAGGACTCCAGGCAGGAATAAAAAGGGTCAAATGTTTTGCACTGGTCCCGGCGTTTTTTTGGAGTGGTTGTGTTTGGGGGATATTTGACAGAGGTGCCAGCCAGGGCTATTTGAATCCAGCCTGTTTTTATTTCTATATCCTGGGACCCGCCGATTTTAAAACGGCCACCCCAACTTACTTCGCTGTACAGGCTTATTCCGTTGCCCGCTCTCTCGGCATTGGGGGTGCCGTCGTCTTTTAAGCCAACCCATTGGTATATGGCGTAGGAAACCCCATTTGACGGCAGGCTTACATTAAAACAGCGGGAATAATTATCTAAAGCCTGCGCCTCCGCTAAATTTGAATTCGGGTTATATGCCCAGTGCTGATAAAGATAACTGTTTTCTCCTGTCCTGTAATGGGTGCTGTTGAAATAAAATAGTCCGTAAAACGGGCCTTTTTTAAAATCCGGGCCATTGACAATTCTTATCGAGCGGACAACGTCTCCCATCCCCACGTCTTCCGGGATGCTTGCTGTATGAGGTGAAGGAATATTTTTACTCCCTTCTTTGGGAAAACACCCGGCTCCGTCATAGAAATAAACTCCGTGAGTTTCTTTTTTGGCGATATAAGATTTTGCCAGCGGCAGGTCATTGGCAAAATCCTTGTATTCGCCGCACCTAAGCCTGGTTGCCCCATAAAGACCTTTTAAATTATATTCCTTAAACCAGTAAATCACATAAACGGCATTGGGGTTTGCCTGGTCACACATCAATATTTTTTTTCCGGATAAATCCGTGATTGAACTTTTCCATTCAATTATGCCGTATTCCTTTTTTATTTCATCAATATTATCAATTTGCAAAGGGGCGGGTTTTTCGCCACTGCACCGGGAAAAAAACGGGTCTGCGGATTTTAACGACTCTTTTTGCAAAGGGGCGGGTTTTTCGCCACTGCACTGGAAAAAAAACGGGGCAGCGGCTTTTAGCGACTCTTTATACTGCAAGTTTTCCAGGTTTGGATTGATTGTTGCGATTAATACAAAAGAAGAAAGCATAAGTATAAGCCCCAAGACAGCGCTGGTTGCCTGGCTTTTCGCGTCGGATATTTTTGTGGGGTCTCCTGCGGCAAACATAAGCTTGATACCGCTGAAAATCAAACTCAAAACAGCCATAACTCCGCCGACAGCCATTGCCAGCCAAAAAAAATACGCTATATAGTGCGGCAGAGACAGGGGAATGCCCAAAGGAACCTCAATGGGAAAACCGGCAAAAGCATGTTTTGCATCCAAAAGAAAAAACAAAATAATAAACAATAAAAACCTAAATTTTGAATTTTGCATTTTAATTTTTAGTATTATTTCAACGCCTCTTTATAGCAAAACCAATTGTCTGTCTGGCCGCCGTCCGGAGAATGGCCTTCGGCTATGGTTTTGTCGTCATTTATTACTTTACTGGATAATATGCCGTAACATCTCTTATTCAAAAACTTGTTTTCGTAAGCCCTTGTGCAGTCCAGCGTCCTTGTGGTTTCCTCGCCCCTCCTCACCACTTGCTGGCTACATTCATTCATTGTTTTTCTGGAATAAGTCAGCTGTTTTAAAAGCTCCGTCCTTTCCTCTAAAATAAAATATTTATAAAAGTCTATGAATTCATCCCGTATTTTTTTATAGAAATTTTTGTTGAAATCCGAAAATTCGGAAAGA
Organism: uncultured Candidatus Saccharibacteria bacterium; assembly: GCA_964427585.1. Classification (GTDB taxonomy): domain Bacteria; phylum Patescibacteriota; class Minisyncoccia; order Minisyncoccales; family Staskawiczbacteraceae; genus JBBTQJ01. The sequence continues at coordinate 116,998 of CAYRVC010000002.1, forward strand.
TAATCCATCATTTGTGAGCAGGGATTTCCCAGGCAAGGTATTATCGAGCAGTCGCAGTCAAACATCGGATTTCCGTCCTGGTCTAAAACAGGATCTCCATATGAATCAATCAAAGGAATCTTAAAAAACCGGCAGTCGCTTTTGCAGATAGGCTTTCCCGTATCGTAAACGCTGTTGCATTGGCAGTAATCCTTCGCGGAGCCTATTTTTTTTATGTGTTTTAATATGTCCCCTATTATTTTGTCAAAGGAATCTATTTTTAAAAGCAGGTCTCCGCTCCATTTGACGGAATTGTCAACCGCTCTGCCCACGGGGATTTCCTCCACCAAAGAACTGTCAGACCATCTTCCGAACAAGGGGGCTTCCTGTTCCCAGCCATACGGGGCAGATGAGGCCCAGCAGTAAAAAGTCAAAGGGTCGTTATTATAAGAAAATTCGCTGCATTCTGCCGCAACAAGAACATACTTCTCAATAATTTCTCCGTTTTGGTTTGGGGTATATTCATGTTTTATAAGAACACCTCCTTCAATGGCTGATAAACTAATTACAGTTGATTTTACATTAGCTCCTCCGCTCATAACCCTTACCTTAGCGGATTCTGTTTTATCGTTTGACTCGCATTGCCAATCCTGTGCCCAATAGGCATCTTGCGAATGTAAGTAAGAGCCTAAAGTTTCGCGCCAATTACAATAACCCATATCAACAGGGTTTGTTAAGGAACTTAAAATACGATCTATGTCTTTTTGGGTGACGTAATCTGGTAATGGCAAGGGAAAGGTTCCGGGTAATCTTGACCCGATTGTTCCGCCTGGGGCAGAAATTTCAGAATAGGTATCAATACTTATTGCAATATAATAAAAATTTCTGGCATTTGGTCTCGCGGGCCCAACTGCGAAATGTAAATGCGGCCAGCCGGTTCCGATAGACCCAATTTCTCCTATGATTTCTCCCCGTTCTACTTTTTGTCCGACAGATACATTTATTTTATCCATATGACCATAAATACTGTACCATATAAGGGGTTTTGATTCATCATTATTATCATCGCAATTGCCCGACGAACATATTCCGTCAGAGCCAAGGCACTCTCCCTGCGGACAGGTTTTTTTATCTGTGTCTGAAAACACAAGCGTTTCATTAACGAGGCCGCAGGGGCACTGGGGGCATTTTGAAGAGGGCGGGCATTTTGAAGTTTCAGGATATACTTCAACGCACAATGCTTCTGTATCGTCATCCTCTTTTATTATTTTATACGGGTCAGGGCACCTCATGGAGCCGGGGTTCGCAAAAAGGAAAGACGAGGGATAAAAAGAATTTACTTTTTTTTCCTTTAAACATTCAGGGTACCCGGCATACTCGTTGGACCCGTATTCGCAGAGATAACTTTCTTCAATGCAGCTTTTTATGTTTCCCTGATCGCTACCCAGGCTCTCTTGGCCGCATTTCTGGAACGGCTGGCCCTGCACCAGGCACTCCTCTTTGTTTTCCATAACGCATTTTGAATTGTTTTGGCACTGGCTTTGGCAGATTTTAAACTGGTCGGAGCACGGCAGGTATTTTTTAGAGCAATTGTCATAGCAGTCGTCCTGGCAGTATGATATGCAGCTTTCAAAATTCGTGTCTCTTAGATCCGCGCTAAGGGGGCATGGCCGTTCATCGTAGCATTCTTCAACGCATTCCTGCTGTTTTTTATTCAGGCAATTTTCGTCGCCTTCTTTGCATTCCTTGCAGCTTTTATCGTCTTTTTTGCATTTGCCGTCGCATTTTGCGTAACATGAAACAGCCTGCGGGCTGGTATCGGGGCATTTTTGCTGGCAGTCTTTAAAACAGCTGGAGTTTGAATAATTGAATCCCTTGCAATATTTATACGGCTCAACCGGTTTTTTTGAAATTTTATCTTGAAATATTTTATTGATTTCCAATAATTTTTTGTCTTCTTTCGTTTTTTCTTTTATTTTTAAGAAATCCACGGAAGATTCAATATTATAACAATTTGCCATTGTTCCGACGGCTTCTTCTAACTGGTCTTTGTCGTCCTGGATTTCTTTTTTGATTTGGGCTATTTTTTCCCTTAAATACATCAACTGCTCGGCCAATTTGAGATTTTTCCACTTTACTTTATCAATTACAGTTATTTTTTTTTCGTTGAACTCAACTTCAAATTCAATAAGATTGGATATTGAAAAAAGATTTGACCTGAATTCGTCCAGACCCCGGTAGGTTTTTTTGTTGCCCGTGCAGTCATAAATGTCTATGTCCCCGTGCTCTATTTTTTTCTTTACGTCTTCAGGACAGCAGTTTGTGCCGCCGCTGCACCCCACTTTTGCGCAGCTTCCCCCGCAGTTTCCCCTCTGGTCCATTTCAGCGTCGCATTCCCCTCCGGTTGAGCTACATTTATCCTGGCAGGAGCACTGCTCCATCATATTTATTATTTTGTCTGACAGGTCTTTAATAGCCTTGATTTTTTTTTGCGTTCCGTCTTCAAGCTTTAAAAGGCAGTCAACCCTGTCTTTGTCCAAATAGGTGGGCAGGCCGATGACTTTAGCGGCAATTGTGACTTTTTCCCCTTCTATGGGATTGCCCTCCGGATCGAAATCATAGCAATCTCTCGTTCTTGACACAAGGTTTTCCGTTATAACTCCCAGAGGAATTTCATTATAAAAAGTTATCGGAATTTTTTTCTCTTCTTTGCCGTTCGGCTGGAATTTTGAAAAAAACGGAATCAGGTCTTCCAGGCGGAAATAAACCAAATCAGGATTGATGCTATAAACGATCAAATAAGAAGAGAGCAGGATAATCAGGCCCGAAGCCCCCGCCTTTATCCAGGCCGTTCCTTCGCCGATAAATTTGCCTCCGGCAAACGATATTAAGTAATAAAGCCCGCCGAAAACCATTGTCGTCAACGCTAAAAATCCTCCAACCGCCATTGCCAGGTTAAAAAAGTATTTGGCATATTCTATTATGGAAGTATCATTTGTAATAGTTAAGCCAAAAAAGCTCGGGTAATCGTTTTCAAGCGCGAAAACAGTTGCCAGGCTGAATTTTGAAAGTGGCATCAGAAAAAACAACAGAACGAGAAAAACAAACAGCGAGCAAAAAAAAATCAATTTTTTGTTTTTTTCTTTTATCATATTTCCATTTCGCTTTGCGCCATTTCTGAAAGAACGAAAAGAGTATAAAACGGCAGGCCCTCTAAAATAGGAATTTGTTCTAAAATAAAAGTAATTATAAATTTTATGGCGCTTAACCCTATTTTAATTCCTGTGAATCCGAGGTTGGCTCCTTTTAAGCCCGCATTCGCGGCTTTGGCGGCTTTTGAACCCAATTGGTCCATGCTTGCCTGGACAGGCGACTGTTCTGATTCTCCGCCTACGCTGGATATTTTTTCCATTCCATAGGAAGCGGCCCTTATTCCTATCTGGCCTGCTTTTGCCGCAACACCGCCGATCACCGCTCTATAAAAAGGCCTCGTTGCGGCCCAAGCGGCAAAGATTGGCGCCACTATCCAATCCAATATAAGGCCAAAAAAAACTCCCGCTCCTGCCGCAGGGGTAAGAAACACGCAAACAATTCCGGCTATGTCGGAGAGAACAGCAATGGTAAGCATTATTAATCCCTCCGGAATAGCAATGGCCACAAGCACGGATTTTCTTATTGCCCTTGGAGCTAAGGTTTGCGACAGTTGTTTAAACATTTGTATTGGAAAAATTATTTAATCAGCTTCTTCCTTGCTTCCCGGATTCTTAATACCTCGTCTGGAGAAGTGGTAATTATCTGGTCTTCAGTATAGCTGGCAACAACCGATATTGCCACATGTTTTTTTCCGGCAAAAAACAGCCCTTCGCCCACGGCCGCTTCCAGCAATAAAAATTTTTCCTGCTCTGTGAGGTTAAACGTATGCTGAACCATATCAATGGTGGCGGACGACTGTTTCAGCAAAAATTGAATTGAAGAGTTTGAAATAATGGCTTTGCCGTAATTTGAATTCATAAAATCCTCCACGTCCTGGGTGATGGTGGTAACCCCAAGCCAGTATTTTCTCCCCCTTTTGGCTATGCCGTATAAGAATGAAGCGCCGTCTTCCGTCTGCATAAGCCACCAGGCTTCGTCAACAACAAGGATTCTTTTTCTTAGAGTTGTCCTTACCGCGCTCCATATATATCTCATAACGATGTACAAAGCCATCGGTTTTAACGACTCTTCCATGTCCCTTATTCCAAAAACAACGAAATCCTTGTCTATTGATATGTTGGAATGCTGGTTGAAAAAATCGGCGAAGGTTCCTTTGTTGAATTTTTTAAGGCGTCTCACCAATGACTCCGCTCCCTCCATGCTTTCCAAAACTTCTGTAAAATCGGAAAGCAAGGGAATGTTAGTTTGCCAGGTTTTCGGGTCGGAATAAGGGGTTATATCCCTGAGGGCATATGTTTCCGTGAGCGCTTCGTCTATAATGCTGTCTTCTTCCGGGCTTAACCCTCCCAGCATGATTCTCAATAGCCCCACCAGGTTTATGATGTTTGACCTTAAAATGTCTTCCGGGTTGTCGTCGGGCCCGGGAGTAGGCAAATCAAAAGGATTTACGTGGTGGGGCGAAGTGAGTGAAATTTTAAAGAAAGCCCCGCCGACCGCGTCAGCCAAAAATTCATACTCGTTTTCCGGGTCTATAATAATTGTCATCACGCCCTGCATCAAATAACGCAAAACCTCCAATTTTATTGCGTAAGACTTGCCAGATCCCGCTTTAGCGAAACAAACTAAGTTCGCGTTTTCCAAACCGAAGCGGTCGAAAAGCACCAAAGAATTATTGTGCCTGTTGATGCCGTATAAAATGCCTTCGTTTGAGCTTAAGTCAAAAGAAATAAACGGGAAAGAAGTGGATAAAGGTTCTGTATCCATTGGAGTGGTAACGCCCAAAAGATCCATGCCGTATGGACTGCAGGAAATAAACCCTTCCCTCTGCCTGAAAAGAGCCGGCTTTATATATATTAAGCGGGATTCAAAAATAGACCGTAAAGTAAGCTCGGTGTCTTTGAGCTCTTTTTCCGTATTTTCGTAAATGGTGATGTAAAGCCCGAACCTGAACATTTTTTCCTGCGAGGTCATTAATTTATCGCGCAGGTTTTCAATGTCTTTATAGGCGGTTTCCAGCGCCGGATCCCTAACCAGCCCCCTTTCCTCCCTGTCTAAAAGCTCTGAAGAAACCTCGGTTATCTTTTTTCTTAATTTTTTTAAGATCAGTTCGTTGTTGATGGGATTGATGAAAAAAGAAATATCCAGAGGCGTGTTCAGGTCGATAACAGGGGAAAACCACCCGGTGTTTAAATACCTGGGATATGAAAAAACAAAAAATGACCTGGCCAGCCTTTCGCCCAGTTTTATATGCGTGGGAGTAATGCCTATAAACGGAGGGGCGACAATGTCCCTTATGTCAAACCTTTCTTCTTCAAACAGCTTTTCTTTCAGAAGGTTTTCCTTTTTTTTGAATAAATCAGAAAAAGCCATATTAAATGTTTATATTGAATTTTTTAAGTTAATAGCTCGGGCAATATTTCAGGATAATATCCCACTTCCGCCTGCTCTGGATGGTGGATTGCCCAAAAGAGCTCAATAAGCTCTGGCGTTGTAAGGGGAATGGCTTCCAGTCCGCATCTTTTCAAACCCAGGGCCAAAAATTCCATTCTTTGCCACAACTGCACTTTGCACCTTTGAAAATCGGCATCGGCGATTTCCCGGCTTTTGGCAGATTTCCCGCCTATGCCTTTTAAAAAATTATATTGCTTTCCCGCCGCTTTTACGCCCAGGGCTTCCATTATGGTATAAGGCACGACAACGTAGAAATTTTTAGTCATTACCGTGTCTCCCACCACCATATTTTTAATAAATTCCCGGTAAGAAGAGGTTTGCGCCCTTAACAATTCGTTTACCTGTTTTTCTTCCAAATCTTTTAATCCGTCCAGGTAAGGGGTTATGTTTATGTTCCTTGACTGCACGATGATCTGGCAGGAAAAATCCAGGGAATTCAAGAAATTCTGGAAGGCGTAAATAATGGCGGTTTGTTCTTCGTCTGATTTTAAGGCAAAATTCAAAGAGGAAACCATCAACACTCCTTTTATGTCGTTGTTTTTCAGGAATAAAACGCCTTCTTTTATGTCCTGAAGCTCCAAAAAATTTTGCGTGGATATATCTGCCATGTGTTAATTTGAAATTTGAAATTTATTATGTGGTTTTTGTTTCTACTTTTGTGTGCATGTCTCTCAGTCTGCTCTGCTGGGCTTTTAAAATCGGGCCGTCGTCTATTTTTTTAATTTCAGGTCGATTTATCGTTTTAAATGGATAGGGCGACTCTTTCTTTCTCCAGGTATAAATTTTACCGCCTGAAAAAAAACTGGCCCCTCCAAAAAGAACATTCAATATGGGAGCGCCGTTGTATGTGGCAAATGCCAAAATTATTGCCGCAGGGACAATTATCAAAGCCAAAAGCACGAATAGAAAAAAAGAAACAGTATAATATAGTATAAATAAAACTATCCCGGCTCCTATAAGATAAAAAAACTGCCTGAAAGATATGAAAAAGGCGATTTTTCCTTCCTGCTCTATGAATTGGGGAATAGGATAACGTTCCATAATATTGATTTTTATTAGTTATTATAGCATTAAAACAAACACGGCAACAACAAGCAATATCCACAAGCTGGGAAAAAATAGCGATAAAATTTGACAAAACTATATTTTAATGATATGAATAAGCAGTTGGCCCGGGAGTGTTTTTCGGGCCGAAAAAGAACCTTGACAAGTGAATACGGAATAAATTAAGGAGACAAGAAATGAGAAGACTGTTTCTGGCGATTATAGGGTTTTTAGAAAGAAGGCCGTTTACCATACTTATTATAACTGGCTTGATGATTTTAGGATATTTTATGGGATTAGGCAAGTTTATTGCCTTTATGGTTATTTTATCTTTATTTTTAGCCGGTTTTTTAAGGTTTACCTTGGTAAACGAAGGAACAGCAAAAGCCTTTATGAGGCTTGGCGCTTTAAAGAAGACCGCTGGGGAGTGGAGAGGACATATTGTTGATAGGGACACTGGCGAGGTAGCAGATCTTCCTATGGGAACAGAGCAGGGAAAATCTTTGCTGGGCGGCCTTTATTTTGTGGGATTTTGGCCGCTGGACAAAGTCTATAAATATGATTTTGAATACAGTAAATTTGAAGTGGTGGGGGGAAAGTTAAGGCTTGTTCCCCGAAATCTGAGCGGCAAGAATGCCATTGATTATATTTTAATAAGGCCAGATACTTTTGGCATCGAAATAGACGAGGCGGAAACAATGCCCGAGGAAAGGATTCCCGTTAACATCATGCTAAACGTTTCCGTAAGGGTAAAAAATGTCCAGAAGGCGCTTTTCAAAGCGCCGACAAACTGGTGGCGGAAATTAGAAGCCCGTTTGATCGCGCTGTTCCGCGGATGGACCACCACGGTTACCGTGGACGAAGTCCTTGGACTTAAAGGGCGGCCGGAAGAAGTGTGGCGCATAATAAACGAGCAGTCGCCGAATTTAGTTGACAACGTTGAAGATGAGTGGGGCATAATTATTGAAGAGAATAAAGTGGAAATCAGGGATATAAGCTTCCCTGCCGATGTCCAGTCCGCTTTAAAGGCGCGAAAACAGCTGGAGTTGGAAGCGGAAGCGAACTTGCGGAAACAGGAGGTGGATGCCAAATCAACCGCTTCCGCAACGTTGGGGCGGCTAATGGAATCCTTGTCTCAAGGATCGGGCGTGGATGTCAACGACCTTCAGGCAGAACTGCGGACCGCAATGGCGGAACCGGACCTTAAAGAACGGGCGAAAAAAGTTCGAGCCTTCTGGGGCGCATACGACCCCGACGGCCGCATCTGGAATTTAATACAGAGCGAACGCCTGGGCGCCAAGGTGGTGCTTGTCGGCACCCCCGGCGGCAAAGCCGCCGATCCTTTAACCACATTACTTGCCACATATATGACCTTAAAAGAAGGCGGCGGAGCCGGAGGCGGCAGAAATCTTGGTGGTAATCAGGGAGGACAGTCTTCCCAAGGAGGAAAGTCGCCAGAGGAAGCCGCGCAGGAGTTCTTTGATAAAAACGGCATTTGGCCAAGGTGGGATCCGTTAAACAGAGGTGGATATAAAAAATAAATTCTGATTGCTTATTTAAGCAAAATAAAAGGTTGAACCTGTTAGTGTTCAACCTTTTTTCTTTTTGTTTTTTTTGAAATTATTCGATTGGTTCTCTATAAACATCTTGTTTTTTTGGACGATTTGGTTTTATTGTTGGCTCTTTTTCTTTTGTTTTTTCTGCTATAGTTGGTTTATTGATTTTTGTCGGCTCTTTATGGGAAGTCGCAGTATCTTCTTTTTTTAATATTTTGGCCACACTTATAGGTGGTTTAATTTTGAGTAAGACATCAGATTTCTCGATTTCTGCTTGTTTTTTTTCTTGGTTTTCAAAAATTTTTTTAGAAATTTCTTCCCGGAACATTGGATTAACAAACCTTTCTTCTGGAAATTTTTCTAATAATGGTACGATTTTATTTATAATTTCTTTTGAAACCTGCTCTGCTATTTGAGGCGAAATTTCTAAATCTTTTTGTAGAGAATTTGTCAAGTCTTTTTCTGATATAATTTCTCTCGCGAAATCTTTAGCAAGATGATCTACTATAACAATTTTTGATAACTTTCCTTCCTCGATTTTTTTAGTAAAACTTTTAATGCTTTCTTCTAAGTTAAAATTTTTTATTATATCATCAAACACCAAATTTGCCTTGTCCGTGAATATAACGCGCATATTATTTTTTTGTTCGGTCATTTTTGTAATTATAATCTACTTGAATTACGAAATGCGCTTAAATCCTTTATATTTTGGCTTGGGCTGCGCTCTCGTAAAAATTTTGAGGCAGAATGCTCCGTATATGCCTATGTCGGGAGTTTTTGCTTTTGAAAAAACTCTCGCGACCCTGCAAAATTTTTACTTCTGTTCGCCAGGTCGGGAAATCCCGCTTCGCGGGAATTTCTCGCGACCCTACGCAAGCCAAAATAAAATAATTCGTAAGGCATTTCGTAATTCAAGGTAATCTATTAATTGAATCTATTTGTTTTTGTAGCCTAGTGGCTTCTGCTTGATTGCCAGACGCTACTGCCTGGGCGTGATCATATGCTAATGTCCCTGGCGCGCCTGGTACGCCTACATGACTTTTTAATGCGGTGATTGTGCCAGTTGGACCAGTTGTTCCAGTTGCAAATTGGTTGATCATATGAGGAGTCATATGTTCTTTTATTAGATCATAGTTATAAAAAAGGTCATTGAAATCAATGTTTCTGAGATCGTTGCCGGACATTTGTGGAAAGTTTGCTTTTAGCTGTGTTGTTCTCACCCTTTCTATGGCAGCGTTTCTTTGAGCTGGCGCCACAGCGGCTATTTGCGCTGGGGTAGGATTAGCTGGTAAAACACCCTTACTAACGAGCTCTTGGTTAATTGCTTCTTCATTAAGACCTCTTAAGCGATAATCTTTCTTTTCAAAATCACTTCTGTCATGGCCAAATTGTTGAGACAGTGCCACGCGAGCATTCATGGCGGTTAAACCAGCTGGTGTGCCACTACCCATAATCCTGCCAAGTTCTCCTTCTTTATTAGCAAGAGCAACAGCTGTTGCTCCCATTATTCCTCTGCCGTTTCTAACATAGTTTTCAAATTTTTGTCTGTCTACGGCCATAGAGGATTTTCTTAATCCATCCAAGGTTTCTTCCGCCTCCTTTACTCTTTTTCTTTGTTCTTTTCCGGCATAACCTTCATGCGCAAAACCAAATTTTTCGGCTGTTCTTGCCCTTTTATCAGAATACCACCCCGATACTTGTTTCCCTAAAGTTGTTCTACCGGCTAATTCTCTGCCCGTCCCCAACACTTTCCCACCCGTCCATTTCGTCGCTCCCACCGCATATCCAACAGCCCCGGTGGCTAAACCGATGGCCGCCGAGGCTCCGATGGCCGAGGTTTGGAAAATCAAGGAATAAGCGAATATCAGGAATGCCGCCGGTATCCAGAAGGTCAAGCTGATGCCGAACATATCCGGAGATGCCGGACCAGCGGCATTACGGTTAGCTTCCACAAAAGAAACAAGAAGAAAAGTTCCCAAATAAACAAAGAAGGCCGTAGGTATTCCTATAATTGCCCATTGCACAAATTGGCTTTTCCATTTTTCGTATATCTGCCTTGTCGCGGGAAAAACAGAGCAAACAAAAGCAAGGGGTGATAGTATAACCAAACACATTAAAGCCACATATCTGAAAAGAAACAATATCCCATAAATAAAAAATATCATGGATATTACCCCGGTAAATACGCTTACGGCTCCGTAAGAGGAAACAACAGTTGCTATCATTTCGGTAAAGCCACCGCCGGCATTTTTAATTTGTTTGTCTATAGCCTCGTCTACCCCCTCGCTGAATAAAATGCTTTCATATGTTTTTATTAAGGTTGTCGGGCCTGAAATTTGCGTAAAATATCTGATAGTTATGTTTGAGGCGTCAATCACTATGCCGCAGATTAAAAGGGAAAAATTTATTAAAAGGGTGACAACTATCAGAGGAAGGAGTTTTTTTTGGGCTTCATATTCCCTTATCCTTAAAATGGTGGCTAAGCCTATCACCACAAACCCCAGAACAATAAACATGTTGGCAAAATCCCTTACAATCGCCCAGCCGTGGGTAACCACTCCCGCCGTTATTCCGCCTCCCCGCGTAATAGGCGTTTGCAAAATATCCAAATTATATATTCCTTCAAAAATCCATTTGGATATGCCAAAAGCAAGTTTTGCAATGGCAAATACTATGCCCATTATCGTCTCGGCTGTAAATTGCCCGGGAGATGTTCCACCCAATGACATGGCAGTTCTAAGCCCCTTAAAACCTGTAGATAATGTGCTGGAGAAAGATGAAAGAAAACCATCAAAAAGCGCCCATCCTATATCACCGACAATGGCAGAAGCTTTATTAGGATAGCCGATGAAAAAAGAAATGAAAACCAAAAACAGGCAGAAAAATAAGAAATTTTTATATTTTTGGAAAATAGGCATTTAAAAAGATTTTAAATCCAAATTTTTTTATTATACCATTATTCAAAAACGGGAGGCAGTGGATAACTGTTATTTAAAATTCCTGCTTAAATTAATCCAGTCTTTAACGCTTAAGGTTTCCGCTCTTTGGTTTGGATTTATGTTGTTTTTGTGAAGCCAGGCGGTTATTTCTTCTTTATTTAATTTCAATACTTTAGACAAATTATTAACAAGCTGTTTCCTCGGCTGTGAAAAACCTGCTTTGACAACCTCAAAAAACAAATGGGGGGATGTCGGAGACCCCCCCAAACTTGCGGGTTTGAAGGGTTTTTGGGGGGTTATTTTGATTATTGCCGAGTCAACTTTTGGCGCGGGCCAAAAGCTGTTTTTTGAAACATAACTTATAATTTCCGGCCTTGCGTAGAACTGAACGGAAACAGAGAGCAAGCTCATACGCGGCGGTTTTGCTGTAATCCTTTGGGCAACTTCTTTTTGAAGCATCAAAACCATAAGCTCGGGCTGTTTTTCTGCTTCTAAAAATTTTCTGATTACAGGAGAAGAAATATAATAAGGCAGATTGGCAACCACTTTATAATTTGAAATTTGAAATTTGAAATTTGAAATTAATTTGAAATTATTTAATCTTAATATATCGCCGTTTATAATTTTTACATTGCTGTTTTTTATAGTTTCTTTTAAAATTTCACACATTTTTTTGTCTTTTTCCACCGCAACTACTTTTTTAGCTGTTTTTGCCAGCTCCTGCGTTAATGTTCCTATTCCCGGCCCTATTTCCAAAACAGTGTCGTCTGGCCCCGGCTCGGCTGACGCGACAATTTTGTTCAAGATTGCCCTGTCAATCAAAAAATTCTGGCCCAATCCTTTTAAAGGCTTGATATCATATTTTAGGAGTATTTCTTTTATTATTTTTTCAGATGTCAGTTCCATATTATTAAATACTATCATATTTTCAAAATTGTGGATAAGTTATTTGACATAGAGGCTTTAACATATTAATATGATATTAATCTAAATTTGATAGCTTAATCAAAAAAACCCTGGTAACGCGGGGTTTTTCAACCTTATTACCCAGGTAAGCAGATATATAAGAAAAATAGCTGATTTGACCGGGTTTTCAAAAAAATCCGGCCGGAAAAAGCTGAAAAGATTGCTCGGCAATCCTTTTTTATATTTTGGATTGACGGCTGTTTTTTTGTTCGGGGCGATTTATTCAGAGGCAAACAGCCTTTCTGTTTTTAGCAGCCAGCCTGTTTTTTTAAATTCTTTTTTAAACAATTCGAGCATTACAAGCAAAGACAACCTGTTTTTCAGCCGGGCGGGTTTGCAGGCCATAGAAACTCCCGACCTGAAAATAATACAGGATAACGCCATTGCCGGAATTTCCACCCCAAGGATTTTAAGCCCCAAGGTTTTAGGCGATATTTTTGGCGCTTCGCCCTCTGATATAATCGAATACAGCGTTCAGCCGGGGGATACCTTGGAAACCATAGCAAAAAACCATAATATAACCCTTAACACTCTGCTTTGGGCAAATGAGCTTACAAGCTCTTCTAAGATAAAAGTGGGGCAGACACTGGTTATTCTGCCTGTTTCCGGGGTTTTGCATATAGTAAAAGATGGCGACACCATAGGCGAAATAAGCAGGAAATACAAGGCGAAATCAGACAATATTCTCGCCTTTAACAGCCTTACCAGCGAGGGGGATATTTTTATCGGAGATATTTTATTGGTGCCAGACGGCGTTATGCCAAAATCCTCGTCTTTGGCCCACATGGAAACAGCGGTAGCCAATAATTTTTTTATACTGCCCACGGAAGGAAAAATAACCCAGGGCATTCATTATTTCAATGCCGTTGACGTGGCCAATAAGTGCGGAACGCCTATTTATGCGGCGGCTTCCGGGCAGGTTCAGAGGGTAAAATACGGCTATAATTTTGGAGGAGGAAATTACGTTACAATACTGCACTCGGGCGGTATATCCACCTACTACGGTCACTTGATGACAATTTTTGTGAAGCCCGGAGACGCTGTTACCGTGGGAGACAGGGTCGCTTTGATAGGCGGCCAGCCGGGAATGCCAGGAGCCGGCAAGTCAACGGGCTGCCACTTGCATTTCGGGGTTGTTGGAGCTAAAAATCCGTTGTTAAAATACGGCTTGGGCGACAGGATAAGCTTGAAATAAACAGGCCTGATGTTTAAAAATATAAAAAGCGGAGAAATTTCTCTCCGCTTTTTAGTTTTCTTTTTTTATTAATACCCAATACCCGTTACTTGCATTTCATGCATAATCTTGCTTCGGGGCAGGCTTCAAGCCTTTTTTCTTCTATTTCTTTCCCGCATTTTTCGCAGATGCCGTACGCGTCTTTTTTGCCGGCTTGTTTTTTATGGGGTTTGTTTATTCTTTCCCGGGCAATATTAGTGTCTTTCAGCTTCAACTCGAAGCTGTGCTCTAAGGAAATAAGCTTGTCGTATTCTTCGGTTTCGGACGCCTCTTCCTCCATATTTCCGTTTTCCCTGTTGGGATAACGGGCATCCCAGTTATCTTCCAGATTTTTGTCTTCTTTGGCAAAGGATTCCAGCTCTTTTTCCAGAGAAGTTTTCTGAATTTCCAATTTTTGTTTTAATTCTTCCAGTAATCTGTTGTTCATTTTAAAATAATATTATTGATTTTTTTATTCTTTTTCTTTTGCCCATTTTTCAACGTCTTCCAAAAATTTTTTTCTGGCTTTTTCCTCTTCCTCCGCCTGCCCGAAAA
>CAYRVC010000002.1:130863-182741 GCA_964427585.1 uncultured Candidatus Saccharibacteria bacterium
GGGCCGGAGAATTTCAGCGCGGTTTTCGACAAATATTTTGACCCGCGCCACTACGTTCCCGGCAAAAATACTGAGACATGGTTCGATCGCGCCCACAGCGCTTACTTCGATTACCTGGCGGAAACCGGCATGTCTTTCAAAAATTGCTTTTCTTTTCCCCCGGTTTCATATTTTTCGTATTTTTCTGGCATCCCTTTCCACTGTTGCCTTTGGATTTCTTCTTTTTCCCCTGATTTAATCTCCGCTATTTTTCCCTGGGCCAGCCTCTTTTCCCTTTCTTTTTTTGCTTTTTCCGCCTCTACGTTGGTTATAATTTTAGAATATATCTCCCTTATTATTTTATCGATATCCGCTTTCCTTTTGGCAAGGTTATTTTTTTCAGCGACGATTTTTTCATAATCTTCGTCTATTTTTTTTATTTTGCTCTCTGTCTTTGCCACCTCTCTTTCCACTTCCCACCTTTTTTTTTCAGCGTTTTTTACCTCTTTTTCCAGCTCCCACCTTCTTTTTTCCATGCCTTGTTTTTCTTTTGCAATATTGCTTTCTTTCTCTTTTCCCGATATGAATTTTTGCTCTGTTTGGAAGCTTTCTTCTTCCTCTGAAACTTTTGACAGCTTTTTTTCCCATTCCCCTTTTTCCAGCAGAACCCTGTTTTTCTCAAGCTTTAAAGCGGGCTCTTTTTCCTCTTCTATCTTCCTTACCTGGTCTTCCAAATCAATCCGCTGGGTTTCATAAAGAAAAATCTGCTGTTTTTCCGGCTCGGTGGCGTATTTTTTCAGGCTTAATTCCGCCTCTTTTTCCTCCTCGGATTTTTTCTGCAATATCCTTTCTCTTCCTGTTTTTTCCGCCAGTTGCCCAGCCGACTCTTCTGCCTGTTCTTTCTGCTGATCCGCTGGCAGTTTTTTTTCCCGCTCCTCTTCTGGCGTTTTAATTTTAATAATCGCCTCTCTTTCTTTCAGGGCGTCTGTTTCCCTTAATTTTTGGAGATCTTTTCCCATTGTCCGTATTTCGCTTCTCTCCAAAAACTCCTTTGTTTGAAGTTCGTCTGCTTTCGTCATTGTTTGGGTGTTGGATTTATTATTTTTTCGGCTTGAATCCGGCCTCAACAGCTGATAAGTTTATTCTGCCCAGGTCGTCTATGGAAATGACTTTTACAGGAATTTTATCCCCCTCTCTTACAACATCTTCCACTCTCCTTATCTGGTAGGGAACCAATCTTGATATGTGCACCAGCCCGGATTGCCCCGGCAGAATGTCGACAAAAACGCCAAAGTCCATGATTTTTCTTACCGTGCCCTGGAACACCTCCCCCACTTCTACCTCTCTGACGATATTTTTTATCCAGCTTACCGCGGACTCCACCCCTTTTTCATCCTGACCGGTAATGAATACCAGGCCTGAATCCTCTATGTCAATGCTTACGCCGCACTCCTCTATTATTTTATTGATGACGCTTCCTTTGGGCCCCACCACTTCGCCTATCTTTTCAGGGTTGATCTGCATGGAAAATATTTTCGGAGCATACGGAGAAAGGGACTTTCGGGGTTCTGGCAGCGTTTTTTTAATTAAGTCCAATATTTTCAATCTGGCGTCTTTCGCTTTTGAGAGGGTTTCTTTTATGATTTCTTTGTTTATGCCGTCTATTTTTACATCCATCTGTATGGCGGTAATGCCGTTTTTGGTTCCCGCCACTTTAAAATCCATATCTCCGAAATGGTCTTCCGGGCCTTGGATGTCGGTTAAAATTTTATATTTTCCGGTTTCTTCATCTTTTGCCAGGCCTATGGAAATACCGGCAACAGGTTCCTTTATGGGCACTCCGGCATCCAGCAAAGCCAGGGAGGCCGCGCACACGGAAGCCATTGAGGTTGAGCCGTTGCTTGATAAAACTTCTGAAACAATTCTTATTGTATACGGAAAGACATCGGGCTCGGGGATTAGGGGCAGTAACGCCTTTTCCGCCAGATTGCCGTGGCCTATCTCCCTTCTTTTCGGTCCCCTCATGGGAGACACTTCGCCAGAGGAAAACGGGGGAAAATTATAATGGTGCAGAAACCTTTTTTTTCCGACAAATTCCATTCCTTCAAGGAGCTGCTGGTCTCCCGGTCCCCCTAATGTTAAGATTGCCAAAACTTTTGTCAATCCGCGGTGGAAAACTCCGCTTCCATGGGTTCTCGGCAGAACGCCGGCCTCTGCGGAAAGCGGCCGTATTTCTTCAGAATTCCTGCCGTCTGGCCGCTTATCATTTTCTAAAATATTTTTTATTATTATTTTTTCAATCTCCTTTTCAAAAAAAGGCAATGCTTGCTTGGCCTTATCCTGGCCGGCGTATTTTTCTTCTAAAAATTTTGCCAATTCTTCCTTTAGGGAATCAGCGGCGTTGAGATTTTTTTCTTTTGGTTCGGATTTTACAATTGCTTTTTCGAGCCGGTCGCCCAAAAAGCCCCTGATTTCTTTTTCGATATCCCCTTCCACCGCCGGCTCAAACAAAAACTTTTGTTTTCCGATCTTTTTTGAGCATTCCTTCTGGAAAATTATCAGTTCCTTTAAATTTTTTTCAACCGATTCAATGGCTTTTAGGACATCTTCTTCTGAAACTTCTTTGGCCCCGGCTTCAAGCATGTTGACCAAAATATTGTTGTCTTTTTCTGTGCCGGTTAATGTTAAATCCAAATCCCCGTTGTTCCTTTCCTGATAAGTAGGGTTTAAAATCCATTCTTTGTTCAGCCGGCCTATCCTTATAGGAGCTATGGGGCCCTGCCAGGGGATATCGGAAACGGTCAGAGCAAAAGAAGCGGCCAGCAGGCCTAAAATATCAGGGTCGTTTTCGCCGTCCCAGGACAGGCAGGTTACAACTACTTGCACTTCTTTTCTAAAATCCTTTGGGAACAGCGGCCTTATCGCCCGGTCGATCATTCTGGCGCTTAAAATGGCGCTGTCTGCGGGCCGGCCTTCGCGCTTTATGAATCTGGAGCCGAATATTTTGCCTGCGGCATAAAATCTTTCTTCATATTCAACGGTTAACGGAAAAAAATCAACCTCATCCCTGCTTTTTTGAGACATTACCGCTGTTGCCAGAACTTCTGTTCCTCCGCAGGAAACCAGGCAGGAGCCTGAAGCCTGTATCGCCCAGTCAGTTGTTTTTATTGTAAAAGTTTTTTCGCCTATTTTTATTTCAAATATTTCTTTATCCATTTTGTTTTATTTAAGCAAGAATTTATCAACGGTCATATCCAAATCGATAAACTCGTCAGCCACTTCTTTTAATTTCGCGGAAGTTGTTCTGCCAAAAGCCATCACCTCCACTCTTTTACCCTGATTCTTTAAATATTCTACAAGGGCGATAAAGTCGCCGTCTCCGGACACTAGGACAATCACATCCAAACCAGGGGATGTCCTAATGGCGTCAATGACGATGCCCACGTCCCAGTCGGCTTTTTTTGCTCCGCCGTAAAATTCCTGCAAGTCTCTTACTCTTGTTTCAATGCCCAGCTTTGAAAGCGCTTCAAAAAACGGCTTTTCTTCTCCGGTTTTCGTTTTAACAACATAGGCAAATGCCCTTATGAACTTTCTGCCGGATATCGCCTGTTTTAAAACTTCTTTAAAATTAACTTTTGCCCGGTAAAGGTTTTTTGCCGAGTGGTATAAGTTTTGGACGTCGATCAAAACTTCTACGCGCTGCTCTTTTGGTTTTATTGCCATTATTTTTTCAGGCCGATTTCTTTAATAATTTTGTTATACCTTTTTTCAGACTCTTTTTTTAAATAAGCCAGCAATTTTTTCCTTTTGACAACCATCTTAATCAGCCCCCTTTTTGAATGGACGTCTTTTTTGTGTTTTTTAAAGTGCGACACCAGCTTGTCTATTTCTTTTGAGAGCAAAGCAATCTGGACATCCGGGGATCCGGTGTCTTTTTCATGGATGCCGTGCGCTTTTATTATTTTTGTTTTTTCTTTTGTTTTTAAAGCCATATACGAAATTTTAAATTTTTTATCGGATTAAAAGATGAATTTTTTAACATAAACGAGTTCCCATGCCCCATTTTTGTTTTTAGCATACTCTATTTTTATTATTTTGTAAAGGATTTTACCAGGTATTGCAGATGGTCGTGTCTCCGCTGCACACCATCCACGCCCAAGTGGGGCGCACCGGGTCGTAAAATGGCTGGCCGGCCGAAGGAAAACTGTTAGGCGCGCAATGGGAAAGCAATTTGTAATTTATGCCGTCAGAAATATAAAGATAAGCCGCTTTGTTTGAACCACAAGATGGTATTTTTGAAGTGCCTCCTTGAGGATCTCGAGGCAAGGCAGATAGGTAGGTCGGGGTTATTCCCGGAATATAATTTCCCCCATTATCGGAAAAAAAATCACCAGGTTCAGAAGAATACCAACCCATGCCGGTTGACGGGAAAGAGCCGTTATCGCCGTAATACATTGCTAACGCTTTTTGCAAACCCCTCATTTCCGACTTGCGCCTTGAGTCTTTGGCTTTTGCCATGGTATTATTTACCCCTACCATAACAATGCCCGCAAGCCCGGCAATAATGGCAATCACCACTATTATTTCAACAACAGTGAATCCTTTTTGTTTTTGCATACTATTAAATTAAAAATTCGCCGCATTGAATAAAATCCTTTAGGATTTTAATTTCGTAAAGAGAAATCATTCAACGGGCAAAATTTAAAAATTAAATCTGTGCCCCCGTCGCGACTCGAACGCGAAACCAATTCCTTAAGAGGGAAGTGCTCTACCAATTGAGCTACGGGGGCAATGTTAAAACTAAAACGGAGACTTAAACCAATTCCCGATATCTTTGTATCCCAGCGCGCTTAAAATGAAATTAATAATTACCCAAGAGCAGAAAACCAGAACTAATCCTATTATTGAAATCCATAGAATCCTTTTGCCCTGGCTTGCCAAATTAGGATTCCCGCCCGAAATAATAATCATCACGGCTCCTATGGTAAGCATAAAAACCGCCAAGGGCGCAGCTATATTCCATACCATAAAATCAAAGATATTGCTAAGCAATATAAAAACATGATAAAGCTGACAGCGGCATACAGGGTCAAACGTAGTAGCATTTTTTGATTCTATGTTGCAGGGAACGATTCCTGTTTCCCCTCCGTTTGATTCATCACAAGATTCATTTTGCTCCTGGGCATAGATGTAAAAGATTGGAGATAAAATTACAATCGATATTAAAAATATTAAAAAAACTTTATTCATTTATTTTGGGCTTGTTTATTATTTATTTTATCATTATAACATAAAAAATAAAAGGAAGAAAAAATTTTTTCTCCCTTATTCTTTTCAAAATTGCGGTATTATTTCTCCTTTTTCTTTTTTCCAAATTAAATCTTCTGCACAACTTTTAGCAGCCCTTACCCCGTTTCCATTTATGTATGTCCAATTTTTTCCGCCATCCCTTGATTCGATTGTTCTATCTAAGCCATCGGCCATAAAAGACGAGAAGTCCGACATAGAAAAAAGAATCGCAACAATATGTTGTTCCCCTGTTGCTTCAATTCTTACAATCTTATTTGCAATACCAAGCATATCTCCGGAAGGTTCCTTATAGTCATGTTTTTCAATGCGCAAAACCATTTTCCAATTTTTTCCGCCGTTCTCTGTCTTATAGATATAAGAAGATGATCGCGACAGTATGCCTATTCTATCATATTCCCAAAATAATGATACAAAGCCCGTATTTTTATTTACAAAAACTATACTAGAAATAAGCGGTGTTCGAAAATCACCATCACCGCCCACATCTAATGTGCTGTAAATTTTCCAATCTATTCCGCCGTCTTCACTCAACGCTACTGCTGGCATTGTCAGAAGAGGCGAATTGTCTGAATCTAAAGTGTCTAAAAATAAACCTCTTTCTGAAAAAGGACGAGCATCTTCCCTTATTACTAAATTTCCACCATTCCAAATACAATTGTCTATTGCGTAGAAATAACTAGAAGAATAAAAATGAAATCCCTTTTCTTTTAAATTTTTTTCTATTTTTTCTTTTCCGCCCAGTGCCCTCTCAATTTTTTCATTTTGATCCTCATAAAGTCGCTGTATCTCATATTGGTCTGTTATTCTTTTTCCTCTTTTTTTCTCTTCTTCTGCTCTTATTTTTTCATCCTTCTCTTTTTTTATTTTCCTTTTTATTTCTTCCTTTTCCGCGGATTCGTGGCGAGTTACATAACTCGGAGAGATCTTTTTTATGACTTTTGTTTCCACCATATTAACAGACCAGTCAATCGTTTTATAAATTATCACCAAAATTATTATTATAATAAACAGACATCCGAGAGGATCAAAATCTCCGTCGCTACCTCCCCCTCCGCCTCCGGTTACTTCCGGTTTTTCGCGTTTGGTTCTTACGGTAACTTCTCCGCCTTTTTTTACATCATAAGTCCTGGGCGACTCGCCGCTTGTTTCCACTCTGACCCTGCCTCGCTTGGTCATAGTTTGGCTCCCTATCTTTGTAAAGCCCGTGAAATTGTAAAGGTGCTTGTAAATTTGGTGCCCCTGGAAGGATTCGAACCCTCAACATTTGCTTCGAAGGCAAAGATGATATCCATTTCACCACAGGGGCTTTTTAATTATAATTTTGCCATAAAAATTGAAAAAAAACAAGTTTTGGTTTAATATAAAATGAAGAACTTATGTTAATTCCGAAAGAAATAAAATCTATTTTGGAAAAACTCCAAAAAGCGGGTTTTGAGGCGTATATCGTGGGCGGATGCGCGCGGGATTTTTTACTGGAAAGGGAGCCTAAAGATTGGGACATAACCACAAACGCCAAGCCGGAAGAAATACAAAAAATATTTCCCGACAGTTTTTATGAAAATAGTTTTTTGACGGTAAGCGTCAGAACCGGCAGTAAAAACGCAAAATTGCGGGAAATTGAAATTACAACCTACCGCTCTGAAGCCAAATATTCCGATAAAAGGCACCCTGACCAGGTAAAATTCGCCAAAACCCTGGAGGAAGATTTGGCAAGAAGGGATTTCACCATTAACGCTATTGCGATAGATTTGAAAATTAATAAATTGAGAAATTCATTGAAAATTGAAAATTGTAAATTGAAAATTGTTGACCCGTTTGGCGGACAGGAGGATTTGAAAAATAAAACAATCAGGGCAGTTGGCAACGCGGAGGAAAGGTTTAACGAGGATGCCTTAAGGATGATGAGGGCAGTGAGGTTTGCGGCAACTTTAAATTTTGAGATTGAGAAAAATACGGCAGAGGCAATTAAAAAAAATTCTCCGTGGATGAAAGAGATTTCCGAAGAAAGGATAAGGGACGAGTTTTTAAAGATTATAATGTCAGAAAGGGCGGCCGAAGGAGTGGAGATTTTAAGAGAATTGGGATTGTTAAAACATATTATTCCCGAGCTTGAAGAAGGCTTCGGGGTTTCTCAGAATAAGCACCATATTTACGACTGCTATCAGCACCTTTTAAAATCATTGGAATACGCCGTAAAAAAGAAATTCAATCTGCATGTGCGGTTGGCTGCGCTTTTTCACGATATTGCCAAACCAAGGGTTAAAAGGGGCGAAGGCGAAGAAGCGACATTTTATAACCACGAAATCGTGGGGGCTAAAATGACATTTTCAATATTAAACCGCCTGAAATTTCCCAAAAAAGACGTTGAAAAAATTTCAAAGCTGGTAAAATTCCATTTGTTTTATTATAATGTGGGCGAGGTGTCGGAATCTTCTGTGAGGAGATTGGTAAAAAACGTGGGGTCAGAAAACATAGACGAGCTTTTAGAGGTAAGGCAGGCTGACAGAATAGGATCCGGGGTTCCCAAGGCGGAGCCCTATAAACTAAGGCATTTAAAGTACATAATAGAAAAAATCAGCAAAGACCCGATATCAGCGAAAATGCTTAAAATAAACGGAGACGATATAATGAAACTTCTAAAAATAAAGCCGGGGCCGAAAGTCGGCCATATTTTAGACATTCTTTTGAAGTCCGTTATAGACGACCCGGAAAAAAATAAAAAAGAATTTTTAGAAAAAGAAACAGTAAGGCTGGGAAATCTAAGCGACAGAGAGCTTGAGAAATCGGCCCAAGGATCAAAAGAAGAGATAGAAAAGATAGAAACCAAAAAAGACCAAATGACCAAAGAAAAATACTGGGTAACTTAATAAAATTAAAAATCAAATATCAAAAATCAAAATTACGGAGCGTGGTGTAACGGCAACATGCACCCTTCGGGAGGGTGAGATTTTGTGGGTTCGAATCCCACCGCTCCGACAGATTTTAATTTTAAAAATAATTAATAATAAATATTAGAAGTTAAAATTATGGCAACTTGGATATTTTTTGCGTTGGGATCCGCGGCTTTTGCCGCATTGGTGGCGATTTTCGGGAAAATAGGAATTACTGGCATTGATTCTACTTTAGCCACGACTGTCAGGGCGGTTATTATGGCAGTGTTTCTTGTAATCGTCGCGTTGTTGTTCGGCAAAGGGCAGTTAATCGGAACAATAACATTAAGGCCGTTTTCTTTTATTGTTTTGTCGGGGGTGGCGGGAGCTCTTTCCTGGCTTTGTTATTTTTTTGCCTTGAAATACGGCCCGGCTGCCGGGGTGGCGGCTTTAGACAGATTAAGCGTTGTTTTTGTTTTGTTTTTTGCCGCTTTGTTTTTAGCCGAAAAGCTCACCTGGAAAACCTTAATCGGCAGCATTTTAATCACAGCCGGCGCTTTATTCATGGTTTTATAGGTAATTTTTCATTAAATTAAAAATTTGAAATTAAAAATTCCCCGCCAAGGCGGGGCCTGGGCCTATAGTAAAATGGCATTACGCGGCATTCGCATTGCCGAGTTCCGGGTTCGACTCCCGGTGGGTCCACTAAACTGAGTTATGGTAGAATTTTTTAAAAAATATTTTTTGTTTTTTACGGTATTTTTGACCGGAGCCGGCGTTTTGATTATTGAGGTTGTTGCCATGCGCGTTCTTGCCCCGTATTACGGAAACACCATATTCACGGCATCAAGCGTCATAACCGTTATTCTTGCGGCTTTAAGCATCGGGTATTATGCGGGCGGCAGGCTGGCTGACCGCTACCGCTCGCTCCGTCTTTTTTTCACTATAATTCTTTTTAGCGGATTGTGCCTGCTTTTTTTCCATTTTGCCAGTTTCGCGATTATACCTGCTCAAAGCCTTGTTTTTTCCATTATTACGGGGCCTTTGGTTTCTTCTTTATTTTTATTTTTTTTGCCGGCATTGTTGCTTGGGACCATTTCGCCATACGCGATTAAATTGCAAACCGTTTATTTTCCAGAGCAGGGAGTGGGAACGGTTGCCGGAAAAATTTTCTTCTGGTCCACGCTGGGAAGCATTGTCGGCAGTTTGTCGGCCGGCTTTGTATTGATTCCCAATTTTGGCATAAACCAGATTATTGTTGCCACGGGGGCAGCTTTGGTTTTTCTTGGATTGGTTCCGCTTATAAATATTGGCTTGGATAAAAAAATTTTAGACAAATATATTATTGTTTTTTTTGTTATTATGACGGCAGCCGTGTTGTCGGGATATGAAACAAATAAGAAAATTATTTATAGCAAAGACGGCGTTTATGAAAAAATAATTATTTACGAAGGAGAGCATTCGGGCAGGCCGGCAAGATTTTTTGCGCAGGACCACTCCCTTTCCGGCGCCTCGTTCCTTGATTCTCAAAATCCCTCAGATATGGTTTTTGACTACACAAAATACTACAGGCTTTATAAAATTTTAAAGCCAGACGCAAAAGAAGTCCTTATTATAGGCGGAGGAGCTTATTCTATCCCCAAGGCGATATTGCACGAATTGCCCGATGCCTCGGTTGACGTTTCTGAAATAGAGCCGTCATTGTTTGATTTGGCAAAAAAGTATTTTGGAGCAAAAGACAATCCGAGTCTGCGCAATGTTACGGAAGACGGACGGCGTTTTCTGCGCCTGTCTGAAAAAAAATACGACATGATATTCAGCGACGTGTATTTTTCGCTTTATTCTGTTCCGCCACACTTTACAACACAGGAATTTTTTAAAATCGCAAAAGAAAAACTCAATAAAGACGGCATTTTAATCATGAATATAATCGGAGATTTGTCATTGGGGGGCGCTTCACTGATTATGTCGGAAGCAAAGACACTGCGGACTGTTTTCGAAAACAGTTATTTTTTTGCCGTTGACAGCCCCCAAAAAAAAGGGGCGCAAAATGTTATTTTTGTAGGCTATAACAGCGGCAAGAAAATTGATTTTAATGACTCGTTAATTATTAACCATCAAGATGATATTATCCGGCAACTTAAAGACAAAGCAATTGATATGGATAAGTTCGATTTGTCTTCAGAAATAGTGCTTTCAGACAATTATTCTCCGGTTGAATACCTTACTGCGAAAGTTTTGAAAAAAAATTTTGGTTATTGATAATTCTGCGTTATAATAAAAAAATAATTAGCATTAATGATTTTAATATTATGGATAATCAACAAACAACAAAAAGAAATCTGCCAAGGGACGTGTTTTTGCACCTTCTGGCCATAATCACGCTTTACTGGTCGGCAGTAAGTTTTGTGACTTTACTGTGGCAGTTTATTAATTATTTTTTTCCGGATGTTTTGGCGAGATATTACAGTTACACGGGTTTTACGGGCCCCATAAGGTTCGCGGTTTCCTCTTTGATAATTGTTTTTCCCGTTTTTATGCTGGTTTCCTGGTATTTGAATAAAATCTACAGGAGAGAAACCGCGGTCAGGGAATCGAAAATAAGGAAGTGGCTGATTTATCTGACTTTGTTTATTGCCTCTTTGATTATAATAGGAGACCTGATTGCTGTAATAAACATGTTTTTGGGAGGGGAAATAACCATAAGGTTTATACTAAAAGCCTTTTCCGTGCTTTTAGTGGCCGGATTCGTTTTTGGATATTATTTAGATGATGTTCGGCGCGAAACCGTTACAGGATTGGCAAAGCCTTTTGCTTTGGCCTCGGGCGGTTTGGTTTTGATTGCCGTGGTGTCAGCTTTCTTTATAGTTGGTTCGCCGGCAACAGCCCGCCTAATGCAGATTGACCAGCAAAAAATTTCAGACTTGCAGAACATCCAGTCGCAGATTGTGAACTATTGGCAAAGGAAAGAACAGTTGCCTCCAAAGCTTTCCGACCTCCAGGATACAATATCCGGTTTCAGGGTCCCCGCAGACCCGGAGACGGGGGCCTCTTATGAATACAATATAAAAGACCAGACAGCCTTAATATTTGAATTGTGCGCCACTTTTAACAGAGAAGGAAAAGATATCAACAGATATTATGAGCCGGCTCCCTTTTCAGGGCCTGTAAAGGGAGGCCAGTATTCCAACTGGGACCACGAGGCAGGCCGTGTTTGCTTTGAAAGAAATATTGATAAAGAACTATATCCCCCTATCAATAAAACAAAAGAATAAGGTAATTTTGGGAATAGTATAGCTTGTGGATATCTTGTTAGGAAATAGTATAAAAAAGTGGGGGAAAATTGTGTTTTGCTATGTTAAAAAATTGTGGAGTAGTTGAACCTGAAGACAAAAGATACCCTCTGAAATTGAAGGAAGCGCTAAAAAAATTGGCGCCCAGTTTGGGGCCGAAAAGATTGTATTATAAAGGAAACTGGCCCCTCGACGCGGCTCAGGGCGGGTCTGATATTTTCAAAGAGTGTTTGGCGGTTGTGGGGTCAAGGCATTTGACTTCTTATGGCAGAAGGGCGACAGAACAATTGGTAACAGAGGCGGCGGCCACAGGCATTACAATAGTTTCCGGATTTATGTACGGCGGCGATGAAGCTGCCCATTCTGCTGCTGTCAAATGCGGAGGCAGAACAATTGCCGTTATGCCCTGCGGAATAAACATAATACACCCTGAAAGCCAAAAAAAGCTTTACGAGGAAATTTTGGAAAATAACGGCCTTATAATTTCTGAATATGAAAATGATTTTTTGCCTCAAAACTGGTCTTATCTGCAAAGAAACCGCCTGGTGGCCGGCTTAGCTAAGGCGGTTTTAGTTACCGAAGCTGCTTTAGACAGCGGAAGTCTGATTACGGCAGGATATGCCAAAAAATTCGGCAGAAAAATTTTTGCATTGCCGGGCCAAATTTTCAGCGAAGTTTCTAAGGGAACAATAAAATTGATAAAAGAAGGGGCCGAGCCGGTAACGGAGGCAAACGATATTTTAAGTTTTTTCAAGGTTTTAGTCAATCCGGTTAGAGCGGAAGGAAAAGGGTCTCCGACACCCCACAATTGGGGGGTGTCGGAGACCCCCCTAATTGCTTCTTTAGAGCGGAAAATTCTTGACCAGCTAAAACGCGAACCAATGGAAGCCGACGACATGGCAAGATTATTTAGTGTACCAGTCGCCCAACTCGGCACCACATTGTCTTTAATGCAATTAAAAGGTCAAATTTCAAATGACTCTGGAAAATATTATATAAATTAATTTTTATGGATAAGCAAATAATAATTAAATTGCATAAAAATTTTGAAGATTGCGCGCGCGATAAAAATAGTGTGGAATTTTGGTATGCAAGGGAGTTGCAGAATCTGTTGGGTTACGATCGTTGGGAAAATTTTGAGAATGCGATAAAGAAAGCAAAAATCGCCTGCGAGAATGCTAAGCAAAATATTTTAGATCATTTTCGTGACACCACGAAAACGATATCAATGCCCAAAGGAGCAAGTAGGGAAATATCAGACATTATGCTTACTCGCTATGCTTGCTATTTGATTGCACAAAATGGCGACCCAAGAAAAGATGAAATTGCTTTTGCCATGACCTATTTTGCTGTGCAGACTAGAAAACAAGAAGTTATAGAAAAAAGATTGGCTGAAATTGAACGGATAAAAGCAAGAGAAAAACTTTCTGTTTCAGAAAAAGTTTTGTCTGGAGTTTTGTTTGAAAGAGGGGTTGCATGTGTTACCTTAAACAAAAGCTAAAAATAAACTTTATGCAAAATCCAGAAACGGGTCCGCGAGAGCCCGAGCAAGAAGTCACGCAAAATGATCCATTAGAAGTCTTAAGGGAAGGCAGAGAGGATGTAAAAAAATCTCCTCGCATGAAAGAATTGCGTGAAAGGTTAAGATCTCTTAGCAAAGATCATATATGGCTTGATAGGCAATATAATTTTAATGAAGGAGGGGTGCGTAGAGGGACTATCAAAAGTTTATCTAAAGAAGCTCAGGAAGAAATAAAACAGAAAGTAGGAGATTTATCGGAGCAATTGGATAAAAATGAGGCAGAACAGGCTGAAATTCGTAAAGAAATAGAAAAAATAGAAGATGAAATTAAAGGGAGAATTAGTTTGTCTATTAAGGCCAAAATAAACAAAAACTAAGAAAAAAATATGCTGATTAAGGTTCCTTCGGTGGCGAATTTGGGGTTGGAGACAATAAAAGTTGACATTGAAATAAATTTGGCGAACAAAGGTTTGCCAAGCTTTGAAATTGTCGGATTGCCGGACAAAGCGGTTGACGAGAGCAAAGAAAGGGTGAGAACAGCCATTGTCAGCTCTGGCATTGATTTTCCCCTAAAGAAAATAACAATAAATATGGCTCCAGCCGACGTGCCCAAGGAGGGCTCTATATACGACCTGCCAATCGCCTTGGGAATTTTAAGCTCGGTGCTGGAATTTAAAATTCCAGACAAATCTTTGTTTTTTGGAGAATTGTCGTTTGACGGCTCCTTAAGGCACACCAAAGGAGCTTTTTTAATGGCCCTTTTTGCCAAAGAATTTGGATTTAAAAATTTGTTCGTCCCAAAAGATTCGGCCAACGAAGCGGCATCCATAAAGGGCATAAAGGTTTTTCCAGTCGAAAATCTGACTCAAATTTGCCGGCACCTTGCAGGCCAAACGGAAATTTTTCCAATTGACTGCAAACAAAATTCAGAAAAAATTTTACTGCCAGCGGAGTTTGATATGAAAGAAGTTCTGGGCCAAGAGCAGGCAAAAAGAGCCATGGAAATTGCCGCGGCCGGCGGACACAACATAATTATGATAGGTTCTCCGGGCTCCGGCAAAACAATGTTGGCTCGCGCTTTGCCTGGAATTTTACCGCCATTGAATGAGATGGAATCTTTAGAGGTTACAAAAATTTATTCAGCCGCCGGCAGTATTCCACCCGGCGGTTCTTTAATCACCGTGCGGCAATTTCGAGCGCCTCACCACACGGCTTCCTTGGTTGGTTTAGTGGGCGGAGGCTCAAAACCTCATCCTGGCGAAATAAGTTTGGCTCACCGGGGAGTTTTGTTTTTAGACGAATTCAATGAATTTCCAAGGTCCATAATGGAAGCGATGCGCCAACCTTTAGAAGACGGCTATCTGGCAATTTCAAGAGCAAAACAGCGGGTAGTTTATCCGGCTGATTTTATGCTGGTGGCTTCGGCAAACCCATGCCCCTGCGGCTATGCTTTGCATCCTAAAAAAACCTGTAGCTGCAGTCAAAATCAAATTCAAAAATACCAAAAAAGAATTTCAGGCCCAATTTTAGACAGGATTGATTTGCATATTCAAGTTATGCCGGTAGATACTTTTGAATTCCAAGACAACCAGAAAAATTCGGAATTTTTAGAGCCGTCAGAAAAAATCCGCGTTCGCGCAATGCAGGCCCGCCAAAAACAGGAAGCCCGTTTTGCTTCAGAATCGATTTGCTCAAACAGCCAAATGAAAAATGAGCATATTAAAAAATACTGCAAGCTTTCAAAAGAAGTGGAGCAAATTTTAAGGCAGGCGAGTTTGAAATTCCAGCTTTCGGCCCGCTCTTACATGAAAATGATAAAAGTGTCCCGCACTATTGCAGATTTAGACGGTTCGGAAGAGATTTCAATCAACCACATGGCAGAAGCCCTGCAATACAAACCAAAAAATTATGGCATGGCATAATGATGTTGGGAAAATTGGGGAGGATTTGGCAAAAGAATATTTGAAAAAGCAGGGGTATAAAATTTTAGAGCAGAATTATAAGACGAAATACGCTGAAATTGATTTGGTTCTGGAACGGCGGGCGGGTTTTTTAAAAAAGGAATTAGTTTTTGTCGAAGTGCGAACAAAGGTTGGAGAACAATTTGGCAGCCCGGAAGACACCCTGAATAAAGCTAAGCTTTGGAAGGTCCTGCAAAATTCTTTTTCGTATTCGGCATTTAAAAAATGGCAGGGCCCCGCCAGAATAGACGCAGTGTGCATTGTTTTGAATCCCGATTTTACGGTTTCGCGCCTCACCCACCATGAAAACATAATCAATAATTGACGACTTGTGCAGTTGCCTAAATTTTGTGAGCCCCGAGCTCACAAAATTTTGCTATCGTTCGCTTGACACTAGTTTTTTTTTGAGTAATATGAAATAAAAGATAGAAATTGAGAATTTGTCCGTCTGACCACGGACTTTTTCTTTAAATTATTCTAATTATTCTAATTTCTCTAATTATTCTAATCAATCTTTAATTTCTAAATTACTAATTTCTAAACTCGTTTTAGGCATTAAACATTTTATTATTGGGATTTGATTAGGTTAATTAGAATAATTAGGTTAATTAGACATTACGAACGTGGACATAAAACTATTTCAAAGAGCGCTGGCGCAGATCGCTGAAGAAAGGGGTATTCCTCAGGAAAAAATAATAGAAACCCTGGAAGCGGCCATTGCTACAGCCTACAAAAAGGATTACGGCAAAAAGGGCCAGAAAATAAAGGCAAAATTCAACCCTGTTTCAGGGGATGTTAAGTTTTGGCTGGTAAAGCTGGTTGTTGACGAATCAATGCTTTATACGGAAGAAGAAATAGAAAAACTTAAAGAAAACAAGCTGATACCCCCAGACGAGCCGGTAAAAAGCGCCGCGGAAGAAGGGTCGGCAGAAGGAGAGGAGCAAAAAAAGTTTATCTTCAATCAAGAAAAACACATAATGCTAGAAGAAGCCAGAAAGGAAAATCCTAAGATAAAAACAGGGGAGGAATTGGAGATTCCTTTGGTTTCAAAACAGGATTACGGAAGGATAGCCGCCCAGACGGCAAAACAGGTTATTCTGCAGAAAATAAGGGAGGTGGAAAAAGAAACCATTGCCTCAGAATATAAATCAAAGGAGGGGGAAATAATTTCCGGAATCGTGCAAAGGATAGAGGGTCAGACTGTTTTTATCGACATAGGCAAAACTCTCGGCGTTTTGACGAGGGAAGAACAAATTCCCGGCGAGTTTTATCGTTCGGGCCAGCGTCTAAAGCTCTATATCTTAAAAGTGGAGGATACGCCAAAAGGGTCTGTTGTCATATTATCCCGTGTTTATCCCAAACTGATATCAAGGCTTTTTGAGCTGGAGGTGCCGGAAATAGCCTCTGGAGCCGTTGTGATAAAAGCCATTGCCAGGGAACCGGGTTTCAGAACAAAGGTGGCTGTTGAGTCAGAGGAACAGGGCATTGATCCTATCGGCTCAATGGTCGGCCAGAGAGGGACAAGAATAATGGCGGTGATAAACGAACTGGGCGGGGAAAAAATTGACATTGTTGAATGGCGGAAAGAGCCTGAAAAATTTATTGCCAACGCATTGGCTCCGGCCAAAATCACCAATGTTAAAATTGCGGAAAAAAATACGGCGGTGGTTTACGTCAAAGAAGACCAGCTTTCTTTGGCCATTGGCAAAGACGGCAGGAATGTAAGATTGGCTGCCAACTTAACGGGTTGGAAAATAGATATTAAGATGGCCGAAGAAAGCGAAGAAGAAAATAAAAAAGAAGATAAAAAGCCAGGAAATAAGGAAGTGGAAAAAGAAGATAAGTCCTCCCCCACCGAGGCTTCGGCGGGCGAAGGGGAAAAACCGAACCCTTCGGCAAGCTCAGGGCGAGGAAAGAAATCTAAAAAATCGAAAAAAGATTCTGATGATGAAAAATCAGAAGAACCAGCGGAGGAAAAATAAATAAAATTAAAAATTAATATAAACTAATTTTAAGTTTTCAATTTTAAATTTTAATTGAATAGCCTAATTTTAAATTTTAAAATTTATTTATTTAGACTTCATTTAAAATTTAGAATTTTAAATTTTAAATTCGTATGAGCCTCATTTATTTTCCGATTATTGTTTCGCTTTTTGCGATAATTTATGTTTTTTTCCTTATAGCAAAAATCAGAAAGTCCCCTGTTGCCGGGGGCAAGGCGATAGCCATTACGCAGGCCGTGCAGGAAGGAGCTGTTTCATATTTGAAAAGGCAGTATAAAACAGTCGGCTCCGTGGCTGTTGTTTTATTTTTTGTGCTTTTTGTGGCGACGGGTCAGAAAACGGCTTTTGGATTTTTAATCGGCGCCGTGCTTTCCGGATTTTCCGGATTTGTGGGCATGCTTATTTCCACCCAGGCAAACACAAGGGTGGCCAAGGCCGCTGAAAAAGGATTGAAGCAAGCGCTTGATCTGTCTTTCAAAGGAGGATTGGTAACAGGGCTTTTGGTGGCGAGTTTGGGATTACTGGCTGTTTCAGGGTATTACTTTTTAACAAAGGATACCCAGGGCTTGATTGCCTTGGGATTCGGAGCCAGCCTTATTTCTGTTTTTGCCAGAGTTGGGGGAGGCATTTATACAAAAGCGGCTGATGTGGGAGCCGACTTGGTTGGCAAGGTTGAAAAAGGAATTCCCGAAGACGATCCGAGGAATCCGGCGGTAATAGCCGACCAGGTTGGAGACAATGTGGGAGACTGCGCCGGCATGGCGGCTGATATTTTTGAAACCTATTCGGTAACCATAATTGCCACGATGCTTTTAGGGACTTTGCTTTTTCCCGCCAGTCCGCAATTTGTCGTGCTGCCCATGATTTTGGGGAGCATATCAATTCTGACTTCGGTTGTCGGAAGTTTTTTTGTGAAGCTTGGGGAAAAAAAGAATATAATGGGAGCTATGTACAAAGGCGTTGCCGCCTGCATTGTTTTATCCGCCATAAGCTTTTATCCTGTTATTTCAAGGATGATGGCAGACCAGGAAATAAGCGCCATTAATCTTTATTTTTCTTCATTGGTCGGTTTGCTGATTGCCGCCGGAATGTTTATTATCACAGAATACTACACCTCCAAAAGTTATAAGCCGGTAAAATCAATTGCCAAGGCTTCTGAAACTGGTCATGCTACTAACATAATTACCGGGCTGGCTTTGGGAATGAGGTCAACCGCCCTGCCGGTTTTATTGATTGCCGCAGGCACGGTTGTCAGTTTTTGGCTGGCTGGAATTTACGGGGTGGCTTTGGCCGTAATGGCAATGCTGTCAATTTCAGGCATCGTGGTTGCCGTTGACGCCTACGGCCCGATTACAGACAATGCCGGAGGAATTGCCGAAATGGCAGGGATGAGCGATAGCGTTAGGGAAATAACAGACGCATTGGATGCCGTTGGCAACACGACAAAATCAGTGACAAAGGGCTACGCAATCGCGTCTGCCGGTTTGGCGGCATTGGTTTTGTTTTCAGCATATTCGCAGGAAGTGATTAATCTGTCGGGAGTAAATAATATAATAAATTTTTCATTGGACAACCCCAAGGTGGCCGCAGGCCTTTTAATAGGCGGACTGCTTCCTTATTTGTTTGCTTCTTTTGCGATGTCGGCAGTGGGCAAAACAGCCGGAAAGGTTGTCGAAGAAGTAAGAAGGCAGTTTAAGCAGATTCCCGGGCTGATGGACGGCACGGGAAAACCCGAATACGGAAAATGCGTTGATATTGTGACAAAAGCCGCCATAAGAGAAATGCTGTTGCCTGCTTTAATTCCGGTGTTAGCCCCGATTTTAGTCGGATTTATTTTAGGCCCCGAAGCTCTCGGGGGCATGTTGATAGGCAGCATCGTAACGGGAATTTTCGTCGGCATTTCAATGACAACCGGAGGAGCGGCATGGGACAATGCCAAAAAATACATTGAAGCCGGAGCTCACGGCGGCAAAGGCAGTTTCGCCCATCAGGCGGCCGTCACCGGAGACACAGTCGGAGATCCCTACAAAGACACTGCCGGCCCCGCCATAAACCCGATGATTAAAGTACTCAACATCGTCGCCCTTATGATTGTAAGTTTTTTGATATAATTTGAAATAATTAAATTTAAAATTTGAAAATCTTTGCCATTCCCGCGGAATCGGGAATCCAGCTCCGTCCGTCATGGATAAATGGGGACAGCCACCATTTTTTTCATACCCGTATTTTACTACAGGGTGTTGCAATTAATTGTTGGATAAATGGGGACAGCCACCATTTTTTTCATACCCGTATTTTACTACAGGGTGTTGCAATTAATTGTTGAACTAGGGGTGCAATAAATTGACAGGAAATTTTATACTGATAATATAAAAATATAAATAATAAAAAACATGACAGAAGAAATACAGCAAATTACAAAAAAAGAAATTCAAGAGGTTTTGGGCGAGCAGACGAAAAAAATAGAAGAACGCCTAATTGAGCAGACGAAGAAAATAGAAGAACATTTAGCAGAACAGACAGATGTTATTTTGACTGCGGTTGATGAAAAAATAAAAGTATTAGATTTAAAATTTACCGAAAAGTTTGATAAACTTACCACAACCCTTGATAATTTTTTGAAAAGGTTAACAGATACAGAAGATGAGTTTGCGATGATGCGCGCTGATATCAATAAAGTTAAAGAAGTTATAAAGCAAAAATTAGGAGTAGATTTAATGTAACCTAAAAAGATATGTTTGTTACAAAGTGCGATTTGTGTAAAAAAGAAATAAAAAAAGGCAATAATTCGGTGAATCTGAGGTTCAATTTTTATGAAACTGCGGAATTTTGTGAGGAGTGCGGTTTTCCCATTTTAAAATTTTTGAAGAAAAATAAATTTATAAAAGAAGAAAAAAAATAAATTAAACCAAATTAAAAATATGACCGAAGGAACAGAACAAATTACGAAAAAAGAAATCCAAGAACTTTTAAGAGAGCAGACAACTGTTATTTTGGATGCGGTGGACGAAAAACTTTCCGGAGTAAAAATAAATATGGTAGACCTGGAAGAGCGGATAGAGAAAAAAATAGAAACGTTGGATTTAAAATTTACTGAAAAATTCGATAAACTTGCCACAAGTCTTGATAATTTTTTAAAAAGATTAATAGACAAGGAGGACGAGTTTACGATAATAAAAGAAGACATCAACAAGATGAAAAAAGTCATAAAAGAAAAACTTGGGGTTGATTTAGCGTAAATTATTATTTATTAGTTTAAATTTTTAAAATTGTCCGAGATTTGTTCTCGGACAATTCGTTATATTGTCATGAAAACAGAAATTAAAAAATTACAAAAGTCCCAAATGGAAGTTGAATTTGAGTTGACGGCTGAAGAGTTTGAAAAGCATTTAAAGCATGCCGTTTCTCATTTTAAAGCTAAAATCCAGGTTGACGGATTCAGGCTGGGCCAAGCTCCGGATAAAATAATTGAAGAAAAAATAGGTTCAGAAAAGCTTTTGATGGAAGCCGGAGACATTGCGGTAAAAGAGGCCTACCTTAATTTTGTTTTGGAAAACGGCCTTGAGCCGATAGGGCAGCCCGAAATAAATATTTTAAAAATTGCCAAAGGCAATCCGTTTTTATTTAAAGCCAAAATTTCCGTTTTGCCAGAAATCGGCCTTCAAGATTATAAAGAAGCCGCAAAACAGGTCAAAAACAAGGAAATATCCGTCAAAGAAGAAGAAATTGAAGGAGCATTGAGCTACTTACGAAAATCGCGGGCCAAATTTTCGCAAAAAAACGGGGAAGCTGAAAAAGGGGACTTTGTGGAAATTGAATACCAGAGCAAAGACATAGATAATAATAAGCAGATAAAAGACAAGTTCATTTTAGGGGAAGGAGGATTTGTAAACGGTTTTGAAAACAGCCTGGCGGGAATGAAAAACAGCGAAGAAAAAGAGTTTTCCGTAAAATTTCCCGATAACTACCAAAGGAAAGACCTGGCCGGAAAAGATATTTCTTTTAAGGTAAAAATGATTTCAGCCAAGAATATGGAGATGCCAGAAATAAATGACGAGTTTGCCAAATCTTTGGGGGCTTTTGAAAATTTATCAAGCCTGAAAAAAAACATTAAGGAGGGCATAACAATGGAGAAGCAAGAGGAGGAAAAACAGAGAAAAAGAGCGGAAATTTTGGATAAAATACGCCAGTCAGTTGAAGAAAAAAGTAATTTTGAAATACCGGAAATACTGCTTGATTATGAAAAAGACAGGCTGCTGGAAGATTTAAAGCATAAAATCACCCAGGCGGCAAAAATTACGTTTGAAGAATATCTTCAAACAGTAAAGCAAACGGAAGAAGCTATCAGGGAGAATTTTGCCAAGGAAGCCGAAAAGCGGCTTAAGAATTTTTTGATTTTAAGGGAGATAGGAAAAAAAGAAAAAATTGAAGTTTTAGCGGAAGAGCTGGAAGAAGAGTTGGCTAAATCCTTAGAATATCAGAAATCGGAAAAATTTGACACGGAACACTTCAAAGAGTATACTAAAGGCGCGATATATAATGAGAAAGTTTTTCAATTGCTTGAAAAGCTTTCTGAAATTTAGATTTATTTAAAATTAAAGATAATGCCTATAGTTCCAAGCATTATAGAAAAAGGACAGCGCGGTGAGCGCGTATACGATATATTTTCCAGGCTTTTAGAGGAGCGCATTGTTTTTTTGGCGGGGCCGGTCACCGATTTGAACGCAAACTTGGTAATCGCCCAGATGCTTTATCTGGCTTCAAGAGACCAGAAAAAAGACATAAAGCTCTATATTAACAGCCCGGGTGGTTCGGTTACTGCGGGTTTAGCCATTTATGACACGATGCAATACTTGAAATGCCCGATATCCACTATTTGCATAGGCCTTACGGCTTCCATGGCGGCAATAATTTTGGCATCCGGCACCAAGGGCAAACGATTCGCCCTGCCTAATGCCGAAATTCTTCTGCACCAGGTAGCCGGAGGATTCCAGGGCCAGGCAGTGGAAATTGAAATTACGGCAAAACAGATAATCAAGATGAAGGAAAAGCTAAACCAGATTCTGTCGTCCCATACAGGCCAGTCCATAGAAAAGGTGGAAAAAGACACAGACAGGGATTTTTATTTGACAGCAGAGGAGGCGAAAAAATATGGCCTTATTGATGAAGTCATAGAATCGAAAGAAGAGAAATAATCGAATAAAGTATAAAAAATTATACGCAAATACGAACTCACCGCGTAGGCTGAGTTTTTTTATTTAAAATTAATAATCAATAATCAAAATTATGGAACAATTTATTTTATTGCTAACAGTAACCCTGTCAATGATTGGAGGCTCCATTTTAGGCTATTATGTCCGCCAATCGATAGCCAAAAGAAGAGCGGGAACATTGGAGGCAAAACTAGAGAAAAAAGTATTGCAGGTAAAGGAGGAAACTTCAGCCGCAATAAAAAAAGCCAATGAAAAAGCCTCGGAAATCACAGATCGGGCGCAAAAAGAAATCGACGAAAGGAGAAGGGAATTTTTGAAAGCCCAGCAGCTTTTGCTGAACAGGGAAAAACTGCTTGATTCAAAGATTGCTTCATTCGAGGGAAAGGAGGCGGAGCTAAAGGCAAAGGAAGAAAAAGTGAAGGAAATAAAAGAAGGATTGGATAAATTAAGGCTTGAAGCGGAAAAAAAGCTGGAAAAAGTGGCCAACCTTTCAAGAGAAGAAGCCAAGAAAGAGCTTTTAAGCCTGGTGGAAATAGAATACGAAAGGGATATTTTAGAAAAGGTTAAAAAAATGGAAGAGAAAGGCAAAGAAAAGCTACAAGCCAGGGCAAAGGAAATAATCGCCATGGCGATACAAAAATGCGCCGTGCCCCAGACGCAGGAATTATCCACCACCACTATTATTCTGCAAAACGAGGATATTAAAGGAAGGATTATCGGAAAAGAGGGCAGAAATATTAAAACGTTTGAAAAGCTTACAGGCGTTGAGTTGATAGTGGACGAAACCCCTGATTCGGTGGTTATTTCCGGGTTCAATCCGGTGCGGAGGCAAATAGCCAAAATCGCTTTGGAAAAACTGATTCAGGACGGAAGGATACAACCGGCAAAAATTGAAGAAAAAATAGAAGAGGCCAAGGTTGAAATAGCCAATAAAATAAAGGAAGCCGGAGAGAAGGCCGCTTATGAAACAGGAATAATCGGCATGGATGACAAATTGGTGCAGATATTGGGCAGGCTTTATTATAGAACAAGTTACGGGCAAAACGTTCTTCTCCATTCAATGGAAGTGGCTTTGATATCGGAAACAATAGCCGAGGAGTTGAAAGCTGACAGTCAAGTTGCCAAAAGGGCAGGCCTTTTGCACGACATAGGAAAAGCCATTGACCACCAGGTGCAAGGATCCCATATTGAAATCGGCATTAAAATACTGGAAAAATTCGGAGAATCGGAAGCTATAATAAAGGCCATGAGGGGCCACCACGAAGATTATCCCGCCGAAACGCTGGAAGCCATTATTGTAAAAACAGCCGACGCCGTTTCAGGGTCACGCCCCGGAGCAAGGAAAGACACTTTGGAAAATTATCTTCAAAGGCTGAAGTCGCTTGAGGATATAGCCAATAAATTCCAGGGAGTTGACCGGTCTTATGCCATACAGGCTGGCAGGGAAATAAGGGTTTTCGTGAAAGCGGATATGATTGACGATTTGGGAACCCAGAAAATGGCAAAGCAAATCGCCCAGGAAATCGAAGAAGAGCTGAAATACCCAGGTGAAATAAAGGTGGTTGTCGTAAGAGAAAACAGGGTGGTGGAATACGCCAGGTAGCTGAATTTGACGGCTTGTATTATTTATCGCATAAACCATTGACATATGCTCCTAGCTATGCTAGGATTATAAATCCTCTTAGAAAGGGGATTTTTTAATGCGATTTCCCTTGAATTACGAAATGCCTTACGAATTATTTTATTTTTGCTTGCGGGCGAGACTTTGAAAAAATTTTGAGGCATATACGGAGTATTCTGCCTCAAAATTTTTACAAAGGCGCAGCCCAAGCCAAAATATAAAGAATTTAAGCGCATTTCATAATTCAAGGAATGATATGATTTTTAGAATAATTTTGATAAAAAAGCTTTTTGTTGTTCTTGCAATTGCAGGAATGATTTCCTTAGCCGTATTGTTAGGATTATTTATTCCCGGACCCGCCAAAGCGGAGCCTTTTTTCGGGTCCCTATTGGAAAAAGCCGCGGCTTTTAATTCTTTTTGCAAGCTTTATAACACCAATCACGAGGTTAAAAAGAGGGTAAAAATGATAGTTACCGGTTATTCCAGCAGGGTGGAGGAAACAGACGATACTCCCTTTATCACCGCTTCGGGGAAAAACGTGGCGGAGGGTATAATCGCTAACAACATGTTGCCGTTTGGCTCTAAAATCAGGATTCCTGAATTATACGGAGACAGAATATTTATTGTGGAAGACAGGATGCACCAAAGAAAGGGAAACTACCATGTTGACATTTGGTTTTCAGAATATTCTGAAGCAAAGGAGTTTGGAGCGAAAATAACTTACGTGGAAATATTAAAAAACTAATTTTGTAAAATAACGAGAAAAGGACTGCCCTTAGTTAGGGGCAGTCCTTTTTGCATGCTCTTTTTACGTTTATACTTCTAAAAATTTTAAAAGATACATCGCTATTATTCCCAAAAATATTACCGCATAATTTAAAGAGGATTTTTTAATGTTATTTTCTTTCTGTATTTCGGGTATCAGGTCGGTTGCGGCAATATACAAGAATCCGCCGGCCGCAAACGCCAACAGATACTTTGAAAGAGGTTCAACCAGAAATAAAAGGTAAAACCCGAATATTCCTCCCAAAACAGATGTTATTGCTGTTAAGAAATTAAAAAGCAGGGCTTTTTTTCTTCCGAATCCGCCGTGCATTAAAACTCCGAAATCTCCGACTTCCTGCGGTATCTCGTGCAGGATTATGGCGATGGTGGAAGCAACTCCTATTTTAAAACTGATGGCAAAACTTACCGCGATTATGATGCCGTCAATGAAATTATGGATTGCGTCGCCTATGAGGTTCATATAAACAAAAGTATGAACCTTGCAATCGCTTTCATGGCAGTGCCTCCAATGAATGATTTTTTCCACCATTAAAAACAAAAAAAACCCGGCCAGAGCGAACACGAAAGCGTTGCCGTTGCCGAATTCTTCGGTGGCTTCAGGCAACAGATGCAAAAAAGCGTCGCCCATGAGGCCCCCCACGGCCAGCGCCACAAAATAAAAAAGAAGCTTCTTTAAAATTTTTTCGTTTAAAGAAAGGGTAAAAATTCCGATAAAAGAAATCAAACTTACCAAAAAAGCGCTTAAAATAATTAAAAAAAGAGTAGCCATAGTTTTTTAAAAATACGCGCCTGGTCTTCCCAGAATGGAACACCATCAAAAGCGTTATTTTACGTTTGAAAGGGGTATTTCAAACCTATTCTCTCGCCTGAACAGATAAATACCTGACATTTTATATGCTAAGCATACCACCAAAATATCCACAAATCAATTAATTGTTATCATCAGATGTTTGTATTTCTCATTTATTTTGATACAATGAGGTAATATTAAAGCCATGGAAAGACGCACATCTGGCGCAGAACAAACGCCTGAAGAGGAGCCTTCTTTAGCTCCCGAGCAGGATTATAAAGCCATAGAACCCGAAAAGACAGAACAAGAAAAACCAATTGAAAGTTTTTCTGATTTTTCATTGGAACAGCAGGAGGAAATTTTATATAAGCAAAAAATACTTTCGTCCTTGGCGTATTTTATCGGCAAGGATTTTCATATTCCCGTAGAGCTCAATAAACCGGGGGCCGGTTGGCATTGGGATTTTAAAAATAACGTGATCAGGGTTGACCCCAAGGATCTGTTGGAAAAATCAATGGATGTTCTCAGATTCATTATTTGCCACGAAGGAGGCCACCGACGAATTTCCAGGACTGATTTTATCCCAACCGAACAGTGGCGCCAGCAAGGTTTCCCTTTCATGATGAACGCCATTGAAGATGGTAGGGATAATAACTTTGTGGCGGAAAGCTATCCAAAGTTTGCCGACCAGATGGCATTGGCATATAACGAATTTGCTGAACTTGAAGCCAAAGCAAAAGAATCATCCAAAGAAAAACTGGGGCAACAGCCGAGGTTTATGAAAGCTGGTTTTGAATATTTGAAGCAATGGTTCCGTGAAACTCAAGGACAGGCTTTTGAAATATCAGAAGACCTTCCGGAAGAAGTGAAAGCAGTTGTCGCCAAAACTCTAAAATCAGCCCAAGATTCCTGGTTAACCTATCCATCTCGAAAAGAAGCCGATGCAGGAGGCAATATAGGAAAGAAAAAAGTTGATGGAGAAACAATAATCGGTGAATTTGCAAAGCGTTCTTATGAAATTAACCGGGATGAAGTCTGGCCTGAATTTAAAAAGTTGGTTGATATGGACATAGAAGACCAAAAAATGCAGGAAGCGCTTGATGATATGCAAAAGAATCAAGAAGAAGGGTCGCCGGACGGCAAGGATTTACCACAGGACTTAAAAGATAAGCTTACAAAAGAGGAACAGGAGGCGTTGAAAGAAGCCATTAAAAAAGCGCTGGGCGAACCACAAAAAGAGGGAGAAAAACAACCTGAAGATGGTGAACAGCAAGAAAGTGGCCAACCATCCGAGGATCAAGAGGGTGGAGAAGAAGAGCCAGAAGCCAAAAAGAAATCTTTTAAACCTGTTGATTTGGACGCTTTGTCAAAAGAGTTAAAACAAAAAATAAAAGAATATATTGATTCTCTCCCGGAGGAAAAACAGGAAGCAATGGAAGAAAGCGCAAAAGCCAGGTTAAAAGAATTTGAAGATTCTTTAAACGAAGAGTTGCAGGGTAAACTGTCCGAAACACCCGAAGATGTGGTCGGTAAAAAAGAGCAAGCGGCAGAACCGGAAAGCGACGGCAAAAAGACAGATTGGGAAAAAGAAGAAAGGAAGCAGGCGCAAAAGCGGGTTGACGTACGCAAAAAAATGGAAGCGACTCTGGAAAGTGGAGAGAAAAACACTTATGGAAAAACGCTGGAGAAGGTGGCTGATTTGGTTGACAAGATGACAGCGGATTTAAGGGATATTTTTATCAAAAGAAAAGAGGAAAAATATGAAAGCGGGTATCGCTCGGGGCGCCGCTGGAATATCAGGAAAAGAATCAGAGAAAAAATCGCCCAAATACCTTTATTAAAAACCGAGGCCCGAGAACAGCCGGAAAGCGAAAGCGAGGAAATGGACTATGCCATCACGCTGATGGTTGATTTATCCGGATCAATGAGGAGCAATAAAAAAATCCAGGAGGCGTTTAAATCAGCTGTTATTTTGGCTGAAACATTAAATAATCTTGGCGTTAAATTTGAAATCGTCGGATTTCAGGATATTTTGCTCGAATTTAAATCGTTTGAGGATAATTTTGACGACAGGGTGCGGGATAAACTCAGCCAAATGATTTTAGAAGTATATGGGAATAATCCTGGAGGTCATAATAACCCTTCAGATAATGATGATGGAGCATGCCTAAAAAAGGCCTCGGAGCACCTGGAAGAGCAGGCAGCCAAAAATAAGGTGCTGTTTGTAATTTCCGACGGTATTCCTGAAACAGAAAATAAAAGCAGGAGTCAGCTCGACAGGGAACTTAAGGAAGCGGTAGCAGAAATATCTATCAATACAAGCCAGAAGCTGGTTGGCCTTGGATTGAACTCAGAGGCTGTCAAAAATTACTACCCAAATAATATATCGGGTGTTGATGCTAAAGAAATGGCTGAAACACTGGCCGGTTTATTAAGGGAAGTAATTGAAAAATATTAAAATATTCAGTAGAATAAGCAAATCACTATTCATGAAGAAATTACAAGAAGAAATCAGTCAATTTTCAAATGCCAGCCTGTCTTTAGGGAAGGCCGGTTTGATTATTTTGGAAAAACAAAAGGATTATGCCGCAAACCTGAAAAAGTTGGAAAAGACACTGTCAAACTTGGGGTATAAAAAAAGCAATGATTATGTTGACTTAATGGATGATTTATCTTCAGGGAAAAACAGGATTTTTTATGTTGAGCATGACAAAAAGCTTGACGGTTTTGCCTTGGAAATCATTGCTGAGTTTGAAGCGGGAATCGTAAGCTTGGCTGATAGAAAAAACAAGTCAGGGCTCAAAACAGCAACATGGAATCCCCTGAAGACTTCTATGATAATCGTCATGGCGCGAAAACAAATAGAAAATAGCTACCCGCGTCTTTTTGAATATATAAATTTAACGAAATCAATTTAATGCCTAGTCCAGAGCAAAGGGCAAGCGACCCTGAGCCGCAATTAACACAGGAGGAGGTTGTTGAAAATATTCCAAATCCAGAATATCCGTATATTGTAATAAAAGAAAAATCAGTTTCTTATCTTGGCGTTGAAGTGCCAAAATCAGAAGGCGGCCGATTAGTGCCCAAAGAATCTGAATTCAAGGAAGAATACTTTTACTTAGAGGGTCATCATGAAACCATGAGGGAAATTGCCACTTCCCTGCTTTTAAATAAGCCTATTTTGCTTGAAGGAGGAACAGGAGTTTATAATAAGACGACTACTGTGGCCAAAATGTGCAAGGATTTAAATGCTAATTACTGCAAGGTGAATTTTGACCGGGAAACAGCCAGAGAAGATGTAATAGGAGGTCAGACTTTGAAAGTTGATGAGAATGGAAAAGAGAAACTTGAATGGTATGACGGAGACCTGATGTATGCTATAAGAAATGGCGGCGTGGCCTTTTTGGACGAGTATAACCGTCAAAGCAAACTGGCGGGAATTATCAATCCCATTATTGATGCCATATTAAACGGCAGGAAGGAAATTACTAATCCCTATAACGAAAATGAACGGGTTGCGGTTCACCCCGATTTCAGGCTGGTTGCGGCCCAGAATCCACCAGGCTTTGAGGGAGGACACGAGTACACTGACAGAAACCAACTGCCTGCCGAAACCTTTGGCAGATGGATTTACAAAAAACTGCCCATTGAATATACCGAAGAGCAGGAAAATAAACTTTTTGCGGGTATGATTGGCGAGGATGTGGAACTTAATATTCCTGAATCGGAATTTCGTCATCCTGGCGAAGGCATCCCGGTAAAAGAATTGGCTGAAGTTCCGGGCATGGTTCATTGGAGAAGAGAGATTATTACCATTTTGAGAACCTTAGAAGCAAAGTCATCAGGATCCAAACGGGAAATGGCCAAGAATCAACGCCAGAATCTTTACTTTAACCC
This sequence comes from uncultured Candidatus Saccharibacteria bacterium, assembly GCA_964427585.1. Lineage (GTDB taxonomy): Bacteria > Patescibacteriota > Minisyncoccia > Minisyncoccales > Staskawiczbacteraceae > JBBTQJ01. Next base: position 160,109 of record CAYRVC010000002.1, read on the forward strand.
AAGATTGAAAAAAACCATCATTGACTACATTGCCAGATTCTACAACGGCGATATTAATGAAACCGTAAAAAACGGGTTTGAAACCTGTATTGTGGGAATGTATAGCTCACAAGAGGATAAGCAGAAAGTCAGGCTTTTGCTGGACCAGGCATCTTGGACTGCGCCAAAAGTTGAATCCAAACGAAGGGGGCTGGAAACAAGAGGCATCGAAGCTGGAAAAAAAAGAAAACTCATTGATGAAATAGAAACTCTGAAATCAGAAATTGAAGACAGCGGCAAATTGCCGGAAACTCTCAAAACATCAGAAGCCGATAAGGAAGAAAATCCCATTATTAAAGGAAAAACCGAAAAAGGGGAGCCGGTAGAATTTAATTTTGAACAAATTAAAAGCAAGGTAGTTGATTTTAATCGAAACCAGGGTCTGGAAGAATTAGCCAATGTGATAGAGAGCAGCTCAATCTCTTTAACTAAAGAACAGCAGAAAGCCATCGTGGAAATGGTTGAAAAAGAAGGCTTTGATTCTGCTTGGATTTTCCCCGGCAATGAAATGATGCGGGAAAATTCGGTAAAAATAAAAGAAGGGACAGAGAAGGATATGGAGGGGCTGGATCCAAGGAATCAGTACAGCGAAGAAGGAACATATCTTTACAACGAAGTATCGTTTGAATTCCCAGATAAGATACAAAATAATAACCGGCCGGATAAACCCTACGTGCTTTTATACAAATCCAATCTTGAAACTGATGAAGAGACGAGAAAATCCCTTAAGGGGTTAGATGATAAAGAAGTTGATAATTCAGCGGAAAATCTTAGGAAGTATTTTGAGAAACGAGGCATTAAGGGACTAACCCTAGAAGAATACTTTGTCTTGCAAAGAGTAATAACGGAAAACAATAAGGCTGAGGAAAATCCCCACCCCGACACCAAAAATTGGACATGGTTATTGGATTCTGAATTATCACCGGATTCCAAAAATCCCGGTCGGGTCTTGCGGGCTCATTGGAATCCCGGCTATCGGCGGGTCAGGGTGGGTTCGAATACTCCTGGCCTTTCCTATCCGTCTGTTGGGGCTCGCTCCTCAGCCATCTTTGAAATACTTTGATGTTTGGACCTTTAAGCTTTGATGATTTGGTTTTAATATTTAATCCTTAATTTTCGTCCGCCGCAAATTTTTACTCAATGCGCATTGCCCGTATAAAAAGTTTGTAATTTGCGACCCCAAAGAAAGGATAATCCATAAGTCCGCGCTAGTTGATAGGATTGTCCATCAGATGATTTTTAATTATTTAAACCCCATATTCGAAGACAGGTTTATTTTTGACATATATGCTTCGATAAAATGCCGGGGAAATCACTTAGTGGTTAAAAATTTCAGGATGAAATGCTTAAGAGAAAGCCGAGGGGGAAGGAGGGTGATTTGGGTATTAAAATGCGATATCAAGAAATTCTTTGATAGCATCGACCACAAAATCCTATTTTCTTTTATTGCAAAACAGGTTAAGGACGAGAAAATCCTTAAATTAATAAAAGACATATTGTTCAGCTATAATGTATTACCGGGCAAAGGCCTCCCCTTAGGCAACCTAACCAGCCAACTTTTTGCCAATATTTATCTTCACGAGCTCGATTACCATGTAAAGCACGTTTTGAAGATAAAAAACTATGTTCGGTTTAATGATGATTTTGTTATCATTTCTGAAGATAAAAATATTTTGCAGGATTTTTCGGCAAAAATTAAAGAATTTTTACATGACAGGCTGGAACTAAGCCTCCCTAATAACAAAACATCAACAAGAAAATTCATGTGGTGAATAGACTTTTTGGGATATATAGCCTTGCCCGGAGGATTTTTATTAAGAAAGAAAACCAAAAAAAGAATGTTCCGCAAGATTGAAGAGAGAAGCATCAAATACCTGAAAAACAAAATATCTTTTAATAAGAAAAATCAAACAGTAAATTCTTACTTGGGGATGATAAAAAACTGCAATTCCTTCAGATTAAATCAAAAAGTCCTATTAACGCTATTGCTAATGGATGAAAAAAGTTTTGATGTTTAGATGGAAAGTTTTACTATTAAAGAAATATATCACTTTTTAACGATGCAAAAATGGTAAATTATAAGTCAAAAGAGGGCTTTGAAGCCCTCTTAAATCGCCAAAATACCCATATTGGGTCATCTGGTGCCCGGAGTGGGAGTCGAACCCACATGAGCTTTCGCTCAAAGGATTTTAAGTCCTTCGTGTATACCATTCCACCACCCGGGCATGTCTTTTATATTATTTTAAAAGTTGTACGTATTTTATTTTTCCAACTAGATTTATTTTTTTCTAAGAAATAATCATATTTTTTAGAAAAATTTTGTGTTTTAGAAATATTTAAAAATTCTGCTTTTCTGTCCATTCCAACTGGATAATTTGTGTAGTACATAAATCTTAATAATTTTAATGTGTCATACGTGCCATATCCCAATTTAAGTGAACTGCCATCATTATATCCACATATTTTCTTTTTAAATAAACCTAGTTTCTTGTACAAAATATCCTGAAGGCTTTCTAAAAATTCAATACTCCCCGAAGTAAAATTACTCCTTAACTCTGATCGTGATTTTTTATTCTTCGTATTTATATAATTCACAAAGAATACGCTTCCATCTCCATCAAAATATCCCCTAATAAAATCTGGCAAGAATTTGTTTGGAACCGGGGGAAAAATAACTTTTCTGCTTTTACATCTTACTCCACCAAGTTCTAATAGTTTCGAATACAATTTTTTAGAAAATATAATTAGATCTTTACTATCATCTCTCTTTCGAAAAATTATTTTATGATCTGAATCTAAACATTTTCTTATAGAAAGTAATATATTAACATCCTTTGAGCAAAAACTAATTCTATAAGATTTTTCATGACGCATATACCCGTCGGCGAACCAAAACCCTAAAACATATGCCATTTTTGGACACCATTCATCAAAAAAATTCTCATTAATAAAATACTTTTTTGCCAACATATGGAGGCGGCGATGAGATTCGCACTCATGTATAGTGGTTTTGCAGACCACTGCGTTAGCTTCTTCGCCACGCCGCCTTATTACCTTCCATTTTATTCCATTCTACTTTATTTTTCCTCTTTTTTCAACGATTCCAGCAACTCCTCCACCCTGCCCAACCTGCCTGTTTCTTCGTCATTTGCAAATTTGATTTTAGGGATGGGGCGCATATTCAGTTTTTTGTTTATTTTTTGCTGAATATGAAAAACATCTTTATTCAAAATTTTAAAAACTTCACCCGATTTGTTTTCGGGAAATGTTGAAACATAAACTTTTGCCTCAATTAAATTTGAAGTTGTTTCAACGCGGGTTAGGGTAACCATGACTCCGTCGGGAAAAGAGATTTCCCTAAGGATTATTCCGCTTATTTCCCGCTTCAGCAAGGAGTTCACTTTTTCAACGCGATTGCTTGGCATATTGATTCTTGTTTGAAGTTTTTATAACTCGCCCTTTTTCCGCTCTTCTGTATATGCCGCCAAAATATCTCCCTTTTCAATCTTCACGTTTCCTTCAAATAAAATTCCTGCTTCGTCGCCTTTTACCAGGCGGTCTGCATTTTTTTTATCGCGCTGGAGGTTGATTATTTTTCCCGCCCCTGTTTTTTTGTTATCCCGGACAACTTCCAGCTTCAATCCTTTTTTTAATTCGCCTTCAATGATTTTTCCGCCGACAATCTGGCGGTTTTTTTCTCCCCAGAAAACAAGCAGTGTTTTTAGTTTGCCGATGTCTTTTCTGATGATTTCCGGTTCCAGTTTTTTTTCCAGACCCTGCCTTATGTCCTGTATCAGTTCGTAAATCACATTGAATATTTTAATCCTTAACTGCTTTTCCATATCGTTTTTCATAAACCTTACAACCTCTGGAGACATTTTTACCCTGAAGCCGATTATTTGGGCTTTTGACATTTTTGCAAGTTTCAGGTCGTTTTCTGAAATATCGCCTGCCTCCGACTTTAAAATCCTTAAAATAACCTTATCCTGAGGCAAGTTTTTCAGCATTGATTCTATCGCCTCCAGCGAGCCGAAAACGTCAGCTTTTAAGATTATATTAAGTATTTTTTTATCGGGGTCTGTTTCAAGCACCGTTGAGCCGATTTCTCTTTTCGGCCCTTCTTTTTTTAATTTTTGTTCAGCCTCCTCAACTGTTTTGTAACTTTTAAATTTTTCTCCGACTGCCGGAACTTTTTCAAATCCCAGAACAATTGCCGGCTGTGAGGGTTTTGCTTCTTCAATTTCTTTGCCCTGGAAATTCTGCAAAGACCTCACTTTTGCCAAAGCCAAATCCGTGGCTATTATATCCTTTTTTCTTAAAATTCCTTTTTTAACAATAACAGTGGCAATAGGGCCTTTTAAGCCGTGCATATAGGATTCGATTACCAGCCCTTCGCTTGGAACATCTGTTTTTGCTTTTAATTCTTTGATGTCGGCCATCAGCAAAATTATTTCCAGCAGTTCAGGTATCCCTGTTTTTTCTTTCGCAGACACCTCAACCGATGGAATGTCGCCCCCCATTGATTCTGCCAAAATATTGATTTTTGCCAGTTCTCCTTTTATTTTTTCAGGGTTGGCTGTCGGCAGGTCAATTTTGTTTAAAACAATAATCATGGGGATTTCCGCCATTTTTATTGCCGCTATCGCTTCTTTTGTCTGCGGTTGCACCGATTGGGCGGCATCAATAACCAATAGGGCGATATCTGCCACACTGGCTCCCCTCGCCCTCATCGCGGAAAACGCCTCGTGCCCGGGCGTATCTATAAAGGTTATTTTTTTTCCCTTTTCTTCCACCTCGTAAGCTCCTATATGCTGGGTAATTCCGCCTGACTCTTTGGAGGTTATTTTAAAATCCCTGATAGCTTCCAAAAGGGAAGATTTTCCATGGTCCACATGGCCTAAAACAACCGCCACCGGCGGCCTTGTTTTTATATCCTCGTTTTGTTTTTTATTATTTTCAGCCATTAAAATAAATATTAAACAGGCGATTTTTTTGTTATCGCCTTATTCTTTTCATTGGCGGAGGAGGTGGGACTCGAACCCACAAGACAGCTTGCGCCGTCAAAGTTTAGCAAACTTTTGGAATAACCATTATCCGACTCCTCCAGTTGATTTTTTATTTTACTATTTAAAATCAATTAAGTCAATTTGATTTTATGAATATTTGTGATATGGTTAAAATAATAATGCGCCCGTAGTTTAATGGATAAAACGTAGGGTTGCGGACCCTAAAACTGCAGGTTCGATTCCTGCCGGGCGCACATATGTTAACTCTCGAAACGCCGGTTGAGCAGTTTCCTAAAATAGGTTTAGCTTATCAAAAAAAACTTAAAAAACTGGGGATTAAAACAATCCAGGACATGCTTTTTTATTTTCCGGCAAGGTATGATGATTTTTCAAAAATAATCAAAATATCTTATGCCAGGCAGAAACTGGGGGAAACCGTATGTCTGCAGGGGAGAATCACCCAAATAGAATCAATGCTGACCTGGAAAAAGGGAATGAGCGTGATTGAAGCTTCTGTCGAGGATAATACGGGAAGCATGCGGGCGATTTGGTTTAATCAGCCGTATTTGGCAAAAATTTTGGCAGAAGACGATTTTGTATGCCTGGCGGGAAAGGTAAGCCTGGGGAAAAGCGGGCTTTATCTGAATAATCCCAGTTACGAAAAAATAAACGGAATAGGGGAAAATGAAAACCTCACCCATACGGGCAGAATAGTTCCCGTGTATCCTGAAACAAAAGGTATTACCTCAAGGTGGCTTAGATATGTAATAAAGCCTCTGCTTTTTATGTTTTCAGAACAGGTGCAAGAAAGCCTCCCCCGCGAAATAATCAAAAAAAATAAATTTTTAAATATCAACGAAGCCCTGTGGCAACTGCATTTTCCCGATTCTTTTGAGCACGCGGACGCGGCTAAGGCGCGTTTTTCTTTTGAAGAAATTTTTTTAATACAACTTCTCGCCCTTAAAGAGAAGATGCGGCTGATGCAGAAAAAATCAGAGGCTTTTTCGCTGGACGAAAATCTAATGAAACGGTTTGCGAAATCTTTGGCTTTTAAGCTTACCGACTCCCAAAGAAAATGCGCGTTTCAGGTGTTGAAAGATTTGGAAAAAACAGTTCCGATGTCCAGGTTGCTTGAAGGGGATGTCGGGTCAGGAAAAACAGCGGTGGCGGTGATGGCTAGCCTGAATGTCGTGAAAAATTCCATATCTCCTGCCGGCCAGGTTGCCTATTTGGCTCCCACGGAAATACTGGCAAAACAGCATTTTAAAAATATTTCCCAGTTGCTGGACAGCTTTGGCGTAAAAATAGGCCTTTTAACCAGCAAAGAAGCAAGGATTAAAAGCGACAGTGAAATATCGGAGGTTTCCAAAAAAAGCCTTCTGGGGGATTTGGAAAACGGCCAGCTTGATATTATTATCGGAACGCATTCTCTTATCCAAAAAGGAGTGGATTTTAAAAATTTGGCCTTGGTGATTGTGGACGAACAGCACAGGTTCGGGGTCAGCCAGCGCAGCGCTTTGGTAAGCAGAGGCGATAAAATGCCCCACTTGTTATCAATGACAGCCACTCCTATTCCCCGCACTTTGGCGTTGACCGTTTACGGAGATTTGGATTTGTCGCTGATAGACGAGATGCCAAAAAACAGGAAAAAAATAAAAACAATCGTTGTGGAACAAAAGCAGAGAAAAGAGGCTTACGAATTCATAAAAAAAGAAGTAAAAGAGGGGAAAGGAGTTTTTGTAATCTGCCCGAAAATAGAAAGCAAAAAAGAAAATTCATCAAATATGACCGATATGTCCGGTTCTTACTCAGCTGAATTCGGCTTATCTGACTTTAAGCCAAAGAATTATGACTTGAGAAGCTTATCGATAATGGAAGTGAAGGCGGTGAAAGATGAATATGAAAAGCTTTCATCTGAAATTTTTCCGGATTTGAGGATAACAATGCTGCACGGAAGAATGAAGCCGAAAGAAAAAGAAATAATAATGCAGGATTTTAAAAACGGCGAGATTGATATTTTAGTTTCCACTTCTGTCGTGGAGGTGGGAATTGATGTTCCCAGGGCCACAATAATGATGATAGAGGGAGCCGAGCGTTTTGGCTTGGCCCAGCTCCACCAGTTCCGTGGCAGGGTGGGAAGGTCGGATATGCAGTCATACTGTTTTTTATTTACCACCGACCCCAGCCAGCAAAACAGAAGGCGGCTGAAGGCAATGGTTGAATATGACAGCGGCTTCAAATTGGCTGAAAAAGATTTGGAAATTAGAGGCCCCGGCCAGATTTACGGAACTCAGCAGTGGGGAATTCCGGACATTGCCATGCAGGGACTGACCAATATATTTTTGGTTGAAAAAACCAGGCAGGCGGCAAAAGAAATTTTAGAAAAAGACCCTGAATTGGAAAATCACCCTTTATTAAAAGAAAGGCTAAAACAATTTCAACAGAGAATACACTTTGAATAGAATTTCTAATTTTCAATTTTCAAACAAAAAACCGGCGAGAAGCCGGATTTCTATGCAAAAATCGTTTTTTTGGTTATAATTTGGTGCCCAGCTTTTCGGCAATTTGCTGAAACCACTTTTCGTGCGTGTCGACGCGAAGGTTGACTCTTGAGGCGACCGTAATAAATTCCTGGCGCAGATCGTCTATTGCTTTAACCAGTTTGTCAACGGAAATAACCAGTGCCCTCACCAATTCCTTTAAGTCGTTGATATCGGTTTTAATTTCTTTTTTAAAAACCTTGAATTCTTCTTGGGGCAACATTCTAAAGGATAGATTGTTAAAATCCTCCTTAGTTGCCAGAAACTGCGTCAATTTTTCGATATCCGAATCCTCAAGCATTTATTATGTGTTTTAATTATAGTGATGAGTATTTATATGTCAATCCTGGCTTTAATCTTAACACTTGTAAAATAAAAATCCGATTAAAACCGGATTTTTCAGGCTTTCTATTTGCGTATTTTTTCAGTGACCCAAAATCCCATATGTTTGCCCAGCATCAGGCGGATTTGGGCGTCTAAGGCGGGAAAAGAGCCGAATACGATTAATGTCACAGGCAACAGCAGCCACTGTAAAAATATGGACATCCTTTTTCTCAATCTTATATAGCGCCCGAATTTTTTAGGCAGAGGCGGCAGAAGCATCGTGCTTAAAATGGCGGAAACGAACATTCCGATAAGAGAGACTGTCATTATTCTGCTGGTAAGAATGGGAAGGTTGAAGGAAAGGATGGTAAGGTTGAATTTTTCCCCTCCTAAAATTAATGGCAGCCATCCTAAAACAAACAGCAGGAGGGCGGCTGTGGACCATGACCAGAAGCCGTCGATTATCGTGTACAAATGGGAGATTTTTTTCAAAGAGGAAATTTTTTTGTTTTTCCAGAAACCGAAAATTATGTAAGGTATTTCGCTACAGCCCCAGGCCCAGCGTTTTTGCTGTTTATACTGGTTTATTATTGTTTTAAAAAAGCTTAAAGTCATTACGGCATCCATTGAAACCAGGTAATAAATGGGCACTACCCGGTAATCGCCGTCGTAGCAAAGATAAGCCCTCCAGAAGATTCTGGAATCGTCGGAAACAACGTTTGCCGGATATCCCACTTCAAAAAATACCTTGCCGGGAATGGAGTGGGAAGAATATGTGGTAAGCTTTTCCGCCCTTTCCTGCTGAATCATCTGCCAAAAGGTGTTGGATGTTGAGACAACCCTGGCAAAGGCGGAAGCAGACCAGATGTTATTGTTATAAACCGGAATAGGCTGATAACTTGCTTTTAAAGGATTTTCCATTGCCAGGTAATACCATGTGAGGCACGCAAAATATTGAGGATAAACTTTAGTGTCTATGTCAAAACTTGAAACCAAGATATTCTCGTAAGGAATTTTTGATTCGTCTATGAATTTTTTGGCTTCTTTCCCTGCCCAGGCGACATTAGACCCCTTCCCGCTTATTTCCCCAGGTATATTGTCTGGGTGGGCGGATATCAAAAATTTATAAAAATTGGAGCCATATTTTTTTGCGATGGTTTCTGCCGCTTCTTCTGCCTTTTGTCCGGCCCGTTTTTCTATTGCCAGGACAACTATCATTTTTTCTTTCGGATAATTTGAATTTACCAAAGAATCAATGGTTTCTTTTATTATTTCCGGGCCCTCTTTGTATGTGGGCAGGATTATAAGGTGGTATATATTTTTCCATTCGCGGTTTTTTTTAAGAGCCCTCATCCAGTCTTTTTTCAAATGACTTTTTATTTTAAAGTAGCTTACGATCTGGTGCAGAGAAAAATAAACTACCCTGAAAAGATAATAAAGGCAGAAACAAATTATAAATATGGCCACGTATGAGGGAATCAGCCAAGAAAAAACAAGAACTCCGAAAAGAGTTCCCAAGCTTAAAATTCCAGGAATGGTTTCCAGCAGGCGGTATAACAATCTTTCTTTTTGGTTTTTTATATCGCCGGCTTTTGAAATATCCAGATAATCTTTTTTTTCCATGGTGGCCCCAACCGGATTTGAACCGGTGTTCTCAGCTTGAAAAGCTGGTGTACTGGACCAGGCTATACGATGGGGCCGTACTGAATTTCGTAATTCAAGGTATGTATTCAATTTTACATAGAAAACTGAAAAAATCAACTATTTTTTTAGAATTATTGCCGTATCGTCTTCGTAAATTGTCTGCCAGCCGAGGTTGGTGAGTTCTTTGTAAAGATTTTTTTCTTCGTCCATAGAATTACGGAAAACATAGTTAAGCAGGCGGTATTTTTTGATGAAATTTTTTATTTTGTTATTCCTGTTTTCCATAGGATTATCTTTTATGGTTCTGGACAAAGCGGCCATTTTAATGTCATATTTTTCCATTATTTTTTCAAAACCTTCCTCTGCGTCATATATTTTAAGATAATCTCCAAACGCGAATTGGCCGTTTTGCCGCCAACTCGGCATCCGGCCGTCAATGAAATATTTTCTTTCCGGTATTTTCCATATCAAATATCCGCCCCAGCGGTATTCGTTGAATAAGTTGTCTTCTTGGGGCAATGTTTTAAGAAAAGGAATTGCCTTTTCCGGATAATCGTCCGCCCAGCTGTCGCCGAAAAAATCCGGCAGGAAATTATGGAAAAATCCATAGGTTAAAAAAATAAAAACCAATGCCAGTTCAAGAACTAATTCCCTTTTTTGGGAAAAATTGAGGGATTTTAAGGTTTTTGGCAGGTTGGATTTTATGTACAAGGCTGTTTCGTTTAAAATTTCGCTTAAAACGGGAATGGTAATAATGACAAAAAGCAAAAAATGCCTGGCGCTGGCCATGGCAAGGGAAAAGAAAAAAAGCGAGACAATAATTTGGTTGAATTCCACTTTTCTGTAAAACACAGCCAATAAAACGGCGAATACTGCTATGTACAAAGATATGAACATATGAAATCCAAGAGAGAAAAGCGGGAACCATTCCACAATATTGAATCTTAAAAAGTTGTCCCCGATTGTCCTGAAAACTTCTTCGTAAATCATTAGTCCGTAGGGGTTTATAATCGTGGCAAGAAAAGAAAACAGGAGAATAAAAAACAGGGCTGAAATTTTTTTCCAAGGTTGTTCTTCAAAATAAAGATTGTTTACCCCCACACCAAACGAGCGATGGCTGGTGCCCGCTTTTTTGTCTCTCGTTATGGTGTGGGGGTAAATTTTTTTGAAAATTTCAGCCAGAAGTTCTATAAATAAAATAACAAGGCCGGCAAAAAATCCGGCATGCAGGTTAGTCCACAAAATAAACATCAAGGGCAGAAAATAAGCCGACCTTGAGGAACGGCTTAAAAAATCATTTATTGTTTTCCATAAAACCGCCACAAAGAACACGGTTATAATTTGGAGCCTTATTCCTAAAAAATTGACTGTGGCGAGGTATCCGAAAATAAATATTATTGTAAAAATCCATAATTTTTGGCTTCTGTTTCCGACAACGAAAAAAGACAAAGCATGGATAGAAAGAAAAATAAGCAGAAGCAAATCGGCTCCGGAAATTGAATGGATTTTGTAAATCAAAACATCTGCCAGCCATTCATGGTCAATCCACGGAAAATCAGGCATAGTGTAAGAATACCAGTCTTTGTAAGGCGCGCCTTTCTCCAATATCAGCTCGCCTGTTTTCAAGTGCAAGCCGAAATCAGGGTCTGTTGATGAACGCAGGCCAAAAAAGCCGAGAGAAATCATTAATATGAAAACCGCCGGCAGCAAGAAAAATCTTGATATTTGTATTTTTTCCATTATGGTGTTATCTTACATATTATCACTTTTGTTTTACTATTGAAGTGAATAAAATATGAAAATTTTGGCCATTGAAACATCTTGTGACGACACGGCCGTTGCCGCGCTGGAAATAAAGGAAAAAGCATCCCTTTCTTTTGATGTTCTGTCAAATATTGTTTCATCGCAGGCCGGGGTGCATAAAAAATACGGAGGGGTGTTTCCCGCCATGGCGAAGAGGGAACATCAAAATAATTTAGTTCCTGTTTTAACGCGCGCGTTAAAACAGGCCAAATTATTAAATCCCAAATTTCAAATCCCCCGCCTGCGCCAAGGCTTTGGCGGGCAGGCAAATCCCAAAAAAATAATAAATCCTAAATTCCAAATTATAAGTACGATTTTAGAGCGAGAGCAAGAACTTTGTAAAAAATTAATTCCGTTTTTTAAAAAATATGAAAATCCGGATGTTGATTTAATCGCTGTAACGCATGGCCCCGGGCTTGAGCCTTGTTTGTGGGTTGGGATAAATTTTGCAAAGGCGATAGCGTATTTTTGGGATATTCCGATTGTGCCGGTAAACCACATAGAAAGCCATCTTTTAGTGAATATTTTGGAGAATAAAAATATAAAATTTCCCGCGATTTGTTTGGTTGTTTCAGGCGGACATACGCAATTGATTTTAATGAAAGGCATCGGCAAATACAAAATACTGGGGGAAACGCGGGACGATGCGGCAGGAGAGTGTTTTGACAAATGCGCCAAAATTTTAGGGCTTGGATACCCCGGCGGTCCTATAATTTCAAAGCTAGCAGATAGACACCCGATGTCTATCAAAAGACTTGATAGACATCGGGTGTCTATCAAACTGCCGAGGCCGATGATAAATACAAAAGATTATGATTTTTCTTTTTCAGGGTTGAAGACGGCGGTATTATATGCCGTAAAAGAGAGAAAACGAGTGTGGTCAAATTCCCACGATCGTAGAAATTTAACCACGCTAAAATTTAAACAATATCAGCAAGAAATGGCGGTCGAGATTCAGCAGGCGATAATTGATGTTTTGATAAAAAAAACAATCAAAGCCTCAAAGGATTATAAGGCAAAAACAATAATTTTGGGCGGAGGCGTTTCGGCCAATAAAGAGCTGCGATTGCAATTTGAATCAAAAATCAAGAATTCCGAATCAAAAATAAATTTTTTGGTTCCGCCAAAAAACCTATCGACCGATAACGCGGTAATGACTGCTGTTGCCGGATATTTTAACCGGAAAAATAAAATTGGGAGAGCTGTTCTCCGAAAGCTTAAGGCTGAGGCAAATTTACGAATTCACCCGGTCAAATAATTTTATTTGATTGGGTAAACAAAATATGATAAAATTTTAAAATAAGCAATGGAACTGTCTAAAACATACGATCACAAACAGGTTGAAGATGAAATTTACCGGCTTTGGGAAAAGTCCGGATTTTTTAATCCTGACAAACTGCCTTCTCGCCATAAAAACCCGTTTTCAATTTTATTGCCCCTTCCCAACGCCAATGACCCTTTGCACATGGGGCACGCGCTCTTTACCATTGAAGATATTATGGCCAGGTTTCACAGGATGAAAGGCGAAAAAGTGCTTTGGCTGCCGGGCGGAGACCATGCCGGCATTGAAACGCAATTTGTTTTTGAAAAAAAACTGGCCAAGGAAGGAAAGAGCCGTTTTGATTTTGACAGAAAAACCCTTTATCAGATGATTGCAGAGTACGTGGAAAAGAATAAGAATATAAATAAGGAACAATTGAAGAAAATGGGGTTTTCTCTGGACTGGTCGAGGTATCATTACAGCTTAGAGCCGGATATTGTCGCCATGGTCATTAAAACTTTTCAAAGGCTGCACAAAGACGGGTTGATTTACCGCGGAGAGAGAATGGTAAATTTTTGCACAAAATGCGGAACTGCTTTTTCAGACCTTGAAGTTGATTATGCGGAGAAGGATGATTTTTTATATTATTTGGATTATGGAATCTTAAAGATAGCCACCACCAGGCCTGAAACAATTTTCGCCGATTCGGCTGTTGCCGTAAATCCAAAAGACAAGCGTTATAAGGGCTTAATAGGCAAAACGGCGAAGATACCGCTTATAGATAAAGAAATTAAAATAATATCTGACGATACCATTGATATAGAGTTTGGAACAGGCGCTTTAAAAGTTACGCCGGGGCACGACAAGGCTGACTTTGACATCGGCCAAAGGCATAATTTGGAAATTATAACCATAATAGACAGGAGGGGCAAACTTGTGAACGCGCCGGAAAAATATAATGGGCTAAGCGTAAAAAACGCCAGGGAAGAAGTCGCAAAAGATTTGTTGGCAGAAAATAAATTGATAAAAACAGAACCCCTTAAACATTCAGTGGGAATATGCTATCGATGCAAATCAACCATTGAACCCCTTATAATGCCTCAATGGTTTTTGAAAATAAAGCCGCTGGCTATGCCCGCCCTTGAGGCCGTTAAAAAAGGAAAAACGAAAATTTTTCCCGAAAAAAGGTTTAAAAAAATGTATGTTGACTGGCTGAAAAATATTTATGATTGGAACATCTCAAGGCAGATTGTGTGGGGGCCCCGGATTCCGGTTTGGTATTGCTTAGACTGCAACGATAATATTCTGGTGAATTTTATTGATAAAAGCGGACAAAAAACAAGCGGATTTTATAAAGACCTTAAAAATAAATACGGCTTTGAGGAAATAAAAAGCGGATTGCAGTCGTTGATAGCGCCAAAAGACGCCGTTTATTCATTGAAGGAAGAGAAATGCAAAAAGTGCAAGGGCGATAATGTTTTGCAGGAAACAGACACTTTTGACACATGGTTTTTGTCCGGGCAATGGCCGCTGACTGCTTTGGGATATCCTGACAGCAAGGATTTCAAAACATTTTATCCCACTTCTGTTATGGATACCTTATGGGATATTTTATTTTTTTGGGTGGCAAGGATGATGATGTTCGGTTTGTTTTTGGCAAAAGATGTTCCTTTCAAAACAGTGCATCTGCATTGCCGGATTGTGGACAAACAGGGCCAAAAAATGAGCAAAAGCAAAGGGAATGTGATGGATCCTCTTTTTATGACGGAAAAATACGGCACGGACGCCCTGCGTTTTGCCCTGGTTTTCGGGGCTTCGCCGGGAGCCGACATCCATATAAGCGAAGACAAAATCCGCGGAATGAGAAATTTTGCCACCAAAATTTGGAACGCTTCCAGGTTTGTGCTTTCTTTTGAGGGAAAAGCCAAAAGAACAGCGAAAAAACACAAAGACGACTTATGGATTTTAAAAGAACTTAAAAAAACAATCAAAAAATCAACGGGCTATATGGAAAAATACAGGTTTGACCTGGCCTCAGATGAAATTTACCATTTTTTCTGGCATAAGTTCTGCGATAAATATATTGAAATTAGCAAAAAAAGAAGAGAAGAAGCCCAGGTGACCCTTGTTGAAACATTGAATGCCTCTCTAAAACTATTGCATCCGTTTATGCCTTTCGTAACGGAAGAAATTTACCAACAAATGCCCTTGAAAAATAAAAAAGAGTGTTTGATGATAGAGGAATGGCCAAAATCTTAATATTTCGATAAAATGGATTTTAAAATCATAATTTACATTATTTTTGGAATTCTGCCCAGCCTGACCTGGCTTTCTTATTATTTAAGAAAGGACGTCCATCCCGAATCAAACAGAAACATTATAATGGTTTTTTTGTGGGGAGCCATGGCAACAGCCCCTGTTTTTTTTATCCAGATAGGGGCAGCTTACTTGCTGGAAAGGGTTGAGTCTTTTCTGCCCCCTTTTGTTGTTTCCTTGATATTTTGGTTTTTGATAATATCTTTTACGGAAGAGTTTTTTAAATACCTGGTGATCAAGAAAAAAATCATCAACAATAAAGAGCTGGATGAACCTTTGGACATAATGCTTTATATGATTATTTCAGCTCTTGGGTTCGCCGCCCTAGAAAACATCCTTTACCTTATTTCTCCTCCAGGCAACCTGTCTTTTCAAGCCTTGATGGGAAGGACAATGGCTATAAGCTTTTTGCGCTTTATAGGCGCCACTTTTCTGCATACTTTATGCTCCGGGCTTTTGGGTTATTTTTTGGCTGTTTCATTCTGCGAAACAAAAAGGAAAACAGTCATATTCCTCGTGGGGCTTTTTTTGGCGACCCTCTTGCACGGTTTGTATGATTTTTCTATAATGACATTAGAGCTTCCTATAAAAGTCATAATACCTCTGGCAATTCTTGTGATATTAGCCATTTTTATGATTTCCTGGTTTGAAAAGCTAAAAAAGTTAAAAAGCGTATGTAAAATATAATTTATGAAAGCAAAACCAAAAATTAAAAAAGAGCCTTTAGCTCAAAAAATCCAAGAGCCAGAATTGGAAAATAAACCCGGCATTTTTAGCAGAGAGGGAGAGCTGGTGGTTGATGTGTTTGAAACAAATTCCGAATTCGTGGTTTTGGCGGCAATAGCCGGCATACAGATAAAGGACATCGATATTTCTCTGGAAAAGGAAATGCTCGTTATAAAGGGAAACAGGCAAAGCCCCAATATAGGCTTGGAGAAAAAATATTTTTACCAGGAATGCTATTGGGGGCCGTTTTCAAGGAAAATAGTTTTGCCTGAAAATATAAATATAGCGGAGGCTGCCGCGGAAATGGACAAAGGCGTTTTAACCATTAAGATTCCTAAGGCAAAGCAGGGAAATAAGGAAAAAATTGAAGTAAAAGTTTCGTAGTTATTTTAAAAAAAACAATAAAAAAGCGAAGCCCTGCTTCGTTTTTTTATTTTTAACTTCGTGCCGCGGGAGAGATTTGAACTCTCAATCCTTTCGGAACATGCTCCTAAGGCATGCGCGTATTCCAGTTCCGCCACCGCGGCTTTTTTAATATAATTTTTTTGCACTTGTTTATGATTTATAATTACAGCCAGCGTTCTATAATTTCAAATATTGAAGCCGCCACAACTAAAACCACTGCTCCAACGACCGCGTAAAGAAGGGCGCTTCTCGCCTTTTTTATCTTTTCAGGGTCTCCTGAAGATGTGATGAACATAATACCCGATATCAAAAGCATTATTACCACCATGGCTATGCCGACGGTATATATCAATCCCTTGATGAGCTTGATGATATTTTCAAAAGTTATATTAGTTGGCGGCCCGCCGGATGCTGACATAACTGCGGCCGGAAAACAAACAAAAGCAGTCAAAATTAGCGATAACGCAATTTTTTTATCTTTCATTTCAACTTGTTGTTGTTGACGTACCTATCCAGCCTTCTATAACTTTAAATATTGAAGCCGCAACAATTAAAACCACTGCTCCCACTACAGCGTAAAGAAGGGTGTTTCTTGCTCTTTGCACTTTTTCAGGGTCTCCCGCAGACGTGATGAACATAATGCCCGATATCAAAAGCATTATTACCACCAGGGCTATGCCGATTGTGTATATTAATCCTTTAATGAAGCTTATTATTTGATCAAAGGTTTTACCCTCTGGCGGCTGTTGAAGCGCCGAAGCTGCCATGGCGGCAACCGGAATCAGAATAATGCCGGCCAGGAGAATCGCATGGGCGATTTTTCTATTTTTATTTTTCATTTTTAATCTAATGTTTTTAAATTAATATGCATTGAGCTAAAATTAACTTAGCCAATCCTGTATTATTCTGAATATTGAAGCCGCCACAAGCAAAACCACTGCTCCCACTACCGCATATAAAAGGGTTTGCCTGGCTGCTTGCACTTTTTCCGGACTTCCGCCGGAAGTTATAAACAAAATACCGGCTATTAAAAACATTATAACTATTATCGCTATGCCGATTGTGTAGATGGTTCCGGTAATGAAGCTTATCAGTTGATCAAATGTTTTTCCTGTTGGAGGCTGGTTGGGCGGAGCGGCAATGGCTAAAACCGGAAGCGCCAGAATAGAGGATAAGAGCAAGAAAGACGTTATTTTTTTTATTTTCATAGTTTTTATTGATTTTATTATTTTTCGACCTATTTTACCTATTATAGTATTATTATTTAAAATGTCTATTGCTTGGCTGTGGAAAATCTAAAAACCCGGTTTATCCGGGTTTTTAGATTTTTACCGTATTTTAGATAACAATGCGATTATCCAAGCCATGTCTGTATTATTCCGAATATCGAAGCTGCCACGAGTAAAACCACTGCTCCCACTACCGCGTATAAAAGGGTTTGCCTGGCTGCCTGAACCTTTTCAGGGTTTCCGCCGGCTGTAATGAACATAATGCCTGCTATTAAAAACATCACAACTATTATTGCTATGCCGACTGTGTAGATTGTTCCTGTTACGAAAGTTACCAAGTTATCCCAGGTTTTTCCTGTTGGCGGCTGGTTTGGCGGAGCGGCAATGGCTAAAACCGGAAGCGCCAAAATGGCGGCTAACAGCAATGAAGACGCTATTTTTTTTGTGTTCACTTTCTGTCCGGCAAATTTATTTTTTTAAAATTTTTTCAAATTTTAAAAATTTTGATCCGCCGGTATTTTCAGTAATTTTGATAATATAATTTTTTTCTATGCAATTTCGACCTTTTTTAATATTACTCAATTAATCAATTATAACTGTTTATTTTGACTTGTCCATATTTTACCTGTGAATTACAGAAAACCCAGTATTATCCAGAATATCGAACCGGAAACAATGCCTACCACCACTCCCGCCACGCCCCATATCATGGCGGACCTGGCTCTGGAAATTTTTTCAGGGTCTCCCTGGGCTGTCAGAAACATAATTCCAGCCAAAAGAAAGAAAACAACCGCAAAAACCATGAACACAATCCAAAAAGCCGTAACAATATTTTTACCAAGATCAGTTAAGGTGGTTGCCAAAGCAAAAGCTTTTTCAGGCAAAAACAGCCAGGTTAAAGCAAGAAAAAGGGCAATAATTAAAAATTTTTTCATTATTTATAAAAATTTGGCGATTATCTGCTCAAAAATTTTAACACGAAGTAGTGTTGCCCAAGTTGCCAAATGCGTCTTTTACAATATCAATTGCGCTACCTGCCAACAGAACAAGCACTGTTCCGATTATAGCGGCTATCAAGGCTTTTTTGGCAGTATCCATTTTTTGCGGGTTCCCTATGGCCGTTAAATATAAAATGCCGGCTATAACCCAGCTGATAACCACTAATGTGCCTCCTACTTGTTGGACAACAGTCTTAAATTTTTTTAACGCATCACAAAATACGCCAGCTGACGCCGTTCCCGGAAGCGTAAGGATAATTGCCGTTAATAAAATTAAAAATAATATTTTTTTATCCATTATTTTATTTTTCATTTTGATATTTTGTGCCAGTTAAAAAATATTTTGCATCTATTTTGCAAAACCAAATTATTCAACCGGATTAATTTTTAAATTCCAAAGAACAATGCGTTCTCTATTATGACAATTGCGACTTGAGACAATATTACAATAGCCGTTCCCGCTATTGAGGCATATAAAGCTTTTTTTGCTAGGGAAAGCTTATCTGGAGCTCCTTGGGCCGCTAAAAACAAAAGGCCGGTGATAATCCAGAAAATCACAACCAATATGGTTGCCACCAGCACAATTATTTTTGCCACATTGGCAACCATTCCCGTAATAGTCACGGTTGCCGCCAAAACTGTATTTGGCAAAACCAGCAAGCTGAATAAAAATAATAATAATTTTTTCATTTTTTAAATCAAAAAAGAGTGTTTAGCGACCTTTTTAAAATATATATTAACTTGCCCTGAGCCCCAATATTTCTTTTACGGCGGCAATTATGCTGACGGCCAATACCGCTATAACCAGCCCAACTATGGCATATATCAGGGTTTTTTTTGCCGCCTCCATTTTTTGGGGATTACCGCCTGAAACAAGGTACATTATGCCCGCAACCACTATCATTATGGTGGCTATAACGCCTACCAGTTTAGCCACAGTCGAAGAAATGGCTTCCAAAAGAGCCGGTAGATCATTTGGTCTCAACGGATTTGAAATAACAACACCGGAGGCAAAAGCCGAACCTGCTAAGGAAAATAAGATAACGAGAGATATTAGGGAAAGGATGAGGCTGTTCATATTTATTCTGTAAACAGCAGGCCGTAGTGGTACGACCCCGCGTCTATTTCTTTTTTCAAGGTAAGGCCGGCTTCCATTGCTATTTTTTTAACTTGTTCGGGGCTTATTTTTCCCTCTTTCGGGCCGAAAGAGGCTCCGTCTTTCCAGTCAATTATCAAAACCTGGCCGCCCGGCTTCACCACTCTTTTGGCTTCAATTATTATGGCGCTTTTATTTTCCGCCTGAAAGAGCACATTGCAGATTAAAATAACATCTATGGAGTTGTTGGGCAGAGCGGAGCCTTTAACAGCCTCCAGGTCGCAAAGTATTGTTTCAATATTTAAAACTTTTTCCAGGGCCGCCCTGTTTTTTAACGAGGACAGTTTTTCTTCCTGGATGTCCAGGCCGTAAACCTTGCCGAGCCTTAGTTTTTTTGCCAGCAATATTGCAAAGATTCCGGCTCCCGAGCCGAACTCGGCGGCAGACATGTCTTCCCTTAACTCAAGTTCTTTTATGATATCCTCTGGGTTGAAAAAACCGGCCATATTTCTTTTATTATACTAAAATATTCCATAGACTATCAAATGCAGGCTGTGGATATCTTACAGGCAAGCTCCAGAGGCCACCTTGTCCCCTTCGTCAAGCCGCATTATCCTTACGCCCTGGGTTGCCCGGCTTAACATTGATATTGATTTTATTTCCGATCTGATGACCTGGCCTTTCTGGGAGATGACTATCAAATCTTCTTCTTCCGAATGTTCCACAATGGCGGCTAAAACTATTTTGCCGGTTTTGGCTGTGATTTTGGCTGTTTTAATTCCCGACCCCCCTCTTCCCTGCAATCTGTATTGGTCAATATCCGTTCTTTTTCCGTATCCGTTTTCCATCACCACCAGCAAATATTGTTTTTCTTTTTGTTTTTCATTTTTGTTTCCTATAACATCCATTCCAACCACTTCGTCTCCTTTTTTCAGGCGGATGCTTTTAACTCCGGCGGCCGCCCTGCCCATGGGCCTTACATCTTTTTCTTCAAACCTTATGGCAATGCCGTCTTTTGTTGTTATTATTATGTCGTCTTCGCCTGTTGTTTTTACCACTTTTTTCAAAGAATCCCCCTTTTCCAGCCCCATCGCGATGATTCCGCTTTTTCTTACGTTGCCGAATTCCTCTAAGGCAGTCTTCTTTATCCTGCCGTTTTTGGTCACCATAACCAGATATTTGAATTTTTGAGCCTCATCTTTTGTTATGGGAATCAATGATAAAACCTTTTCTTCTTGAGGAAGGTCCAAAAAATTTAATATGCCCCGGCCCCTGGCCACCCTGGCGCCTTCCGGGATTTCATAAACCTGGGTTTGCAAAACCTTTCCAGAGTCTGTAAAAAAGAGCAGATTGTCGTGGGTGGAGGCGCAGAGAAAATGCTCAATAATGTCGTCTCCCATTGTTTTCATGCCCATAATTCCCTTTCCTCCCCGTTTCTGTATTTTGTAAGTTGCCGGGTTTATCCTTTTGATGTATCCTCCGGTAGTTAAGGTAACAATCGTATCCTCCAGGGGGACAAGGTCGATTTCTGTCATCTCTCCCAGTTTCTGCTTTATCACTTTTGTTTTTCTTTTGTCGCCGTATTTTTCTTTCAGGTCCGTAAATTCTTTTTTGATGATTTCCTTCAGTTTTTCTAAGCTTTTTAAAATAGCCTCAAGTTCTTTTATTTTTTTTAATATTTCATTGAGTTCGTCTTCTATTTTTTTCCTTTCTAAGCCGGCCAGGGTTTGCAGTCTCATTTCCAGGATGGCTGTTGCCTGTATTTCCGTAAGCTTGAATTTTTTAATTAAATTTACTTTTGCCTCTTCTTTGTCGGCTGATTTTTTAATTGTGGAAATTACCGCGTCGATGTTTTTTAACGCGATCATCAGCCCTTCTAAAACATGGGCTCTTTCTTTCGCCCTTTCCAGGTCGAATTTCGTTTTCCTTGTAATCACCTCTTTCCTGTGCTCAATAAAGTATTTTAAAACATCGGAAATGGAAAGAATTTCAGGCTGTATGCCGTCCACCAAAGCCAAAAGGTTCAAGTGGAAAGTTTTTTGCAGATTGGTGAATTTATAAAGGCGGTTTAAAATTCTTTGGGGCTGGAATCCTCTTTTAATGTCGATGACAATGCTCATTCCTTCGCGGTCCGACAAGTCGCGGATGTCTTTTATGCCCTCTATTTTCTTTTCTGAAACAAGATCAGCCATTTCTTCAACCAGCGAAGATTTTAAAACCTGGTAGGGAATTTCCGTTATTATTATTTGTTCCGATCCGTCTTTTTTTTCAACGATATCCGCTTTTCCCCGCATCAAAATAGAGCCTTTTCCCGACGAGTAGGCTGAAATTATTTCTTTTTGATCGTAAATTATGCCGCCCGTGGGGAAATCAGGGCCTTGGATGAATTGGAACAAGTCGGGCGTTTCGGCCTTCGGGTGGTCTAACATATAAATAGAAGCGTCAAGCACTTCGGTTAAGTTGTGGGGCGGTATATTGGTGGCCATTCCTACCGCAATTCCCAAACTGCCGTTCAAAAGCAATTGGGGCAGTGGCGAGGGTAGGACAACGGGCTCTTTTCTTGTCCCATCATAATTGTCAATAAAATTAACAGTGTCTTTATCTATGTCTCTTAGCAATTCTTCGCCGATTGCAGACAAGCGGCACTCTGTGTATCTTTGGGCTGCCGCAGAGTCTCCGTCAATGCTTCCAAAATTACCCTGGCCTTGCACCAACGGGTATCTTAAGTTGAAATCCTGGGTCATCCTTACCAGGGAGTCATAAACGGCAATGTCTCCATGGGGATGGAATCTGGCCAAAACCGTTCCCGTAACATTGGCGGATTTCCTGAATCTTGTGTTGTGCCGCAATCCTTCTTCCAGCATCGCATACAAAATCCGGCGGTGCACGGGCTTTAAGCCGTCTCTTACGTCGGGCAGGGCGCGAGCCACTATAACAGACATCGCGTAATCGATATATGATTCTTTCAGTTCTTCAACGATTTCCCTGGGCTTTACTTTGCCTATATTATTTTTTTCTTCTTCTTCTGGCATGATTGTTAATTATTGCGTTTTTATTTGCGGCGCCTCAATTTTTTGAACAGTTTCCCCTAATTTTGAAATTCTTTTTTTGGCTAAATTGAACCAAAAAAATAGCATTGCGGCTGCTAAAAGAGCGACAACGGCCCACAAGATGATTTTTTTATGCTTGTCGGGCAAATTCTGCAATTTTTCTATAAATCCAGGGATAGTCATGATTACGGCTGTA
>CAYRVC010000002.1:182751-197117 GCA_964427585.1 uncultured Candidatus Saccharibacteria bacterium
TCCATAGCATCTTTCCCTAATGCGCTGGCTTTTACTGTCAACTTTTCCTGCGGCGCAATGGAGTTTTTCCCCATTGTTTTTAAGAACTTGGAAACATCGTCTAACTGTATTTTAAGACCGGGCAAATGATAGTGCATTGGTATTACGATTTTAGGTTCGATCTGGGATATTATTTTTTGGGCTTCTGTCGAAGAAATAGTGTAGGTGCCGCCAACCGGAATCATTAGAATATCTACGGAATCAATCTTTTCTAACTGTTCGTCGGTTAGCTGTTTTTGGCCCAAATCCCCCAAATGGCAGAATTTCATTTCTTCCGCTTCAATGGTATAAATCGTATTTTGGCCTCTTTCTTTACCTTCCTGGTCGTCGTGAAAAGAAGGGATGCCTTTTATAAAAACATCTTTTATTTCGTATTCGCCCGGGCCTCTTGCCAAAAAAGGATCGCCTTTTATTGCCTTTACATTATTGTGGTCTGGATGCTCGTGGGTGACAAGCAGAATGTCTGTTGAAAAATTCGGTCGCTTCAGCCCCGTAGATTCGTCAAAAGGGTCGATTACAATGTTGGCCGAATGTTCCCTTGAATTGGAAACTGAAATTTGAAAGCAGGAATGCCCCGCCCAGGTTATTTTAGCCATAATGTTATTTTTCCATATTTTATTATCCTATCATAATCAATTTTTCAATTCAACCATACGCATTAAATCATCTAAAATCAAACCATAGGGGCATCGGTTAAATCATCTAAAATCTGACTGAAATATATTGCTGTAAAATGAAGTAAATCGAATAAAATCGATGAACAAAATTAACTTCATTTTATAACTATGGATGGTTAATTCAGCGTGGTCAAATTTATACGATCGTATAAATTTGACCACGCTTGTTTTGTTTTATAATTTTGTTAAAATTAAGCAATGAAACCATTTGGACAAAAAATTTTACTGCTTTTATTAACAGGCGCCGCGCTGAGTCTTTCTTATACCCCTCAGCAATATTGGCGCAGTGTAAAGATTGCCAACAAGGAATGGAAAAAAATAGATAAAGAAGAGTTAAGGCGCGCAATAAGGCAACTTTATAGGTCAAAATTAGTTAAACGAACAGAGAATTCGGATGGGTCCATAACAATGGTTTTGACTGATAGCGGCAAGTTAAGAGCATTAACTTACCGTTTTGATGAAATGAAAATTGAAAGTGAAAAATGGGATGGAAAATGGAGGTTGGTGGGTTTTGATGTGCCAGAAAAGGTTAGATGGGGCAGGGACGCTTTAAGAGGTAAACTAAAAAAATTAGGCTTTTATGAGTTTCAAAAAAGCGTTTTTATTTATCCTCATGATTGTAAAAACGAGATAGACTTTATAGTAGAATTTTTTGGGATCAGAAAATACGTCAGATTTGGCATATTAGAATTTATTGACAACGAAAAACATCTGAAAGAAATTTTTAAATTGTCGTAAAATTAAATTATCGCGGAATTCAGCGAGGTCAAATTCTCACGATCGTGAGAATTTGACCTCGCTGAATTTGAATTAAATCATATTGTATATTCTATTTATTATTTTATCATATTATCCTCCGAATCAAATAAATATTTTTTGCGGGCAGGCAGGCTTGCATAAATTTATAAATTGTGTATATTAAAAATATTAAACAGTATGATTCTAAAAGAAAATAAAATCAAAGATACGGTTATTCCTTTTTCCGTTGGATCAACCGTCGAAGGAATTGTTGTGGCCAGGGACAGGGCGGCTATTTTTGTTGACTTGGGCATATCCGGCACAGGCATAATTTACGGCAGGGAATTTTACGAAGCCAAAGACATTATTAAATCTCTGAACATCGGCGACAAGATTTTTGCCAAAGTGATTGATATGGAAAACGACGATGGCTACAGGGAACTTTCTTTGAAAGACGCTTCCAAAGAGCTGGGCTGGCAGAAATTAAGAGAAATAAAAGATAACGGCGAAGTTTTGAATGTTAAAATCACCGGCGTAAACAAAGGCGGTCTTTTGACCGACATCAGCGGAATTATGGCGTTTTTGCCTGTTTCACAGCTGGCTCCCGAGCACTACCCCAGGGTGGCTGACGCTGATAAGCAAAAAATATTAAAGGAATTGCAGAAATTCACCGGCAAGACTCTGGAAGTAAAAATACTTGATTTGGATTCAAGGGATAATAAATTGATTTTGTCTGAAAAGGCCAAAACAGAGGGAAGAATTAAGGAAATGCTGGGCAATTATAAAAAAGGGGATATAGTTGACGGCCAGATAACAGGCGTTGCCGACTTCGGGGTTTTTATCAGATTCCCTCATAATCAAGACAGCCAGCCCGATGCGGAAAAACAGCAGCTTGGCGCAGGCCAAATCGAAGGCCTGATCCATATTTCCGAGCTGGACTGGCAGCTGGTTGAAAATCCGGCTGAAATAGTGAAAATCGGGGAAGTTTTAAAAGCCGAGATAATAGATATCAACAACAACCAGGTATTTTTATCCTTGAAGTCTTTGAAAGAAAATCCCTGGCAGGATTTGGAAAGCCAGTATAAAAAAGGAGATGTTGTCAAAGGAACAGTGGTAAAATTCAGCCAGTTCGGCGCTTTTGTTGAAATTCCCCTGGACGAAGGCAAAGATCCTCAAAACAGCCAGAAAATACGGGGATTATGCCATATATCCGAATTTGATTCAGAAGAAAAAATGGCGGAATCCTTAAAAATCGGAACAAATTACGATTTTAAGATATTGTCGGTTGACCCGAAGGAGCACAGGATAAGCCTGAAGATAGCCAGCGATGAAAAATAATTTTTAAGATCAATTAAAAAAGCCGAAGCATTTGCGCCTCGGCTTTTGTTTTGTTTTTTTAGGCGGGTTCACCTGTAAATATTCAGGTGACGCAGACATCTCCGTTTCTGATCCTTAAAAATTTTTTTGGTTTTAAGGGAACAGGGCCATCCCCGATTTTTTTTCCCTCTTCGTCTTTTTCCCAGCGAAAAATGGGCTGGCCGTCATTGTTGAATAAGGGCTGTCTTAAATTAAGGTTTACAGAAATAACATACGCGTTTTCAATCGCCTCTCCTTCTTTGTAGAAAGGATTAAGAAAAGCCTTTATTCGCCAAATAGATTGTGCCGAAATTTGAAAGAGGGCCAGCTCGGCGCTGCCACGGATAATTTTAAATTCGTCTGATATGGCGAGATAATCTTTGGCGGAGAACATAAACCGCGCCATGGCATATTGCTGGCCGCCTTTGATTCGGATTTGGTAATATGCGTCTGCAAGACCGTAATCATGATTTTTTAAATCATTGAGGAAATCAGCTATTCCGACATTCTCTACTTCTTCAATAAATTGTTCTCCCGTGGCAGGAGATTTTTTTGATGGCTGTTCCGGTATTTCCGCCGACTTATTTGTTAAACAGGAGGGAATTAATTCTATATTGGAAAAAGTAAACTGCAGCATAATTAATCTTACCTCGCCTTCCAGGAGACCGGTCATCTGTAATTCCTTTCAAAAAATAGGGGAGTTTTGTTTTTTATGTGCTGTTTTAGATTATGATTTAATATTATAATTTTGTCAACTATTGACATAATTCCGAATAAATTATAGAGTAAAATCGTGTCCTTTGACATTTTACATTTTGTTTGAAATCGGCATTCGGCATTATAAGGAAACACCATGATTATGCACGCTGAAAAAAATCCGGAAAAAGGCGGCGCCGTTGTCGCCATTGACGTGGATAATTTATTGATATCTTTTGCAGGGGCCGGCGAAATACCAGGTTTTAAAGAAGGCCTGAAGAAAAAGCCGAAAGATTTAAGCTGGCTTGGAAAATTTTCTATAAAAGCCGGCTTTGAAAATTCATTCAATTGGATTGGGACGTTCGGCAATATATTGTGCGTTCATTTTTATTTCGGCAGGTCGCAGATAATGAAGGACGAATTGTGGCATGATTTATGGTCAGAATACAAAGAAGAATTTCTTATCGAATCGGTATATTGCCCAAGAAAAAAACCCGACATCAGGGAAAAACCCGACAATGTGGATATTCATCTTATTGAACATTCGAGAAGAATGATAGATCTTTATTCAGACCGCGTTGAATATTTTTGTTTGATGTCCGGGGACTCGGACTACAGGCCTTTAATATGGGATTTGAGAAAAAAAGAAATTAAAATAGCTTTCGTGCTGGGAAGCGAAAAATCGTTTTCGGGGGTATACAGGGATGTTCAGGTTGCGGGAATTCATCCTGCAACGGGCGAGGAATTGGTGCACTATTTTGCGCCAAGAAGACCTGAAACAATAACATGACGGAAAGGCATACCTTTCCGTCTTTTAATTATTTAAATTTTTACAAAAACCCTTGACAAACCTTTGTTTTTATGATAACCTGCAACCAGCTCTTCACAATTTTATTTTTGCGGTCGTTCGGCCGCGCTGTGAAGGCAGTAAAACTTTTTCCGCCGCTATGCGGCAGGAGAATAAAATGAGTGCTACAAAGAACTTGCAAGGGGGGTTGGGCAACAGTACGGATAATGGATCGGTCCTTGAGGAGGCCAGAAAAAAGTTGGTGGTCAGGAAGGAAATTGACCTCCAACGGCTTCTAAAAAAGCCAGCGGTAAAAATTGAAGGACGGATGGCTGGCGCGGAGTTGGCAAAATATGTTGACGAACTCGCGGACGGAGCGTTCGAGTTCGTGTTCGGTGTCGCCAGGCCATTTATCAGAAAGCTGGACAAGGATGTCCTTGAAATCGGCGAAGAAGTCAAGTTTGATGTTTGCGAGGACAGCAATGATACTCGTCAGCAGAGGGCTGACGAGTATGAGTCAACAATTCCGATTTTAACGGACTATGTGCCAGAAAACGACCGAATTCTCCGCGAGGAGGCTGAGGTTGCTGGACGGCGGCAGTTTGTTGAGGTGCTGTGCCTCAGGGTGCAAGTTCGCGCCAAAATCGGACTGTTGGCAGACGACATCCGCGGCGCCGAAGACAAGGATTACCTTGAGCACCTGCTCGAGAAATCCAAGGATGGAACCGGCAGGGTTTTTGTAAAATCCTCTGCCAAGGTTACGCCCATTCGGGCGTTCGGCAAGGGATACGACCTCGCGCAGGGCGTTTTCGGAGAGCGGCATCACGAGTTTGCCAGCAAAAAGCTGGCAGAGGTGGTGAATGCTCGCGCTCGCGAGTTGGCAACAGCCTTCAAATCCGAGATGGAAAAGCGGAAACAGGAAGTTTCCGTTGAGGATGACGAACTCGTGTCGCCTGGAGAGTTTCTTTTTGGCGATTCTGACGGCACGGCTGTCTTGCCCTGGAAGTTCCAGGGACACGAAAATGCCGTAAAGCTTCGGCGCTCCGGCGACCGGCTTTACATCATTGATGCTGTCGGCTCTCCTTTTTCCGCGTTGGAAGCAATGCGGGAAGAACACAAGGAGCCGTTCGTCCTTCTGCGGCATATTCTCGCCAAGGACGGCGAGCATCTGTGCCTCGGCAAAATGGTTGACGGGCGACCTCGCTATCAATTTAGCGACGTAGTTGCCCGGGCGGCGTTCCAAATGACCCTCTGGGTCAGAACTGCGGCCGGCGTCAACTGCCAGAATCGTCTTCTACCAGATGACGATACTCGGCAGATGTTCTCAGCTGAGGTTGCCAACGGCAAGAAGCCGAATGGCAATGACCACAGCAACGGCTTTAAACCGGCAGTCCCCCTCGTTGACACAGACGGCAAGGAAGTCGTCGAACCCGAAACCTTCTGGTTCAGGAAGGTCAACGGCGGAGCAGGCACCGTGGTGGTCCTTCTTCCAAAAGGTTTTGTTCTTCATTTGCCGGAAGGCTACAATAAAGAACAGCGAGATCCAATCGCGCCGGAGCGCGATGTGACCCTTGAGAAGGAGACAGCTGTTCACATTCGACGATCAGTCGTCAAAGGAGAGGCGAACTTGTCCATTGATGACTGCGATAATCCCGTAGTCCATGAAGATCTTCGGATAAGCGGATTTATCGGAAACCCGGCGCCGGAAGGCAACTGGTTTAAAATGGGTCTGCCGTGGGCAAAACTGATGCCATTCGGCTATAAGCAGGCCTGCGAGAGCGGGCAAATTGAGCCGAGAAAAAAGGATTAGTCTCGGCGGAACGAACAACCAAAGGCGTTGGAGTATTTCTGTTGAAAAACAGGGATATCTCCAACGCCTGTTTTTTTTAGGTTTTGGGAATATTTGAACTATTTTGAAAATTATGATACATTATTGATATAAATAAAAAAATAATGAAGAAAACAATTAAGATGAATCCTTTAATTAAAAATTTTATTTCAGCGGTTTTAATCCTTGTTGCCTTGGGGGCTATTTTTAGTTTGTTTTATATCCCCTCTGGTCAAACAAATGAAATATCAGCCACGCAGTTAGTTAACGATATAAACCAGGAAAAGGTGAAAAAAATCACGGTTGCAGGCAGTCAGCTGGAAATACGCTATGCAGACGACAAAACAGCCGTTTCAATGAAAGAAGACGGCTCAAGCTTGACCGAGTTGTTAAACAGCCTCGGCGTAAACCAAGATAAGCTAAAAAACGTTGAGATAGAAATTATTCCCCAAAAAGAAAGCGTGTGGTCGTGGCTGATGCCCACTTTGATTTTTGGCATTTTGCCCCTGGTGGTTTTCGGATTGTTTTTCTGGATGATGTTAAAGCAGGCAAAATCCGGGGCGGTGCAGGTGTTTGACTTTACCAGGGCAAAAGCAAAGCTTTTCGGGGCCGAAGGCCATGGAAAGGAAAAAATAACATTTAAAGACGTGGCCGGCTTGAAAGAAGCAAAAGAAGAGCTGGTGGAAATTGTTGACTTTTTGAAATTTCCCAAAAAATACTTGGCAATGGGAGCAAAAATTCCAAGGGGAGTTTTAATGGTGGGGGGCGCTGGCGTGGGAAAAACTTTATTGTCTCGCGCCGTGGCCGGCGAGGCCAATGTTCCGTTTTTCTCGATTTCCGGCTCGGAATTTGTTGAGATGTTTGTTGGCGTGGGTTCGGCCAGGGTACGCGATTTGTTTTCTACCGCAAAAAAATCTTCCCCCTCAATAATTTTTATAGATGAGCTTGATGCCATCGGCAGGCACAGAGGAGCAGGGATTGGCGGAGGGCATGACGAAAGAGAGCAGACGTTAAACCAGATATTGGTGGAAATGGACGGCTTTGAAAAAGAAACCGGGGTAATTATCCTGGCGGCAACCAACCGCCCTGATATTTTAGACCCTGCTTTATTGAGGCCGGGCAGGTTTGACAGGAAAATCGTTCTGGATATGCCGGACGTGCACGACAGGGAGGAAATTCTAAAAATCCATTCAAAAGGAAAACCCCTTAACACAGACATAAATTTTAAGGAGATTGCCGAGCGAACCCCCGGATTTTCCGGCGCTGATTTGGCCAATGTTGCTAATGAAGCCGCGCTTCTGGCGGCCAGGCAGAACAAAACGGAAGTCCACCAAAAAGAATTTCTGGAAGCAATTGAAAAGGTTTTGCTGGGGCCTGAAAGAAAAAGCCATATTTTATCAAAAAAAGAAAAAGAAATAGCGGCTTTTCATGAAGCCGGCCACGCTTTGGTTTCCTCTTTTTTACCAGGCACGGAGCCCGTAAGAAAAATATCAATAATCGCCCGCGGAATGGCGGCAGGATACACTTTGCAGATTCCATCGGAAGAAAGAAGAATGAAAACAAAAAGGCAGTTTTTATCAGATATAAGCACTTTGCTGGGCGGTTATTGCGCAGAAAGAATAAAATTTGGCGATGTTACAACCGGCGCGTCAAACGACCTGTCGAGGGCCTCCGAACTGGCAAGAAAATTAATAAAAGAATACGGAATGTCTTCACTTGGCCCCATTGCTTTTGGGGACAAAGAAGAGCTGGTGTTTTTGGGCAGAGAAATTTCAGAGCAGAGAAATTATTCTGAAAAAGTGGCCGCCAAAATTGACGAGGAAGTTGAAAAATTCATCAGAGACGCGGAAAAAGAAGCAACGGAAATTATAATGAAAAAAAGAAGTTTGCTTGATAAAATCGCCAAAACCTTAATTGAAAAAGAAACAATAGAAAGGGAGGAGTTTGAGAAGCTGATAAACGGGGGTAAATCCAGTAAAAAATCTTAAATTTAAGTCTGGGCCTGTAGCTCAGTGGCAGAGCATTGCTCTTATAAAGCAAGGGTCGAAGGTTCGATCCCTTCCAGGCCCACAAAAATAATTATGGGCGGTTAGCTCAATGGTAGAGCGCTTACTTGACGTGTAAGATGTTATAGGTTCGAATCCTTTACCGCCCACCATGGATATAAAAATAATTTATGAAGATAATGATGTTTTGGTTGTTGATAAGCCGGCGGGAGTGGTGGTTTTTCCAGAGGGGGATATAACCAGAGAAAAGACGTTAATTGACTATTTGGTTGAAAAATATCCTGAATTGGGGGGTCTCGGAGATCCCCCGAGATTCGGAATTGTGCACAGACTTGATAAAGACACTTCGGGGATTTTATTGGTAGCAAAAAGCAGGGACAGCTTGATTTTTTTTCAAAAACAGTTTAAAAATAGGGAGGTAGAAAAAAAATACATTGCCTTAGTTATCGGTGAAATTAAAGACGATAAAGGCTTGATTGAAACCTTGATTGGCAGGGCTCCTGGAGACAAAAGAAAACAGAAAGTTTATCTTGCAGGAGAGCCGGGGTCGGAAAACAAGCGGGAGGCGATTACTGAATATAAAGTCCTGCAGGGATACGGCGATTATACTTTGCTGGAAGTTAAAATCAAAACAGGCCGGCGGCATCAGATAAGATGCCATTTATCATATATTCATCATCCGATAGCAGGCGATAAAATGTACGGATTTAAAGATTCGCCGGTTTGTAAAGGCTTGACTCGCCAGTTTCTTCATGCGGCATATTTAAAAATAAAACTGCCAGGTGGAGAGACGAAAGAATTTAGGTCGGAATTGCCGGAAGAGCTAAATAATGTGTTAAAAAATTTGAAAAATTAAAAATTTAAAATATGTCAAAACTTTTAGACCAATTCAATAAATCGCAGTTAAAAACCCTGCCTGACATCAGGCCGGGTGACACGGTTTTGGTGCATCAGAAAATAAAAGAAGGCGGCAAGGAAAGGATACAGGTGTTTGAGGGCGTTGTTATAGCCAGAAAACACGGTAAGGGCGTTTCAGCCACCATTACGGCAAGAAAAGTAGTTGA
Organism: uncultured Candidatus Saccharibacteria bacterium; assembly: GCA_964427585.1. GTDB lineage: Bacteria > Patescibacteriota > Minisyncoccia > Minisyncoccales > Staskawiczbacteraceae > JBBTQJ01. The sequence goes on from CAYRVC010000002.1 coordinate 191,943, forward strand.
AGGAATAGGCGTAGAAAGGATTTTCCCTTTACATTCTCCGTCAATTGATAAAATAGAGGTGACAAGGAGGGCAAAGGTGAGGCGCGCCAAGCTTTATTATTTGCGCACAACCAAGGGTAAAAAAGCCAGGTTGAAGAGCAAAGAATTCGCGGCCGCCATTGCTGAACCAGAAGAAGAACCAAAATCAGAAGAAACTCCAGTAGAAAATATTTCGCAAAGTTAGATTATTTGGTATACGCTTTCTGTTTGAGGTATAATAAAATAATGAAACCTTTAAACAGAATAAAAATTGACTGGTCAAATGACTTGGCTTATATAATTGGATTAATAACAACCGATGGAAATTTGAATAGTGATGGAAGGCATGTCGATTTTACCTCAAAAGATATTCTACTCGTTAAAACATTTAAAAAATGTTTAAGAATAAAAAATAAGATTGGATTAAAAACAAGTGGTTTTTCCGATAAAAAATATCCCCATGTGCAGTTCGGCGATGTAACTTTCTATAGATGGCTTTTGACAATTGGTTTAACCCCTCATAAAAGTAAAACGCTTGGTGAACTAAAAATTCCGGATAAATATTTTTTTGACTTTTTAAGAGGACACTTCGACGGAGATGGATGTTGTTACAGTTATTGGGACAAAAGGTGGCGTAGCAGTTTTATGTTTTATATAACATTTGTTTCTGCGAGCGGAAAACATATTTTATGGTTGAGGCAAAAAATTAAAAGGTTAACGGGAATAATAGGAAATTTGCCGAAAATTAACAGAGATAGGATTTATCAATTAAGATATGCAAAAAAAGAATCGAAGATATTGATTTCTAAAATATACTATAAAGAAAAATTGCCTTGCCTTTTGAGAAAATATAAAAAAATTAAAAAAATTTTGAACATAGAGAATAAAGAAAATGCGCGGGTGATGTAACGGTAGCCATGCAGGCTTGAGGTGCCTGTGCCGCAAGGCGTGCAGGTTCGATTCCTGTCCCGCGCACTAGCTTTTAGGGCGGTTAGCTCAGTTGGTAGAGCGTCTCGTTTACACCGAGAAGGCCATAGGTCCGAGTCCTATACCGCCCACCATGCCGCGATAGCTCAGGTAGCTAGAGCACAGCTCTGAAAAAGCTGGGGTGATCAGTGCAAGTCTGATTCGCGGCACAATTTTAAAAATGCGGGTGTAGCACAGTGGTAGTGCATCTGGTTGCCAATCAGATTACGTGGGTTCGATCCCCATCACCCGCTCCAATAAAAAACCCTCGATGCCAGAGCAAAGAGGGTTTTTTATTGGAGCGGGTAAGGGGATTTGCACCCCTGCTCAAACCTTGGAAGGGTTTCGTGCTGCTGCTACACCATACCCGCATAAAAATAAAATGTCTAAGTTGGTCGGGGTACTCGGACTCGAACCGAGACTAAATCCTCCCAAAGGACTCGTGCTGCCATTACACCATACCCCGCAATTATTTTTTATTTTAAATCAAAAAATCAAACTTGTCAAAGAAAAAAAATCGTGATAATATTTTAATTGTTAGCCCTCATAGTTAAATGGATATAACTCTAGCCTTCTAAGCTGGTGTTGTTGGTTCGATTCCAACTGAGGGCACCATGGCGGCTATAGTGTAATGGCTTCGCACTGGACTCTGTGGAAGTCCCGGAACGGGTTCAAATCCCGTTAGCCGCCCCAAAAAAAACAGCCTCGTACCGCTTTTCGGCCGGGCTGTTTTTTTATCTTAATAATTATAAAGTATTATTTTTTTCCTCCAGTTTTGCCTTTAAGGTTATTTCTTTTTTGTCTCTTAAAATTTTAAAGCTGGTTTCCTGGCCGATTTTGCATTTTTGCAGGATGTTCGCCAGAGGGTTTTTGACTGTTATTTTTTCCCCGTTGCATTCTGTGATTATGTCAAACTCTTTTATGCCAGCCATATCTGCGGCAGAGCCTTTAATCACCGGAGGCTCCCCCAATGCCTCCCTCACCACCAGAGCGCCGTCGTTTGCTGACAGCTTGTTCGCCTCCGCCATCTCTTTTGATATTAAAATATATTTTATTCCCAAAAACGGAATTATTATTTTTCCATATTTTTTAACTTCTTCCAGGTCCCTTTTGGCGTAATTTATGGGAATGGCAAATCCGATATTTTGGGCTCCCATTATCATTGCCGTGTTGATGCCGATGGCTTTTGCCTCCATGTTCACCAAGGGGCCTCCCGAATTTCCCGGGTTAATGGCCGCGTCTGTTTGTATGAGGCCTCTTAAATTCTGCATTTGGTGGTCCATCCCGCCGAAAGCAGTGATAAACCTGGAAAGGCCGGAAACAATGCCGGCCGACAAAGTGTCGTGGAATTCGCCCAGGGCGTTGCCCACTGCCACCACTTCTTCCCCAAGCTCGATTTTATTTGAATTTCCCAATTCAACGTAAGGAAGATTCTTGCCTTCTATTTTCAAAACAGCAGTATCGTTTATGGGATTTCTTGATAATATTTTAGCTGGATATTTGTGTTTTGGGTCCAATATAACCGTGTAATCCGCCGTGGTGTCAGAAACAACATGGTTTGAGGTGAAAACATAGCCGTCCGGAGAGATTATGAAGCCGGACCCGCCCCCAATCTGCGTTTTTTCTATTTTTCCCCTCTCTCCTTTTCCAAGTTTTGGCATAATATATTCCTTTCCGCCCACAGGAAAGCTGTAAAAAGACTCTGCCTTGGGCAGGTCTTTGGAAACGATAATTGTTATTACCGCCGGGCAGACTTTTTTTGCGATTTCTACGATGGGTGATTTTGGCATAGTAAAAAATTTTAATTTTTAAATCAGATTATTTTAATTATTATACCAAAAATTTTCTTTCAATACCATTGCAAAGCATTAATTTTTTGGTATTATCAAATTAATTAAGCCCTCGTCGTTCAATGGATAGGATAGAGGTTTCCTAAACCTTAGATACAGGTTCGACTCCTGTCGAGGGCACCATAGCTTGACGGGTTGTTTTAGATCAAAAATTATCCACAATCCTTGAAAGAATGTCGTCAAAAGCCGCTTTTTCAATTTAAAAAGCGGCTTTTTTAGTTCAATTTAAGCTGTTTTTGAGTTGTAAAAATTTCATACCCGAATCTGGACAAAGGCTCTTGTTTCTGGTATCGTTTAAAGTAATGTGAATTACCCGCATTTTAGGCTCAATTAAATAATTTAAGGTAAACAATAATATATGTCTAAATTAGAAGAAAACAATATTAATATGGAAGAAAATAAAAAAACAGGGGTAAAAAGGATGTTGCCGGCGATTGTGCTGGTTTCCTCGGCTTATTACTCTTTTTCACTGGCATTGGGCTTGCTTTTAGGATATGCGGCCTGTAAAATTTATTATAAAAAGCTTGTTGAGACAGGCAAAGTGGACAAAATATACATTGATATAGGAAAATGGAAATTCCATTTTCATCATTGGATTATGGGGGCTATAGTGCTTTTGGCGGTGTGGATTATTGACTGGCTGTATCTTCCCAGATTTTTTGTGGGAGTGGTAGGGGGAGTCATCGCCCATGATATTTATGATTTTAATGACTGGTATAAGGTTCTTTTAAGAGAAAAGAAAGAATAACGCGTTAATTTTAACAAAACAGTCAAAAATGCGGCGCAAGCCGCATTTTTAGTAGTAATTTTTAAAAATTGTAGTAGAATGTAAGTAAATCAGGAGGGCTGACAGAATGGCTATTGTGCTGGTCTCGAAAACCAGTGGGAGAAATCCCTTGTAGGTTCGAGTCCTACGCCCTCCGCCGGTATTTTTTGGAGGAGTCGCATAGTGGCTATTGCACCGGTCTTGAAAACCGGAACCCCGCAAGGGGTTCGTGGGTTCGAGTCCCACCTCCTCCGCCAGATTTCCAAGTTAGAACCTTTGAGTTTGCAAGGCTTTTTGACCCATTGTCGGGGTCTTGCGGAGGGTTGAGCTTGGAAACTTGTAAGTCCATAAGAACATCAAAGACTGGCGTCCAGATAGGCGTCAGTTTTTGATTTTGCACGGTAAAGCCATCAAAACAGAGCTTCAGAATGGTACGTTTTTGGTACGTACCACTGGTGTTGTAAACCTTGTCTGCGTGATCAGTAAAATCGAGTAGCTCATTAAACTTCTGAACGAATTTGTCCGACTTGCCCTCAAGCACAGCCAAACGATCTTGATACATCTCCTTCTCCCTCAAAAGCTCGTCCTGAATCTTTATAAAGACATCGGCATCGATGATGCGCTTTGACCGATCCACCACGATGTTGCGGATCTGCTGTTGCACTCTGACCAGCTCATGCTTGAGACTTTTGCGTTCACGTTCTTCCTGCGAGAGGCGTTCTTTGGCGAAGTGCTGGAAGTAAGCGTCAAGCACCTTCTTAAATTTATCCGGCAACTGCACCCGTGAAAGATGACCAGTCACTTGTTCCTCGATACCTTCAAAACGTATGTATTTCTTTTCCGGACAACTGCGATCCCTGCGATGACTGCAATTGTAATAAAGGTGGCCTTTCTTAACCTGCCCGACAAGCATCGATCCGCAGTATCCACATCTCATGTGTCCTGACAGCGGATAGATGTGCTTGCGAGTGCGATCGGCGTAGTGATTGTGCTGTTGGATGACTTCCTGAACGTCGTCAAAAACCTTCTTGGTGATAAGGGGCGGAAAGTTTGCCTGGGAGGTTGCTGACCGAGTTTTGATGAGCCCGTAATAGATGGTATTGGCCAGTACGTGTTCAATGGTTTTGCGGCCGATGAGTTTGCCGCCACGAGTTCGCAGTCCTCGTTTATTAAGGTCTTCCGAAAGAGAATCGTACGAATACTTGCCGGTAGCGTAGAGTTCAAAAGCAAGCTTCACATAAGGAGCCCGAATATTATCAACCAAAAGAGACTTGGTCTTCTTATCGTTCAAATACCCGAGCGGTGCGACACCGGGGAACCGGCCACGCTCTACGGCCTCTTTAAGACCCTTCCTGACCTCCCAGCTGATGTTCTGGGACGTCCACTGGGCAATCGAGGACATGATATTCTCGACCAGCTCACCGGAAAACGACTCATCAAATTGTTCGACCACTGATATCAATCGGACGTCGTGTTTTTTGAGCATCATTTTGATCGCCGCATAGTCCGCAACATTGCGACACATGCGATCAAGTTTGTGCATCAAGATAACATCGATCTTACTGTCGGTCTTTG
>CAYRVC010000003.1:0-40255 GCA_964427585.1 uncultured Candidatus Saccharibacteria bacterium
CCTCCTCCTCTTCTTCCTCTTCCTCCTCCTCTTCTTCCTCTTCCTCCTCTTCCTCTTCCTCTTCTTCTTCCTCTTCTTCTTGCTCTCCACCCCCCGTACAATCTGCGTGAGAGCTACATTCATCTTCTCCAGGACCATCAACAGATACGCAAACATTATATTCAAACCAAACATCACATGCCATATGTGATTCTTCCTCCTCTTCTTCCTGCTCTCCTTGGTCCGCGCAATTACTTGTTTTTTCAGTATCAGTGCCACCCCAACATCCGGCTTCCGTGCAAAAAGAACACCAATGATCAGTCACTGTTACGTCGCAATTTGTCCCAGATGAGCAATCCGTTGTTTCGGTGCAGTCAATAGACCCGCCATTTGCAGAATTGCATGTGCATGTTTTAGTCACCGAACATCCGCTTTGATAATGGGTTGCGGGCCCTAATATTTCACCGCTTGCATCACAAGTAGGCTCGCCATTGAGAATCAATAGAGAACAACAATCCTGAACCGTTTCCCAAAAAATCCTGCCTCCAGGCTTGCAGGATGCCGAAGCATCGTCGCAATAATCGCATTGCACTTCCTGTTCAAGTATTGCGCCGGCGCATCGCTTATTTCCGGTAGGCGAGCACTTCAGTCCGCAATTCTCAACAGTCCTCCGCTCTTCAAAGCCGGCAGGCATACATGAGCCTCCGCTGCACCACTCCCTTTGATAATATAATTCTTCCAAAATTTCTTCATTGCACCTAAAAATCCCCATTGCCTTGAATTCATCATCACAATTATGGACATGGGTAGCGAACTTTATCGCATCGCCACTAAATATATCCATACATGCCCATTCTTCCACCGCATCGCCATTTTCATCGCAATAATTTTCTGAATACCAATTACAGTTAGGTTCTGGAGGAGGTTCGTCGGCAATAACAAAACCAGCGCCCAAAAAAGAAAAAAGCGCTACTGCCGCTAAAATAATTGCTAATTTTTTCATTAAAAAATCTGCTGAAAAATATGCTGAATAATTTCAAAACAACAATGCTTCTTCTCAAACAATTAAATAACCCGTTATGTCCTATCTGTTTGTCCTATCTATAATATTGAAAAAACGAATTCAAATTTAAAATTTATAAAATTAACTGTTTCTCATGCAACAAAACAACAGGTCTTATATGCGTAAGCGACCCTTCAGGTTCAAATATTCTTTTAATTTTAACTTATAAAAATAAATAAAAAAAGTGGATAACTTTTAAAAACAAAATAAAAAAAGGGCAAATTAATGCCCTCTTTCGCTACTATTAAACCCTTTACTCATCCATCGTTTACGCGTAAAATCGCGTAAACTTGGCTCATTCCGTATATATACCCTGTTGGCTCCTTAACCGTAATACTCCTATATTTCGATCTGTATATTATATTCCTTGTCATTACCGGATATTTAACCTCGACACTCTTTCTGCCGGGTATTTGCAAACTTTTCCAATAAATTATACTTTGCTCATCTAACGCCGTTAGCGGCGTTATTTCTATCATGCACTCATATTCCCCTAAGGGAAGTTTTATATCCTTTCCGGCGCCCGGCAATGTGCGTATTCTTATTGTATTATACCTGCTTACATACCAATCAAGAACTATTTTTTGGGTGCTTTTTTCTCTAATTGTAATAATATAAAGAAGATTATTATTCAAAATACTTGGGGGCAATTCAATCCAGACCACAAACTTTTTAACTTCCTCCACTTTTTTTGGAGAGGACCTGCTATCTCTGACAAAATATAATTTCTCCGCGCCAGCCGCGCTATCAATAAAAACAATAATAACAAACGCAACAAAACCAAAGACCGCGCCTCGAAATACGGTACTCATGTCAAACTCCTCTCATCAGAAAAGATGTGCAAAAACCCGATAAAGACTGTCTAAAGACTATCAGACATATTCTTGATGTTAAGGTGCTAAAGCTATCTATATTATAAAAAAATACAAAATTTATGTCAAGCTTTTGAATAATTTTTAACCGGGTAAAAGGTTTTTCTGTGAATTCCGCATGGCCCATATTTTTCAAGCATTTTAAAATGCTCTGCTGTTCCGTATCCTTTATGCCTGTCAAAGCCATACTGGGGATATTTTTTATGGTATTTTTGCATTATTTTATCCCTGGTCACTTTTGCAAAAATTGAAGCTAATGCGCAAGAAAAAACTTTCTGGTCAGCCTTTATGATTGCTTTTTGCGGAAAATTTTTATAGTCAATCTCAAAATTGCCATCCAAAATCAAGAAACAATAGTGGTCAAAAATCTCACGATCGTGAGATTTTTGACCACTATCCTTTACAAGTTTCTCTTTTAAATTTTTTACCGCTTTTTTAACAGCCAACTTCGTCGCTTCAAAAATATTTATCTTGTCTATGACATTTTCAGAAACAATGCCTATCCCCCATATAATATCCTGCTGTTTTATCAAAGCGTTATAAATTTTTTCCCGCTGTTTTAACGACAACTGCTTTGAATCCTTTACCTGCTTTAAAATTTTATCATTTAATATTGATTGAAAATTAAAAATTGGAAATTGAAAATTCCGAACCGTTATTGCAGCGGCAATAACGGGTCCGGCAAGCGGCCCTCTTCCCGCCTCATCTGTTCCAATCACATATTTATAACCTTTGTTCCACAATCTTTTTTCCTCGTTAAAATTCGGATATCTCATATTTCCTTAGTTTAACATAACAGCAATGCTTGTAAAAATTATTCGGCAAGGTAAAATAGTAAAATACTATGAAATTTACCCATCTTCACGTTCACTCTCATTATTCTCTTTTGGACGGCCTCCCAAAAATAGACGACCTTTTGGAACGGACGAAAGAATTGGGAATGGATTCCTTGGCGCTGACCGACCATGGCGTTTTGTATGGCGCAGTTGAGTTTTATAAAAAAGCCAAGTCAAAAGGAATAAAGCCCATAATCGGATGCGAAGTTTACATCGCAGTGGAAGGAATGTTGCAGAAAAGGCCCAATATAGACAACAAAAGAAATCACCTGGTGCTTTTGGCAAAAAACGAAACAGGTTATAAAAATTTAGTGAAGCTTGTGACAAAGGCGCATTTGGAGGGATTTTACTATAAGCCCAGAATAGACGAAGAGCTTTTAAGCCAGCACGCAGAAGGCCTGATAGGCATGTCGGCATGCGTGCAGGGAAAAATTCCGCGCCTGGTTTTGGCAAACCGCGAAACGGAAGCTGAAGAATTGGCTAAAAAATACGAAAAGATTTTCGGCAAAGGAAATTTTTATCTTGAAATCCAGCCTCATCCTGGAATAAGAGACCAGATAACGGCAAACCAAAAAATCATAGCCCTTTCCAAAAAAACCGGCATTCCCTTGGTGGCAACCAACGACATGCATTATTTAAGGCCTGACGATTCGGAAGCGCAGGATATTTTGATGCTGATAAACACGGGAGCGGATCTCAACGACCCCGAAAGATTGACCATGCAGGGCGAAAATTTCTCAATGAAAAGCCCGGAAGAAATGATTGAATTTTGCAAAGATAATCCGGAGGCCGTTGAAAACACCCAGAAAATCGCGAAAATGTGCAATTTTGAATTTGAGCTGGGAAAAACAAAACTGCCCCACTTCCCTGTTCCCCACGGAAAAACGGCGGAACAATACCTGACAGAGCTCTGCCAGACCGGACTGCAAAAAAGATTCAATGATATTGCTAACGCAGAGGAGCTGAAAAAAGTAAAGGAGCGCATGGATTACGAACTGTCTGTAATAAATAACGTGGGATTCGCTCCGTATATTTTAATTGTCCAGGATTTTGTTAACTGGGCAAAGCAGAACAGAATAGTGGTGGGCCCGGGCAGAGGATCAGCCGGCGGCTCTTTGGTTTGCTATCTGACAGGCATAACAAATGTCGACCCCATAAAGCACAATTTGCTGTTTGAAAGATTTTTGAACGCCGAAAGGATTTCCTTTCCGGATATTGATTTGGATTTTGCCGACAGAAGAAGGGACGAAGTCATAAAATACGTGGCTGATAAGTACGGCTCAGACCATGTGGCCCAAATCATAACCTTCGGAACAATGGCGGCCAGGGCGGTTGTGCGGGATGTGGGAAGAGCTTTGAATTATCCTTATGCATATTGCGACCAGCTGGCAAAAATGATACCTTTCGGAATGGATTTAGCGGAAACATTGGAAAAAGTTGATGAATTTAAAACAAAATACCAAACGGACGAGCAGGCGAAACGGCTGGTTGATCTGGCAAAAAAACTCGAAGGAGTGGCCAGGCACGCTTCCACCCATGCCTGCGGAGTGGTGATTTCGGCAGAACCCCTTGCTGATTCCGTGCCTCTTCAGCATCCCAGCCAAGACGACGACAACATCGTCACCCAGTATGAAATGCACGCCATTGAAGATTTGGGGCTCTTGAAAATGGACTTTTTGGGGCTGAAAAACCTCACCATTATCGAAGACACTTTGGCCAGGATTTACGTATTGCATAACCAACTGAAAATCGACCTGGACAAAATCCCCGAAAACGACCCGAAAACTTTTGAACTTCTGCAGAATGCCATGAGCACGTCAATTTTTCAAATGGAAAGCGACGGAATGAAAAGATATCTGAAAGAATTGCATCCAACAACTTTTGAAGACATTACGGCCATGGTGGCTCTGTACAGGCCGGGCCCCATGCAATTTATACCAGATTATATAAACCGGAAACATCACAGGCAAAAAATAGAATATTTGCATCCAAAACTGGAGCCTATTTTAAGGGAGACCCAGGGGATCTGCATTTTTCAGGAGCAATTGATGAAAATCGCCCAGGAAATCTGCGGATTCACTTTAGGAGAAGCCGATATTTTAAGAAAAGCAGTCGGTAAAAAAATCCCGGAGCTCCTCCGCGCCCAGGAAGAAAAATTTATCAGCGGCGCCGTAAAAAACGGCGTAAGCAAAAAAATAGCCGAAGAACTCTGGGAATGGATTCTGCCATTCGCGGCTTACGGGTTTAATAAGTCCCACTCTGCGGCTTACGCCACTATCGCCTACCAAACCGCTTATTTAAAAGCCCACTTCCCCGTTGAATTTATGGCTTCTGTTTTAACCTCTGAAAAAGCCGATGTGGAAAGAATCGCCTTTTTGATTGATGAATGCAAAAAAATGAATGTGGAGGTTCTTCCCCCTAACATAAACGAAAGCTTGAAAAATTTTACAGTGGTAACCGATAAAAATCAGATCAGGTTCGGACTTCTGGCCATAAAAAACGTTGGCGAAAATATAGTTGACGCCGTAGTTGAAGAAAAAAAGAAAAACGGGCCTTTCAAATCAATAGGAGACTTTGTGCATAGGGTGCATTCAAAAGACCTTAACAAGAAATCAATGGAAGCCTTGATAAAATCAGGGGCTTTTGACCAGTTCGCCGAAAGAAACCAGTTGCTGGGAAACCTTGAAAAACTGCTTCAAATAGCAAGGGAAAATAATAAAAACAGCTCAAACGGCCAGATAGGGCTTTTTCTGGGTATGGCAACAAATAATAATGATATACGGCTGGAAGAAGTAAAACCAGCCAGTAATTTTGAACGGCTGACCTGGGAAAAAGAGCTTCTGGGCCTTTATGTAAGCTCCCACCCCTTAAATGATTTTAAAAAACTTTTTGAAACAAAAACGGTTTCCATTTCCAAGATTGACGAGGCCTGGGTGGATAAAAAAGTCATTCTTGGGGGAATTATTTCCAATGTCAAAAAAATCATCACCAAAACAGGAAAGCAGATGATTTTCATGAAACTGGAAGACTTGTCTGCCAAAACGGAAATCGTGGTGTTTCCCAATCTTTTGGAAAGAAACCCCGAGGCTCTGCAGGAAAATAAAATCGTATTTGTGGCCGGCCGCGTTGACAACCGCAACAACGAAATAAAGGTGGTAGCCGACGACGTGCAAGAAATTCTAATTCCGCGAGAAGCTTAAACAAAGCCTATTTATAAGTTACACCTGTGCGCCGGTGCACAGGTGTGCGGATTTTTCACTCGAGTGAAAAATCCGCACAAAAAAACCGCGTGTGTGTGTTTCAACGCGGTAACGGGAGCAGTCGGTCTGCTCGACCCTTTCCCCCTATTCTTCAGAGGATTCGTTAGGAGCGCGACCATCAAACGGCCTTCTCCCATAAAGTTCGCGAGGTTCTTTCCACTCCGCTTCCTCCGCTTCACATTGTTCTTCAGCAGGAACCTTATAACGGCCTGGGCCTAATTTAAGCCATTGTTTATAACATGAGACGCACCACCCCATTTTGTGTCGTTCATGGTCAGAGTCTGCGGGAAATTTTGTCTCGTCCCCACAATTTTTGCAGCGAGGTTTTTCTTTTCTCTTTTTTGCCACGATAACTCTCCTGTTTTTTTGTTTTCTCTTTGCTTTGCGACAAGCTTGGCAAAGAAAAAAACCTATTGTGTACTGTTTTTATATTGTCATATAAACTTGATTTAGTCAATATTTATTGCCTTGAATAAAGGTGATAAGATGACTTAATACAAATTTAACAAAATAATGATTATTTATGGAAAATATTGAAAAAATACGGCATTCGTTGTCTCATATAATGGCCGAAGTTGTGCTTGAATTTTGGCCTAAAACAAAGCTGGGCATGGGGCCGGCAATAGACAACGGCTTTTATTATGACTTTTTATTACCCGCCGGAGCCTTTGGCAAAAGCGGACAGGAAGAATTTATCAAAAAAGTTGAAACTCGGATGAAAGAGCTAATTTCGCAAAACCAGAAATTTACGAAAAAAAACATAACAAAACAGGCTGCAAAAAAATTATTCAAAGACCAGCCGTATAAATTGGAACGGATAAAAGAATTACCCGGAAAAACTGTTTCTATTTATACAACAAATTTAAAGGAAAAGGATCTCCGACATCCCCCCGTTGGGGGGATGTCGGAGATCCCCCCAATTTTTATTGATTTGTGCAAGGGGCCCCATATTAAAAACACAAACGAAATAAACCCAAAGGCGTTTAAGCTGTTAAAAATCGCCGGCGCTTACTGGAAGGGCGATGAAAAAAATAAAATGCTGACCCGCATTTACGGACTGGCTTTCCAAACCGAAAAGGAATTGCAAGATTATATAAAAATGCAGGAAGAAGCGGAAAAAAGAGACCACAGAAAGCTGGGCGAAAAATTGGATTTGTTTATCTTTTCAGACATCGTGGGCAAGGGCCTGCCTCTTTTTACGGAAAAAGGCGCGGCAATACGAAGAGAGCTTGAAAATCTGGCTGTTGAAGAAGAGATCAAACGTGGATACAAACATGTTATTACGCCAGATTTGGCAAAGGTTGATTTGTACAAAAAATCCGGCCACTACCCTTACTACAAAGACACGATGTACCCCGTGATGAAAATTGACGAAGAAGAATTGATTTTACGGCCAATGACTTGTCCTCATCATTACCAGCTTTATTTGGCCAGACCCAGATCATACCGCGAACTTCCCTACCGCATTGCCGAAGTTGCCAAACAATTCCGCTACGAAAAATCCGGCGAATTAACCGGACTTATCAGGGTCAGGGCTTTTTGTTTAGCAGACGCGCACATTATGGTTCAGCCAGAAAACGTGGAACAAGAGATGAACAATGTTTTGGACTTAATAGACTATATGGCAAAAATTTTTGGTTTAAAACCCGGCGTTAATTACAGGTACAGGCTTTCTTTGGGAGACAGAAAAGACACGAAAAAATATTATAAAGATGACAAAGCTTGGAATTACGCAGAAAATGTTTTGAGAAAAGTTTTAAAAGAAAGAAACGCGCCTTTCTTTGAAGCAGAAAACGAAGCTGCATTTTACGGACCCAAAATCGATGTTCAGATGAGAAATTTTTCTGGCAAAGAAGATACTGCCTTCACCGTGCAGTATGATTTTGTCGGGCCAAAAAAATTTGATCTCTTTTACACAGACAAAGATGGAAAAGAAAAAGAAGTGGTTGTAATTCACCGTTCTTCAATTGGATGTGTTGAAAGAATTATGGCATTTTTAATTGAAAAATACGCCGGAGACTTCCCGGTATGGCTGTCTCCTGTTCAGGCTACTGTAATTCCTATTTCCCAAAAACACGAAGAATACGCAAAGCAAATTGCAAATAGTTTAAGAAACGCGGGAATCAGATATGAAACGAAATACGAAAACGAAACTTTGGGAAAAAAAATCCGCGAGGCTGAAATGCAAAAAATCCCTTATCTTTTGATTGTTGGCGACAAAGAGATTGAGGCGAAAACAGTCAGCGTAAGGCAAAGAGGCAAAGGCGATGTTGGAGCTGTAAAATTAGACGGATTTATAGCTAAAATCAAAGAGGAAATTAAGAAAAAAACTTGATATGGAGCTTTCAGAGCAGACTAAAAATTTATTAAAAAAATACGAAATCTGGCACCAGTCCTTGCAGCCGAAAACAGGAGTTTCAACAATCCATGTTGACGAAGTGGCCCTTAGGGTTGCCGCTTTTTACGAACATATCCGCACCATTGTCGAATGGAAGGAAGAACATTTGATGAGGCGGGCCGCCATTATAAGAAAAATAAAAAGGAGGTTCCTGGATTTGGAATTGAAAAATTTTCCTTCCGAAGAAAACATAGCGGAGCCCCTGGTTTTGGAGCTTATCAGAGGCGGCCATTTTCCCAACGACGAAATACCGGAATCTACTATAGCTGATGTGAAAAACATAGTAAATAAATATATTTTTATTTTAATAAATAATCCTGAGATCAAAAACGGAAAAAGAGATATTCAATTTTACAACTGGCTTCTGGAAATGCTCGCCTGCGAAATAGAAGAAACCATGGCCCCGCCCATAAGAGAAAACGCCCTGATAGATTACATGTTTCTGTTGATGAAAGAAAAAATCCAGGTTAATAAAAATGTTTATGAATCCGGCCTTTTAAAAAAAGAGGAAGCAGATATGCAAATTTATATAGCCATCCAGGAAGCCCTTTTTAAATTCGACCAGCCAATGATAAGCTACAACCTTATAAAATACAAGTACCCGCAGTGGAACAGAGCCGACAAAGACCTGCTTTTCAAAGTGTCCCAGAATATTTATAAAATCTGGCGGAAGATAGAGCAGGATATGCAAAACCCCATGTTAAAAAAGTTTTACGCGGTATGCGAAAAATACGACACAGCCTACCTTCTGTTGGGCGATATTTTGTCAGAAACCAAATCGAAAGAAGCGATTAAAAGAATATCCGATCCTGCCATTTTGGAGGGTTTGATAAGGGACGCTTACAACAAAAGGTTTTCCAGCCTTAAAATAAGGATATGGAGAGCCGCCCTTTATTCAACCATATCCATCTTCGTGACAAAAATATTCTCTTTGCTGATTTTGGAAATAGTGCTTGCAAAAATAACATCTGGCGCCCCAAACCCCGCTACTCTGATGGCAGACGTAATCGTTCCAACGGCTTTAATGTTCAGCTTAGTGATCACCATAAAACCGCCCTCAAAGAAAAACCTGAACGTGGTTATAATGGAAACGATGAAAATAGCATACCAGAAAGAGAAACCCGATATTTACGAAATAAAAATAGGAAAAAAAAGAGGGGCTACGGCCCGAGCAATCACTTCTTTTGTTTATATGGTTTCAGGCTTCGTGTCTTTCAGCCTGATTTATCTTGTTTTCAAATCATTTAACTTTCCGCTTTCTTCAATCGTTATAAACATAATATTCATCGCCTTAATCCTATTCACCGGCACTGTTTTAAGAAAAAAAGCCCGGGAGCTGTCGATGGAAAACGAACGCGAGGGATTCTTGAGTTTCTTTTCCGACATATTCTTCCTGCCTATGCAGGGTTTCGGCAGGTGGTTGTCAAATAAGTGGAAAAGATACAATGCCATTGCCGCGTTCTTCAATGCCCTTATAGACATGCCTTTTTCCGTTTTTATAGAATTTTTGGAAAGATGGCGGTACTTCATAAAAGAAATAAAAGAAGAAATACATTAAAATAAAAAAACGGCTTGAAAAAAGCCGTTTTTTGTGTAAAATTACCGTTATGGACAAATATTTTATAATCACATACGGCTGTCAGATGAACATATCGGATTCTGAACGGCTTTCTTCTGTTTTGGAGGACATGAATTACATAAAATCTTCAAGCATCAATGAAGCGGATTTAATTGCTGTTAATATGTGTTCTGTAAGGCAGACGGCAGTGGACCGCGTGCACGGATTGGGCCAAAAATTTTCAAAATTAAAAAAACAAAACCAAAACATAAAAACCGTTTTAACCGGCTGCATTTTAAAAAAAGACAAAAAAAAATTTGCAGGAATTTTTGATTATGTTATTGACATAAAGGATATAATAAGACTGCCTGAAATTTTAAAAATATCTTCCGCGCAAAAAATTCGCGAGCGCGAATTTTTTATGCAAGGCAATTATTTGGATATTGCTCCGAAATATTCAAATGAATTTTCGGCTAATGTTCCTATTATGACCGGGTGCAATAATTTCTGCGCCTACTGCGTCGTCCCCTATTCCAGGGATAGGGAGATTTCCAGGCCGGCAAATGAGATAATAAAAGAAATAAAAAATCTAGTTAAAAATGATTATAAGGAAATCTGGTTGCTTGGCCAAAATGTAAACAGCTACAACGGCGAAACCCCAAACCCCGAACCCCAAACCCCAAATAAATCAAAAATTCCAAGCCAAAAAGCTATAAAATTTCCCAAATTACTGCGAATGATAAATAATATTCCCGGTAATTTTTGGATAAGGTTTACCTCAAGCCACCCTAAAGATTTTTCAGATGAACTTATCAAAACAATGGCATCCTGTAAAAAAATAATGCCGTATTTAAATCTGCCCGTGCAATCAGGAGACAACAATGTTTTAAAATCAATGAACCGCCATTACACTGTTCTTCAATATAAAGCAATAATTAAAAAAATACGCGAGGCAATCCCTGATATTTCTTTGTCAACCGATGTTATTGTTGGATTTCCAGGGGAAACAAAAAAGCAATTTGGAAATACCGCCAAACTTTTTCGTGAAGTAAAATTTGATATGGCGTATATTAATAAATACTCTCCTCGTCCAGGCACTGCCGCGTCAAAGATAAAAGACAATGTTTTGCCTGCGGAAAAAAAACGAAGAGAAAAAATCCTAACAAAAATTCTGAAAACAACCGCGTTGTCGCATAATAAAAAATTGATCGGCAAAAAAATAACTGTTTTAATTGATTCTCAAAAAAATAATATTTATTTTGGAAAAAATGAGCAATACAAGACGATAAAAATAACCCGAAATTTAAAACCTGAAAATAAAAAAATGACAGGCGAATTTGTAAATGTCAAAATAACAAAATCTCAGGAATGGGCGCTGGAAGGCAGATTAATTTTATGAATAAACTGATAGTCATTTTAGGCCCAACGGCTTCCGGAAAAACTGATTTATCCGTAAAACTGGCTAAAAAATTCAACGGCGAGGTAATTTCCGCTGATTCAAGGCAGGTTTATAAAGGAATGGATATCGGAAGCGGAAAAATTACCAAAAAGGAGATGCAAGGCATCCCCCATTATCTTTTGGACGTAGCAAACCCCAAAAGAAAATTTAGCGTGGCTCAATATCAAAAATTGGCCAACAAGGCCATAAAAAATATACAAAAAAGAAATAATCTTCCGTTTTTAGTCGGTGGAACGGCTTTTTATATTTACTCGGTGATCGACAAGCTTATAATTCCAAAGGTAAAGCCAAACTGGAAACTAAGAAAAAAGTTAGAAAAACTTACTGTAAAAAAACTTTTTTTAAAACTAAAAAAACTTGATCCTAAAAGGGCAAATGTAATCGATAAAAATAATCCCCGCAGGCTGATAAGGGCTCTGGAAATTATCTTAAAAACCAAAAAACCCGTCCCACCGCTAAAGTTTGTGGGGTCTCCGACACCCCACAAACTTTCTATTTTAGAAATTGGGATTAAAAAAACTTCAGAAAAGACAAAAAAAATAGTAAGGAAGCTGCTATTGAAAAAAAAGCAAAAAAACGCTATGATAAACGAGGTCAAAAAACTCCTGAAAGCCGGTGTTTCATATGGTCGATTAGAAGAGTTTGGATTGGAATACCGTTTTGTCGCGCAATATCTTCAAGATAAAATAACCTATGAAGAAATGGTAAACAAAATCCAAAAAGAATCCGAACATTTTGCTAAGCGGCAGATGACCTGGTTTAAAAAAGACAAGCGAATTAATTGGGTTAAAAATTACAAAGAAGCAGAAAAATTAATTAAAAATTTTCTGTAAACGGTTCTTTAAAAATTCGAGAAAATTAAGAAAGGAGCTATGTATGATCGCTGGAATTTTGTCTGATACGCATTCCATAGATGAAAGAGTAATAAGGGCGATAATTGGGCAATTCAAAACAAGGGATGTTGAGATTATTATCCACTGCGGAGACATAGAGCCACAGCACCTGAGCGCCGAGCTTTTCGGTAACCTCCCTGTTTTTTGCGCCCTTAACCAAGAGCAAATAGATAAGCCATGTTTTGAAAATAGCCCGCCCGAGTGGACCTTCACTGTTCCAGAAAAAAGAATTGTTGACATAGGGCGCGTCAGAATATATTTGGGCCACAAAAGATCTTTTGATTTTTTAAATGGTTCTGAACAAAACTTGATGTTTTTTTTAGAGACCCAGCGGAATCAGCATGATGGTTTAAAGCTGGTTTTTTCGGGGCATACCCATCACCAGATTTTTGCCCAAACCCATCTTGTTAATTTTATTAACCCTGGAGCCGTCGAGGCCAGTTTCAACGGACATGAATTTGCCATCGTGGATACCGACAGAAACGAAACAGTGTTTAGCAGGCTCGAAATGACAAAATCAGCAATCCCGACTTTTTCTGTCGGCATAATATCCGATAGTTTAAGAATATCAGACTTAGATCCTGGATTTTGGGAGAAGTTGGCAGAAGAAATGTTTAAACGCGATGCAAGAACAATAATTCATTGCGGAAACATCGCCTTAAAAGACGTAGGCAGGCCCGAGTTGGAAAAATTCACTGTTTTTTATAATCTTAGGCCCGACCAAGCAGGAAAAATTAAATCGACTCCTCCAAACTGGCAGTTAATTTCAGCTGAAGAGCCCGTTGTTGAAATCAATGGATACAGGTTTTATATCAAGCTTGATTTGGGAATAAACTTGCTGGAAAAAACAGAAATAGACATGAATACTCTTTGTTTAAAGCTAAGAAGACGATTCAGCGAACTGGACTTTATGCTTTGCGGATTCACCCGCAACGCCTTGTTGGTTGAACAAGAACAGAGTTGTTTGATTAATCCGGGAGACATTGTCCGCGACCGCAATTTCGCGGTAATATGCCTGCCAAGAAACGAAATAACTTTCGGCCATGTGCCGTTAGACCCATTGTTTTAAATTGCTTAAAGCAAATTAAAATATAAAACATCAAAAAAGCCTCACTTGAGGCTTTTCTTATTATAGAAACCGGTGAGATCAGCTCACCTTGGACAATATTTTCTTTAGCAATTCCTGCACTTTGTCCGGCTTAGCTGTTCCACGGGTGGCGGACATCACCTGGCCTGCCAAAAATTGCAGGGCGTTTTGCTTGCCGGCTTTGTAATCATCGGCCGCCTTGGGATTTTCTAAAATTATACCCTTCACTATTTTTTCAATTTCCGCATCATCGGTCATTTGGCTTAATTTGTTTTCCTCCACAACAGAGGAAGGGTCGGCACCCGTATTAAACATGTCAACCAAAATCATTTTGGCGATTTTCGAGGAAATTTGGCCTTTGTAAATCATTTTTATAAATTCGGCGAAATTTTCAGGAGTTATTTTAAACTCGGCTTCTGAAAACGCCTGTCCGGAAAACAACCCCAATATATCCGACAAAAGATAATCGCATGCAAGCTTATAAATTTTCCGCTCTTCCTTTTCAGACAGCGATTTTTTTAAATCTTCTTCCTTGATCCATTCTTCGAATTCAGAAACCGTTTTCTCGTAATATTCGCTCAAGTCTTTATTGCCCGCAAAAACCTCCACCGCTTTTTCGTCCAATCCGTATTCATTCAAAAACCTTTGCCTTTTTTGCTGAGGCAATTCCGGAATTTCTTTTTTTACATTTTCTATGAATTCTTCATCAAAATGCAAAGGAGGAATATCGGGCTCCGGAAAATACCTGTAATCATGAGCCTCTTCTTTTTCCCTCTGGGAAAAAGTTATCTCTTTCTTATCGTGCCAACCCCGTGTTTCCTGAAAAATTTTATCCCCTGCCTTCAAAGTTTCCGCTTGCCTGTCAATTTCATAATCAATTGCTTTTTCAACCACCTTGAATGAATTCAAGTTTTTGATTTCCACTTTCGTTCCCAGCTTATTGTCTTTTGACAAACTGATATTGACTTCAACGCGCATCTGGCCTTTTTCCATATCGGCGTCCGCGACACCCAAATACCTTAAAATAAGCTGGAGCTCTTCGGCAAATTTCCTTGCTTCTTTTCCGGATTCAATATCAGGCTCTGTCACCAGCTCCATTAAAGGAATGCCCGCCCTGTTGTAATCAACCAAAGAATAGTCCGCGCCTTCAGGATGAAGCAGTCTGCCGGTGTCTTCTTCCAAATGTATCCTTCTTATGCGTATTTTTTTATTTTCTATAACCAAAAATCCATTGTCGCACAATGGCATATCGTATTGAGATATCTGATACCCCTTTGGCAAATCGGGATAAAAATAATTCTTCCTGTCAAACTTGGAATCATGGGAAACATTGCAGTTAAGAGCCAGTCCGGTTTTTATTACTTTTCTTATCGCTTCTTCGTTGGCAACAGGAAGCGTTCCCGGGTGCCCCATGCACACCGGGCAAATATTATAATTAGGGCGCTTCTCGTCAGGGTTATTAACACAACTGCAAAACATCTTGCTTTTGGTATTCAGTTCCACGTGGACTTCAAGCCCTACCGTTGTTTTATAGCTCATGTTTTTAAAATTATTTAAAAAAACGCAAGACAACTTCTTTTTTGATGTGTTGAAAAACTTCCGACATCGTTCTTTCTCCGTTTATTATTATAACATTTTCAAACATTTCCGGAAGTTTTTTGTAAATTTCATTTACTTTCGCAAGTTTCTCCAATTTTTCAAACAATTCTTTTTCTTTTCCGCGGCTTTCTATTCTATCAATGCAAGATTCGGGCAAAACATCAACCAGCAAAGTCAAATCGGGCAATAAAAAATTATCATTCATTTTTATTAATAAATCAAGACGCAGTCCATCGGAATATCCGTAGGCGAAAGTGGAAAAGGCATAGCGGCCGGAAACAACAAAACTTCCGTTTTCCAATGCCGGGATAACCTTGTTTTCCAGGTGCTCTTTCCTGTCTTCAACATAAAGCTCTTGCAATTGGAGCGGTTCTATTTTTATCTCCTCTTTTAAGGCCCGCCTTATCGTTTTTCCGGCTTCTGATTCGGTTGTCGGCTCTCTGGTGATAACGACATCTTTTCCTTGTTCTTTCAAAAAATCCGCCAGCAGGTCAGCCTGGGCTGATTTGCCGGATCCATCAAGTCCCTCGATAACAATAAATTTTCCCGGATATAAATTTTTAATCATTTTGATGTTTTTCCAATGTATCTTTATCAAACATATAGTCGCAAACTTCCAGGCTGCCGGCATTATGCACGTATAAACCGGTATCGATACTGGCATACCAGGCTAAAAATTTCTGAATAAAAATTCCGCCGTTAGCATTTGCCGGAAAAGCCAAAGAATCATTAGCTCTCAACAATAATACCACATCAAGCTGCCACTTGCCTTTTATCTTTCTCGGATAAATTTCATAAAGGGCAAAACATGGATTATGCGCCTGCCTCGGGTCTGCTTTAATATCAATCGGCGGAGTCTGAAGCGACATATAGTTCCTGTAAGAGCCGGTAAAACCTTCTGCCACGCACAGCTTCACGGCTTTTGCCATATTATAAATCTGGTTAAAGCTCTTTTTTTGGAGTTTTGATAATTTTTCATAAAATTCCGCTATTTCTTTAAAGGTCGGATTGTTAATCTGGTATTTTTTGTGATATTCTTCAACTAACGCAGTGACGTCTTTTTTTTCTTCTTCATCGGCTATTTCATACCAATACGCGGTCAACCGGCCGCCATACGCATATTCCATTTGTTTTGGAATATAAGGAACGAATCTTTTTTGAACCTCGTCGTATTTAACGTCGCTTAAGGGAAAAAGATAAACCCACAGTCTGTATTTCTCAATATAGTCCTGCACTGTTTCAATATCCTTCATCCAGCCGAAAGGCCGCCAATTTTCAGGCACCAAACCGTCTTCTACGTTGTGGATGACAAACTGGGTTGCCAAGGTGTCTAAAGCCATTCTTGTTGATTCCTGTTTGCCTATTATGCCTTTGTTTACAACGTGGGATATCGCCACGGGATAAGCTGAAGCAACCGTATCAATATGTATGCTTGTGCCCACCCTGTCGTATCCTTCATAATATGTTCCTGTTTTCTGAATTGATAAATCAATTGCAACCGCTTCAAATTCTTCAGAGCCTATGTCAAACAAAACAAATTGCTCTCCGGTTTTTCTGTTGATCATTTCAATGGCATTTTCGGGCTCCTGAACGCAGCATCTTATCACCAACCCCATTTCTTCTTTTACCTGCTCGAAATCGTTTTCCTTTCCGTCAATCATTATATTTATTACTTTAATCTGTTTTTGGAAACGATCAATGGATTCTAAGGGAATATTCATCAGATACGGATTGGTCGGGCATTTTGTGCCGATTACTTTTCTGGTTTTAGGATCAATGCCGTTTCTGCTGAGGCTCCAAATGACATCCCCTGCAAAATGCCCGCTGTCTTTGCCGGCTATTACCAGCCAGCGGATGTTGGGGTTGGAAATAAGATTGGTGACGACCAATTCCACTCCCCTGTCTGGAGTAATACAGGGTCCGGAAATAGCTGCTCCATATGAAATAGCTGCCGCCTGCAATTCGGCATTTTGAGCCGGGCAAACCACGGCAACAGGACTGGCAGGATCCCTTATCTCATAAGTGCCGGGATTCACCGGCCAGCCTTTTTCCCGAAGCTTGTCCCTGTTGAATTTTTTAAACAGCGGAATATTGCTTTTATCTTGAGGATTTTCTTTTAGGGGATATTTTTTCGATAAAAAAATACTGCCGTTGGCAATTTCCACTTTCTCCGGGAAATTTTTTCCCAAATCTTTGCCTGCCTCCAATAATGTTTTTATTTCCTGCATGTTCAAATTACACTAACTTTGATAAATATTCTTTATAAACTATGCGAGCCCAAATTCCTTTGCTTTTTTTAATATATTCTCCAAGGTCTTTAATTCCCACGAGCTCTCCTTTCATTTTATCCGTTTCCTTGATAGAAATTTCCGGGCAATCTCCCGTAAAATTATAAACCAAGCCAAGGTGGACCCGTTCAACCGGTGTGCTTTCATCATTCAATATGCCTACCAATTTCTTCTGCAATAAATTTCCCCTAAAATCAACTTCTTCGTTCCATTCCCGCATCATTCCCTGCTCTAAAATATCCTGCCCGGAATTTATATCATCTTTGTTTATATGTCCGCCAACCCCCACCTGGCAATGGTCAACCAGCCTTTTTTCGCCCGCGTTTTCCAAGTATTTATAAACAAAGTATTTATCTTTGTAATTAAAAAGCGCGTATGGGATTATCTGCTGGAAAGAGGGATCGTTTTCCATATCCCCCCTTCTTTTAAATTCGCAGTTATTTTTAATCAAATCAATGCAATAATCCAGGTTATCGGTTTTTAATCCCTGCCATTTTTCTTTTTTAAAAATAATATCTGATTTCACCACTAAAATCTGCTCCTCATCCTTATTGTTTTTCATATTGTTCGTTGATATTTTCAATGATAACCAATTCTACTCTCGCGTTTTTAAATAACTCTAAAGACAGGCTATCGGCATGGTATCTCTTCTGCGCGACCACCCTTTTAATGCCTACCCTTACTATCCTCATTGCGCAGTTGTAACAGGGAACCATTTTTGCGTAAATAACAGCTCCTTCAAGTTTTATTCCGTCTTTAGCGCATTGCAAAATAGCGTTTTCTTCGGCATGCAGGGTTCTTACGCAGTGCTGTGATTGATTTCCTTTCTCATCAATTCTGGTTATCATCATATGGCCGGCCTCGTCGCAGTGAGGCTGACCCGGCGGAGCGCCCACATAACCCGTGGCTAAAATTGTATGGTGCGGGCTTACGATTACGGCTCCGCTCCGACCCCGATCGCAGGTTCCTCTACTGCCCAAAGGCTCCAATAAATTTAAAAAATATTCATCCCAGGAGGGACGAACATATTTTTCTTTTAGATTGTTCATTTTAATTTTTAGAGAGGCTAAGCCTTTCACAAGTTTGTGAAAGGCTTAGCCTCTCTCTTGCTTTATTGTACCACCTTACCAAAATAAAAATCAACCCTTGATTTTGGTTGATTTTTATTGCTTTTATATTTTCTTTATTCTTTCACTTCTATCCCCATATTCCTCGCAGTCCATGCAATTAAAGTTTTCATCTAATAGACGAATATTTTTCAAAGTTTTAAAATTTCTGTATGCCTCTGCATTATTATACTCCGGCAAGACCCCGTTCAAATTTTTAAACAAAAAAAGAAGTCCCTACACCGAAGTGTAAGGCTTGTCGCTCTCGCCGAAGCGAGAGCTTCAGAAATTATAGAATTATTGAATCCTTTTTTAGCCATATCGGTTCCGAAATGTTGCCTCAACGAGTGTATACTAAAAAACGCTCATTTTTGAGCGGTTTTTTAGTATACCTGCCATCAGCTTTGCCGATAGAGACTGACGTCTCGCAGGTTATATTTCAAATCAATCTACTATTCTTTGTTTCAATATTTAATTCTCTCAACAACTTTAGCATTTCCTCTTTAAGCCCTGGAACATCTTCTTTCACTGTTTTCCAGACAACTTCTGAGTTAATGCCGAAGTATTCGTGAATCAGCTTGTTCCTCATATCCGCAATACCTTGCCACGGAATTTCTTTGTGATCTTTTTTAAATTTTTTAGGCAAATTATTTACTGCCTCGCCGATAATCCCTATTCTCATAACTACCGCATCCTTAGTTTTCTCATCCTGTTTGAATTTCTCAAAATCAAAACCGGCAACAAATTTCTCTATTAGCTCTATTGAGTAGGATATGTCTATTAAAAAATCTTTCAAATCTCTCTTTTTAGAGTTTTTTCTCATACATAAATGACTTCGTTTAATATGTGTTCTCCTATGTAGCGCTTTAAAGAATTTTTCATTACCAGGTCAACCTTAATTCCCAAGATTTCTGACAAATATTTTTCCATGCCAATAAATTTAAGTAAACTTGGCGCCTCATAAAATTCAACCAAGATATCAATGTCGCTGGATCTCTTTTGTTCACCTCGTGAGTACGAGCCGAAAATACCGATTTTTTTGACTCGGAATTTTTCCCTTAAAAATGGCCCCTCGTTCTTTATTTTATTTTTTATTTCGTTTACATTCATACTTTTAGGTTCATTTTTAGTATACCATAATATCCTATAAAAATTCAATTAAGCGTAATACAGCCAAAAACCGAGTTTAAGCCCGGTTTAAGTGTAATTTATTATATTTATTCCTTTACCTCTATCCCCATGTTCTTTGCCGTGCCTTCAATTATTTTCATGGCTTTTTCAATATCCGTTGTATTCAAGTCCGCTATCTTTTTTTCCGCAATTTCTTTCAGCTGGGCTTTGGTAATCTTTCCCACTTTGGTTTTATTCGGCTGGCCTGAACCTTTATCGATGCCGGCGGCCTTTTTCAATAAATCAGAAACTAACGGAGACTTTAATTTAAAATCATACGATCTGTCAATATAAATAGTGACTTCAGCCGGAATTACAAAACCGGCCTTATCTTTGGTGGCATCATTAAATTTCTGGCAGAATTCAGCTATGTTCAGACCGTGCTGGGCCAATGCCGGGCCGATAGGAGGCGCCGGGGTGGCTTTTCCTGCCGGTATTTGAATTTTTACGACTGCTTTTATTTGTTTTGCCATATTTTTAAAAGTTTACAGTTTTTTTATTTGCAAGGAGTCCAGCTCCACGGGAGTATCCCTTCCAAACATACTGACCAGCACCTTTATTTTTCCTCTTTCTTCATCGATTTCTGAAACCTTGCCGTCGAATCCCTTGAATGGGCCGTCGGTTATCTTAACTGCGGACCCAACTTCAAAATCAATCTTAAATTGCGGCTCTTCTGCCTTCATTTTTTTCATCAATTCTTCAATATCTTTATCTGAAACCGGAATAGGCGTTGTGCCCGCCCCCAAAAAACCCGTAACCCTTGGCGTGTTCCTCACAACATACCACGAAGAGTCCGTTACTATCATCTCCACTAACACGTATCCTGGATATATCTTTTCTTCAACTGTTTTTCTCTTTCCATTTTTAATCTTAATCTTTTTTTCTTTCGGAACTATCACATTGAAGATTTTGTCCTCCATGCCCAAACTCTCTATCCTTTGCTTAAGGTTTTTGGCAACCGCGTCCTCGTATCCCGAATAAGTGTGTATAACATACCATCTTCTTTCTTGTTCAATTACTTGTTTTGGCATTTTGTTTTTATTTTATATTAAAATATGAATCTTCTCACTATTTGGGAAAATGCATAATCCAATCCTCCCAAGAAAGCCGCCACCGTAATGGTGACTGCCAGCACTATCAAAGTGTATCTCAAAACCTCTTTTCTGGAAAGCCAGCTTACTCTTTTCAGCTCAACATAAACTTCTTTAAAAAATGATTTTGTTTTTCCCGTAAATTTCATATTTCGCGGTTTTTAAAACGGCCTCTCGGCCATCTTTATTAATGATAGCCTCTTTGAATCAAAAGTCAAGACGCGCATTTCAAATGTCTAAGTTTTTTACCGATTTTGCGTGGGTCTGGATGAACTTTTTTCTCGGTTCCACCTCTTCTCCCATCAAAATATCAAATGTTTTATCCGCCTGATGGGCTTCCTCAACCGCTACCTGCAACAATATCCTGTTTTCTGGATTTATAGTTGTTTCCCAAAGCTGTTCAGGATTCATTTCTCCCAATCCTTTATAACGCTGAATTGATACCCCGCCAGGTTTCGCAAAATTATTCAAAACTCCCGCTTTTTGATCTTCCGTATAGGCATACTTTATTTCTTTGCCGAATTGAAATTTATAAAGAGGCGCCTGGGCGATATAAATATGCCCTCCTTCAACTATGGACTTAAAATGCCTGTAAAAAAATGTTAAAAGCAGTGTTCTGATATGGGCGCCGTCTACGTCCGCATCGGTGGCAATAATTATTCTGTGGTATCTTAATTTTGAAATGTCAAAATCTTCTCCGATACCGGTTCCCATGGCAATAATCAGCGCTTTAATTTCTTTTGAAACTAACATTTTATCCAATCTGGCCCTTTCCACATTCAAAATCTTTCCGCGTAAAGGAAGAACAGCCTGAAATTTTCTGTCTCTTGCCATCT
This sequence comes from uncultured Candidatus Saccharibacteria bacterium, assembly GCA_964427585.1. Lineage (GTDB taxonomy): Bacteria > Patescibacteriota > Minisyncoccia > Minisyncoccales > Staskawiczbacteraceae > JBBTQJ01. Next base: position 21,496 of record CAYRVC010000003.1, read on the forward strand.
TCAACGAACCGCCGGCGCTATCTCCCTCCACGATATATAATTCCGATTCTTCGGGCCTTCTGGAAAGGCAGTCTGCCAGTTTTCCCGGCAGAGCCAAGCCGTCCAGCGCTCCCTTTCTTAGAACCGTCTGGCGGGCCGCTTTGGCCGCCAGCCTGGCCTTAGCCGCCAGCAGGCAATTTTCAACGATTGCCCGGCCGTCTGAAGGATTCCTTTCCAAATAATCGGACAAACCTTCAGAAACAACCACTTCCACCGCATTTTTCGCTTCCGGGTTGCCCAATTTTGCTTTTGTCTGGCCTTCAAACTGCGGAGTCTTAATTTTTACCGAAATAACGGCAGTCAAGCCTTCCCTTACGTCGTCGCCTGAAAGATTTTCGTCTTTTTCTTTCAAAAACCCTTCCCTTCTGGCATAATCGTTCAACGACCTTGTCAAAGCGGCGCGGAATCCGGAAATGTGGGTTCCGCCTTCGGGCGTATAAATATTGTTGGCAAAACTCTCTTCGGTGCATTCCATTTCCTGGGTGTACTGGAAAGCCGCTTCCACAAAAATATCATCCTTGGTGGCGGCAACTGAAAAAATATTATGGTGGCGGGGGGTATTTCCTTCCATCAAATATTTCACATAAGAGGCAACCCCTCCTTCAAAATAAAACGAATAGCTGGTTTCTTTTCCCTTTTCCCTCTCGTCTCTGAATATTATCCTTATCCCCTTTGTAAGATAAGCCTGCTGGCGGATATGGTTTAAAATTCTTTTCGGATCATATTTTATTTCTTTAAAAATTTGCGGGTCCGCTTCAAAAATTTGTATTGTTCCTGTTTTCTTCGAATCCCCAACCCTTTTAACGGGAGCTTTTGGAATGCCTCTTAAATATTCCTGCTGGTAAATTCCGCCGTCCCTGTGTATTTCAGACAGCATATAAACTGACAAGGCGCATACGACTGAAATTCCCACTCCGTGCAATCCTCCCGATACCTTATATGCCTCTCCGCCGAATTTTCCGCCAGCATGCAGGGTAGTCATAACCGTTTCCAGCGCCGACTTTTTTGTGTCAGAGTGTTTTTCCACGGGTATGCCCCTGCCGTCGTCTGAAACTCTTACCCTGTCTTGAGGCAACAAGACAACTTCAATATTTTTGGCGTAACCTGCCATGCTTTCATCTATGGCGTTATCTAAGCACTCGTGGATCAAATGATGCAGGCCGTCAATTCCCGTAGACCCTATATACATTCCAGGCCTTTGCCTTACCGGCTCCAAACCCTTTAAAACATAAATGTCTTTGGCCGTGTATTCACCGTTTTTTCTCGTTTTTTTCGGTTCAGTTATTGCAAAGTCCGACGTTGCAATAGTTTCCTTAATAAATTCTTCTCTTATTAACTCTTCTTTTTCAGCGGCTACTGGCTTATTTTTTCTTAGTTCGATCTTCGCTTGTTTAATTTTTTCCGGTTTCTTTGCAGCTAAAAATTCCACGGGCTTGCTTTTCTGTTCTGATATTTTTTTTACCGCTGGTTTCTTATCGGCTTTTTTAAGCTCTTTTTTTTCCGTATTCTCCTGGTTCACTACTTTTATGTTTAATTTCATATTATTTTTATGACAAACTGAATTCTATTAAACTTTTTTTGATTTCTTTCTCACTTGTTTCAAAATTATTTTTCCAAATAATTTTTTCTTGATAATTTATATCGTCGAAATAAATAAGCTGATTTCTGAAATTCCTTTCATTAAATTCATTTCCATAAATTTTTTTTGCCAGCTTGTTAATCTCCTGAATTCTATAAAAATCTCTAATTATAAAATATAAATCAACATAATCTTTCCACTTTGGTCTGCGGCCTAATGCATATGCCTTCATCGCCGCAAGAGTTAAAAGACTCGGTAATTTTATTGTATAACCAAAATTTTCGTTAAATTTTATATCAAAAGGATAATGGAAGAAAGTGAATTTTACTCCTTTTATTAAAATAGTAAATTCCCCTTCTTTATCCACAATAACATTGTCGATTCTTATTTTTTTCGTTATTTTGTTTCTTATTGACAAATTACCAAATTTTTTAAAAGAAAACATGTCAAAATCGATTGATTCCCTATGCCCAATGTGTAATGCGATAGCTGTCCCGCCAACCAAACCAAAACCCCCCGTAAAACCTCCTATTACCGGAAGAAGCTCAGCTTGTTCTTTTGTTAAAATCTCTTTATGAAATTTATCTGACATATTTATCAAAATATAATCTAAAATAATTACTCACTTCCGGACGATAATTTGTTCTAAATCCACCTGTTTGCTTTCTAAAAATTTCCGCCATTTGTTTTATCCCTATAATTTTAATGAGTTTCTGCACATCATCCCAGTCGCCGTAATTTAAAGTATGTTCAACTATTGATTCAGCTGGCAGATTTTCCGGTTCCTTAACATACCAAACAAGATACTTTCTCGTTTTCATAAATTTTTTTAATTCAATTTTTGTATTTTTCATTTTATTTTTTTAAAAAATAAAGTTTTTCTTATTTATCTTTATTAATTTTCATATTTGCGTCTCCCCCACGTAATTCAAATGATCCAGGTTCAGCTTTCATTTCAAACCTCATAGCTACATTCAATTCATTTTTTGTTTTTCCAATAATCTGTTCATGAATTCTATTAACCTCTTCATTGGTTAAGGTTCTTTCCGGAGACCTATATACAATGCGGAATGTATAACTTTTCTTGTCTTTGCCAAATTTTTTTTCGTCTTCATATTCATCAACGAGCTTCACTTCCTCAATCAAATTATCGGCGCAATCTCTTATAATCTCGTAATAATTATTTAAATTAATATTTTTGCCGATCACGAACGAGATATCCCTTGAAATTTCCGGGTATTTGCTGACTTCTTTATATTTTGAATTTATATCTTCAAACTGTGACGTTATGCGAGGGTCGTTTGACCAAAAAATCCTTATGTCTGGGATTTTAAACTTCACCATTGCCAGCCGCTCGATTCCAAATCCAAACGCCCATCCGTTATAAATTAAAGGGTCAATATCCAAATTTTCCATGACCTGTTTATGCACCAGTCCAGAACCCACAACTTCCATCCAGTCATTGTTATATTTAATTTCAATTTGCACGGAAGGGTCGGTAAAAGGGAACGAATCAACCAAAAACCGATATTCAACTTCCGGGCCAAAAATGCTTTTTGTCATTTCGGCTTCAACTTCTTTTAAGTCGTCCAAAGTTATTATTTTTTTGTCTTTTCTGCAAATTAATAATCCGTCAATTTGGTGGAATGCCGGAAAATGTTTTCTGTCAATTTCGTCTTTGCGGAAAACAATTCCCGTGGCTAAGGCCTTTACTTCTCCCTCTTTCTCCAATTTTTCTAAAACTTTCTTATCTCGCAAATAAAACGGCCACATCACTGTTGTTTGCGTGCGGAGATGATGCGTGTTATCAATGAAAAACGTATCTGTTTCTTTCCTTGTAGGGTGGTCTGAGGGAGAATTTAAAATATCAAACTCGTCTTTTACTGTTACTATTTTAGGAATTTCAACCATGTCAAAATCAGCGAATCTTTGCAAACTCATTATTTTTTCAGCCAAAATTTTAATAGGAGAATTCTCTTTTTTTGTCAGATCGGGAAGCCTTAAAAGCCTCTTGATTCTTTCTGCCTTAACATCCGTCCTTTTTTCCAATTTTTTAATTAAAACCGCCTCATTTGGGTTGTTTATAACGATATTTTTCCGCATAAATGCATTATTCTATTTTACCTTAAAATTAAACAAAAAACAAGCCTCGCAATGTGGATAATTTCACTTGTTTTTGCCTTATTTTTCAATAAAAAAACGGCCTCCTAATATAAGCCAGAAGGCCGTTTTAATCTAATTTGCCGTCCATCCGCCGTCAACAATCACAACCGATCCTGTCATATACGAAGATTCGTCAGAGCATAAAAACAAAACCGCTTTGGAAATTTCCTCCGGCCTGCCGACTCTCTTTAAGGGAATTTTAGAAAGCGTTGCTTCAAGGCTTTTCATATCCTGTTTTACCTGCGCCATCATCGGCGTATCAATGGCTCCTGGAGATATCGTGTTAACCCTTATATTCAAAGGGGCAAGCTCCAAAGCCATGGCTTCCGCCATTGCCACAATGCCCCCCTTTGAGGCGCAATAATGCGCAATGCCGGGAAACCCCATGCCAACCTGCCCCATGGCAATCGAAGCGATATTCACAATAGCCCCTGATTTCTGCTTTGCCATCTCCTTTGCCGCCGCCTGGCTGCATAAAAAATAACCTTTTAAATTAATATCCAGCACCTTATGCCAATCCTCCTCTGTCAATTCCAAAAACGATTTAAACGGGCATATTCCCGCATTGTTTATTAAAATATCTAATTTGCCGAATTTCCCTATTGCCTCTTTTATTAAATTTTCAACTTCCGTTTTTTTGCTTATGTCGCATTTTACGGCAATCGCCTCGCCCCTCTCTTTTTTTATCTCGTCTGCAACCAGCTGGCATTCTTCTTTTGAAATGTCAGAAACAACAACCTTGGCGCCGGCTCTGGCAAGGGTTATGGCATGGGCTTTGCCCATTCCCCCCTTGGCTCCTGTTATAATCGCCACTTTTCCCCTTAAATCACAGAATTTTGGAACTAACTTATTGCTGCCAAACATATTTGAATATAACTGCTTTGGGCGAATACAAAAATAATTTTTATATCCTGCTGTTAGCAGTCATATGTAATATTTAATTATTTAATTATACATCTTCTTTGAAATCAAAAAAGCCCTTGATATTATCTCCGGCTTTTCATGATTTTTTTAAGGCAGTGGAATTATTCCGCATCAGGATAAATTTTATACACCTGTTTTGCTGATTTTTTAATATGTTTATTTTTTTCCTGGGGCAGTGAAAGAAGCCATGTGATAAAAGGTATCCTTAATTTATGGGACCAATCAGCATCTTTCAAAAGAGGCTTTATTTCTTCTTGAAACCTTGTAAGCAAAGCAAAGGTGGCTTGCAGGTTAGGGGGAGACAGTCTGTTATGTTCTATTAAAAATTGTTCTTTGCTCATAGGTATCATCATAACTAATCATATAACATTTTTCGCGAAAAAACAAGGGCAGGGCAAAAATTTAATTCCTGTTTTCCCTTCCCGCCCTTACAGAATCAATCTCTTTTAGATATATCTTTCTTATGCGAACGTTTTATGGAGTAACCTCCACCAATTCATCGTCGCCGATATATTCCAAAGCATCTTCCAGCTCCATTGTTTTTGGGGTGTCAAAATGTTCCGTACTCCCTTCCCCCCTTGACCTCATGTTTGACAGTTGTTTTGTTTTGCAAACATTTACTCTTATGTCGTTAGGCCTGGAATTTTGTCCGACCACCTGGCCTTCGTAAATCTCTGTTCCCGGTCCAAAAAATAATACTCCTCTGTTTTGTATATTGCGGAGTCCGTAAAGATTCGTCTGCCCGGTTTCGCAGGAGACCAAAGACCCCTGGTCCCTTTCTTTCCAGTTGCCAGGGTCTTCCATGTATTGGAAAAAAACCGCATTCATTATTCCGAGGCCCTTTGTGTCTGTTAAAAATTCGCTTCTGTAGCCGAAGAGTCCCTTTGTCGGAATTATGAATTCTAAAAATACCGTTCCGCCGCTGTTTCTCATTTCTTTCAACTCCCCCTTTCTGCTTCCTAATTTTTGCATTACGGCTCCCTGATATTTTTCGGGGGATTCAATGCATATTTTTTCATATGGAGTCATTATTTGTCCGTTTATTTCTTTGGTAATAACTTCCGGCCTTGAAACCTGCAATTCGTATCCCTCCCTGCGCATTCTTTCTATAAATATAGCCAAATGAAGTTCCCCCCTGCCCGAAACAATCCAGTTTCCCTTTTCGGTTTCCTCAACCCTCAAAGAGACATCTGTTTCCAATTCTTTGAATAATCTTTCTCTTATTTGCCTTGTCGTTGAAAATTGCCCTTCTTTGCCAGCGAACGGGGAATCGTTTGCCATAAAAGTCATTTTTACTGTAGGCTCTTCAATATTAATAAGCGGCAAAGCTTCCGGATTTTCCGGATCTGCTATTGTTTCACCAATAATTATATCCGAAATCCCGGCGATAGCGGCGATATCTCCGGCTTTTATTTCAGCTGTTTCAACCCTGTTTAATCCATCAAAAGTCATCAAAGAAATTATTTTGTATTTCTTTTTTTGTCCCTGCCTGTTAATATGGGTTATTTCCTGGCCGGCCTTTATCAAACCGCTATGAATTCTGCCGATTGCGATCCTGCCTTTGAAGTTGTCGTAAGCTATTGAGGTTGCCAGCATCTGCAAGGGCTTTTCTATTTTGGCAATAGGCGAAGGTATGTGTTTTAAGATAGCGTCAAAAACCGGAATGATATTTTCCATATTGGACAAATCCGGACCAATGCCTGCTTTTCCGTTTCTGCCAGACGCATATATTACGGGAAAATTAAGGCTGTGTTCGCCCGCTCCCAATTCCAAAAATAATTCAAAAGTCGCCTCCAACGCAAATTCCGGCCTTGCGCCCGCTTTGTCTATTTTGTTTACCACCACAATAATTTTGTGGCCCATCTCCAGGGCTTTTTTCAGCACAAATCTGGTTTGGGGCATAGGGCCTTCTTTCGCGTCAATCAAAAGCAGACAGCCGTCTGCCATATTTAAAATTCTTTCCACTTCGCCGCCGAAATCAGCGTGCCCGGGAGTGTCAATTATATTTATTTTTGCGCCTCCGTATCGCACCGATGCGTTTTTGGAAAAAATAGTGATTCCTCTTTCTTTTTCCAATTCGTTGCTGTCCATTATGCATTCCTGGCCTGCGTCATTTTTATCCAATCGGGTTTTTGACTGGCGCAAAAGCGCGTCCACCAACGTGGTTTTCCCGTGGTCGACGTGGGCAATTATTGCGATGTTTCTTATATTATTCATGCTATTTGTATTTCCCTTAAAATTACGACGTCAAAGAAAAAACCTCGCGGAAGCGAGGCCTTTTCTTTGGGTTTTAACCCTTACCAGCGGTTGCTTCGTCCTCCGCCGCCTCTGTTGTCGCGGTTGTATCCGCCTTGTCGAGGCGCTCTTGATTCCATTGGCCTTGCTTCATTTACCGTAAGAGTTCTTCCGTCAAGCTCTTTGCCGTTCAATGTTTCAACAGCTTTTTGGGCCTCTTCCTCGGTTGCCATTTCCACAAAACCGAAACCTTTTGAACGATTGGTCATCTTGTCTATGATGATCACGGCCGATTCAACTGTTCCTACTGCTGAAAAAGCTTCTTTCAAGGTAGCTTCGGTGGTGTCATAAGACAACCCGCCTACATATAACTTTTTTGCCATAATTTTTATTTAAATTTTATTATTAGTAAGCCGACCTGCTACTTAATTTCTATCCTACAGCTTACTTTTAAGAAAACTTCAGAAAGAAACCTAAGAGAAACTTACTATTATTATAATAGCATTTTTATAGAAAAATACAATATGCGTCAAATAAATTGGCGGATAATGCTCTTTCGTCCATAACATCAATCTGAGCCAAATCAAAAATTCCTTCCAGCCGCCTGGCCTGCTTTTTAAATTCTTTGAAGGTTGGAACAAGAATAACCGGCGCTATTTCCATAATTTTTAATAGAAATTTAATTCATAAATATTACCAGAAAAATGCAGAAACATTAAATTTATGGCAAAATATGGCAAACAATCGCAAGAAAAAGTTCGGCAATCTATGAGTGAATACAAAAAAGGAAAACTTAAATCCGGCCGCAACGGAAAAAAAGTGAAAAGCAGAAAGCAGGCAATAGCAATCGGGCTTTCTCAAGCCAGAAAAGAAGGGGTAAAAGTTCCTCCGCCAAAAAATCGCGAAAAAGCCGGGTAAAAAATACCGGTCAGAAAAAGCGACGCCCGCGATTGCAGTCGGGGGAGAAGCAATCTTAAACCGTGTAATTAAAAAATCCTGCAATTTTTCGCGAAATTGCAGGATATATTTAGCTTGCCTTATTTCAGGCAACTTTTGAGTATTTATTTGCAATCTTGATAACGGACCTCCCGGTTGAAACAGAAATAAATTTAACTGCCAATGAAACACGATTTGCCTCATTAAGCGATAGCCAATAGGTGTCTAAAACCTCATTGATATCGCTGTATAGCGGCATTAAAAGCGGCTCGCCGCTGAAGGCCGGAAGCGGATTGCCGTCCCCCAAATAAGTTGTAAGACAAAAGCCCAACCCATTTTCCACGTGCTCATATCTGTAATAAAAACGATCACAAGCGGCGTTCCAATCAGATTTCCGAAGCAGGGAAAGTTCTATAAAATAAGCGCCGGGAATTATCCTGCAAGCCGCCGTGATGCGCGGCGTAAAATTTGGCGCGTCCGGCTCATAAATCCAGCCACTCAGGGCTCTTTGAAGAGAAGCCTCATTTTCGGTTAAATTAATTGCAGTGTTAGTCTGCTTGCCGTTGCTTACTATGTAAATCCAACCATGCTCTTTTCGTTCCATCATTGCGTTATAAATGATTAAGCCTGGGTCTTCAACTTTTGCCGGATCAGCCGCCTCTGTCGAAACCCTACCCTTGTCGCTATCGGCAACGAATACCCTGTTGCGGCTATTTTGACTCCGGCCCATGATCCAATAGACCTGGACCAAATTTTTTCCCAACCTATCAATGCCTGCGATAAGCCCTCGTCCGGGATAAATATTTTTCCGCAAGGCAGTGAGATTTTTTTCTGCTAAATCAATATCGCGCCCATACATGCCAAAACCTCCTAAGGGTTAACCAAAAATAGTTTTCCGAATTAGTCGCCGCAAGAACTCCAACATGAGGGGCAAAGGCCAAACCAATTAGGGTTATTTTTGGTAAATTTATTTCCGCATTTACCGCATCTTCCCTTTTTTATCCTTCTTTGAGATTCTGCATTATACTTTGCAGATTCCTTGAATTCCTTAAAAGATTTTTCAACAATCTCGGGCAGAGAATGAGATAGAGCGCCGTACTGAACTAAGTTTCCCTCATCTGCTTTAATACAGTTTTTCCGGCATCTCATAAGTCCTGTTACTTCGTCCATAAATAAAGAGGTTGCTTTGCCGGGAGCGAATACTACAGCTTCAAGCGGAAGAAGATTGCATTTCTCCGAGGTAGAAAACCTCGTTACGCAACACTCTGGGTAGCCTAAAATTAAACCAAAATATTCGTGTTCTTTTCTGGTTTTGCGCGTAATATTTAGTTTGTCTAAAACTGTTTCTAAAATAATTTCAGACTCGCCGAAAATCGCGGTCGTTCCAATATTTAATACCGCTAAACCAATCCTGCCAGCCGCATCACAAAGCAATGACAAATTATTTATTTCTTTTTCGGTTTGGCAAAAGTTAAAACTTTTGCCATCCAGTGTCGTATGATGCCCTGCGACATAACTGCTTATCCGCGCTTTGCGGAAACCTAAAACAATAAGCGCCATTGCCATAACGTCATAAAAAAAATCGGGATTAAAAAATTTATCGTCCTCAAGTCTTTCGGCCTCGTCTCTTAAAATTAGCAACGCCTGTGTTTTGTTCATCTTTCACCTTCCCTTCTATCAATGAAAAGAGCTGTTTTTAATTTAACATAAAATAATCAAAATTCAAGGAAATAATGTAAATATTGCGCCTTAAAATACACATCATGCTAACTTTTGCGACCATATTTTTTTAACGATTTTTTGGCCTCTTTTATAAATTTTCCGAAATTGCGGTCTTTTTCTCTTTTTTTAATTTCGGACATCGCATAATATTCAGACTCTTTTTTTAAATTTACAAAAAATGGGAAAAAATGGGGACAGCCACCATTTTTTAGTATATATTTACAAGCGCATGAAAATGGGATGAAAATGATGAAAATGGGGACAGCCACCATTTTTTAGTATATATTTACAAGCGCGCCCCACTCGGGTCGTGAACTAAAATTTCAGGAACAAAATCAGGGTTTTGGGGCGTGTCTCAATTTTATTCTTTTACTTCCAATCTTCCTATGCCGTGGTTGTTAAGCTCGTCATCCCATTTTTTGCGAAACGGCTCTTCTTTTTCAAAACGATCCTTCATTTCCATTTTGAAAATTTCCTCATTGGTATATTTTCGTTCAAAATCCCTATCTGACAATCTATAAAAAATTTCATCCCAAAAACATTCGTCATCGTATTCTTCCACATATTTTTGAACCAATTCATCAAATTCATTTGTTGGAAAAAACCTTCCTTCTTTTGCGTCTTCATCGTCAACATATTTTTCAAAACCAAATTCTTTTGCAAACGAAAAAATGTAATTTTCTATATCCTCTATCTCTTTATGAATTGGGTCTTCCTCGCTTCCGTTATGAATAGCATTCGCCATCCAATTGCCAAGATATACAACTTTTAATAATTTTTCAAATTGTTCTTTTGTAAATTCGATTTTCATAATTTTAATTTTTATTTTTTTCAAATAAAGTTTCCTGTATAAAAGGTTTCAAGTCCGACTCCACAAGAGTCCTCTGAATATCTGTTTTAGCCATAAGTGTTAAAGACGGCGTTGCGGATTTCTTTTTATCTGTACCATCGGTTATGGAAAAGCCAATGTATTCAACTTTTTTGTGAGTTCTTTTTCTTACCCAATCTATGGCTGGAATAATATCGGCATCAGAACTGACAACAACGGCTACATCATATTTATCGTCAATCGCTCCGACAATTAAATCTGTGGCAAGTTTTACATCTATGCCTTTTTCTCTCAATCTTTCGTATTGTATTTTTTCTATTCCTTTTTTGAGTATGTTTTTATAATCTATAACCCTGTCGTCAATTTTTATTTCTTCGAGTCTTTTCCTTAATTTGCTTGTCCTGATTTCCCAATGACTATTTCTTAATCTTGTAAATAAAGCTGTCTGTTTTGACATGGCTTCCTTGCTTCTTTGGTCATCTGGCCTTTCAGATACCGTGCCGATATAGAATCTTTTGCCCATATCGGCTATTTTCCTGCCATTTGCTAAAAATGTTGCAAACTTTTCAAAATCAAAATTAGATTCAGAAGAACCCAACTTTCTTAAAGCCAAATGGTAAAAATTTCCGCCATCAATAAATATGTTAACTCGTTCGCCACTCATAGTGATATTATACCAATAAAAACAAAAACCTGCACACTCCCTTTCGGCAGGCGCAGGTGACTTCACTTATTATCTTATATCGGACCAGACACGAAGTCAAGACCCTATGTCAACGGGAAATAGAAATGTCCTACTTTGCGGGAATTAGAAATATCCGGCTTTAAGAACAAATCTGCTTCTCCAGGGTGGTTTGCGGCGGGGGTGTAATCGCGTTTCTTGGCCGGAATTACCCACTCTGTTTTTTTGATTTTTTGCGGGCGTTCGGTAATGACTTTGGCGTTTAAATATTTTTCTCTAAAATGGGGACACTAAAATGGGACTAAAATGGGGACAGCCACTAAAATGGGTAAAATGGGGACAGCCACCATTTTTTGGTATATATTTACAAGTGCGCGGGCGAGGGGATTTGAACCCCTGATCTCCTCCGTGACAGGGAGGCGTCTTGAACCAGGCTGGACTACGCCCGCATTTTAAATTTTGTGCCGGAGGAGAGAATCGAACTCTCGACCTTGGCGTTATGAGTGCCACGCTCTTACCGACTGAGCTACCCCGGCCGATTTAAAAATGTTGCGCCTCCTGGAATTGCACCAGGGCCTACAGCTTATGAGACTGTCGAGGTACTACTCCTCCAAGGCGCGATGAATATTACTTGTGTAATATGAAATAATTTTAACATAAAAAAATTAACTAAACAAGGGGTCTGATTTTAATATAATTTAAATTTTTTATTGGTATTATTAATCCAGCAAAGGTCGAATCTTTAAAGTTTTTAATAATATTAATAAATTAATAAAAAAATGACTAAAAAATTTCTTTTCGCAATAGGACTCCTGTCTTTGGGCGCAGCTATGTTTGGCGCGGTTCCCTTACCGGTGAACGCCCAGACGCCCGCAATCACAAGCATCTCGCCCGCCTCGGCAACCGTTGGAAGTCAAAGCATGATGATTACTGTCAACGGGACAGACTTTGAGTCGGGCTCAATAGTAAAATTTGATGGAATGGATTTATCCACCACTTATGTTTCTGCTACCCAGTTAACCGCCAATTTGCCCGCGTCGCAGCTTATCGCTACAGGTCCCAGCTCCGTGATGGTTTCTAACCCAGGAGGAGAAAACTCTAATTCGATGACGTTTACCACTACGGCCGGATTGCCAGATACCGGTTTTAGGCCTAATAATAAATCTATGCTGAACATTTATTTGTTAGTGGCGGCAATAATCGCCCCATTATTGATGTTTGCCGGATTTAAGGCAAGACAAGCCATTTCCAGGTCTGTTTAAAAAAATATGCAGTTTGGTAAAAAAATTTTAATAATAGCGTTTTCGGCGTTGGTGGCAACCGGGTTATACCTTGCATTTGGTTTGGCTTACAAAGAGCCGAATAAGCCTCCAATTAACATCGCCAGCGCCGAAACAGGCCTGCCTTTAAGGCTTATCATTCCAGAAATAGGCGTGGACGCGAAAATACAATATGTCAAAACAACTGCCAACGGAGCTATCGGCGCGCCCGAAGAACCTTGGGCCGTTGCCTGGTTTAGCTTGAGCCAAAAACCCGGCGAAACCGGAAGCGCGATTATTACTGGCCATTACGGCCAATGGAAAAACGGCCAGGGTTCGGTTTTCCACAGGCTAAACGAAATTAAAAATGGCTCTAAAATCTATATTGAAAATGACGGGAACAACCTGTTGTCTTTTGAGGTAAAAGAAACCCGCGCTTTTGATTTTGAAGACGAGACCACAGAGATATTCGGCAAGAACGACGGCGCCTGGATTGTTTTAATCACCTGCCAGGGAAAATGGCTCAAAGACAAAAAAACATATTCTGAAAGGCTGGCAGTTTTTGCAAAACTTGAAAATTAAAACGCCTTTTTAAGTTTTGAAGATTTCCAAAAAGGCTTTTGTAGGCACGTTAACCCTGCCCTTCGCTCTTAACATCTTTTTACCGCGTTTTTGCTTCTCTAAAAGCTTTCTTTTTCTTGTCACGTCGCCTCCGTATAAATAACCGGTTACGTCTTTTCTTCTTGCCGTGATTGTTTGCCTGGCGATTATTTTTCCGCCGATTGCCGCCTGCAAAGCAACCGAAAACTGCTCTTGAGGCAAAACATCTTTTAATTTTTCAACCAGTTTTTTTCCTTCCTGGTAAGCCTCGTCTTCCGCCACGATGCGGGAAAGCGCCTCTTCCTTTATTCCGGCAATCAAAATTTCCATTTTCACCAGATTTCCTTCCTTAAAGCCCAGCGGCCGATAATTCATTGAGCCGTATCCCTGGCTGATTGTTTTTATTTTTTCATAAAGATTGGCGATGATTCCGCGCAAAGGAGTTTGGAAAACAACCATTGCCCTTTCACTGCTCAAATAATCCGTTTTTATATAACTTCCCTTAAACCCTTTTAAAATTTCCATTATTTTTCCCATATACGGAACCGGCGAGATAACCTCCAAGGAAACCCACGGCTCTTCCGTTTTTTTTATATTAGATTGTTCCGGCCAGTCGGACGGAGAATAAATAAACACTTCCTCATTTCTGTTGTTTGTTATCTTATACATCACAGTGGGGGTGGAAATCACCAAATCAAGCCCGAATTCCCTTTGCAGCCTTTCTGAAATAATTTCAATATGGAGGGTGCCCAAAAATCCGCAGTCAAATCCGCGGCCCAGGGCTTCTTTTGTTTCCTGCTCGAAAACCAGAGCCGGGTCGTTTAATTTTAATTTTGACAGGGCGGTTTTCAGCAAATCAAAATCATCGGGATTTTCAGGATAAAGGCTGGCAAAAATCATGGGCTTTGGATCCTGATATCCTGACAGTTGTTTTACTTCTTCAAATTTAGAACCGGGAGCCTGAAATTTTGTGATAGTATCTCCGGGACGGACTTGTCCGGGCTCCTTTATGCCCGTGGCTATGTACCCTATTTCCCCTGCTGACAACTTCTGCTGGGGGAAAAAACCCGGGTTTAGGAAACCCAACTCTTTTACTTCCGCCTGGATTTTTGCCGCCATTAATTCTATTTTATTTTGATTTGAAACCTCGCCGTCAACAACGCGCACAAAGGCGATAACGCCTTTGAAAGAATCATATTCTGAATCAAAAATTAAAGCCCTGAAAGCTTTGCCTTGAGAGGCATCTAAGGAGGGAGACGGCACTTTTTCAATTATCGCCTGTAAAACCTGTTCAACATTTGTTCCGTTTTTGGCTGAAATTTGGATAATTTCTTCTGGCATAATGTTTAATATATTTGCCAGCTCTTCCGTAGACTCATTAACTTTTGCCAGAGGAGAATCAATTTTATTTACCACCGGAATAATGGCAAGGTTTTGTTTTTTTGCCAGGTCCAGGTTGGCCAATGTTTGAGCCTGTATGCCCTGTGTCGCGTCAACCAGCAAAACAGCTCCCTCCACGGCGGCCAAAGACCTGGAAACCTCGTAAGAAAAATCAACATGGCCGGGGGTGTCAACCAGATTCAAAATATATTCCTGGCCGTTATGGCTGTATTTCATCCTTACCGGCTTTAATTTTATGGTAATCCCCTTTTCCCTTTCCAAATCCATGCTATCCAAAAACTGGGGCTTCATTTTTTTAGGATCTATGCTTTGGGTCAACTCCAAAAGCCGGTCAGCCAAAGTAGACTTCCCATGGTCAATATGCGCGATTATGGAAAAATTCTTAATGTTTTTCATTTATATTTCTAAAAAAATTATTTTTTGACATTTAAAAATCCTCCCATTTGGGATATAACCAGGTTTTTTAGGGCCGCTCCCTCCGATGACTTAAACATTAACGAAATCATAAAATAAAACAAGAGGCCGAGGCCGCCGGCTATGCCTGCCTCGAAAAACACCTCCAAAAAACTTTCCAGCGACATAAAATTTGAAAAAAGCTGGCGGATAAAATAAGTAAAAATAATCGTCAGGAAGGAAGCCGCCAAAACCTTGCCAAAAGAAGTTAAAATTTCCTTTATATGAAAATCGCCGGCTTTTCTTTTGAAAAAAAACAAGAGCAGAGATAACTGTAAAACAGCGTCAACGGAAATGGCAAGGGGCAGGCCGATTATAGCCAGATTCTGCATCCCTTCGATTTTTAAAATCAGAGCCAATGTTTCAGAAAAAATATTTTCAAAGCCTAAAATCCAGACAAAAAAGTAGCTGAATAAAATAGTTGTTGCAACGCTGGCAATGCTTATTAAGGCCGGAATTTTGGTGTTTCTCATGGCGTAAAATGATTTGGAAACAAGGTAAATCAATCCCTGGGCGAAGAGGCCTGTCATGAAAATTCCAAAGCAGGCGGCCGTAAGCTTGGTGGCCGTCCAGTCAAACCTTCCTGTTCCGAAAGCAATTCTTACAAGGTGGGCTCTCAAAACAAAAGAGATGGCGCTTATGGGAATCATCAAAAAAACGATCTGGCGGAATACGAAAGAAAATTTCAAAAGCATTTCTTCCTTGTTTCCTTTTGAAAAAGCCAACGACAAAGCCGGAAAAACAGCCACGGCAAAAGGAACGGCAACCAGCCCGATTATCGGCATAGCCAGGTCGTTGGCCAGGCTGAAAATTCCCACTGATCCAGGGACAAGAGTGGAGCCGATTATGGTGATAACAACCAAATTTATCTGGGAAGCGGCGAGGCCCAATGCCCTGGGTATGGTTAACTTTATAGTCAATAAAAAATCCCTGTCTGATAAATTTAAATTATTGCTTATCTTAAAACCCGCTTTAAAAAATGCCGGCAACTGGATTATCAAATGCATAAAGGCCCCTAAAACAATGCCCCAGGCCAAGCCCTGAACCCCCATTTTCGGCGCAAAAAAAACAATGCCGATTATGCTTCCCAAGTTATACACGACAGGGGCCAAAGCGGTTATCAAAAACCTTTGGAAAACTCTCAATACCGCCGATATTATATTGCTTATTCCCAATAAAATGGGGCTCAAAAACATTATTCTGGTCAAAAGAGCGGTTATTTCCTTTTTTTCATCGGAGAATCCGGGAGCTATTAAAAACATCAGATTGGGAGCGAATATGACCAGAATTGCCGATATTAAAATCAAAAACAGCAATGACAGGTTTAAAAGATTGGAAAGGTACGAAAAAGCCTTTTCCCTGCTTTCCACCAGGTTTTTGGTAAAAACGGGAATAATCGCCACGCCGATGGCGCCGGTCATCAAAACAATGGCTATAAAATCAGGAATGCGGAAAGAGGCGTAGTAAACATCAAGCTCGTTCCCCGCCCCGAATGTTCCGGTTATCAAACGGTCTCTCAATATGCCCAAAAGGAAGCTCAAAAAAGAAAAAACCGACAAAATCAAAGCGGCGAAACTAACGCGCTCTGTTTTATGGCTTGATATTTTACCTAAAAATCTTTTAATCATTTTTTCTGATTATAATAATGGGCGTTTGCTGATTTGACTGGCCGGCCGGATTGTCTTTTAAAATATCCAGCAATAATTTTTCTTTTTCTTTGGCCTCTTTGTTTATTCCTAAAATATTTCCCCCAAGGTCGTTGACATCGGCAACCGCAAAAGAAAAATTAAACCTTTTCTTCAAATTGTCGCATAATAAATTACAGCCTTCAGGCCCCAAAATGCCCATTTCCCGGTATTGAGGATAAGCCTCTCCGTAAAATCCGTCTATCTCTGAAATCTGGTGGCCGGCAATTCTGTAAAACATTCCTCTTATTCTGAAAATTTTAAACAAAAAACCGAAAAAAGCGGCAAGCATTATTTTAGGCAAGCCGGCCAGGTTAATGGCAAGTTGCATTTTCAAAGGGTTGCCCACTGAAAATCCGGCCGGGGTTTTTTTGACGAATTTCGATAGAAACCTGGCCCAAAATCCCACTTTGACATCTTTCCTGTATATTATTCTTTTTTGGATTATTGAAACAATTTTCTGGCACAAAACAACAATGTCGCCTGTTTTGGACATAGGCAAAACATATTTTTCAACAATATCCTCAAATTTGTCATCAACGCCTATAAAATGGGTTTTAACAAGATGTCTTTCCCATTTTTGGCCATCAATATAAATTATCAATTTTTTTTCCCTGTTTTTATTTTCTTGCATATTATTATTTTCCTAAACCCCAGACATCATTTGTTCTTTGGCCGCCGGTTTCCATCCCGCCAAGCATCAAAATTTTATCGCCAAAAACAGCGCAGGTAAGGTCTTCCCTGCCTATCCATAAAGCTAAGCCATCTTTATATAATTCTCTCCAGTAAATGCCGTCTTTCGAATACCAGGCATCATTATATCCATGGGCGTATCCGGACCATCCTCCTATGATAAACAAATAATCGTTGAAAGCCAGCAAGCAATGGCCGTGCCTGCCCGGCCACGCATTTTCCTCGCTTACGATAGTCCAATCTCTGCCGTTTTCCGAAACCCAGACATCTTTCCTGGCAATTGTTTCTCCCGGGAATATGCCGCCAGCCACCCAAAATTTATTTTGAAACATTTCCGCTGCCAAATCATATCTTGGCGGCCAGCTGGCATGCTCTGTTGCCAAAAGCCAATCTCTGCCGTTTTCCGAAACCCAGACATCGTTTTCCGCGCCCTTTACGGAAACTCCGCCCAATACCCATATTTTATTGTCAAAAACAACCGAAGCGAAACCTTTCCTTGGCGCAAATTCCGCAGCATTTGAAACCTCAACCCAGTTTATGCCGTCTTCAGACGACCAGATATCGTTTAAATATCTTTCTCCTGTCGTAACCCCGCCTATTATCCAAATCTTATCTTTAAAAACAACTGATTCGTGAGCCCTTCTTGGACCCCAGGGAGCTTTTGATGAAGCCTGAATCCAGTCCTTGCCGTTTTCCGAATACCAGATATCGCTGTAGTTTTTAGTGTAATCCGGAGACTCTCCGCCCACTCCGCCCAAAAGCCACAGTTTTCCTTTAAAAACTTCTAAAGTATGGGCGTCTCTTTTGGCAAAAGGAACATTGAAAGAAACCGGCCTCCATTTTAAAAGATCTGGCTCAAAAACTTCTTCTTTTACGTCTCCTTTTGTTCTTCCCTTGTTCTTGTTTATCCATTCTTCAAGATTGGTTTTAAGCAATTCCCGGAAATATTTATCCTGGGTGTAAAAAAACAAAAAAACAGCCATGAATATCAGCCAAAACACGGCTAAAATTAAAATCACCCTCCTTGAAAAAATTTTCATTTTTATAAATTGAGAGTTATTTTATTTTAATCTTTTTTTTATGTTTTTACAAATAAAGTGAATTTCGTAATCCAAGGTTATTAGAATAAAAAAATCCGCGATGGCGGATTCTTTTATTGTCTTGGCAAGACCGTAAGCCGAATTCTGTTTTATGCGATTATCTGTCTTCGCTAAAAATTGCTTTTTAGCTCAAGCGAACTACTTTTAACAGAATTTTGAGATGTATTTAACCCAATCTTCTGCTTTGTTCTTGCGCCCAATAAGGATTTAGCCGTTTCACTCCCGATATTGCTATCAGGATTCGCCAGCCACTCAATATTTTTGAGTGCCAGGCTGCCTCCGCCTTTCGGCAAAAGACCGTCACTGTTCGCACCTCTGCCTCGCGGCCGAAGGGTATTACCCTCTATCTTTTTAGAGCTCCGCTATCGCGGAACAATGGGTGTTCGGACTTTCCTCCCTTATTTTTCAATAAGAGCAATCGCTCATCTTGCCAAGACATTTTTTATATTAAACATTTTTT
>CAYRVC010000003.1:40265-69664 GCA_964427585.1 uncultured Candidatus Saccharibacteria bacterium
TTTAATAGTTGTCAATGCCCTGTGGCGGCTTTAATTATAAAAGAGTTTTTGCCTGCAATTGACTGTCTATGGCTTCATTCACCAGCCTGTCCGCTTCCCTGTTTTTTTCCCTGACAATGTGTTTGAATTTTACCGACTTAAAATCCATTTTTAAGTTCCAGACCTCTATGAAAAATTTCTGAATTTTTTCATCTAAAATTTTATATTCAGCGTTCATTTGTTTTACCAAAAATTCGGAATCCGAGCGGATTTCAATGTCGGTGTTTTCAGCCAATGCCTTTCCAAAAAGCGCCTTGAATTTTTTTAAGGCGAAAATCACAGCCTGGTATTCGGCCTCGTTGTTTGTTAAATTGTCTCCCAAATATTCGCCGAATTTTTTTATGGCCTGCTCTTTTTCATTGCAAATTACAACTCCGATTCCGGCTTTTCCCGGATTGCCCCTTGCCCCTCCGTCAGTATAAATAATTATCTTTTTCACCCCCACACCAAACGAGTTTCGGCTTCAAAGCAATTCCTGATTCTATTTTTGAGTTGCCTTAGAGCCTTTGCTCGCAGTTTTAAATTATGTTCTCTATGCGTCGCATCTTGCTTTGAAGCGTATGCTTCATAGTATGCCAAACGAAAAGGTCTTCTCGATTTTGTTGAACTGACAAGACCTAAATTATGTTTTTTAAATCTGTTTAATAAATCTTTTGTATATCCAATATACAATTCTTTGTCTTTCTTGCTTTGTAATATATATACAAAAAACATAATTTAAAACTCGTTATGGTGTGGGGGTAAATTTTTAAAATAACTTATCAGGCAGGTCTTGAATTTGTCCAGGTCTTCATTCTTTAACCGGAAGCCCGAAGCCACGGCATGGCCGCCGTAGCTTATTAAAATATCTTTGCATGTTTTCATCGCCTCCACGGAATTTACCGCGTTAGGATTTCTTACCGAACCGCAGCTTTCCTCAACGCCGCGCTTGAAAATAAAAACAGGCTTTTCATATTTTTGGCAAACAATGGAAGCAACGGGTCCCGCCAGGGTCAGGCGCCAGGCCGGATCGCCCTCAAAAACGATAGATTCTGCGTTTTTTTTGCTTATTCTCCTTTCCACTTCAGCCGCAATGCCTTTGATTTCCCTTTGCCGGTATTTGCTTCTTTCAATCAAGCTGTTGGCCAACCTGTTGCATTCTTCATAGTCTGAACAAGTTAAAAGAAAATAGCAGTTGTTCTTATAATCCTTGGTTTCAGCGGAATTCATGGCAGAGATGGCTTTTTGGACTGATTCCTGGAAAGTATAATATTTTTCCAGGATTTCAAAAAACGCTTTCAGACCGGGCCTCCAGGTTTTTTTCAAAGAATTGATGCCTTGTTTTATGATTTCTTCGTTTTCATCAACTTTGGGAACCATATCGGCGATACTGCCCAAAGCGGCAAGCTCTGAAAAACTGTTTTCAAGATTTTCGGAAATGCCGCTGCCAAGCATTTCCTTGCTTAATTTAAAAACAATTCCGGCGTTGGCCAGGCCTTTGAAAGGATAGCTGTCGTCTTTTTGCTTTGGGTCGACAATAATGGGGACATCCGGTTTTTTCTGCAATGTTTCATGGTGGTCTATGATTACCATGTCAAAGCCTATTTTTTTGGCGGCTATGGCTTCCTTCAGGTTTCCGATACCAAGGTCTAAGGTGATAAAAAGCGCAGGGGCTTTGTTTTTTAAAATATCCAGGGCTTTCATATTTACTCCATATCCGTCATTTTCCCTATCAGGGAAAAACACGGACTCAACCTTGCCGCCCAGGTTTTTGATGGTTTCCTCCAGTATGATAACAGAGGTTATGCCATCCAAATCAGAGTCGCCGTATAAGATAATGCGCTCATTGTCTAAGACGGCTTTTTTAATCCTTTCTGCGGCTTTTTCTATGTTTTTTATTTTCATAATAAAAAAATTTATCGCAGAGCCTCCAAGCCTGGCATTTTTTCTCCTGCCAGATAGGCCAGCATCGCCCCGCCGCCGGTGGAAATATGGCTGAACTTTTCAAGTATACCCTGTTTTGCCAAAAATTCAATCGTATCCCCCCCGCCGACCACTGAAAAAGCTCCGCTTTCCAAAATGGCATTTGCTATCGCTCTCGTTCCTTTTGAATAAGGATATTGCTCGAATTTTCCGAACGAGCCGTTCCAAATTACGGTTTTTGCCAGCATAATTTTTTCTTCAAATTTTTCAGCTGTTTTCCGGTCGATGTCCAGCGCCTCCAAAGAGCCGCCGGGGCTTATTATTTTTTCCGGATGAGAAAGCTTTATATTATTTTTTATAAATTCTTTTTTAACCAGCCCGCTGACTATGACCAAATCCGCCGACTCTGAAATTTTATTGATGAATTTGGATTTTGTTTCCGCTTTTTTTCCTCCGACAACTACAACGAGAGGCCTGGCCGGATTTTTCAACGCTTTGTTTAAATTTTCCACTTCTTTTAAAAACAACAATCCCGCAAACGAGGGAATGAATTGGGGTGGCCCTATGATTGAGGCATGAGCCCTGTGGCTTGCGGAGAAAGCGTCGTTCACATAAATATCTCCCAGCCAGGAAAGTTTTTTAGCAAACTCATTATCGCCTTCTTCCTCTTCTTTGTGGAATCTCAAATTTTCCAGCAATAAAATTTCCCCTCCCTCCAGACTTTTGCTATGGCTTTCAACCAAGGGTCCTACGCAATCGTCATCTTTTGTTATCTTGGCATTCAACAGCTCCCCCAGCCTTTTGGCCGTATTGTCCAATTTCAAATTGGAAACTTTCTTCCCTTTAGGGTCTCCTAAGTGGCTCATCAAAATAATTTTAGCCTTGTTTTCAACCAAATACTTTATCGTCAAAAGCGCTGATTTTATCCTGAAATCATCCAAAATGTTCCCCTTTTTATCCAGGGGAACATTAAAGTCGCATCTGACCAGCACCCTTTTGTTTAAAACATTGAATTCCTTAACAGTTTTGAACATAAAAAAACTTGGTCGCGCGCAATGGCGATATTTATTTTTCTTTTTCCGGTTCTTTTTCCTCTGTATTCTTAGTTTCCGGCAATGGATTATCTTCTTCAATTTCCTCAAGCGATTCTTCCAAAGCTTTTTTCAATTCCGATAAATTGATTTCTTTTCTCTTAGCTTGTTTTAAGGTTTCTTCTCTTTCCGCTCTTTTCCTTGGAGAATGGAAAGGAATATTCTCTATTTCGCCCTTCTGCGCAATTTCTTCCTGCCCCATATTCTCAAAAATAGACGGCTTTGGCGCTGGCTCCATGGTTTGCTCTTTTATTTTTTTCAAACATGATTTGCAATAAACAGGCCTGCCTTTTTCCGGCTTAAAGACAACTTTGGTTGGCTTCCCGCAGTTTGAGCAGACAGCGTCGTAAAGCAATGGAGGCTCAGCTGAGCCCTGGATTTTTGAAACATTTTTATACTCTTCTTTCTGGCTTTTTTTATCCCTGACATCTGAGCTGGCTTTTTCATTTTCTTTAGGTTCGCCAAAGCCTGACCATCGCAAAATTTTCTCTTCAACTGTTTCTTTTTTTACGCCGTACCTTTCCCTGGAAGACCTGATTATTTTTTCCTTATTGGAAATCATTGGCATTTCAGGAGGAGGAAGGGTTTCGGCTGAAAACGGATTGCCGGCCACCCCATCTATCATGAGTTTCAAATAAATGTTGTATTTTGGCAGATTTACCAAGTCCTGGGCCAGAAATTCCGGGAAAAATTCTTTTTCCAAAAGTTCGGCGTCTTCCGCTCCCACCCTGAAAACAACCAAAGTTCCGATGTTCCCGAAAACAGCATCCCTTACTGTTTCGTCCATCTGGCTTATGTACTGGTGGCCCAGGATAAGGGAAAGCCGGTATTTCCTGGCTTCAGACAGGATATTGGCAAATGATTCCGTGGCAAAATTCTGGAATTCGTCGACGTAAAGATAAAAATCTTTCCTTTTTTCTTCCGGAACATCAACGCGGGACATTGCCGCCAGCTGCAACTTTGTTATCAGCAAGGCGCCCAGCAATCTCGAATTGTCTTCCCCTATCCTGCCTTTTGATAAATTCATTATCAAAATCTTTCCTTCATCCATTATTTTACGCATATCAATGGTTGATTTGGTCTGGCCAATGATATTCCTTATCAATGGATTGGAAATAAATTGCCCCACTTTATTCTGAATGGCAGCCGTAGCTTCTATTTCATAGCGCTGGGTATACCTGGCGAATTCCTGTACCCAGAATGATTTCACTATGGGGTCGGTAATTTTGGAAATCACTTTTTCCTTATACTCCTGGTCGGCCATCATGCGGTTGATGCCCAAAAGAGTGGAGTCGGGATACTCCAAAAGAGCCAGTATGGAGTTATTTAAAATGTATTACATGCTGGCAGACCAGACGTCTGGCCACACTTTTTTAAAAACTCCCATCAGGCCTCCGGCCACCAGATGCCGGTATCTGAAATCAACCCTTTCCATGACATTGAAGGCAATAGGATAATCAATATCGGCCGGGTTAAGATAAATAACATCATTTATCCTGCTTTGAGGAATGAAATCAAGGAGCTTTTCCGCTCCCTCGCCGTGGGGATCAACATAGGCAATGCCGCGGCCTGCCTGAATATCCTGGATGGCCATGTTTTCCATCATATTGGATTTACCC
Source organism: uncultured Candidatus Saccharibacteria bacterium (assembly GCA_964427585.1). Lineage (GTDB taxonomy): Bacteria > Patescibacteriota > Minisyncoccia > Minisyncoccales > Staskawiczbacteraceae > JBBTQJ01. The sequence continues at coordinate 44,917 of CAYRVC010000003.1, forward strand.
ATGCCTGTTTTCCCGATGCAGTAAAAATGCCGGCGCCTGTCGTCGATTTTTATGCCAAACTTCCTTTTTTGATTTCTGAATGATGTTAATCCAAAAAAATTTATTTCTGGTTCTTCTTCCATAGATATTTCTATTAAACTGGCAAGTTGGGCGGAGGGCCGGCTTTTTTAAATTCAACCCTGGGAGCCGCCGGGGCAACGCTTCCCGTAATTTTAACCGGAAAATGGAACAACGTGGCGATTTCTTCCGTGCTCAAAATGGCAGCTATGTTCTGGCGGTCGGGAAACAAGGGGGGGAATCTTAAAATATAATTCCTGAACATCCTTCTCGCCCGGAAATACACCCTTCTCTTTCTCATAATATAATGCACTTTGGTTCTTGTTAATCCTGAAAACGAAAGATAATTCATGTTTTCGGTTTTAAAATGGGACGTGTACGACCTAAGAATTGTCCTGTTGGTGGCTTTCCAGTTGCTTCTTTTGGCAACATAAACCCCCCTCATAAATATCCTGAAAACCGGTTTTTTGATTTTGGTTTCAATTTTAGTCAAAACATCCCTTTCCCCTGGCGTCAATATCATTTCCCCTTCTTCGCCCGTTTCTGACTTGGCGGCTGTAATCCATGAATATTTGGCACCGGGCCCTGAACCTTCTTTTTTAGGGCCTAAAATCAATTCTCCCACGACATTCATCAGATCTTCCATAAAAGACCTTGTCTTTTTTTCCGGCCGCCTGGCCAGCTTGGCCATTATTTTTTTTGCTTCATCCCTCCAGTTGTCGTCCGCATCCGATATGGGATTTATTATATACTGAAGCCAATATTGTTCACCGGGCCCTAATTTTGACATTGCTTCAAGCAGAGATATAATCGGGTCTATTCTTTTTTCCTCGGCTGAAATTTTTTCGCCCTGCGGCTCGAAAAACTCTTCAAATGTTTTAATCGGATAAGCGGGTGGCTTGGCTTGCACGAAATCTTCCCCGTAAATATCCCATTCTTCGTTGGGAATGCTGGAAGGCACGTTTTTAGTGTAATCAGAAGCTTCGTGAATTTCTATTTCCGGGTAATACGAATAAAGGATTGATTCGAGCAATGATCTGTGCTGTTGCAATATCCTGGCGTAAAAATGGATTTTCCCTTCTATGCTGGCCAGCTCCCATGACATCCAAAAAGGGGCATTGTCCAGCTCTCCTTCGCACCATAATTCCCTGAAATTAGCCGCGTCCCAGATGGGCCATATGACGGAAAAGACGTCTTCCATCGCCTTAAACGGAATCAAAACTTCTTTTGGCGGAATTATTTCCAAGAGATACCATCTTTCTTTGATATAAGCATAATCCCACCTGAGCCACCAGAAATACATGTCTTTTAACTGGATTGAAAGGAACAGCGGAACAAATACCCACCACCATACCCTTAAAAAAGGAACCCAGAAAACAAGGATAGTCAAAAATATCCACCAAAAAGGATCGACAACAGTGCGCTTGGGCCCGCCTATCCAAAAGAATTTTGTCGATAAATTAGCCATTATGCTTATCTTGGCAAATTGCTTATTAATTGAGGTAGATTTTCCAATAAAAGAGAGATGGCCGACACTATCAGGAATCCCGCCAGGAAAAACCGGAAAGCAAAAATAAGGGGAGGTATTACAATAGATGTTTTTCTATCATGCCAATAAATAAACAAACCTAAAAACACTAAATAATAGGCAATGGTAAAAACACCCAATATTATAATCCCCAAATAAAAGTATGACATATATTTTTATATTATACCCCCCTATTTTTACAAAATCAATAAAATGATGGGCGCATCGCCATAATATTTATTTTTCATCTGGAAAAATTCAACAAATTGTCCGAACAAATTAATTTATTGCATCAATAAAACTAAAATCAGCAACCGGGCAATAAATTGATTTCTATGACTAATTCTGTGTATAATAGCATAATCTGAATCAATTTTAATAATAATTTTTTGATATGTCTTTTTTAGATAATGTCAACTTTGCAAACAAAATATTCAGAATAAACGAGAAAGAGCAGAAAAGGACAAGGCAAAAAAAATCATCAATCGGATACAAACCCCTTGAACGCTATGGAATAATTGGAAACTTAGAAACAATCGCCCTTATAGCAAGCGATGGCTCAATTGATTGGATGTGCTTGCCGCACCTTGAATCTGAAAGTGTTTTTGCTTCTCTGCTTGATAAAGAAAAGGGAGGTTTTTTTAGAATAAGCCCGCGGTCTACTTTTACCAGCATCCAACAATACGATGGCCACACTAATATTCTTAAAACAAAGTTTACTTGCTCTACTGGAACAGGCGAACTTATAGACTTTATGCCTCCTTTTAAAAAATCAAAATACTGGCATAAACAGCAAATTTTATTCAGGAAATTGAAATGCTCTGAAGGTTATATGCCATGGGGGCTTGTTTTCCAGCCACGCTTTAAATATGCCAGCAAAAAAACGGAAATAACCAATACAGACACGGGGGTTTTGGCAACCTATGAACAAGAAAAGCTTTATCTTGATTCGCCGCTGTTTTTTAAAATAGATAAAATAAGGGCGGAGGCAGATTTTACTCTATCTGCCGGAGAAGAAATATGGATTACGATGCAATATGGATTTAGAAATTCTTTTGATGTAAAAAGCATGGAAGGGCATCTTAGAAAAACTTATTCTTTCTGGGATAATTGGAGGCATAAATGCGAACCGAATAAATGCGTTTTTGCTGGAGCTTGGCATGACTTGGTTATCCGTTCAGGATTAGTGTTGAAACTGCTTACTCACGGAGAAACCGGAGCAATAGCGGCAGCCGCTACGACCTCTTTGCCAGAAAAAATTGGCGGAAGCCGTAATTGGGATTACCGATTTAACTGGCTTCGCGACTCTGTCTTTACCGTCCAAGCTCTATATAACTTAGGCAATAAAAAAGAAGCAAAAGCGCTTTTTAACTGGTATAAAAGACTGTATAAAGGAATAAAAATTTCAGACATTCAAATTGCATACGGCCTGCATGGAGAAAAAATCGGCAAAGAAAAAATCCTTAAACATTTATCCGGCTATAAAAATTCAAAACCGGTGAGAATCGGCAATCTGGCAAATTCCCAGCAACAGCTTGATGTATATGGAGAAATTCTTAATGTTGCGTTTGAAACCAGCCGATACGGCGAAGGTTTATCTAAAAACGACTGGAAATTTTTGAAAAAAATAGTAAATCATGTATGCATGACTTGGAAATCCAAAGATTCTGGAATTTGGGAGCAAAGAGGCAAAAAGAAACATTTTGTATATTCAAAAGTAATGTGCTGGGTGGCAATTGACAGAGGCATTAAAATAGCTGAAAAAAAGCAATTCACGGCGCCTATCCAGCAATGGATAAAATTCCGAGATGAAATTTATTATGACATATTAAAAAATGGTTTTGACAAAAAATTAAATTCGTTTGTGCAATCATATAATACTAAAAATTTGGACGCGTCAAATTTATTAATCCCTATTGCAGGTTTTTTGCCGTTTGACGACCCAAAAGTAAAAGGAACCATTGACGCAACTTTGAAATATCTTGTGAAAAACGGCTTAGTTTTTCGCTATAAATCAAAAGACGGCTTGCCCGGAAAAGAGGGATCATTTATATTCTGCACTTTTTGGCTTATAGATTGCCTGGCTTTATCCGGACAAATACAAAAAGCAGAAAAAATGTACACCAATCTTCTTCAATATATTAGTCCTTTAGGATTATTTTCTGAAGAAATCGATATTTCGCAAAAATTTATGGTAGGTAATTTTCCTCAAGCCTTCAGCCATGTGGGCCTTATAAACAGCGCTCTTTATATAGGAATTGGCAAAGGCAAAAAAACGCCCGGGCCAAAACCCCTGGGAATAATCGGCAACCGAATAATTTCTATGTTAAGTTTAAAATATATTTTTAAAAGAAAAACCGCATAAACATGAAAAAGTGGTCAAAAAAGCCCTTGTAAAGAAAAAATTACTGCAACGAATCAAGCAATAATAAAAAAATGCCCCGAAGGGCATTTTTTTCAACTGCCGTTATACTGTTTCTGTTTTTCTTAAAAAATATTTTCCTTCCGAATCCTTTTCAAAATATTTTTTATTGTTTAAATTCATCAAAATAGTGCTTTGGGCAACCACCCTTTGCGTTAAAACTTCTTTTATTATATCTTCTTTTTTGGCAGGCTGGATTTTCGCTTTCAAAACCTTTTCAATCACTTCTTTTATTGTTCCTGGCTCATACCCCCACTCTTTCAAAGCATAAGTCCCCCTGCCCACCAAAACAAACCTCGAATCTTTTATCAATTCATTGTGAACCGTTTGGGGAAAAGTTTTTTTGTTAGGCTGGTTGTATTCCAACTTGTCTATTAGCAGGGCAACCTTTGTAAAGTGCAAAGGATTTTTCTCTTTTTTAAACACTAAGAATGCCTTGTCTTTCACCCCCCTGGGCTTTATCTCCGGCCAGTCGGTCAGGCCGATTTTTCCATCTTTGTTTTCCCTTATCTTTTTTGAAACTTCAAGGTATGACAGCAATGTTTTTTCCGGCAATTCGTATTTTCCAGAGAATTCAGCCAAAAATTCTTCCTTTGACATCAGACTGCCCCTTTCTTTAAGGTCTGAAACAAAAGTGCTCAAATTTCCGCTTACTTTGCTTTTGGCATCTTGCAGCACAGACCAAAAATAATAAAAATCTTTCTTTTCGGAAACTTTGGAAAATTGCTCTCCTAAGGTCAGCAAAAACAAAACATAAGGCTTGTATTTTTTTCCGCCCAATTCCTCTAAAACCAATCCTTCTTTTCTGAATCCTCCGTAGCTGTTAAAATAGTCTGCAAACTGAGCGAAGATATTCTCCAGCGTTTCCTTATTCTGCTTTTTAACAAAATTAAAACCGGCCTCTTCTATCTGGCGGACCCTTTCCCTGGTAATATCCATGCTGTCGCCGATCGATTCCAAGGTTTCAGGGTTTTTTGATTTCACGCCAAATCTGCGATCAAAAATATTTCTGACTTTTGGAGAAAGGCCTTTCACAAGTTTCGCGTAAATTTGGGAATAATTTAATTTATTTTCCATAATTAATGATTAACGCTTTGTATTTTAGGAGTTTACCATATTAAAAACTATGTGTCAAGGGTAATAAATTTTGTGAAAACTTTACCTCCTTTTTTGGTCCCAGCCATACCAGCTTATCAGCAAAGGGCTGGCGATAAATATTGACGAATAGGCTCCGCAGGCTATTCCCACTATCAAGGCCAGGGAAAAATATTTAAGGCTCTCCCCCCCCAAAAAGAATACGGCGAAAAGCGACAGCAAAGTGGTAAAAACAGTGCTTAGCGACCGGCCAAGGGTTTGGTTCAAGCTCATGTCAACGGTCTGCCTGAATTCACCCATTCCTCTCCTTAAAATATTCTCCCTGATCCTGTCGAAAATGACAATGGTGTCATGCACGGAAAATCCGATAACAGTCAGCAGGGCCGCTATAATGGGAATGGTTATTTCCACCCCGTAAAATTTTCCTAAAACCGAGAATACGCCCAAAGGTATTAAAACGTCGTGGAAAAGGGCCACAAGCGAAGTGATGCCGTATTTCCAGGAAGAAACCGGCCGCGATACTTTTCTGAAAGCAAAGGCTATGTAAAGAGTAATCGAAAGCATGGCCAGCCCCGATGCCGCTATCGTTTTATTTCTTAATTCCTGCCCCACCGACGGGCCGATATATTGGAAGCTTTTTTCTTCAGCCTTAGCCAGCTCGTTTATTTTATTAAACATCTGCTGGTGGGTTGCTTCCTCAACTCCTGAAAACTGCAGGACAGCCCCTTTTTCGCCAACGGGCTTGATAAAAATTTCCCCCAGGCTGAATTGCGAAAGCTGCTGTTGTATGGCAGAATTGTCCGGCCTTGTTTCCTGAAATTCGATTTCCATATTGCTGCCTCCCTGGAATTCAATTCCAAACCTCAATTTAAAAAACACCAGCGAAGCCACGGAAGCCAGAATCAAAATGCCGGAAATAATATAATAAATTTTTGAATACTTTGTAAACGGAAAATCCATATTATTGCAGAAAAAAATTCACATTACAAAAGCCATTTGAATTTTTCCAATCTGGGGCCTATGAAAACCTGTAAAAAAATCCTTGTGATGAAAATAGCGGAAAACAAGCTTACGATAATGCCCAAAGAAAGCGTCAAAGCAAAGCCTTTCACAAAAGAGGTGGCAAAGGTGAATAAAATAGCGCAAACAATTAAAGAATTAAAATTACTGTCCCTGATCGACGGCCAGGCCCTCAAAAAGCCTTCCTTAATGGACAAAGGCAAGGATTTTCCCTGTTTTATTTCCTCTTTCATTCTGGCGAATATAAGAATATTGGCATCAACCGCCATTCCGATTGACAGTATAAATCCGCCGATCCCGGCCAAGGTCAATGTAACGGGAATAAGCTTGAATAAAGAAACGGTGACGGCGATATAAATCAACAGGGCTATTGAAGCCAGAAGGCCGGGCAGCCTGTAAAATATAATCATGAACAAAACCACTGCCAAAAATCCGTATATGCCGGCCATAAACGATTTTTGCAAAGAAACCGTTCCTAAGGTGGGGCCGATTTTTTCCTGGGAAATAGGAGAACCTATTTTTACCGGCAAAGCGCCCGAATTCAGCCGCCTGGCAATGTCATTGGCTGTTTTAATGTCGATGTTTCCGGTAATCACAGCCTTTCCTCCCGATATTTTATCCTGCACTATCGGAGCGTATAAGTCCTGGCTGTCTATATTTCCGTCGTTTGTCGTATCAATGATGGAAGCCCCGTCCAAAAAAATAGCGATGGGTTTTTCAATGTTCCTTTGCGTAACGTCTTCAAAAATTTTTTCTCCTTCCGAATTAAACTGAAGCTGGATTTCCGGCTTATAAGTGGACTGGTCAAAAACAACATTGGCTCTAACCAGATACTTGCCCGTCAATTCAGTGGGCTTAAAATAAGGGTTTTGCAAGGCCAGCTGCCAGTCTTTTACATTATTCAATTCTTCAAGTGTTTTTCCTTCCACCTCTTTTATTTTTTCTAAAATTTGATTGGTTTCTTCTTCGCTTCTCTGCTCTAAAAATTCAAGATAAGGCGTCTCCCCTATCATTTTAATGGCGCTTTCGACGTCTTTTATTCCGGGCAGCTCCACCACCAGCCTGTCCTGGCCATGTATCTGGACAACGGGCTCTGAAACTCCGAACATATTTACCCTTCTTTCAATCACATCCCTCAAACCGGCCATTGCCCCTGATTTGTCTTCAACCGAGCTTAAGTCAGCCTGGTAAACAAGCTCCACCCCGCCCTGCAGGTCAAGCCCTAAAACAAACGGCTTGTCTAAAAAATGCGGTAAAGACCAAGAAAATTTTTGGTTTAAAAAATCAACTCCTTTATTGTAATAAACCGGATATGCAAAAATCCCGGCCGCAAAAGCCAATACCAAAACCCCGATGAAAATATAGTATTTTTGCTGCATAAAAAATATGCTGATTTTACAGCATACCTTAAAAATAAAAATTTTGCAAGCAAGATCGAAAGCCGGGCTTTCGCCGGGCATATTTTATATTTTCTCTAAAATTTTCAGCTCCAAATTATCTTTGTCTGTGTCATAAACCGCAAAAGTGGGCTTGTACATCTGGCCCGCCAGCTCTCCGGGATTTATAATCTTGCAAAGCCCTATTTTTTCCTCCCATGGCTTATGGGTATGGCCGTTTATAACCATATCATACGCTCCGCTTTCGGCCAGGTCGCGGGCTTTTTCAGGATAATGGGTTATGGCTATTTTTTTATCTTCGATTTGCGTTTCCAAAACATCCTCGTTTACTTTAACCCCTGATATTTTATTATATTCTTCAATTAAAATTTTGTAGTCTATGTCCATATTTCCCAATACTCCGAAAAACTGGCCCGAAAAATCCGCCAATGATTCTTTCATGCTTTCCGGGCTTCCTATGTCGCCTGCGTGCAAAATAAGGCTGATATTGTTTTTACCGGCCCAATCCACCGCTTTTTTAAAGTTGGCCACATTGTCGTGGGTATCGGAAATAATTGCTATTTTCATATGCTTACTTTTACCAAAAACAAATTAATTTTCTGTTAAATTTCCATGGAAGACTTCTTTTTTTCTTTTAATATTCGAAAATTTAATTGCCAAATAATATAAAACCGGCAACTGCGCAACCGGAGTCAGGCCTATATTCAAAATCGGAACAAGGGGCATCATATCGCCGTACGCCCAACGGGAAGTTTTCAAAGCGTATATTTCAATGGCAATCGCCGACAAAAAACCGATCATAAAAATAACCCACAATCTTTTTTTAATAAAAGGCATCCTTAAAAACAGCAGATAAAGGACGGTTATGAATACGGCGTCAAAAATCGCGGCGCGAAAAAGTATAAAACCGGTTATTTCGCCTCCCTTATAGTTATCATATAAAAAAGAGTGCGAATATTCCCAGACAAAATTTAAAACAAAGGCCGCTATAAAAACTTTGGCGACCGAAGCAAGAATCGATATTTTTTTTGTATTAAATGTCATCGGCTTCCCATAATTCCTGTTTTAAAATCGAGTCATTTTTGCCGAAAAGGAATTTTCCTCTGAACTTTTTTCCGTCCATAAACATCGGCAACCAATATTTATCGTCAGGCCACATCTCCTCAAAAGGAATTTCATCTGTTTTAAACCATTTGGGTTTCATCTCTTCGGTTTCTGAAGGCGTTCCTAAAAAATTATCCGCCTTGAAAATGTGCACCTCTAAAATATCGGGTTTTCCCTGAAATTCAAATTCTATAATTCCTGCTTTGGAGAAATTTTTAATTTCTATTTTTGCCTCCTCCTTTGTTTCCCTTTTAGCCGCCTCTTCTATTGCTTCTTGCTCTAAAACCTTGCCTCCAAAGCCATTCCACCTCCCTGCCCCGAACCCGCGCTTTTTCATTCCGAGCAAAACTTCAGCGCGTTGGCAAATCAGGCAAAGAGTGAATAATTTTTTCATATCATTTTTTGCAGTTCATCTGCAAGCAATAAATATTTTGCCCTGGCTCCTTCCTGAAATTTTTCTTTTTCCGCTTTTGAAAATAACTCCAAAATTGACTTTTGGCTGGCTTCGCTTAAAGCTTCGTCAGCCATGGGGTATAAGATATTGTCTTCTTTAAAAATATGCCCTTGCAATAGTTGGACATAATTATAAGCATTCTCCAAAACTTTTTCCTTATTGTTTTCTTTCATTCCCTCTTCCATGAGGGAAACAAAGCCTCTGCCCAAATCATGTTCGTAAAGCATCTGATCCATTGGGTTGCAGTGCATTTCTACCGTGTCTTTCGACAATTCTTTAAATAAAATATCCTCCTCTTTTACATGGTGGAACTTGTCGGCATAATTTCTGATAAAATCAATGGCCTTGCTGAAAAATTCCTTATTTAGTTTAGAGCCCCCCGACTTAAGATTGTCGCATTCCCTAGACAAAGCGGAAAGCACTTTCAATATGTGCTGGTGCTCCTCTGAAAGTATTGTTGTCGGTTTTTTCATAAATATTTTGAGATATTCAAATATCAATACATTAAGATTAAATTCTTCTTTTATTTCCAAATAACTGTCTGTTATAACTTTCTCCTTAATCCTTTCTAAAGTTTACCCCTTTAATATAATTCATTTATTTACAAAAAATTATCTTCAGATTGCAACCGAAAGCATCGGCTATTTTTTCTAAAATCTCCACTGAAAAATTCTGCTGGCCAGATTCCATTCTTGCAATATTGCTCTGCTTTGTGCCAATCTTTTTTGCCAACTGGGCCTGTGAAAGTTTTTTCTCTTTCCTTAGTTGTAAAATCTGATAAGCAATTTCCAATTGCCTCCCATATTCATCGAAAAGCCTTCTCGATTCTGGATCTTTTAGTTGCTCTTCAAGAAAAGACTGAAAATCAATTTCTTTTTTAATTTGTTTTATGTTTTTTTTATTCATATAATTTAGGATTATTTATAACGTTGTTATAATTTTCTTCAGCTCTTTTTATTTCTCCCAATGGAGTTTTTGCTGTTTTCTTCAAAAATGCATGAAGTAAAATTATGTTTTTGTTTACGAAAGTGAAATAAAATATCCTATGTTTTTTATTCGAAAAATCAACTCTTAACTCTCTAATCTTATCTTTTATGTGTTTCGAATATGGTTCGTCCAAAACCCCATTATTTAGTCTCAAAAATTCAACATATTTTAAAACTTTATTTCTTTCTTTTTTATCCAGTTCGTAAATGTATTTCCTAACATCACTTCTACCGCTTTCAGGATTAAAATAAAATTTAACTTTATAGTCTATATTTAAGTATATCATTTATGATATATCGCTGTCAATAGTATTACGTAAACGATCAAAATTCTATTTAATTTGAGACATATTCTTTTTATGCTCCTCTGTATTGAGCATGCCGCACTTCTTGAATTTTTTGTTTGAACCGCAGGGGCATGGGTCGTTTCTGCCGACTTCAGCTCCCAATGCCTGGTATTTGGCAATAGGAACAGGTTTTGGCCTTTGAACGCCGGCCTTTAAAATATTTTCCGCGATATTGGCGTCAATGGTCGATAACAGCTGGTTGAATTCCCTGCGGCCTTCATTTTTGTATTCCACCAACGGGTCTTTTCCGCCGTAGGCTCTTAATCTTACAGAATCTTTAATATGATCCATATTGGAAAGATGCTCCTGCCAAAGGGTATCAATAACACGGATGCTGACAAATTTTTCAATCTGCCTCATATTTTCCTCTCCCGCCTCTTTTTCTTTCTTTAAATAATCCTCATTTGTGAATCCGGATTTTTTGGCAAGCTCCATGGTTTTTTGCTTTAAGCTTTCGTTATCGGATTCCAATATTTCTTTCCTTTTTTTATAAATGATTTCCCGGTGCTTGTTCATGACATCGTCATACTCTAGAAGGTGTTTTCTGGCGTCGAAGTTGAAGCCTTCTATTTTCTGCTGGGCCGATTCAATAGATTTGGAAATAATGTTAGCCTGGATTGGCTCGTCGTCAGCCACATTCAAGGCCGACATAACCGACTTTATTTTGTCTCCCCCGAAAATACGCATCAGATCGTCTTCCAATGAAACGTAAAACTGGGAAACTCCTGGGTCTCCCTGCCTTCCCGACCTTCCCCTCAACTGGTTGTCAATTCTTCTGGCTTCGTGTCTTTCCGCGCCTATTACATATAAGCCTCCCAATTCGCGCACTTTTTTGCTTTTTTCCTCGTCTCTCGGGTTGCCACCCAAAATTATATCCACCCCACGGCCTGCCATATTGGTGGCAATGGTTACCGCCCCTTCTCTGCCGGCCTGGGCAATAATTTCTCCTTCCCTTTCGTGGTTTTTGGCATTTAAAATCTGATGCGGGATTCCTTCCATTTCCAGTATTTTTCCCAGATACTCGTTTTTTTCAACAGACCTTGTTCCAGCCAGGATGGGCTGGCCCTTCCTATTTATTTCTTTTATATCTTTCACAATGGCTCTGAATTTCCCGGATTCTGTTTTATAAATCCTGTCAGCCAAATCTTTCCTCTGCGTTTGCTTATTGGTGGGAATAGAAATAACATCCAAATTGTAAACTTTATCCAGCTCTTCAGCCGAAGTCTGGGCGGTTCCGGTCATGCCGGCTATTTTTTTATAAAGCCTGAAATAATTCTGGAAAGTTATGGTTGCCAATGTTTTTGATTCGGGCTTTATCTCCAATCCTTCTTTGGCTTCCACTGCCTGGTGCAAACCGCCCGACCACCTCCTGCCAGGCAGCATCCTGCCGGTAAACTCATCTATTATTACGACTTCCCCGTTTTTTACAACATAATCCCTGTCCTTTAAAAATAACGACTTTGCCCTCAGGGCAGACTCCAGCTGATGGGTGGCCGCAATATCATTATCCATCCAAGGGTCAAATCCCAAATTTTTTACAACTTTGTCCTGCCCGTGCTCGGTGAAAACAGCTGTTTTTGATTTTTCGTCTATTTCATAATCCTCTTTTTCTTTTAAAAAGCCTGCGATTTTAGCGAATTGATAATATTTTTCCGTTGATTCGTCGCTGTGCCCGGAAATTATCAAAGGCACCCTGGCCTCGTCAATCAGAATCGAATCAACCTCGTCGATAATGGCGAAGTTATGTCTTCTCTGGACGCGTTCTTTCAAATCGTAAATCATATTGTCCCTTAAATAATCAAAACCGAATTCATTGTTGGTGCCGTAGGTAATATCCGCCGCATACGCTTCTTTTTTTGAGCATGGCCTTAAAAATTCTTGCACCACCTTAAACCCCCCGACTGTATCTCTTTCTTCGTCTTTTTCGCTATCGTATTTTAAATTTTGGTCATTGGGATTTGGGATTTGATTGGTCATTGGGATTTGGGATTTGGGATTTTTATAATTTGCATCATATAAATATCCTCCTTCGTGCGTTATGCACCCGACCTTCAAACCCAAAGCATCATATATCTGGCCCATCCAAACAGCGTCTCTTTTGGCCAGATAGTCGTTAACCGTAATGATATGCGTCCCTTTTTCTTCCAGGGCGTTTAAATAGGCCGGCAGGGTGGCGGCTAAGGTTTTCCCTTCGCCTGTTTTCATTTCAGCCACTTTTCCCTGGTGTAAAACAATTCCCCCGATCACCTGAACGTCAAAATGCCTTTGGCCCAGATTTCTTTTTGACGCCTCCCTGACCAAGGCAAAAGCAGGGGCCAAAATATTGTCCAATGTTTTTCCCTGAGCCAATTTTTCTTTCAATTTTTCTGTTTCTAACTTCAGCTCGCTGTCTGATAATTTCTCAAAATCCCTTTCTGAAAGATTTATCTCTTTTATTTCAACCTCCAGGTTTTTTATATATTTTTCGTTGGCATCGCCAAAGATATTGAATATTCCCATAAACTAATGATTCTATCATGTTATACAAAAAGCCGCATTTATTCAATGCGGCTTTGATACATTTCGCAATTCACGGCAATCAAGCTTCGTTCCTGTTTTTCCTCTCTTTTCTTATCGATATTTCTGATTTTTTGGCTTTGTACTTTTTCAATTCCTGTTGCATTTCGTCTTTTACTTCGATTAAAGCCTTGCTCAGGTCGTCATTTTTTGAAGACGCCACCAGGGTTTTCCCGGGCAGATTAATCTTTGTCTTAACTTGAAAAATCGGCCCTTTCTTATGGTGTTTGGTTTCTTTTTCAAGTTCCACAAAAAATTCCAAAAAATTTTTCCCTTTTTTAAAATTATTATTTTCTTCGATAAAGCTTAAAAATTTTTCCAATCCGCCGATTTTTTCATTTATGAAAGCTTCGAATTCCCCGGTCAATTCTAAATTTTTCGCCGTAATTATTATTCTCATGTTTTATTTATAATAATTAAAATCCTATTTGCTGTATTTCCTCGGCCAGTTCAATGCCAAATATTTTTTTTACCTTTTTTCTTGCAAGCTTTATAAGACCCTCAACGTCGCGGGCTCTGGCTCCCCCTTTATTGATTATGAAGTTGGCGTGCCTCTCGGAAATCTGGGCTTTGCCTATCTTTTTTCCTTTAAGCCCGGCCTTCTCAATCAAATAACCTGCGTGTATTGACCCCCTTTTATTGAAATCATTCAATTCGGGAAATTTTTCCAAGAGGCTTTTGTTTTTAATCTTAATTTCCGGATTTACGAATACGGACCCCGCCGAAGGAAAATTCAAAGGATGCCTTGATTTCCGGTAATCCAAATATTCTTTTATCTTTTTTTCAATCTCTTTTTTGTCTCCCTTTGGCAGCTGAAAAAGCGCTGAAACTATTATTAAATTCTTGCTGGCCTTGAAAATGCTGTTTTTTAAAAGAAACCGGCATTGCTTTTTTGAAAAATTCCTGAATTTTGAAGTTTTAATGTCCAGGGCCTCAACGCTTTTAAGGCAATCGGATATTTTGGCTCCGAAAGCCTGGGCATTTCCGTAAATGGCTCCGCCTACTGTGCCGGGTATCCCCCCTGCCCATTCCATCCCGCTAAAATTATTATTCTTGCAAAAATCAACAAAATCTTCCAGGCTTGCGCCGGCTTGCGCAAAAACTTCGTTTTTTTCCGCTTTCATGGCCGTATTTTTCATTTTAACCGCCAATCCCCAAAAGCCCTTGTCTGAAACCAGCAAATTGCTTCCCTCCCCCAACACTATAATATCAAGTTTGTTCTTTTTGGCAAAATTTATCGCATAAACCAGGTCTTCCCTGCTCCGTATCGCGGAAAAATATTCAGCCGGCCCCCCGATTTTAAAAGTGGTATGGTTTTTCAGCAAAATGTTTCTTTGGATGCGAAGCATAATTTACCTTTCTGACAGAATGCCGTTAATTTTAGCCCTTGTCCTTACGCCCACGAATCCAGTTCCCTTTTCCAGGCCTAACGGAATCAGAATTTCAGAGGCGTATTTTTCCTGGAATCGCGCCACCGCCATCCTTGTCAGACTGCCGAAATATCCTGTCACAAGGGCCTCAGGATAAATGCCGGCCCCCTGTGATTTTAAAAAACTCTGCAGGCATTTTACTTCGTTCTTATTACCTGCGCCCTGGTAAAGGTTGCTGTTAATTCTAAGGCAGGCGGCCGGATTTTGGTTTGAAGACCCGTTGTTTCTCTGGGCCAATATTTTGGCTATTTCATTTTTCAAATAATCAATTTCCTCCAAAAGCTTTTTTATAGTGGCCTGTTCGTCGGCCGATATTTCAGCTTCAATGGAAGCCGTAAAGGTGAAAGGATAAGCAAATTCCAATTCGTCAAATCCCGATGTTTTAGTCTGCAAAGACGGGGTTATGGTAAGCGACCTGATTTCAGTGCCGAATTTTTCAATATTGATCTCGCCTTTTTTCTCCCCTCTTGCGTTTTTGGCAAGCGCCAAAAATTTTACGGAATAGTTTCCCTTTTTGTCTTCGGTTATGTAAGGAATTTTGAAGCTAAGGCCGGTCAAGCTGGAAAATTCCAGCCTCAGTTTTCCGTTTCCCCCTATTATTTTCTGCCAGTTGCCCGACCAGTTTTTTATTATATTGTTAACCGAGAGATAAGTATTTCCCGATACCGGTAAAAAATTGATCGTGGGGCTTATCTTCAGATTTCTCAAATTCTTATTAAGATAGCAGTATTTTATATCCAAAGAGCAGTCGTTTAAGAATAGGGCGATTGTCCAGTTGGCGAAAATTTCGGAAAAATCGTCGCTTGATCCGTTTTTTTTCAAAGCTTCGTTAATGCTTTGGATGCCCGTTGATTTTGACCTTAAAGAATCCGTCAGAATGTTTATTCCATAGTGGTCGGTCAGATAATAAGTGAACAGAAGGACTGCTCCGTAGTCGTGCCTTTTGCCCTGCCATTCGGTCAAAGAGTCTGAAGGTTTTTCCACAAACGCCTTCACCCTTCTTTGCAAGTTGCTGCCTTCATATTCGTCATCGTAACCTAAAATATTCAAAGCGTATTCCGCCCTGGCTTCGTTAAGCCATACTTCCTCCTCCACGCCGAATTTCTTTTCTTTCTGGTTGAAGCTGATAAGGTGGGTGAATTCATGGCCGAGGAAATTTTTCAACTTCGGGTTGTTGATATGCGACAATGAAAGATAAAGCATTTCCCTTTCGTTCGATTCGGGGAGCTGGATTTTTATGTATTCGTCAATCGCTCTGAAATATCCGGCGGCATCTTCCCTCATCTTATGGAACAATATGGAAATTTTGCTGTCGCCGTCAACTCCGGGATTCCATTCAGAGCCGTAAACTTGTGTTAAAACAGGGTATATTTTTCCTTCAAATTCTTTCGCCAGGCCGTCCAGGCCGTTTTTGATTTCGTCTTTTTCGGCATTTGATTTTGAATCCCACCATTCTTTTTCGATATAAAAATAGAGCTTTTGCGTTGTTTTTACCATCACGGCCTGAACCTGGGTTCTGGATATCGCGTCAAAATCCCTGTCTATGTAAAAATTCAAAACTTCGCTGGAAGTTTGGGCCAGCGCCAGATTCGCAAAAAACAAAACAAAGAAAGCGGAACAGATAAAAATTATTTTCAAAAATCCGTATTCTTTCATATATATTATTCTATCACAGAAAGATAAAAAGGAATAATTATTTAATGCTATTAAAATTACCTTAATATATTATTAACCGCCAGGTTTGTAATAAGGAACAAGCTTTTTAAGGCATTCCATTAAATTTTCTTTTTTTGCGCTGTCTGCCGCGTCTTTTAATTCTTTTAATTTTTCTTCCAGGTCTTTTAAATTTACATCTGAAAGCTTTGCCATAAAAATTTTCTGGTTTTGCGTGGCAAACGTGCCTTCTTCGGCAGTCAAAATTTCTTCAAACAGCTTTTCCCCTGGCCTTATTCCTGTAAAAACAATGGGAATGTCCTTATCCGGCTCAAAGCCGGACAGCCTTATCATTTCTTTAGCCAGGTCCACTATTTTAACCGGCTTGCCCATATCCAGGACAAACACCTCCCCGCCCTTGCCCATGGCGGATGATTGCATCACCAAAAGGCATGCTTCCGATATCAGCATAAAATACCTTTTCATATCAGGGTGGGTTACCTCGACAGGGCCCCTTTTTCTTATTTGCTCCCTGAATTTTGGGATTACACTGCCCCGGCTGTCCAGCACGTTGCCGAATCTGACGGAAATGAATTTCGTTTTGTTATCCTGGTTCTTTGCCTGGCAGATCATTTCCCCAACCCTTTTGGTCGCCCCCATCACTGAAGTCGGGTTTACGGCCTTGTCGGTGGAAATGAAAATGAATCTTTCCGTCCCTGAAGCCAAAGACCCCTCAACCAGCGACTTTGTGCCGAAAATATTGTTCTTTACGGCTTCCGTCGGATTCTGCTCCATCAACGGAACATGCTTATAGGCCGCCGCATGGAAAACGATTTCCGGCCGGAATTTGCTAAAAATATCGTTAATCCTTTTTCCATCGAAAATATCACAAACGAAATAAAATATTTTTAAATTGGGAAATTTTTCCTTCAGTTCTTCTGAAATATTGAATATGCCCGTTTCGTCCTGGTCTAACAGCATCAGCCTTGAGGGATTAAATTTGGAAGACAGCCTGGATAATTCAGAACCGATTGATCCTGAAGCCCCGGTGATTAAAATCGCTTTATTTTTTATAAAATTTTCAATCTGCCTGAAATCAACATCAACCCGCTCCCTTCCCAAAAGGCTTTCCGCTTCCACGGTTTTCAAATCCTTGAAAGAAACCGCCCCGCTTATTATTTCGTTGATATGGGGCGCTATCTTTATCTTTTTCAATCCGGCTTTTCTGCCAAGATCCACGGCATTGGCTATCGTTTTGACTCCGGCCGTTGGCAGGGCCACAATAAGCTGTTTTATCTGGTGCTTTAATATGATTTTTGAGATATCCGAAATTTCGCCCAAAACCCTGAATCCGTGGATAGATATATTTTTCTTAAGCGGATTATCATCAACAAACCCCACGGGCAGATATGGATTATTTCTTGAGGAAAGAATGCTTCTTAATATCTGCTCCCCGGCATCCCCCGCTCCGGCAATAAGAGTCTTTTCTTTGTTTAATGTTTTTTTAAATCCCTTGGTATGTAAATAAACCCTTTTCGAAAACCGTAATCCTCCGCAGAGAATAAAAACCAAGATATAGGTTATGAATATCGTTGACCTGGGAAAATTGATAAACCGGGGAAAATAATTAGACAAGAAAATTGTTATGCCCAAAAACAGAAAGGAAATTGTTGTTGCCCTGAACAAAGATATTGCTTCTGAGGCCGACACGTAAGACCAGGAAAAAGAATAAAGCTTATTAAAATAAAAAACCGGAATTGTAAAAATTATCGCCAACTCAACCATTCTCCATATAAAAGGAAAATATTGATGAGGAATATCGGCATCAAACCTGAAAAGAAAAGCCAGCCACACTGAAAGGGTTATAAAAATAACGTCAGCTAACATAAAAAACAATGTCCTCGTCAATGCCGTTTTTCTGAATATATTAAACATGAATGATTTCTTTTAAATTTTTAACCACAAAGTCAATTTCTTTTTCCGTCAGGTCGCTGAAAAAAGGCAGAGCCAAAGTTCTTTTGGAGACATTTTCCGCCGTTTTAAAATCGCCTTCTTTGTAGCCGAATTGTTTTCTGTAAAACGGCTGCAAATGGATGGGCTGGAAATAGTTTGCGCACTGTATTCCTCTTTTTCCCATTTCTTTTATTATTGCGTCTCTCTTTCTGCCGGCAAATTTTTCGCTTAGCTTCACAGCATAAACAAACCAGCTGATTTTGTTTTCCGGATTAATGTAAGGAATTTCCAGCTCTTTTGCGCCTTTTAGTTTTTTATTGTATAATTCGGCCACTTTTTCCCGTTTCCTTAAAATTTCTTTAAGGCGTTTGATTTGGGCAATTCCCAAAGCGCAGCTCATTTCATCCAGCCTGTAGTTATATCCCAGCATTTCGTGTTTTAACCATTTGCCTCCGGAAAACCCCCGGCCCTGGTTTGCCATGCTCCTGCATAATTCATAAATTTTCTTGTTGTTTGTCAAAATAATTCCTCCCTCTCCGGTTGTTATTTGTTTATTCGGGAAAAAGGCAAAAACAGCCGCATCAGCGAAAGAACCGCATTTTTTGCTTTTGTATTCCGAACCCAATGCTTCGGCGGAATCCTCAATCAGAAATAATTTATTCTTTCTTGCAATTTTTTTCAAAGCATCCCAGTCAGCCGGCTGGGAAAAAACATCCACTGCCAAAATGGCTTTTGTTTTTTTGGTGATTTTTTCTTCTACCTTCAAAACATCTATGTTAAATGTTTTTTCATCAATGTCCGCGAAAACCGGCTTTGCTCCCTCATATAAAATGCAATTTGAAGAGGCAATAAAAGAAAAGGGGGTAGTAATGACTTCGTCGCCTTTGGAAATCCCCATAGCTTTTATGATAAGGTGCAGGCCGCTGGTTCCGCTGTTAACGGCCACAGCATATTTCACGCCAGCGTATTCAGCTATTAATTTTTCAAATTCCCGATATTTTTTTCCCAAGCTTAAATAAGGGGTCTTTAAAACCCTTGTCACCTCATTTATTTCTTTGTCTGTTATATCCGGCCTTGAAAGCGGAATTTTATAATTCATTTAATTTTAACTAAACATTAAAAATAATCAATCTTTTTTTGATCCATCAAAAAATTGAAAATTTTTAACTTGCATAATGTTATATGGCAAATACATTGTTTAAAATTTTATACTTTTTATTTTCTGATAACTTCAAATTCTTTTTTTTGATTTTTCCAAATTTCTTTGAAATCTTTATCCCTCATTGTCCTGATATGATTAAGATAAATAGAAGCGTAATACCCGTTTATTTTGGTTTCTTTCGCCGCCTTTAAATTTTTTTCGGTAATTTTTATATAATCGGAATCAAGTTCTATGCCAATATATTTTCTTCCTAGTCGTTTCGCAGCCACTGCAGTTGTGCCTGTTCCTATGAAAGGATCAAGTACAACATCGCCATCATCTGTGGTCATTAAAATTAACCTCTCAAGTAGTGGAATTGGTAGTTGGCAAGGGTGTTCATCTCTTCGTTTTTTGTGTCTTATTCTGTGAATGTCATTCCAAACATCAGAAAGAAGCGGTCCAAATCCATGCGCTTGATCTTTTTTTCCGCCATAATCTTTTAGAAATTCATCACAAGCCCTGCACCTCGGGTGCGGATATCTAATATCAAAAAATTTAAAATCTTTGTGAGACTTTGATTTTGTGTAATACGAAATCCCATAATGATTCGGCAATAAAGTTTTTCCCATTGGTGCTCCGCCCGAATCCCAAGCTATCCAATGTCTAAAATAGGCAATTTTATTCAAATGCTCTGCGTAATGAGAAAGCCAGCGAGGAATATTGTGAACAAAAATTGCTCCTGTTGGTTTTGTAATTCTCACCATTTCGCTCATCCAATCATTGCACCAATTCAAATAATCTTGTTTTTCTTTTGAATCTTCGTAATGGTTATATTTTTTCTTCAAATTAAAAGGCGGATCGGCAAAAGTCATATCAACCGAATTGTCCGGTATTTTTTTTAATACTTCCAAGCAATCGCCTTTAATAATTTTATTGAAAAATTTGTTTATCATAACTATTTGCTAAGAAAAGTTTCAAGTAAAAGTTTTTCAAATCTTTTTAATTCTTCCTTATGAAAAGTAAAAACATCTTCATAGGCTGTAACCATTCTTTTTAGATCGCCTTTTCTAACATACCAACCAATGCCGTCCACAAAACCTATAAATTTTGCTTTTGGATAGTGCGATTTAATAAGCGAATCTATGGAAATCTCGGTTTTTGATTTGTCGCCTTGGCCCGATGAAGTCGTTGCCAAAAAAGAGCTTTCGGCAATAATCAAAGGATTTTGTTTATTCGGGATAATAAAATCCATCGTTCTTTTATTATCAGGAGCGTTGTCAATCAGTTCGCCAAGATCGCCTTTTTCAAAAGGTATTTCCAAATGATTCAGAATTTCTTCAATTAAAATTTCAGGATTGTTTTCTTTCATTCCGGAATAACTGCCCTTTTCTTTATACCGGATTAAAGTATCAATCATTTCCGGCAATTCAAATTTAAGTTTTGAAATACTAATCTTCTTTAATTCAAATAATGGAATTATTTTTGTTAAAAATGGGATGGTTGAACCCCCAAAGAAAATGTTTATTATTCCTTTTCTAAAAAATTCATTTTCTTTAATAAACTTGGTAATTTGTGCGTCTGACCATTCTTTTAAATTATTCATGTCGTCATCTTGAAACCACTTATCTTTATAAACCAGCTTGCTTAATTCTGGATCGTTAACAACTCTAATAATTGTGGTTAATCTCTTCAGGGTTTCATTTGAAAATCCAGTTAGGGCAAGTAATGCTCTCAAACCATTTTCTTTTTCTATCAGCAAGCTTTCAAAAAATTCCTTTTTTAATCCCTTCGTTTCAATTTCATTTTTT
Organism: uncultured Candidatus Saccharibacteria bacterium; assembly: GCA_964427585.1. Lineage (GTDB taxonomy): Bacteria > Patescibacteriota > Minisyncoccia > Minisyncoccales > Staskawiczbacteraceae > JBBTQJ01. Next base: position 65,868 of record CAYRVC010000003.1, read on the forward strand.
AAAATCAAAAGTATTTCCTTCAACGAGTTTAAATACCCCTCATATTTTTCTTCAAATGCCGGATTAAAAAAATAGAAAGTATTTTTATTGATAACCGTTTTGAATTTTAGATCGGTTGTAGGTTTTGCGTATATCATAGTTTTATTTTAAATTTGTAAAAAATAATATTGATTCGTTTTTCATCGTATTTTGTAGGCCTCTTATTGGCTTTATCAAGTTAAAATCAAATTTAAGATTCTGTTTTTCTGCAAGTTCTACGACTTTTGTTTCAAGCCGCACCCCATTTGTTTGAATATCGTTTGTACCAATAATTATGACGATAGGAGAATTTTTTTTGGAAACTCGTTTCATTTCTTTTAACGCTACATTCATTTTATCAAAATATATTTCCAGTTTATTTTCTACACCTCGGCCTTGCAGTCCAATCATATCCTCTCTTAAATCTTCAAGATTATAACCAAGATATTCTATTTGTGGCTGATCATTTTTCAGATAATCAATAGCAAATGAATAGGGCGGCGATGTAATTACGGCATCTACGCTATTATCATCAATGGGTAAATTTAGAACACTTCCTTGAATTATTTCACTTTTCCCAATTTTTAAATTTATCTTTTGCCTCGCACTTTGAAAATATTTTATTGTTGAAACATATCTTTCCAATACACGCGGAAAAAGTTTATCAATTGAAGAGCTACTGCGACTTGCAAATCCCATCGTATCCAAAAATGCTAATAAAACTATTTCGTAATAGTTTCGCTTTTTATCATCTTTGTTATTTTTAAAATATTCAGGAACTTTTTCCTTTTTTAATTTTTCCAATATCTCTTTTGAATTTCCGATGATAGACTCTAAAACTTTAACATCTAAATCTATGGCAAAAGTTTTTACTCTGCCCATTAACTCACAAAACGGACTTAAATCAACAGAAATTGAATCAATGCCAAGTAAATTTGCTTCAACTGCAACCGTTGAACTTCCGGCCATTGGATCAAGTACAACATTACCGGGTTTAACCTCAAGAATATTTAGCAAAGCTCTGATTAATTGGGGGTGAAATTTACCACGGTATGGAAAAAGACTATGCGTAGCATATCCGGTTGAATATTTGCCGTCCAAAAAGAAAACTTTTGTCCTAAACGAACTATTTTTATGAACTTCTTCAAGATTTTGAAGATTGCAGGTTTTAAAATGAACCGTTTCTTTTCCGTCAACTAATTTGAAATAGGCACTCCTATCAACTAATTCTTTTTTTGATAAAACCTCATATTCCCACAAAGCTAAATCTAACTCAAAAATTTCATCAGTCCCGTCAATAAGCTGATAATTTTTATCAAATAATTTTTCCAGTAAAGGAATATGTTTTTGCGTAATCATTTGATTAAATCATCTAAATTTTCTTGATATTTCTTTTAATTTCTTGGTCAGTTAAATAAATATCCTCTAAAAATCTCGTAACATAAGTTCCGTATTTTATTTTGCTTTTATTTATTTTCTCTCCCCTGCTGATTTTTACAGCCAAAACATGGATATTCGGCCCGGCAAAACTGGAAAACGACATTGTTCCGGATATCCTGGCGTTTATTTCAGTCAGCCTCAGGATTCCTTTCCCGTCTTCTTTTGCCTGGAAAAAAAAGGGGCCGTAAAATTCAAGGGCTTCTGAAATTCTGCCTGCAATTTCCTCTATTTTTTTATTTCTTACTATCTTCCCTTTTGTGGAAATGCCGGCCTTTGTTTCAATTCTTTCCCGGCATATCGTTAAAACCAGCTTGTTTTCTTTGTTTGCCAGGCAATCTATGGTATATTCCCTTCCCTTAAGATATTCCTGAATAATGGGGTCTTTTATTTTTTTATAATAAAAATCAAGCTCTTCTTTCGTATCAACCCTGTATGCGTTTTCAGAGCCCGATCCGCCCCTCGGCTTTATAAAAAGCGGAAAGCCGATATCAATATCATCTTTATTAATAAAGGACTTTGGCAGAAAAATAACATTCTTCAGCTTGTTGTAAGTTTTCCATTTATCGCGGGTGATTTCTATTGTTTCCCTGCTTGAAACAATAACATCCGCCCCTTTTTCTTTAAAAAACTGCCTTAATTCGGAAAACTTCAGCAAAACAGTGTCCAGCGCCGGCATTATCAAATTTATTTTTTCTTTCCTGATTATTTTTTCAAGAGCTGAAATAAATTTTTTATCTCCAAAAGCGGGGGCAACATATCCCTTGTCTGAGAGATATAATCCTGGCGCCAATTTATCAAAATCAACTGAAACTACGCGGATGTTTTTATCCTGCTTTAAGGATTTAATGGCGGCTATCGCCATTCCAGATCCCGCCGGCGCTATTAAGACGTTACTTTTCATTTTGATATTTTTTTATAATTTTATCCAGGCCTAATAAATTTGCGGCGATAAAATCCGCTTTATTTTTCTTGTTTTCAGGAACATTATAACAATCATCTCCTTTTCTTTTTATCCTGACGGTTAAAATTCCAATTTTTTTAGCCCCCATAAAATCTCTTTTGGGATTGTCGCCCACATAAATCATTTCTTTAGGCCTGCTTTTAGTTTTTTTTAGCAGGATATTGAAAGAACTGGCGCTTTTTTTCCAGTCGTTGTCGCCAAAATCAGTTGATATCAATATTGCCTTGAAATAATTTTTAATGCCCAGAGCTGAAATTTTATTTTTCTGGGAAATTATGCGTCCGTTTGTCAGCAGGGCCAGCTTAAAATCATTGCGTGTTTTTTTTAATATTTTTCTGGCGTCAGGGTAAAGCGATATCTTGGAAGGATAATGATTCCTGTAGATTTCCGCCAGATTCAGGACATTTTCTTTTCTTGCCAAATCAATCTTTTTTAACAGAACATTAAAATTTTTATTCCGCAACCCGGCTTCAAAGTCTTTTTTCAAAATATTGAAAACCTTGCTTTTGCCGATTTTATGCTTTTTAAAAATGTATTCAGAAACCGCCCTGAATCCGCTTTCCGCGAATTCTTTTTCTTTATACAGGGTTCCGTCTAAATCAAAAATTATTGTTTTTATCATTTCTTTTAGAATAAAAAGGGTCGTCGTTTACACCTCCTTTGCCATAAATTCCCTCCTGTTTTATGAAAATAACATAGAATGACATAATTATTATTTTAATATCCAGCCAGAAAGACCAGTTTTCAACATACCAGACATCGTACTTTATTCTTTCTTTCCATAATAGGGAATTTCTGCCGTGTATTAAAGCCCATCCTGCCAGCCCGGGCAAAACATCAAGCCTTTTTTTCTCAAAATTATTATATTTTTCAACTTGATAACGAAAGCTGGGCCGGGGGCCGACTAAACTCATTTCTCCCTTCAAGACATTAAATAATTGGGGGAGTTCGTCAATCGCGAATTTCCTTAAAAACTTTCCTGTCTTTGTTATTCTCTCGTCGTTTTCCGATATTTTATATCCTCCTCTGTCCATTGAATCTTTTGCCATTGTTCGGAATTTAAACGGATAAAACGGTTTTGAATTTTTTCCTATTCTTTCATAAAAAAAGAAAACCGGCCCAGGAGAATCAATTTTGATTAAAACAGCCGTTATTATGAATAACGGCATTAGCAATATTAAAGCAATAAAAGAAACAACTAAATCAAAAATTCTTTTTAAAATCAGCTGATTTATCATTTATTTTTTCTTCTATAAGCCTGTCGTATTCTTTTTTAATTCTATCAAAAACCAGCTTTTCGTCAAACTCCTTTAAAACCTTTTCCCTGCCCGCCCGCCCCATTTGCTCTGCCGTTTCTTTATTTGAAAAAAGATAAATT
>CAYRVC010000003.1:69674-96027 GCA_964427585.1 uncultured Candidatus Saccharibacteria bacterium
TTCTTCCGGACTTTTTACGGAAACCAAAATTCCTGTTTTTCCGTTTTCAACTGTTTCCGGGCATCCTCCCGTATCAGTGACTATTACGGGTTTTTCCATCGAGGAAGCCTCAACGGTAGCCAGCCCCAAACCCTCTCTGTGCGACGGCAAAACAAAAACATCCATTACAGCATACAATTCTTCCATGTCTGTTCTTTCTCCTAAAAAAAGTGTGTTATTTTCCATACCGCGTTTTTTAATGACATTTTTTGTTATTGCGTCTCTTTTCTCCGGCTCTTCCTGGCCTATTGCCAACAGCAATGCAGAAGGAAACTGCTTTGAAACTATTTTAAAAGCGGAAAATAAATCCAGATATCCTTTTTCAGCAACCATCCTTGCCACAATGCCGATAACTCTTTTTTCCGAACCAATGCCCAACTGCTTCTTTTTCCGGCCGATAAAATGTTTAGAAAATTTAGACGGATCAAACCTCAAAAGGTCGATGCCGTCTCCCAGATATTTTATTTTATCTTTTTTACAGATTCCAAGTTTTACGGAGTCATCAATTATTTTTCTGCTTACGGAAAGAATAATATCAGAATTTTTTGCCGCCATTTTATGTAAAAAAATAAAAAAACTGCGTTTTAAAAACGGGTCTTCTCCGCTAAAATCAAACCCATGAACAGTATTCACGACTATCGGAACTAGGGCAAGCCTGGCGGCAATCTGGCCGAAAAAAGCCGGCTTTGAGGTATGGGTATGCACTATATCAAATTTTTCCTTTTTAAAATAAAAGAACATTTTTAAAAAGGCAAAAATGTCTGAAATGGGGCTTATTTTTCTTTTTATGCTTATGGTTTTCACTTTTATTCCCGCGCTCTCCATTTCTTTGACCCACCTGCCCTGAGAGCAAACGCCGTAAACATCATAGCCCTGCTCTTTTAAAAATTTAAGGTGGTTCAATAATATGAATTTTAACGTGATATCGGCTGAAGCGACATAACAAATCTTAATTTTTTTAAAATTATTTTTTAAAATATTATCGCTGCCGATTAATAATTTTTTTTGGAATAAAAACAAAACGGCGATTCCGCCAGAATACGAAAATATGATAGCCAAAACCGCTCCGTAAAGCGAAAAGACGGGAATCAGATATACGTTCAATAATATATTGATGACAAGAACGAAAATGGTTATTAGGGTTATCAGCTTTGCTCCGGAAATATTTTTTGAATAAAAAAGCCAGCCAAACAGCCCGTATATTGAAATTAAAACTCCGGAAACGGCAAACATGGCCATCAGGGGATAATAAAGCGGATACCCTTTTCCGTAAAGGCTTAGAATAAGCCACTGGGCAAAAAATAAAGCCGGCGAACCGGCCAAAACCAAAAACAAAACAAGTTTTTTAAGCTTTTCTAGAATCGGCTTTTTTTCCCGGCGCTTGGAGGCTGCCGGAAAAAAAACCACCACGAACGTGGTATAAAAAAACATCGCGATATTCACGGAGGACAAATAATAGGCATGATAAACTCCGAGGTCCGCCGTTGTCAGGTATTTATTCACGAACAGCTGGCCTATCCTTGGCAGAAAAACAAACAAAGGCCCGCCGATCATGGCATATATTCCGTATTTTAAAAGGCTTTTCACCAAGGCCCTGTCTATATTAAATAAAATATAATCTTTAATGCTGAAGGCTGCCATCAAAAACACCATAAAATATGAAAAACTTATTATCCATATGGCTGTTTTGAAAGAAACATAGCCCATATAAAGAAAAATAACCAGCAAAAAAATAATAATCATCCCATAGGTTATCCTGAAAAAAGACAATCTTCTTATCAAGGACAGCCCCCTCATAACATCCACCGACAAAGTATAAAGGGAAAAACCCGCCGCCATCGCTATTGAGGGATAGAAAATATCCAAGGAAATAGAAAACGGCTTTAAAATAAACGGAGAAAAAATAAAAAGCATAAGGCTGGCAATAAAAATCAGAAAAAATATTATTGAAAAAGCGGCTGTTACGATTTTTTTCTGGACCAGCTTGTCTTTTTCTTCCGCGATATATTTTAAAGCGGCTATTGTCACGCCCATGGTGCAAAAAAGCGATAAAAACAAAGAGATTATGGAGCTTAACGCATATTTTCCGTAATTTTCCGCCCCCAAAGTCCTGCCCAAAACAACCTCAAAAGCGAAAACACAAAAAGCCGCGGCTCCATATCCAAAAAGCACGTATTTTAACTGTTTTAAAAAGCTAAAAACATCCGGGCTTATTTTTTCACCCATTGCCGTTTCGTAGCTTTTTTTTAATAACTCCTTGATTTTTTTAATCACTTCTTTAGCATTATCCTTGCCTTGTTTTTAAAGGTCTCAATAACTGAATTTAAAAATGCGAAATCAGCCAAAGCCAGAAGCGCCAAAAGAGCCGGAATGCGTATTCTCATATAAGTGCCAAAATTGCTTACGAATACGCTTATGGCGAAAAGGGATACAAGGCTGAAAAAAAGCAAAGGAAAAATAATTTTATAATCTTTAAGATTTTTAAAAACGCCTTTTAAAATAAGAAAAGCCAAAAAATAACCCGGAATCATCTCGACTAAGGAGAAAAGCTGACGATTGTATTTTATCTGCCAGGGGAAAGGGCCTAAAGAAACATAAAGAAAAGATTCGAAAGAATTTTTTATGAATTTTGAAGGGTTGTCAAATCCTGTTTTGACTATTACGTCAGATCCGGGCAAAGACAGGGAATTATTGGATGGATTGGACTGGTATTCTTTTTCCCGCAGGGAAGTGATGGTTTCCTGGTTGATAAATTTCTTGAAAAAATCAATCCCGAACAAACCCTGGTTAGCGGAAATGACGGGCAAGACGGCAAGGAAAAGCAAAATAACGGCTCCCAAAGCAATTTTCTTTTTAAGCTCAATCCGGAAAAACCAAAAATAGGCAAAAATAAATGTTGAAAGCGTCACCAGGCCTATGTAAAAACGGAAATGCATAAGGAAACCCTGCAGAAGGAAGAAAAAGAAAAAATTGACCCATGAGAACTTTTTAACCATCTTTAACATCAGCAGAAGCAAAAACAAAGAAAGAAAAACGATTATGGCGTCCCTTATCAAGAGGCTTCCGAAATAAAAATAGCTCGGATATAAACCGGCAACCAGCCCTATTAAAAAAGCCCTCTTGGCAGAACCTGAAATCTCCTTTGCTATCAGATACAGAATCATAATTGAAAGGGCGGTAATCCAAACATTCAAAATCTGCCCTATTATTATTTCCGGAATAGTTATGGCGTATAAAATGCCCACCAGCACAGGATAAAAATGCGGAACATAATAATAAGGATATATCTCGTCAAAACCCCTTATGGAAAAATCGCCCTGCCTGAATCTTTCAGACAAGTCCACGGCTGTTTTATGATAATAAAACTGGTCTCCTTCCCCGCCGCCGAAAGGATAAAAATGATAGTAATAAATAAACAGCACTCCCAGAAAATGCAACAGAATAATAATCAAAAAAAGCAGATGGAATTCTTTTTCCTTAATGCCCAGCCTGAATGAAAAAGAAACAGTCATTATGACAAGAAGAGCCAATATAAAAACCCCGGCCGCCACGGCCTTGTCGAAAAAACCGACAGCCGCCAGAAACAAAGACCCGAATATTATGAATTTTCCGTATTTTTCAAATAATGGCATTGCCTTAAGCATAGTTTTCAAACCACTTTTCAGTTTCTTTAACGCCTTGCTCCAAATCATAGCAAGGCTGCCAGCCAAGAATCTTTTTAGCTAAGCTAATGTCAGCCTGACTTTTCAAAATATCTCCCGGCCTTTCTTGAAGATATTCTTTTTTTCCTCCGATCAGTCCGGCTAAAAAATTAACCGAAAAAGATTTCTCATGCCCTATGTTTATTATTTCTCCTCCTTTTATTTTTTTGCTTTCAGCCGCTTTAACGGCGGCTAAAACAGCGTCTGAAATATAGCAAAACGCCCTTGTCTGGCTTCCTGTGCCGAAAATAGTTAACGGCTTTTTCAGCTTCGCCAATTTTAAAAACCTGCCCAAAACCAGGCTGTAATCCGAATCAAAGTCAATCCGCGGCCCGTAAACATTAAAATATCTCAAGCAAACTATGGGAATATTATAAAGTTCATTAAATAATTTTGCCGCCTGCTCTGAAGCCAGCTTTTGGAACCCGTAAGGGCTTTCCGGATTTAGCGTCATGGTTTCTTTCAAGACAGGGCTTTTATTTCTGCCATAAACAGCGGCAGAGGAAGCGAAAACAACCCTTTTGGCTTTGCCGTCTTTTGCCGCTTTAAAAACATTTATTGACCCTAAAATATTTATTTTGGAAGTGCCGACCGGGTCGTTGACCGAAACAGGCACCCTGGGAACAGCCGCCAAATGAAAAACCAAATCTATGCCTTTGAAAAGCGGCTTTATTTTTTCAAAATCACAGATATCAAGCTGATAGAAATCAGCTTTTTTGTTTAGATTTTCTTTTTTTCCCGTTGATAAATTGTCGATTACTTTCACGGAATGCCCTTCTTCCAGCAATTTATCAACGAGGTGGCTGCCAATAAACCCGGCTCCACCGGTAACTAAGCATTTCATATTTTTTTCAAAAAAGGAATTTTAATATTTAGCCCTTTAAGCCCGAAGGGAAACAAGCATAAAATAGCCAGCGCTGCGGGCATCCTTATCCTGGTTATTATGCCGAAATTGGTTATAAAAACAGCCAACGTTCCAAATACAAAAAAGCTGAAAACAAGCAAAGGCAGGAAAAACCGGTAATGCCCCTTAAAATGGCTTATTACGCCTTTTACAGCAAAGAATAATAAAACATACCAGGGAATCGTTTCAAATAAAGCAAAATAACGCTTGGGCGGTTTTACCTGCCAGGGAAACGGGCCTAAAAAAGCGTAAGTGAAAGACAAAGAAGTGTTCCTTAAAAAGGTGAAAGGATTTTCCAGGCCGGTTTTTATCATTATTGAAGAGCCTCTCCCCCTTGATGAAATTTTGGGAGCCTCCGGCTCATTTGCCTGCTTTATGATGAGGGGTTCTGTTTTCTGGACCTCTGGCTCATTTGCCTGCTTTATGATGAGAGGTTCTGTTTTTTGGACCTTTGGCTCATTTGCCTGCTTTATGACAGATTGCTGTATTTTTTGGACTTGGTTTTGCGGGGCATAAATCATTTCCCGGTAATAAGTGATTGTCCCCTTGTTAAGATAACGGCTCAAAAAACCAATGCCATACCAACCCTGGCCGGCAAAAACCTGGGGCAGAAAACCCAATAAAGGTATTATTATAAACAAATATTTCAATCTTTTTTTTACGGCTAAATCTGAAAACAACGGCCAGCAGATAATAAATGCCAGAAGGCCGGCATATCCCACATAAATCCTAAAATGCATTAAAACTCCCAGGGCCAGGTAAAAAAGCAAAAATTTCCCCTTGGAAAATCCCTTTATAAGTTTTAACGTCATCAATAAAACGATAAAAGACAAAAATATCACCACTATATCTTTAAGCAATAAGCTTCCGAAAAAGAGAAGGCTGGGGTAAAAATTGGCGGAAAGTCCCGCAACAAACCCCTGGTTTTCAGAGCCTCCCATTTCAATAATTGTAAGATAAATCAAAACAGCCAGAAGCGCCGCCAAAAAAGCATTGAAAATCTGGCCGAAAAGCATGTCTGGAAGCGTAAAAGCGTAAATATAGCCGATAATAATGGGGTAATAATGGCTGATTTCTATTCCGTCCAATGAAAAATTTCCCCGCTGTATTCTTTCCGCGGTTTTTTGGGCTACAATATTATACTCTATATAATCTCCCGCCCCGCCGAATGGCTCAAACTTAAAATAGTATATGAAAAAAACAGCGGACAGATGGATTAAAAAAGCGATTAAAAAAAGGGTGCCCAAAAATTTTTTGTCGTTCCTTTTTCTTATGAAATAAAACGCGACCGCCGCCAAAAAAGCAATGAACAGGAAAGCCAGAAACAGCTTCCTGTCAAAAAGAGAAACTGACATCAAAAACAAAGCGCTTGCCGCCATAAACTTCCAGTATTTCAAGCTTATGTCTAAAATATTTTTTATGATATCCATAATTAAACCGGTTTGAAAAGCACGTCAACCACGTCTCTTTCTTTTATTTTATTTATGTCAACTCTCTTTTTTTCATTTAAAATATCGAAAGGCAGATATGAAAACTTTTTCATATAATCAAAAATATCTTCCAGTTTATAGCCAAGATAAGAATATGCCTTGGGGCATATCTCGCATATTATAGCAGGACAGGTTTTTTCCTTGCCGCGCTTTTCAAAATATCCTGAAAACCCCAAAAGAACCGGAAACTCGTATCCCTCCACGTCAATCTTTATCAATTTAATATTCCTTATGTTGTTTTCTTCGATATATTTGTCAGCCCGGCGGATGGCAACGTCAATGGATTCAACCCCCTCAATGCCCTTTAAAAAATCGGGGAAAAAAGTATTATCCCCTATATGCGAATCTCCTCCGATATAAATTTTTTCCGTTTTCTCGCTTTCCCCCAAAGCAAACCCGTTTGCTTTTATCGCAAAACCTGCATTGGCCTCAGCAAGCTGTTTTAACCTTTCAAAATATTTTGGCACAGGCTCAAAGCTGTGCACTTCGCCCTGTTTTCCCACCAACCCGGCCGCCAAACCGCTGAAATATCCCACATTTGCCCCGGCATCCATAAAAACATCCCCGCTCTTCAAGCATCTTTTTAAAACGCCCTCGACAGCCGGCTGGAATGCCCCAAAATACATTTTTCTTGCCTTGTCTTCATCGTTGAAATCAAAATTAAACGACACGCCCTTTATTTCTTTTAACAAAGGAGATTTTGGAAGCGGAAAAACAAAAGCCCTCAATTCGATAAAACTCCTTTTCAAAAAAAACCAGGGGTTTATCTTTAATATATGGAACAAGTGCTTTATTGTCTGATAATTCATTTTAAAATCCTGTTTATTAATTCCACCCAGTTTTTTTGCGTTTTTTCTATTGAAAAATCTTTGGCGAATTGATATCCTTTTTCCCCTATTTCTTTTCCTGCCGCGGGATTTAACAGCAGATATTCCGCTTTTTCTTTCAATTTACCAAAATCCTTGCAAACAATCTGGCCTCCTCTTTCCAAAAGCTCCCCCATTCCCCCGGAGCCGGAACCTACAACCGGCGTTTTCAAAAGCATTGCTTCGTGGGCCGTTCTGCACCACCCCTCCTTGAATTTTGACATGGTCAAAACTATGGAAGATGCTTTCAAAAGTTTTAGATAATCCCTGTATTCCAAATTAAAGTTGAGGGCGGGAATATCCGCCCGCTTTTCTCCTGAGGTAACAAGGAAAGCGTCCAAATCCTTAAGGGCCAGATAAGATTCCACCACCCCTTTCCCTTTCTGGCAGTTTCCCAAATATATTATAGGCTTTCCTTCAAGGTTATGCTCTTTTTTGAATTCTTCGGCCTCTCCGTCTGAAATATCGTATTTCTCCAGCTCAAACCCTCCGTATATTTTATAAACGTTCTTATGCCCCAAGTCCTCAAAATATTTCCTCCAATATTCCGATATCGTTACTATGAAATCCGCTTTTTTTAAATTTTTAAAGAAGAAAAACTTGTTTAAAAAATTAAGGAAAGGACGGGAAAAAACAGGGTATCCTGAAAAATCCAGGTGGTGTATCCAGACCAGGTTCCTGCCTTTGGTTTTTTTGGTCCTCATGAATACCGTTTCAAAAAAGCCCCTTACCCATAAGTCTTTCTCCCCCTCAAGGCTTAAAATATAATAAAACGATTCCAAAAACTTCAAATACCTGAATCTCTTAAGGTGTTTTGGTTCCAAATTAAAAAATTCCAGTTCAAATTCTTTTGCCAGCTCTTCCCTCACATAGCTTCGGTGAATCACCCCGCCGTATCTTTTAGAAAAAATCTCTATCCAGCCAATGTTTTTTTCAGCTTTTTGCTTTTCTGAATCCGATTGATTCATAATTTATATCGCTTCCCTTTATTTTATCTGAAAAAAATTGCCATCCGTCGAATATCAGGCTGCCAGGCTTCATATTTTTTACAAGGTTTCTGATGTCGATGTCGTTATACTTTTTATGGTTGTTCATGAATATCAAAACATCGGCTGTTTCAAATCCCCGCTCTATTAAACATGGTTTGACTTCCAGCTTTTTTATTTCCTCGTCTTTTACTATGAAATCATGGCCGTACAGGTTTTTAATCCCGTTATTCAAAAAAAACTCCAGAAGCCTTAATGCCGGCGAGCCCCTCATGTCGTCTGTTTCCGGCTCTCCTTTAAAAGCGAATCCGGAAATAAATATTTTGGCATCTTCTTTTGCTATGCCTTTTTCCTCAAGGTGCGACATCGCCCTTTTAAAAACGTGCTCTGGCAGGCCTTCGTTTATTTCCCTTGCCGCCTTAATCAAACCGGCATTGCCGTTTCCGGAATTGATCAATATATACGGGTCTTTTTCCAGGCAGAATCCGCCCACAAATCCGGGCTTTCCTAAAGCCACAAAACCAGGGTGCAGAACATTGCTCCTTTTATAGCCGAAGTTTGCATCGTCAATCACCTTATTCGCGTCCAGGCCCAAATCTTTGCAAAGCAAAGCTGTCTGGTTGGCAAAAGCGAAATTAAAATCCCTGTAGCTGTTGTTTATCAGCTTTATTATTTCCGCCGCTTCCAGCGAGCTTGTTTTTACAATGACCGGCGTCAGCTTTGAAAAAATCTGGCTGGAAATTTCAGCCGACTCATCGTCCAGCCCGCCCACTATCTGGGGAAGAGTTTTCAGCTCTTCTAAAGCCCTGCCCTCCACTGTCCTTTCCGGGCAGAAGCTTAAATGGACCCTGTCGCTTTTTTCTGAAAGCATAGGTAAAACGATTTTTCTTGAAGTTCCCACAGGGACCGTGCTCCTCAAAACAACAAGCTGGTTTTCGTTTAAATAAGGCAGAAGGTCGTTTATTGCCTGTTTTACGTAATCCAAATTCGGCTGTTTTGTCTTTGAATCCACGGGTGTGGCGACAGAAATGATAAAGGCGTCTATTTTCCTTCCAGCCGGTATCTTGTCAAAAAGGAAAAGGCTTTTATCAAGCTGGCCGGCAAGGGCTTCAACCAAGCCGTTTTCATGAAAATGCGGCTTCTTTGATTTTAAACCCTCCAGTTTTTCCTTGTCTTTTTCTATGCCAAAAACCAAAAAACCGGCTTCCGCCAAAACAACAGCCAAAGTAGTGCCGATAAACCCCATGCCAATAACGCAAATATTCTTTATTTCCATGTTTTTAACCAATACCTTGAATTATATATTCTATTACATATTTCCGAACAAATCAATCATCATTCACAAAAAAACAAGGGGTCTGCCACAGATGAATCTGTGAAAAACCCCTTTTGTACCCCGAACGGCGAAGGTTCAAGAGAAAAGAATTCAAAAGAACCAAGCATTCGAGATTTCGAGTGTCTACTACTGCGAGACGAACCCCGACGCGGACCCATAGTAGTCGCGCGGGTAGGACACGTCCCTCGAGTCGAACCTGGCCCCGCCGAAGAAGTAGAAGTACGGGACGTGGCCGAAGAAGCCATCACCGTCATCGGAAAACTCATCGCCCGAGCAATCGGGATCGAGCTCTTCCCAACGGGTGATCCGTTCCGGATGAACCAGAACAATTGAGCCGATGGCAACACTGGTAAGGCCGTACTCGTTGGCCACGAACACTTCTCGGGAGCGACGAACGGAACGTCCGCCATGACGCTTGCCGAGCTGGGCCGCGATGATGAGAATGTCGCCCTTTTGCGTTTCGGCGATCTTCTGCATCATCTCCTGCGTTCGCAGGGAGACCTTGATGTGGGCCGTGTCGATTTGGCCGTCGCGCCAATTCGTGAACCAGCGCGACGCGGCGATCTTCTGGTGAACGAGTTGGAGGGCCCGGCAGTACTTCTCGGCGGGGTCAGTGACCTCGGGGAAGTGCTTTTGAGCCAAGGCTGGCACCGACGGAATGGCGAACCATCCCTCGGCGCCATCAGGCAGGGCGGGAAGTTTCTTGGCGTAGTTGAGCGCCTGAGCCGGATCGAGGCCGAAGATCTCGGCGATGGCCTTGATCTGGTCTGCGATGGGCTTGGGGCCCTTGTACTCCTTAGGGTAGCCGCAGCAGGCCGGATCCAATGTTTTTGACATCGGAGCCATCCTTTCTGTCCCGTAAAACGGGACGCATAACAATGTGCTTATTGAGATTTCCCTCTCAATAGGGTAAGCCAAACACAATGTTTAGCATATTTATATTATATCAAATATATGATTATATGTCAACAATTGATTTATTTAAACATCGATGATATAAAAGATTGTCGGTAAAATTGTTTTTGCCGCTTCAAAACCCAGTTTCAGAAGAGGAGAAAAAATGTTTTCTCTGCCCGTAGTTCTTTCAAAAAATCCGGTAAAATTCGCCGGCGAGCAATCCGGTCTGGAAAAATTTTTCAAACTGGAGCACTGGAAAGTGCAGCATGAAAAAAGGCGCGTGGAGGACCGCATCGTCTGGAAACGCGGAGGATTCGTATTGGTTGTCGCCATCACGGAAAATCAAGAGGTTGTGCTTATAAGGGAATATAAAAATGCAGCAGGATTAATTTTCCACTGCCTGCCCGCGGGCGGGCAAAATAAAGGAGAAACCCCCGCGGAAGCCGCTTTGCGGGAGCTTAAAGAAGAAACGGGATATATTGGTTGTATAAACCACTGCCGTGTTTTCGGCCCGTTTTTCAACATCCCGGACAAAAGCACCGAACAACACAACATTGTTGTTGTGACTGATGTCCAAAAAGGCCTGGCTGAACCGGAAGAGAGCGAAAAAATCGTTTCGGTCGAGATTTGTTGCTGGCCCATCGCCAAAAAAAAACTGCTAATACTCACGCATTACGCGGCAATGGACATAGCTTATCGCTTTTTGTCCAAAACTTAAAAAAACCTTACCGGATTAAATATACAACAAAGCGCCTTGCAGTTTTACAAAACCCAAGGCGCTTTTTTATTTATATTTTTTATTTTGAGAGCCAGAGGTCGCCCTGGTGGATGGAGGATTTTTTGAGTTTTTTGATTTCATATCCTTTTCTTTGCAGAAATTCCAGCAAGTAATTAATGTTGTTTCTAGGTTCTGACAAATGGTTGTGGTACTCCATTCTGATTTCTTTTATTTTTTTATAATATTCTTCGGGCAGGCTGTATAAAATTTCGAATTCGGCGCCTTCGCAGTCCATTTTTAAAATGTCGCAAGTTTGAATATTATTTTTGTCAAAAACGTCTTTTAAGGCAACACAGTTTATTTCAATGCTTTGCTGGTTTTGTTCGTAAGGTTCGCTTCCAAAATGGGCATTGAACGGCGAATCGCTTATTTTAAGAAACGAAGGAAAAGGCGATTCGCCCAAATAAAGAGTTCTTTTTTCTTCTTTCTCTCCCACTGCCAAATTAAAAGGAATGATGTTTTTTTCCAGCTTATTAAAAGCAATATTTTCTAAAAGCAGGCTGTAATTTCGAGGCAGGGGTTCAAAGGCATAAATAATCGTATTTTTCGATTGCGCCGCATAAAGGGAAAAAACCCCAATATTGGCCCCGATATCAATTATTACGGAGTTGTCATTGATTTCTCCATAGTCTTTTTTTATAAAAATAACGGAAACTGTGGCAGAGCTTACGGCATCTTTGGTTTTTATTTTCAATCCGTTTCTAAATTCAAAAACTCCGCCGCCGTTTTTAATGCCAAGGTAATTTAACAAAAAAAACTGCCAATTCTTTATTTCAAAAACTATAAATGGCAGATATTTGAGATAGACGAATATTTTTATTAAAAACGACAAATTAAACCGCTTCATAGCTGTCTTCCAACATGTCTTGCAACGTCCGACGTTGCAAGAACTTATCGCTTATGGTTTTTTAAAGTATACTCCGGCTGAATCTATTTTTATCAATTCAGGTTTTATATTTCTTTCTGAAAAAAATTCTTCCGCGGCTTTTCTTGCTCCCTCCCAATATCCGTAGTCGTCAATAATTACGTAGCCTTTGACAACCACGTTGTCGTATAAATTTTGAAAACAGCATTTTGTTGATTCGTACCAGTCCCCGTCCAGGCG
This sequence comes from uncultured Candidatus Saccharibacteria bacterium, assembly GCA_964427585.1. Taxonomy (GTDB): domain Bacteria; phylum Patescibacteriota; class Minisyncoccia; order Minisyncoccales; family Staskawiczbacteraceae; genus JBBTQJ01. Next base: position 81,777 of record CAYRVC010000003.1, read on the forward strand.
TAAAATGGCAATATCCCCTATTTTATTCTTTGCCAAAGGCAAAGTGTCCTGGAACCATCCTTTTTCAATAACAACATTTTCCGGGTTTATTTTCAATATTTCAAAAAAAAGCTTTTTTACATCTTTCATGGGGCCCACGCACTTATCAATCGTTTCCAGTTTTCCTTCTGATTTGTTTTTTGCATAGTCTTCGGCCATTTTTCCGTCTTTTTTTGTGGGTTCTGGCAAACCTTCGAAAGAATCAAAAAGCCATGTTTTTCTTTTACTGTTGGATTCTTTCAAGGCATATGCCATAACGCCCGCGCACCCTCCCTTCCATACCCCGCATTCGACAAAAGCTCCTTTCAAATTATCCTTTTCAACTTGCAAGGCAAGTTCATAGGCGTTGGACAGCCTTTGCCAGCTTAGCATGGTGTAAGGGTAAACTTTTTTAAAAAGCAATAATTTTTTAAAATTAAAAAAATCTCTATGGGAAATGTTTTTTATAAACCTTGCTTTTTTGTAAAGGCCGTACAAATTCTCATTTTTTTTCACTATGTTTTTTAATTGAGTTATCATAAAAAAGACCATTCTTTAATGATTTTCATGATATCAAAATCTTCAGCCCTTTGCAAAGACTTAAGCGATAAACTGTCCGCCATATTCTTATCGTTTAAAACCTTGATAATCGCTTCTTTGAAAATTTGTTCGTTTTTTGTTAATCGGCCGGTTAATTTATTGCTTTCTTTTTCAAAAACCGGGGTTAAAATTCCGAATTTTACGTATTCAATGGCATCTGCTTCTTTAAAAATATCCGTGTCCGGGGCTAAAATTTCCCTTGGCCCGGATTTGCAATCGGTTGAAATAACAGGAAGGCCCACAGCCATTGCTTCTAAAATTGAATAAGGCAAGCCCTCCCTTGAAGACGGCAGAACAAACAATTTTGCCCTTGCCAAAAAACTGAACGGGTTTTCCCGCCATCCTAAAAAATGAACGCTGTTTTCAAGCCCCGATTCTTTTACGTCATTTTCCAATTGAGGCTTCAGTTTTCCCGCGCCCAAAATCACCAGCCTGGCTTCTTTGATTTCTTTTTTTACTTCTCTAAAAATTTTGACGAGCTGAAAATGGTTTTTCCCCGCAGCCAGCCGCCCGATATTTATTATTACCGGGTTTTTAAAAATTTCCTCATATTCCTTTTTAATGGGAGACAAAGCAAGACTTTTAATTTTTTTGATGTCTAAAGGATTATATATTACTTTTATTTTTTCTTCTTTTACGTTGAAATTGAGAGCCAGGTCTTTTGCCGCCCCCTTAGAAACGCAAATTATTTTCAAGGCGCGCCTGAAAAAAATTTTAGCCAGAAGCCTGTATTTAAAATCGGGCAGGCTGGATAAAAAAGTGTCAACCCTTAATACGGCTTTATCTCCGGAAGAAAAAATATTAATAATGTTAGCGGGCGTCGCGAAGCTGATTACATAATCCGGATTTTCAAGTTTGACCAGTTTTTTCATTCTCAAAACAGCGATAAAAAAATAATAAATGCGAAAAATGAAATTATTGGAAAGAGGAATATCCAAAGAAACCAGTTTTCCCTTATAGGGATAAGAAACCTGGTTTTTAAACAGGACTATAATCCTTTCAATATAATCAGGCAGGTTTTGAGATAGTTCAGACAGCACCCTTTCGCCTCCCCCCTCTCCCAATGTCGGCATTAAAAAAATAACTTTTTTCTTATTCATTGATTCTTAATTCTAAATAAATAATGCCGTTCTCTTTTTTTAAAATTTTTCCAAAGATCCAAAGGAAGAAAGCCGGAAAGAAAGAAATAACAAATCCTTTAACCCTGCCGAGAAAATAAACAAACCGCGGACTGAAAAAAACTTTCCTGTTCTTTGAGATTTCTTCTGCTTTGGCAACCAGGCCGAATCTTAACCTGCTGTTTAAGGCTCCCCTGAGGATTTTCATCTGCTCGACGTAAGAAGCGCATGATATTTTAAACCCGGACCTTGAAAATAAATTTAAAATTGATTCCTTATCCCACCTCGTTAAACAGTGGGATGGCAGGTCCCATTCATCCACGCCTTGCAGCATCCTGTTTTTGGAAGGCTGGCTTAAAATAATTCTCCCTCCGGGCTTTAAAATTTTCCTTAAATTTTTCGCAAATTCCAGAGGCATATCCAAATACTGCAAAACTTCAAAGCAAAAAATAAAATCAAACCGCGGAAGGTCTTCCTTTTTAAAAAAATCTTCAAAAGGCATATCGTAAACATTCTGCAAATTAAAATGCCTTCTGGCGGATTTTATTGCCTCGCCGTCAAAATCAACCCCGAAAACCTTGCATCCCCTTTTTTCCAGTTCGCTTAAAAATTCACCGGTTCCGCACCCCAAATCCAAAACTGTCGTTCCTTGAGGAAATTTTTTATTCCTTTGCAAAAATTTCTTGTGATATCCCCTGGATATCGCGGGCTTTAAAAACCGGCTTATGTTATAGCTGTCTTTTGCTTCGTAATCTTTGCTTTCAATTTTTTTGAAGGGAGAGTAAAACTGAACCTTGCACTTTAAACATTCATAAAGAGAAAAATTCCCCTCTTTTAATTTGTAATCTTTAATAAAATCAAAATCATCCCCCTCTTTGCAAACCGGACAAATTTTCGGCTTTTCTTGCATTGTCATATTTACCTTGAATTACGAAATCACTTACGAACGGATTTTATTTTGGTTTGCGGGCGAAAAATCAGAAAAGCGAGGAGGTTTATACTTTGTATAAGCCGACTAGTTTTTATGATTTTGCAGCCCAAACCAAAATAAAAGAGTTTAAGTGATTTCGTAATTCAAGGTATTATTCTTCTATTTTACACGCTTTTTTCAAGGCCAGAAGGTCGTCTGTTGTTAATTTTTGGTTCATTCCTTCGTTAAGGTAATACATAATGGCTTTTTGGTTATCAATATGCTCTAATCCTAACGCATGCCCCAGTTCATGGACAAAAATCCTTATAAGCTGATTACTGTCGTTAAACTGAAAAATATTGATTGCTGTTCCATTCCTGTCTCTTATATATTTTCCCTGGTCAAATTCCTTGCCGGTTGAAGAAGCAACCGTATTGTATTTATCTGCATTAAGATTAAGCGTGGCAATTAATTTATTAAGAACTATCTCCGTTGAATTTATAGTATCAATTAATTCATTTAAAGAATTTTCAGCCTGATTAATCGTTGTAGCTTGTTTGCCCAAATCAATTCTTTTCTGTTCCAATGCTTCATATTGATTCTTAGGCGCTCCGCCCCGCCTGTTCCAATAGTCAACATTTTTATCGTAAACTGCCTTTTCTGCGTTATAAGCCTTAACTAAGGCATCTATTTCTGTTTTTTGTTTATTATACAGCGCAATAAGCGAATCATACTTGGCTTTTAGTTTATTGTATGAATCCTGGTCGTCATTGATGACTATTCCTATTTTTTTAAGAGCATCTGTGGCTTTCTGCCTGTAGTCATAAACAAGGCTTATTTTTAAATCTCCTTTCTCTGAATATTCAAAAAGATTTTTATTGATTGCCTCTTCCCATATTTTTTCAGCTTTTTCTATATCTTTTAGCAATTGCGGCCCTGCCAGACCAAAGCGCGGATCAATGCTTCCGACAGAATACGTTATCGGATTTTGGCAGGGATATAGCTTGTTTCTAAAATCCCGCAAAAGGCCTAAATCCCACCCCCCATAATAAAACCCAAAAACTAAAAACAGCAAAACCGCAGATATGCTTATAACAAATTTTACCAGCAAAATTTTCATATTTCACACAAATTTTTATATGTCATAACTGCCTTTGAAGAATAATTTTTATCCAAATTTTATTGATAAACTCTGTCTTCCTGCGGCAATAATCCTGAATTCCTGCATAAGAAAGATTTATAATAAAGTTATAATATGTTTTTTAATGATTGGCAGATTCGGGTATAATCATTGGTGTCTTGGCCGAAGCTGGAGGCGGCGATGGAGCCTTCAATTGTGTTTCTGAAATACGAGGTAATAAAACGGATGTTAATTTCTTCTAAATCATTTACACCCTGTTTTTGGGCCGTGTCGTTTTCCAATTCTGTTTTTAACTCTTCAAAGTTTTTGGGAGTTTTACATAAAGGGTGATAAGAATAAAACACGTTTCCTAAAACATATACCGGTTTTCCCGCCAAGGCCGCCTCCAGGCCCACGGTGCTTGTCAAAGTAATGACGCCCGCAGAATCTTTAACTATATTTTCCACGTTTTCATAAGGAGAAAGCAAAACCACATTGGGAATTTCCTTCAACTTTTTATAATAACTGGCAGGCCTTGTTCCCACGGCTGCCGGATGCTCTTTCACGTAAAGTTTATAAGGAAAAGGGATGGCGAAAGCTGTATTATTTATTGTGTTCAATTGGTCGTTGTAATAAGTGGCATAAACCGAGGTCGAGGCTTCAGATTGAAAATGAAGCGGGAAAAGGAAAAAATTTTTATCGGTTTTGTAATTTTCAAAAAACTTTTTTTGCAGGCTTGTCCTTAATTTCCGCTTTTCCATCAAAAATGGAGACAGGAAGCTGTTTTTGAATATGGCTTCAGATTCATAGTCGAATTCCTTAAATCGCTTCCTGTTTTTAAAATACCGCCACAGCAAAGCAAAGGATTCTTTGGGCTTTCTGGCAAAATGCCTGACAATATCAGCCTGGCTCAAATCGGTTTTGATGAAATGCATATACGAAGGCAGCCGCTTATGGGATATGAAGTTTTCAGCGAAAATTTTGGCGAACTCCTTTTCTTTTCGAGATAGGTCGCCGTCTTTTAATTCCTTAAAGGTTTTTTCGTATTGTGAAAAAGTGGATTCTTCATCATAAATATCTATTCTGTTTTGGAACCTGGAGCTCCCAGAACCCACATAAGGAATTTTATGTTTTTTGCAGAAATTGCGGGCAATCAAATGAAAAAAATCGGCCGGCGGCTCGGAAATCACCACGTCAGGATTTTCCGTTTGAAAAATATAATCAAAGAACTGGAATGTTTCAGAAAGCATTGAAAAAGAATTTTGGTAATTGAAATCAAGGGATTTATACCTGTCAAAAATAGGAAACAACTCCCTCCATGACAGATTTTCAAAATCTTTTTTGTTTTTATCATAATTTTCAACGCACCAGTCCACCTTTGAAATAAATTTTGTATCTTCAAAAAACAATTCCCTTTTTTTATATTCCGCTATTTTGCTGTTTAAAACCACCAGGCACTCGTCTCCCTGGTTTTTTATTTCCTTTGCCAGCTTCCCGAAAAATTCCGCCATAAAGGGCGCGTCGCTTACTAAAATTAACCACTTCATATTTTTGAGCCTTTTATCGAATCAATAAAAAAGTAAACTTCTTTTTTATTGATTCCTTTAAATAATAATATTAAAATTCCGTAAATAGCAACTGAAATTAAAATGGCCTGCATGGTTTTCGAAAACCCTATGGGGTCAAACCACAATATGAATAAAACCATTAAGATTGAGGCGATAACGCTTTTTGTGACAAACTGCCAGTCAATTTCAAACCTGAATTCTTTAAAAGCGAAATGCCTGATTAAAAGAAACGAGGCAAGATAGGCTAAAAAGGTGGTAAAAGCGGCCGCCACAATGCCGAACAAGGGAATAAAGATAAGGTTTAAAACAAGGTTTAATATTGCAGAAAACGCCCAAATAACCCCTGTAACTTTTGTTTTTTTGGCAAGAACCAGATTGTTGCCGAAAAAATTAGAAAGGCCGTAAAGCAAAATGCTTGCGGCCACAAACGGAGTGACAAAATAAGCGTTGTCTGCGATTTCTCTGGTGGAAAAGATTGAAAGCAATTGGTGAGACAAGACAGACAATCCGAAGGCGGCCGGAATAGTTATTGATAAAAAATATTTTACAGAATACTTTAAAAGATTTTTCGTCTCGTCCATTCTTTTTTCGTCAAAGAGCTTTGGCAAGACAGAACTTAAAACAAAAGTAAGCGGATAAATAAAAAAGTTTATAATGCTGCCTATAGCATAAGCAGAAGCGTAATAGCCCACAAAAACCACCCCAAAAAACAGGTTGATTAAATACCTGTCTGAAGAAGCAACCACCCAGTAAGAAATGACATAGCTTAGAATGGGCAGGCTGAAGGCAAGGTATTTTTTCATCGGAGAAAAATTTGGAACTTTTATCCCGATTTTCTTGAAAATATAAATAAACAAAATAGAAAAAACAGCCAAACGGATAAATACAAGCGATAAAACCGCGCCCAATAATCCGTAGCCAAATAAAATAGAATAGATAACAAATAATATTTCGCCGATTGTCTGGAAAATAGAAAGCAGAGAATATTTTTTAAGCTCCTGGAAGGCCACCAGGGCATCTATTATCACCAGATTCAAGCATTCTAAAATAATTATTAAAGAAATAATCTTGACTAAAACCGGGCTGGTTTGGAAAAAATCGGCAATCGGCTCAGAAAAAATTGTTAAAAACAAGGCGGCGGCAAGAGAAATAAAAAAAACAAAAAACAAAACAGAATAAACTCCTTCCCTGATTTTTTCTTTGTTTTTTTCTGCAGCCAAAAACCTCACTATGGCAGAAGGCAAACCCAAAAGGATAAAAGGAATTATTAAATTGATTGTTCCTTTAAGCTGAACCCATACCCCGTAGTCTTTGGGGCCCAAAAGCTTTGTAATTACAGGCAGTAAAACCATGCCCGACAAAGCCCCCATCGCATAAGTAGCTCCCACGATAAAAACATTTTTTGTGAATTTTTGATAAGAGGACATTTGTTTTTATTTTTTTATTAAAATCAGACAGCCTTGACCGGAAAGGAAGATATGAGATTGGCGGCGTTCCATTTAAATCTCCATTTTCTGCCGTATTTGATTATTAATAAAATTTTATACAAAGAAGTTAAAATTATCGGCGGAATCAAAAAAAGAATTAAAAAAATAAAAGAAAACAATAAAGCGTCTGTAAATGTTGATTTCTGGAAAAACAATTTTAAGCATCCGAAAAAAGAATTATACTTGAATCTTTTGAAGGCTCTCATTGTTATCATATCTATAACAAATCCCCTTCTCAGTTTTTTATCCCTTTTAATTATCAAAGAAGCATAGCTGTTGTTTATATATTTGCAAGATAATAACGAACTGTCTAATATTTTTTGCGATCCGTAATGCACTGTAAATTTGTTTTCAATAAATGATTTATATGAATACAGCTCCTGGTGGACTAACGGCCGTTTATTCAGCGAAAACCCATTGATATTATGATTTTTTAAAAACATTAAAACCGCTAATGTCATATGGATATGAAGATTCCCGACCGCTTTTTCAATTATTTCTTTGTCTTCTTTGAATATGCTTTTAAGAAATTTATTGTTAAAAATTAAAGATGATATAAAAGCCGCTTCCGGCAAAGACATTGAAATAATGTCTTCTTTATTTATTTTAAATAATTCCGGCTTGTTTTTTTCCAGGCCTGTGCCATGGATTATTTTTTCCCCCGTTATTTTGTTTATAAAATACGACTCTGTTTTTGCAAAAATTAATCCTATTTCTTCTTTTTTGCTTTTTTTGATAAAATCAATGACTTCGTTCAAACCGTTTTCCGTTATTAAGTCGTCGTCGCCTAGAGTCCAGACAAAATCCCCTTTTGACATTTCTGCGGCTAAAAGAAAATTCCTGTCAAACCCCAAATTTTCTTTATTTTTATTGTAATTTATAAGCTGGGGATATTTTTCTTTAAATCTGATTACAACTTCTTCTGTATTATCTTCTGAATTATTGTTGGAAATGCATATTTCAACCTCTCTTTTAAGTTTTTCCGCCTGAGGTAAAATATTGTTTAAAAGATTTTCCAAATACCGGGCATTGTTATAAGTTAAAATAGCAATGCTTAATAAAATTTTATTATTTTTATCATTATTCATATTTTTCAAAAAATCTGTTAAAGATATTTTCCATATATTTTAATTTTTTTTTTGTTATGCCGGGATAAACGCCAATCCAAAAAAGATTATCCATAATTAAATCGGTAATTTTTAAATCTCCGGCTATTCTGCATTTTATATTTTCGTAAGCCGGCTGTTTTAATAAATTTCCGCCAAAAAGCATGCGGGTGGCAATCCTGTTCTCTTCTAAATAATTTACAATATCGCCTCTTCTAAAGGGAGCTGTTTTTTTCACCAAAACAGGAAATCCGAACCATGAAGGCTCTGAATTTTTTTCTGTTTTTGGCAGAATTAAATAATTTTCGTATTTTTTAAAAAATTTATAAAGAGAATCAAAATTATTTTTCCTCGCTTTTATGAACGCGGGAAGTTTTTTTAACTGGGCCAAGCCGACAGCCGCCTGCATGTCGGTGATTTTCAAATTATATCCGATGTGGGAATAAATATATTTATGGTCGTACCCTCGAGGCAAGTCTCCCAATTTCCAGGAAAATCTTTTTTTACAGCTGTCGTCAGCGCCAGGATCGCACCAGCAATCTCTTCCCCAGTCGCGAAATGAAGCGATTATTTTCTTTAATAAAGGGTTATTTGTGCACACGGCGCCGCCCTCTCCCATAGTTATGTGGTGGGCGGGATAAAAACTAAACGTGCTTATATCTCCGAATGAACCCGCGTATTTGTTGTTATATATTGACCCCAACGAGTCGCAGGAATCTTCCAAAAACCAAAGTTTGTATTTTTTTGCTAATTTTAAAATCTTTTCAACATTTGCAAGATTGCCTAAAGTATGTGGTATAAAAATGGCTTTTGTTTTTCTGGAAATTGCTTTTTCTATTTTTGAGGCATCTATATTATAATTTCCCAATTCAACGTCAACAAAAACAGGGATTAAATTGTTTTGGATAATTGGATTTAAAGTTGTCGGAAAGCCGCAGGCAGTTGTGATGACTTCGTCGCCAGGCTTTAACTGCCTTTTTCCGAGTTTTGGCGAAGTCAAGGCCGAAACAGCCAAAAGATTGGCGGAAGAACCGGAATTGGTTAAAAGGCAGTATTCCACTCCTAAAAATTCCGCGAATTTTTTTTCAAATTCTTTGGCGTATCTTCCTGAAGTCAGCCAGAAGTCAAGAGACGAGTCAACCAAATTTATCATTTCTTTTTCATCATAAACCCGTCCGGCATAATTTATCCGGCTTTTCCTGGGGACAAACTTTTCCTCCTTAATTTTCCGAGCCCTATAAAACTCCTTAACCTTATTTAAAATTTCTTTCCTGATTTGTTTCTCGTTTTTCATTTTATTTATTTTTTTCTTCCAATAATCCGGCTTCCCATTTTTCAAGTTTTTTTTGATAAGGGTCAATAAAAACTTCGCAGAAAACAGGTCCTGAAAAATCCAAAACTTCTTTTATTTTATATAAATCTTTTTCGCTTTTTATTGACTCGTATTTTATTGAAAAAGCGGGGGATAACTTGCTCCAGTCGGGCAACCCCACTCCAGAGCTTTCATCGGCCGCGAATATTTTGTTGAAAAATTTCAAATGCGTGTTCCTTATTGAATAATATCCGTTGTTGTTAAACAAAAATATTTTTATGGGAAATTTATGATAGATTATTGTCTGCAATTCCTGCATATTCATCATAATAGATCCGTCCCCTTCAATGCATATTACAGGCCTTTTGTTTATGGCGGCACACGCTCCCATCGCCATGGCAATTCCCTTTCCCATTTCGCCAAAAGCGGTGTTCGTAATTAACCTTTGGCCTTTTTTTAATTTCAACGCCTGGTGGGGAGTTTCAGCCGCCATGCCGTTTGCAGTAATAACAGGATAGTCGCTTTTATGGCTTAAAGCTTCCAAAAATTGATAAACATCGATATATTTATCATTAACTTCATAGCGAATCGGCTTTTTTTCAACATCCCATCTTTTTAACTTTATATCCTGTTTTGATAACCCTTCCAAAAATTCTTTGGCGTCAGCTAAAACGGGAATATCTATTTTTAAAGTCCTTTTTTTAAATTCCGCCCCATCCGCATCAACCATTATCTTTACTGCATTTTTGGCAAAATTTTTATATTCAAAAGAAGTGTTTCTGATTTGCATTCTCGTGCCGATGATAAGAAGCAAGTCGCAATTATCAACCGCGTAATTGGCTGTTTCTACTCCCGACAACCCCTGCTCGCCCAAGTAATAAGGATAATCATCGTTAACCAAATCCGTTCCGCTCATCGCGGAAACAACGTTGATTTTTGTTTTTTCAATAAAATCCCGTAATTGGTTAACCGCCCCGGCCAATGTTATCCCGTTGCCTACAATCATCAAAGGCTTTTCCGACTTATTAAGCTCATCTGTAATTTTATCGAAAGGAATTTTTGATTCGGCTTTTTTCGGAAGCTCGAATCCAGCCAAATTATTTTCGTCAATTTCGGCAGTTTGGACATCCAGAGGAATTTCAATCCATACCGGGCCCGGCTTTCCTTCTTTTGCCAGATAATACGCTTTATCCAAGTGATATTTTATTTCATCGGGCTCTTCCACGCAAACGGCATATTTTGTGATTGGTTTTACAACATCCAACAGATTTATTTCCTGCGGTTCGCCCAGCCTCCTCAAACCCATTTGTATATCTTCTCTGCTAAGCTTTACTTCTTTCCTGACCTGGCCGGAAATAATCATCATGGGAATTCCGTCAACCCACGAGGCGGCAACCCCGGTAATGGCGTTGGTTCCGCCCGGGCCCGTTGTGACAGCGGCAACGCCTATTTTATCATTATTCATCCGGCTGTATCCTTCAGCGGCCAAGGCGCAAGCCTGCTCATGGTGGCAGCAATACGTTTTCAATTTAGATTTTCCCATAGAATCAACAGTATGCATGTGGCCTCCCCCTGAAATCAAAAAAACGCTGTCAGTAATTTTTTCCAAGTATTTGACCAAATAATCGCTTAATTTCATAAAAGTAAATAATCGATTGCCTTATAAACGCTCCCCACTTCTGATTCCGATGAGCCGGGCAAAACAAACGGAGGCTCTTTTAAATCTTCTTTTTTAATATCTTTATTTGTAAATGAAAAAGGCAAACCGCTGTCAATTAAAAGCCCTTTGTCGTTGTCAAAAGGCATGTCTCCGAAAGCCGCAATATTGTCATTTTTTAGTTTTAATTCTTCCCTAATTTTTTTAAAAGCAAACAACTTTGAATCCACATTAAATGCCCTGGTAATGTGCATAAAAATATCGTCTCCCCTGACTGCGGCGTATTTATTATGACCCAAATTTTTGTCTAACTCTTCCTGCATTTTTCTGACTAATTCCCTTTGTTTTTCTTCATCCCATTTTGGAAAAACCACCGTTGTTTTTATTTTTTCGGTAAAGCACTTCCCGTCATATTGCTTGAATATATCCGAGTATTCGTTGGGTATCAACCCTTGCCAATCAGTATCCATAAATTTTCTAAAAGTTTCCAGTCCTTTTGGCTGAAGGTCTTGTTCGTCAATATTTAAAAACGCATATACGTTTTTCCATGTTTCTACAATTGCTTTTGCTTCTTCTAATGTTAATTCGTTATTATAAATTTCCTTTCTGCCTTTTTTATCAAAACGATACAAAGCTGTACCGTTGCCTATGCCGATAAAAATAGGAGTTTCGATATTTTCTTTTAGATAAAATGCTTCCAAAGATGAAAGTGACTTTAGAGCCGTTATTCCGCTGGCAGTAATGACCGAAGGATATTTTCCTTTTCTGGCTATTTTTTGCAATAATTCTGCGGGATTCTCTTTTTTATATTCAGGGTCGTCTCCGCCTTTGATCGTTCCATCCTGGTCCATTACAAAAGCTAAAACCGTGGATTTTGCTTTTTCAAGCATTTCCTGGCAATACTGCTCCTTTTCCCGCCTGCTGTATTCTGTATGATTATTTTCTGTTTCCATAATTTATTCGTAAAATTTCTTCAACCGATCGGCATCATTATTTAAAAGGTCTTCTGGAAATAATCTATGCCTGATTATTTCACAATTTTCACAAACTTTGCCTGCATAACCAACCCCTTCAAGCATTTTTCTTCTGAAATCATTGTATTTTTTGCCATTCCATATTTTATAAACAGACTCATTCCTGCAGTCGCCCAAAATTATCGGATAGTAAAGAGAATAGCAGGGAACTGCCTTGCCGTCCGGATTTATTTGCATATGAAAAAACGGCTGGGGACAAATTTTAACTTCAAAAATAGGCAAGCCGAATTGAGTGGTAACGGCTTCTTTGCCTTCTAAAACGCTATTGTAATTTACTCCAGGGAAAATGGGGCCCGCGTGTTCAATGCCTATGGTGTCTGAAATATCTCCGAAAATTTCGTAGAATTTTTTTTCGTCTTTTTTATTCTCCAGGGCATAATCTATAATTTTTATGTGCAATTGGGCTTTCCCTCTGCTATGAACAAAAAAATATTTTAAATTTCCAACAAACTTTTCAAAATCTATATCTATTTTGCTCACTTCTTTATATTTTTCTTTCGTTGTTCCTTGTATGGATATAAGAAGCCTTGAAAGCCCGGCTTTTATAAGGGCGTCAGAAAGTTCATTGGTTAAAAGCGAACCGTTTGTTAAAATTTCCACCTTTTTTGCAATATTTTTTAAAACCGCATACTCAACCATTTTTGCTATGTCTTTATGCAAAAGAGGCTCTCCCATCCCCACAAAACGCAAAGTTTTTATTTTATCAGGAAAATTCGTCATATCGTCCACGCATCTTTTGAATAAATCAATATCCATGGAAACCTTGTCTGAAATAAATCCGCGCTTTTCTAAACCAACCGAAAAAGTGCAATAATTGCACTTAAAATTGCAGGCATATATTGGGAATATCTGGACTAGAATAGGCGTTTTTAACGGAAGAACTTCGGACAATTTTACCCTTTTTCCTCCCGGCGCCTGGCCTGAAACATCTTTTGCTTTCATTTTTATTTTTTATTAAACAGTTTTTATATTAAACGGTATTTTAGTTTTGTCTTCTTCTGTAAAAACTTCATTGCAGGGAACCGGCAAAGGTTTTCCATAAATCTTTTTTACCAAATATTTATCAATAAAATCCCTGTCTTCCGCAACGGTGCAAGTGTCAATATGCTCGCCAAAATATTTAATATCCAGTCCTCTTTGGATTATATCTTTTAACGGCTCTTTAAAAACGTTTCCAATAGAGGTATGGATATACGGGCAAGGCAGAACATCTCCATATTGCGTTACAGATATCATTCCCTTAACAGCTATACACCCCATATCAAGGCCGTAGGCCGGAGTTAAATGAGTATAAACATTATATTTCTTTTCAAGAACATTTCTCATATAATTTATGTCTTCTTTGTTAACCAGGGCGTCAAAATTTCCCTCCCATGCGCCAACCGGTTTGGCATAAGTTACAAATACGCCTATGCCTTTGTTGTTAAAATACTCAATAAATTTTATAAATTCTTCTGAATGAAGCCTTTGTTTTGTAACAACTGTCTGAACAAAAATGCCCAATCCGGCATTTACAGCCGCATCAGCCGCCCTTATCGCTCTTTCATAAGACCCTTTAGCTCTTCTGAAATCATCATGTTCTTTTTGGTCAAGGCTGTCCAAACTTAATTGAATTCTATCAACGCCTATTTCTCTTAAATGTTTTGCTCTTTTGTCGTCTAAAAACCAGCCGTTGGTATCAACATTGATATAAAACTTTTGGGGGTCAAGCGCCGCCACCAGTTCGTCAAAATCTTTAAAAATAAGGGGTTCTCCGCCCGTAATTACAAAACGCGCCAAGCCCATTTCGTCAGCCTGCCTGGAAAGATTTTTTACGTCTTCAATGGTAAATTCCCGTTTGTTTTCCTGCCCCTGAAACCTTTTTATTGAACAATGCTGGCATTTAAAATTGCAGACAAAATTATATTGAAACTGGATAATGGCGATACTTTCTCCTTTTTTATTTTTTTCCGCAAATTTTGAAATTTTTTCGAAAACATATGGTTTTTCTTTTTTTAAACGATTTCTTTTTTCTTCTTCAAATTTTTGCTGATTGATTGGCATATTTTTATTTTTTTAATAATAGTTTATATATATTTTTTGTATATTTTTTGAACTTTTAATAAATCTTTGGGGCAATAGTCGTGCCAAGCAAGATAACCCGGGTCTTTGTTTGACAATCCTTTGTTTTTCGGAATAAAACTGTTAGAAAGAAAGCATTTGTATAGTATTGATATGAAATGCCCTCTTATATTTTTTTTCCACATTATTTGATTGATGGCAATCGTAACCGTGTCAAATTTCACCATAACGCCAATTTCACTTTTTGATACTTTTTTAAG
>CAYRVC010000004.1:0-64839 GCA_964427585.1 uncultured Candidatus Saccharibacteria bacterium
CGGTGTCTGCCATAAGCGTAAGCATGACATTTCTCATATTATGTTCAAACATGGGCCCGATCATCTCCGGCGGAAAAAGTTTGTAAAATATGGCTATCATCTCCTGCACCGCAAAGTCCTTTTGATCTTCTGTTTTAAACTCAAGCATGTTCAATCCAACAGGGCGCTCCATGTCAGAAGGATCAAAATGTATTACGTCGTCCACCCTGGTTTTTGGGATATTTTCCAAAACTGATTCCACAAGTTCTCCGTGCGGATCCAAAACGCACACGCCGTAACCATTTTGAATATCCTGAATCGCGAGATTGGAAATGAGCACCGACTTACCGCTTCCGGAGCGGCCGATCACGTACAAATGGCGCCGGCGGTCTTCTTTTTTAATGCGAACCGTTCGTTCTATGCCGCGGAAGTTTGTCTTTCCAAGAACAGCCCCTTGTTCCGGAAGATTGTGCGGGGGACTCGCGCGTTTTGCGGTTTGCCAGACAATATTCGGCGTATCGGTTCCTGGAAACGGCGGATGCCATAAACCTGCAAGTTCTTCTCCAGAAAGCGTAAACGACGATTTGCCGCGCGTGAAGGCGCGGAAGATGAAACGTGATATAACCGCGCCCCGCCCTCGCAAAATGCGAAAACCGTTTCCCTTCTGCCCTCCGTCAAACTGCGCAAAAGAGTTTGCTATGTTATGCAAAAGGGCGTCCGCTCGCCCGGGAATCTCGGAGGAGGCAACAACGCGAATGTTCACGGCGTATCCGAGTTGTGATGATTTGTTTTCAATAGCTTTCACAATTTCTTCCTCAAGGGGAGAAAGCCGGTAATCCTTCTTTTTGTCCCAGTCCCTTCTCCCTAGTTCCTTGTCTTTTTTTGACGAAGTTGTAAGACCGTACTCCGGTATGGAGATGAGGCCGTAGAGCCCTTTTTGTAAAAGAGAAAGCGGATTTTGGCATTATTATGGACGGCGACACCGACAGGCTGGTTTTTATAGACGAAAAAGGCAGATTTATTCCAGCTGACATAACCCTGCTCTTGCTGGCAAGGGTTTTTTTGGCGAGAGAGCATGGGGCAGGCATTGTTTATAATATCATCTGTTCAAAAATAGTGCCTGAAATGATTAGGGAATGGGGCGGCAGGCCTTTGATATCGAAAGTAGGTTATGTTAATATTTCAACAGTAATGAGAGAACAAAACGGCATTATGGGGGGCGAGCTTTCTTCCCATTATTCCTTTAGAGACAACGCTTTTGCAGATTCAGGCTTTATAGCTTTTGTAATTTTGCTTCAACTGTTATCAGATTCTGAAAAACCTCTTTCAGAAATAGTAAAACCATTTTATAAATATTTCAAATCAGCCGAGCTTAATTTTGAAATTTCAGACAAAGAGGCAGTTTTAGAAAAGGTAAAACAGAAATATTCAAACGGAAAACAGGATTACCTAGACGGCGTAACGGTTGAATACGAAAATTGGTGGTTTAACATAAGACCGTCAAACACAGAGCCTTTATTGCGCCTTACCATTGAGGCAAACACGCCTGAAATTTTACAGGAAAAACAAAAAGAGTTAAGCAGTTTTATTTCAAATAGTTAATTCAATTTTTTTTGAAAAAGGTTGAATAAAATATAAAAATTAAAAATATAAAAATTATGGCAATACCAATAGAAATGGGTCCAAGAGAAGAAGAAAATCCTGATGAAAATGAACAAATTTTTGAAGAAACAGAGGGTATAAAAATAAGAGACATTATAAATCATGGTGATAAAAAAATGAGAGTAATGGGTTATACTGCTCCGAAAGACAATCCTGGAAGAGCTTTTATGTTAGAGGAATTAAGTCCTGACGAATTAAAAAAATATCAGCAAAGAGAAGAGATTATATCTGGCAAAGTAAAAAATCAAATTGAATCTAATCCCAATGCAATAGTTGATACAGATCAGGCAAGAAAATATTGGGGAAGATTATATGACGAAACAGGGGATGGAGACAGAATGGATATGCAAATTAATGAAATTTATGCCAAAAGATATGAACAAGGCGCTCAAAATAATAGAGATAAAATATTGCTTGCCGAACAAAAATTAAAATTTGCAAAAAATAAAGCAGAAGAGCAGGCGCTGCTCTCGCAAATAGAACAATTAAAAGACGACATATTATTTAATGAGAAAGAGGCGAATGCCAGCCGTGGTTATAATAACCCCAAAAAATAATCGTAATCAACAAAAACAACCCTCAATAATTTTGGGGGTTGTTTTTTAATAATTTCGGTTGAAATCCCCGTCCATTAGGGTGGGGAGGTTGATTCATATGTTTTCAATTTTTTTGGTTTACCTCAGTGCAAGCGATCGCTTGCACTGAGGTAATGTTATTTTGTATAATATAATTAATGAAAGGAAGATATAGCATAATTACAAAGGAAATTATTTTTATGCTGGCTTTGGCCGGCATAGTTGTTGTTGCCGCCACTTCGCCATATTTTTTAATAAATATAGCGAGAGCTATTATAAAAAATAAAAAATATAGTAAAAATAAAGATAATGAACAAAAAATAATTAGATCGCTAAGAAGGTTGAAGGATAATCATATTGTTATTATAAAAGAAAAAAGTGATGGAAAGTTTGTGATAGAGCTTACAGAGAAGGGGAGGAAAAAGGTTGAAGAAATCCAGCTTGAGAATATGGAAATCAAAAAGCCGAAAGTTTGGGACGGAAAATGGCGCATAATAGCCTTTGATATTCCAGAAAAACAAAAAAAGAGGGCAAGAGACGCTTTAAGAAAAAAATTACAGAAGTTAAAATTTTATCAAATGCAAAAAAGCGTCTGGGTTTGCCCTTATCCTTGTGAAAAAGAAATTCAATTTTTGTGTGAACTTTTTGAAATAAATCAATTTGTTAATATTATCAGCGCAGATAAAATACAAGATGATATTAAATTAAAGAAGAGCTTTGGTTTATTATAAAAATCAGGTCATTATAAAAATCAAGCATTACCTCAAAATAAGCGATCGCTTGTTATGAGGTAATTTTTAAAATTTTTAAAACCGCCCATTATGATTGAGCGGTTTTTTTTGTTATGTGTTTCAGTTTTATGTTTTACGATAAAAGGCCCATTTTTGAGCGGACTTCCTGCATTGTGGCATGGGCGATGGTTTGGGCTCTTGATTTGCCTTTATTTAAAATTTCTTTTACATAAACTTCTCTTGATAAAAGCTCTTTTTGTTTTCTGCGGAAAGGCTCTAAATAATCTATAACCACTTTTGCCAAAGATTTTTTGAAATCAGCGTAGCCCTTGTTTTTAAACTGCTTCTCAATGTTCGGGACAGGCTGGCCGGTTAACAGGCTGTAAATAGTCAAGAGATTTGATATGCCAGGCTTTTTTGTTGCGTTATATATGACTCCTTTGCCGGAATCCGTGGCAGATGACATTATTTTTTTCTGTATATTCTCCGGTGTCTCAAAAAGAGAAATATAGCCTTTTGGGTCTTCCGATTTCGACATTTTTTTCTTCGGATTCTGGAGGCTCATTATCTTGGCTCCGGAATCCGGCATCAGGGTTTCTGGTTCTTTAAATACTTGCCCGAATTTTTGGTTAAATTTTCTGGCAATGCTCCTGGCTAATTCCACATGCTGTTCCTGGTCTTTGCCAACCGGCACTCCTTCTGTTTTATAAAGCAGGATATCTGAGGCCATTAAAACAGGATAATTTAAAAGCCCGGCGTTCACGTATTCAGGATGCTTTTTTGATTTTTCCTTGAACTGAGTCATTCGCTGGAGCTCGCCTATGGGCGTTATGGTGTTTAAAAGCCATGAGAGTTCCGCATGTTCTTTTATTTCAGACTGCACGAAAATAATGGAATTTTCCGGATTGACTCCCGCGGCCAAATAAATGCTGGCCGCGTCAAAAATATTTTTTTGCATTTCCTCTGCCTGGTAGGGAGTGGTGATGGCGTGCAAATCAACGATGCAAAAAACACACTCGTTTTTTTCCTGGAGGGCTATCCATTGCTTGATTGCCCCAAGATAGTTTCCGATATGTATATCGCCCGTAGGCCTGATGCCTGAAAAAATTCTCATATTTATTTAAACTTCAATTACCACCGGCAGTATCATCGGCCTTCTTTCCGTTTTTGCGTGCAGAAAGTCTCCGATTTTATTCCTTAGCTCGTCTTTGACATAAACCCAGTTGACCGCTCCGCCGCGGACAGTTGATTTTTCCACTATTTCAATCACCTTTTTTCTGGTTTGGGCCAGCAATTCCTTGGATTCCCTTAAATATACGAACCCTCTGGATATTATGTCGGGGGAGCCTTTTACCCGGCCCGTTTGTTTGTCTATTATGGCTATTATAACAAACATCCCGTCGTTTGACAGCATTTGGCGGTCCCTTAAAACTATTTCTCCTATGTCTCCCACGCCCAGGCCGTCAACAAAAATGTAGTTGGTGGGCGCCTTGTCTTTTAAGACTTCAGTTCTACCTTTGGTGAATTTTATTACAGACCCGTTGTCTGGCACGATGATTTTATTTTTTGGAAAGCCAGTTCCTTGGGCGATTTTAGCCGCTTCTTTTAAAATAAAATGGTTTCCGTAAACGGGTATGAAATAGTCCGGTTTTACGTCTTTTATCATTTGTTTTATTCCGTCAATATTGCTGTGTCCGGAAACATGCACGTCTATTATGTCTGAATGATAAACATTGTCTGAAACCCGGTAAAGATTAACCTTTAAGCGCTGGACAGTCCTTTCATTGCCGGGGATAACGGAAGAAGAAAATATAACAGTATCTTCTTTTTTTATTTTAATGAATTTGTGATTCTCGGAAACTATCCTGGATAAAGCGGCCATTTCTTCACCCTGGGCCCCGGTGCAGATTATTATAACTTTGTTGTCAGGATAATTTTTTATCCTGTCTATGGAAATAATGGTATCCTTTGGGATGTTTATATATCCCAGTCTCCTGGCTATTTCTATATTCAGTTTCATGGAAAATCCGTCTAAGGCCACTTTCCTCTGGGTTTTTGCCGCATAATCCAGTATCTGTTTTATTCTCTGTATTTGAGACGAGAAAGTGGCGATAATGGTCCTGCCGGGCGCCTGGCTTATCAATTTGTACAGGTTTTTGAGCATTTCCTCTTCGGTGACTGATTGCTCGTCATTTAAGGCGCCTAAGGACTCTAACATTAAAATAATGGGCCTTTTGAGCCTTGAAAGATGGGAGTAGTTTATTTCTTTTCTGCCAACGGAACTTTTTTCAATAGTCCAGTCGCCGGGATGCACGATGGTGGCCAAAGGAGTTTTCAATATAACCCCGACCGCATCCATGATAGAGTGGTCAATCTGGAAAAAACTTAATTCAAAAGAGCCCAGGCTTATTTTTTGCTGGAGGTCTTTTACATAAATGGTTTTCAGTTTTTTGGCATTGCCGTGCCTGAGATCCTCTACGCGATGTTTTACCATTTCCAGGGTAAGAGGCCTTCCTATTATGGGGGGGTTTTTCAGTTGTTCCAATAATATGGGAGCCGCCCCTATATGGTCTAAATGCCCATGGGAGAAAATAACGGCCCGGATATTTTTTTCCTTGTTTTTCAGATATTCTGTGTTTGGAATCACATAATCAACGCCGGGCATGTCTTCCTCTGGAAACTGCAGACCCATATCCAGTATAACGATATCCTGGCCGTATTCAAAAACAGTCATATTCCTGCCCACTTCCTCGCACCCTCCCAGGGGAATTATTTTTAAGGAGGGTTCTTTCTGAATTATTCTATTAGATCTAAGTTTTAACATAATTTATGAGTTTTAATTTTTTTGTGCGGGTAGGAGGATTTGCACCCCCATGAGATTGCTCTCGCTGGCTCCTGAAGCCAGTGCGTCTGCTGTTCCGCCATACCCGCAATTTTAGTTTTTTAGAAATTCCAAGTTTTCCGGCGTTGATTTCAGCGGCTCTTCAAAGCGCAGAGGAGGAATGTTTTTATAGTTCTCGTTTTTAATCCACTTCGCCTCGCCGAAGCCCTTAGCGGAGGCGGGGCCTTCTTTAATATAATAATAACAAGCGCCGCGCAGTTTTTCGAAGAGAGAATAGTCGCTTTTGCACCCTAAGGAAGTCCAGTCGCCTGTTTTTAAATTTTCATCAGCGGCATTGATTGTAATATGGCCGTAAAAAGCAGGAATTATAACGGCCTCTCCTTTTTTTGCCTTTACCGCATAAACATCTTCGACTGTTTCGTTATCTGTTTTTTGCATCAAATAAACGGCTTCTCCTTGAAGCACAATGTAGATTTCTTTGAAATTTCCTATATGCACATGGCCCTTTGTTTTTACAAATTCGTCTCCCAGCATCCGGGGCGGAACAATTGTTATGTTATATTTCAGGCCGTTTTCTTCTTTTAACTGCCTGTACATGTAATATAACTCAAGATTAGGTGCTGTTTTCAGCCAGTTTTGGTCGTAAACTACTTCTTCCATATCGTTTAAATATCTTACATCAGGTTTAAATTTTGACAGGTCTTCCGTTAAGCTCATTTTAACACTCTTTTTGTTTTTATATACCAATCTGAAATATTAGAGAATCTTTTTGCCGGGTCGATTATTTTAGCCGTTTCTATCCCCTTCACTTTTTCTGAAACAATATAGACGAAATCATTGTTATACAAGAATACGGCTGGCGATTTTTCAATGATTGTATTTTGCAATTTTTCGTATTTTTCTTTTTTTATTTCCTCCTCCGTGGTTTCCCTGGCTTCTTTTAAAAGCTGGTCTGCGTCTTTGCTCTGAAATCCTGAAAGGTTCAGCCCGGGGTCGTTTACTTGGGAAGAATGCCAGAAGGGATACAAATCCGGCAGGCCTCCCAAAGCCTCGCCGTAAAGCAGGGCATTATAATTTCTTTCTTTTATCACTGATTTTATCTCTGATACTTCCTTTGTTTCTATTTCGACTGAAAAGCCTATTTTTTGCCAATGTTCTTTCAGTATTTCAGCGGTTTTAACCATCTGCGGCTGGTTTATGGTTGTAAGAGTGAATTTTAAGGGTTGGCTATTTTGCTGAGGGACGACGCATATCTCATTCAGTTTTTGCCTTGTCATTTTCCCTGTTTCTCCGGTAGGATCTTCTGAGGGCAGGTATTTTTTTTGAAATTCAGTCACTGCGTTTTCCGTGCCCTTGCCATAATTTCCTATGGTTTCTCCAGCCAGCAACTCTTTGAAGCTGTTGTCTGTGCGGGAAAGGCATCCTTGGAGTTCGGTCACTTCCTTTCCTTTGGAATTTGCTTTTAAATACGCCTTAAACTGGAAAGCCGGTTTTTTTTCATTTATTTTCGCCCTTTGCCCCGCGCCGTCATCTTTGAAGCCAGCTTTGTCTAAAAGCTCTTTTGCTTTTTCTGAATTAAATTCGTATTTAAGGGATGGCTGGCCGAAATTGAAAAAATCAGGCAGGATGGGCGAGTTGACGATTGAAATTTCATGAAGGCCGGAAGAATTTATTTTTTTTGCAAGGTCTTCTTTATTTACGGAATAATTCAGGGCTTTCCTTATGTTTTCGTCTGAAAAAATATTTGCTCCGGTTGTTTTTTGCTGGCCGGAATTTGAATTTAAAAACACGGCAAAATACCTTGGCAGTGACAGGAAATAACTTTTGAATCTTTCATTTTGGGACCACCCTTGGCGGACTCTTTCAGCATCAGCTGAATTTTCATCCAAATAACCAAGTCCGAATCCGTCGATAATTTTCTGATTCGCCGCCTTTATCAATTCTTCCTTGTTTTCAAAAAATTTGAAAGAAATATCGGATATATAAGGAACCTTGTTATAATATTTAGGGTTGGCTTTTAAATGGATGTTTTTTATAAAGCCGGTGTTTGTCTGCTCCAAACCCTCAAAGGCATAGGGACCTGCTCCTATCGGCTGGAGGTTGTAATACGAAATAGTGAAGCTTTCGGGCGGAATATCCTCCCAGATGTGCTTTGGGATTATTTTTAAGGTGGCGTTTTCCAGGAAGGAATTATAAGAATTTTTCAAATAGAATTTTAAAGACCTGCCTGAAGTCTTTTCCATGTCAACGTCTATCCAGTTGGCCATTAAGGGGCTTTTATAATCTGAATTCTGGATTGTTTTTATGGTGAAGATAATATCGTCTGCTGAAAGCTGTTTGCCGTCGTGCCAGAAGAGGTTGTCTTTCAATATGAATTCGTAAATTTTACCGTCGTTTGAAATTTTATAATCTTTAACCAGGTCTTTTACGATTTTGCCGTTTTCATCGTAAGTCATCAGGCCGGAATAAATAATGCCTATTAAAGCCCTGTCCACGTCATTGGTTTCCCCGTAAACGGGATTTATGAATCTGGGCTGGCCGATAATCCCTTCGGCAAAGAGAGAACCTGAAGCCGGAACAGCCTTGGTGATGTTTATATAAAAGCTAAAAGAGAGGAATATTAAAGATGCCAACGCCAGGCAAGAAAGAATAAAAAAGGTTATTTTTTCCTTCTTTCTCAATACCCTGAAAAATTGTTTCCATTGGGATAAGGTTGGCAGTTTTTTTGCGAAACTCATTTGTTATATTACGATATTTAAAATTCCGATGAGAAGAAAAATTGCCGCCGCGGCTATTGTGGCGTAGTGGATTTTTTTCTGCAGGCCCCTTTTGGTGGAATAAAATTCTCCTCCGCCGCCGAAAGAAGACCCCAAGGCCGCTCCCTTTTGCTGAATCACAATGAGAACGATTAAAGTTATGGAAACAAATATCTGGGCGTAAAGTAGATAAGTATTCATTATCCGTTGTTTTTTAATAAAAATTTTTGAATAATAATATCTAAGGCAAAAATTATCAAAGTCGTGTATAAAAGGGGTAGCCACAGGGGAACTGACAGTTCCCTGAACATTTTATCCAAAAGCCATATCAAGAAGATATTTATCGCCAATCCGAAAATACCCAAAGTTATTATTCTTAAAGGCAGGGTGACGGTTTTTAGAACGGGTTTCAAAAATAAGTTTATCAGGCCCAAAACGATTCCCAAAACCAAAAAAATCTGCCATTGGCCGGTTAAAATTATGCCGAATAAATTTGAATCAGGATACAGCTTTATTAAAACCCCGGGGACAACCAGGTGTGACAGCCAAAGCCCCAAACCAGCCGAAACCGAAAAAGAAATGAGCTTTTTCATTTAATACCTTGAATTGCTACAAAGTCATAGTAGCAAATTTTTACCCTGATGGCAAGCCCCGGGAGTTAAAACATTTTCCTATTTCAATAAGTATTTTTTTCTTAGTTTTTTGTGGTAGGTTATGGCGAATCTGTGGGCCTCATCGCGGAGCCGTAAAATCAGGTTAAAAATTTCCCTTGGCAGGGTTTTTAATAATATTGGCTTATCTTTGCCCTCGATAAAAAGTTTGTTGTATTTTTTTGCCAGGGCCATTATAGTAATTTTCAATTTACAATTTTCAATTTTCAATGAATTTTCAATTTCTAAAATTTTCAACGCCGCATTCAACTGGGCTTTTCCGCCGTCTATTAACATTATTTCAGGGTAAGTCCATTCAGGGTGGTTTAATCTTCTTCCCAATATTTCTTTTATCATCGCCACATCGTTAGGCTTGCCTTCGATTTTTATATGGAATTTGCGGTACAGATTTTTGGCAGGCCTTCCGCCGATAAAAACAACCATAGAACCGGTTGCATGTTTTCCCTGTATATTAGAAATGTCATAGCATTCAATTTTAGAAATTGGTTTTTCTAAACCTACAATTTTTGCCAAAGTTATTGCTATGTCCGACATAGCAATAACTTTGGCAGTGCCTGAATTGTCGCTGTTTATAACTTTTGTGTGAGACATTATCTGCTGTAAAGCAAAAATTTTGTCTCTTGTTTTTGCCGCTTTTTCAAACTCTTTTTCTTTTGAAAAATTTTTCATTTCTTTTTTTAAAGAGTTTAAAACAGCGTTTCTTTTTCCTTTAAGGATTAAAATTAATTTTTTAATATTTTTTTTGTATTCGAAAAACGGATCGCCGTTTTTCGCCCTGAGACTTTGTCGAAGGGCTTCATCATCATAAGGTCCAGGGCAAAGGTCCAAATGGCAGTATGCGCATTTGTTTTTAGGATGCTTGTTTGCCGTATAATAGGGAAACACCCGCCTAAAAAACCTCAAAGTTTTTTTCAGGGCCACGCCTTCGGTAAACGGCCCGATATATTCTGTTTTAGATTTTGAATTTTGGATTTTTTCATCAGGTTGGTGTGTAATAAAAACATATGGAATTCCCTCTTTGTTTTTGGCAATGGCGGCATAAAAATAATTTTTGTCGTCCCGCCACATCACATTGAATTTCGGCTGGTATTTTTTAATCAAATTCGCCTCAAATATCAAGGCTTCAATTTCCGACCCGGTTTCAAAATATCCGACTTTTGTAATTCTGCCCATAAAAAGATTATCCCTGTATGACGGCTGTTGGAAATGATTTTTAACCCTGATGCGGATGTTTGCGGCTTTTCCGATATATATAGCATTATTTTTTTCGTAAAACGAATAAACGCCCGCCGTTTTCGGGAGGTTGTTTAGTTTTGATTTTGGCAAAAATTTAAATTTATCCATATTGTAATTAAATGTCAAAAACCCTTTTTTTTCAAGTTGATTAGCTAATTTTTGACAATTTTTAAGATTTGTTTAATATATAAGTAGCTTTTTGAAATTCTATTCTTAGCCATTCGGAGGTAAAAAATGTCAGAGAGAAGTGTTGGCTTGATTATTTTAACCGAAATTCCGGAAATAGGTCTTTGCGCTGTATTAAGAGAACGGGGTTATTTTAACTTTGAAAAAATGCAACCGGAATCATGGCCTGGCGCTTGCCAGGTTACGGTTCACGGAAAATTGGAAAGAGACGAAGATTTCTATACTGCCATATACAGGGAAATAAGGGAAGAATTAGGCGGAGATTTTGCCTTTTATTTGCCATTTTTTTTGCCGTTTAAGGATTCGCGGATTATAGAAATTTTGCGATTTCAAAAAAAAGACAAAGAAGTTTTTACTTTCGCCGTTAAAGTTGATTCCGGCCTTCTAAAAAAAATTCGCCTTGGACCAGAAAGTGGCGTTATCCGTTTTATGCAAAAACACGAAGTTACCAGCATTGTTGATATTAGTAATTTTAATAAAGCCGAAGGCGTGTCTGATCGAAAAACGATTGCGATGTTTCCATATGAAAAAGAAGCCGTAGCAAAGGCATTTGCCCTTTTTTCGTAAAATATAAAAGTTATCAAAGGGGGTTAGTTTTGGACTACCCCCCTTTTTTTTTATTTCACTTTCCGTATAATCAGATTTTAAATGATTTAATTCGGGGGTATTGACACGCTTATATCCAATCGGATATAATGGCTTATGAGTAAAAATAATCAAAAAGGAGGTTTAAAATATGGAAATTGTTTATTATCGCGACCAGAATTTAAATTATTGCCCGGTTAAAAAATATTTTTCGCAATTTAAAAATAATATAGATTTATTGGCTAGAATTTGTAGAAACATTGATATGATAGCAGAGAATAATGGTATTCCTCAAGGATTTTTTTCTAAAAAATTAAGCGGTCTCGATGGTTTTGAAGTTAAGGTGAGAAAAAGCAAGGGTACAGTTATTAGGATTATTTATTTTTTGCATCAAAATAAAATGATACTGTTAAATGCGTTTGAGAAGCCGGATAATTATGATACCAGAAAAGAAAAAAGAAAAATAGATAAACAAATAGAAATAGCAAAGCAATATATTAAAAATTATAAATTAAACCCAAAATTATATGAAAAATATTAATATAAAAAATATTAGTAAAAATAGTATTCTTCCTGAAATAGATGCTATAGCGGCGGCTAAAAAAAATAAAAAATTTAAAGAATATTACAGAAGGGCAGATGCAAGATTGAAACTTGCGGTAGAAATTTATAATGCTCGCGAACGTCTTAGATTAAATCAACAGCAATTAGCTAAAGAAATTCACACAACCCAAAAAGTAATATCTAATATAGAAAATGGAGATGTTAATGTGGGATTTGACTTGCTTTATAGAATTAGAAAAAGGCTTAATATAAATACCGATAAGATATTTGGTTGCGATTCGTGCGTGCCTGTAATGATATTAAATTTCACAGGTAAAAATAGCAAACATGAGAATGTCGATCTTTATACCGAAGACTCTCTCGCAAAAACAAACCCTAAAACAAATACAATTAACGAATAAATATTTATGAAGCACATTTGGAGTATCCTTTGTCAAAATTCTTCCGTAGACAGCAAAACGAATCTTTTGAGTATTTTTAATTGCGTAGAAGAGTTAAAAATAGAAATCAAAAAAGATCAGGTGTCGAAAACAGATCTATTGGTCATTCCTATATCATTTCAATTAATTAGTTTTTGGACAATAGAAGATGCAAATCAGAAAAATAGTTTATATATAAAATTAGAAATAATTGATCCGAACGAAAAATTATTAAATGATTTTAATAAGAGTTTTGATATTGCCGAGGGCACTTTAAGGTTTAGGAATATTATAAACATTCAGAATATTAAAATTGCAAAAGAGGGAAGGTATATGGTAAAAGTTTTTAGTAAGGAAAATGATAAAAAAGGTTTTAAAGCGGTAGCAGAGTTGCCCCTGGATATTAAAATAGAATATATATAAATTTATTTTACACATATAAATATAAAAAAGCCGAGAAGTTAGCTCGGTTTTTTGTATAAGCATTGAATCCGTTTTAAATTTTTTGTATAATAACCTACCAAATAAAAAAATGAGCGCTGATAATTTTATAAAAATTCGGGGGGCCAGGGTGCATAATCTGAAAAATATCGATTTGGATATTCCCAAAAACAAGCTGGTGGTGATTACCGGGCTTTCCGGCTCGGGAAAATCATCTTTGGCATTTGACACATTGTATGCGGAAGGACAGAGGAGATATGTTGAAAGCCTGTCTGCCTATGCCAGGCAATTTTTGGGAGTGATGGATAAGCCCGATGTTGATAAAATAGACGGCATTTCACCGGCCATCTCCATTGACCAGAGAAAGTCATCGCATAACCCAAGGTCCACCGTGGGAACGATAACTGAGATATACGATTATCTCCGGCTTTTGTTTGCCAGGATAGGCAAACCTCACTGCCCGAATTGCGGCAAGCTGATTTCAAAGCAGACAATAGACCAGATAGTAGAACAAGCGCTGAAGCTGCCGAAAAACAGCGAAATTACGGTTTTAGGGCCTGTAATCCGTTCAAAGAAAGGGGAACACCGCGCTGTTTTGGAGGAAGCGGAGAGAGCAGGGTTCATAAGGGCAAGAATTGACGGCGTTATTTATTCCATAGAAGAAGCGCTGGAAAAACCAATGGATAAGAATAAAAAGCACGATATTTTTGTTGTTGTCGACCGGCTGGTTTTAGAAAAGGAATTGGACAGGTCCCGCCTGGTGGATTCCCTGGAAACGGCTTTAAAGCTGGGAAAGGGAATAGTTATGGTAAGTCCTAAATCCAAAATTCAAAATCCTAAACAAATCCAAAATCCAAAATCCAAAATCCAAAATGCCGAAGATTTGATTTTTAGCGAGCATTTTGCCTGTGAAGAATGCGGAATTTCCCTGCCGGCTTTAGAGCCGCGCACTTTTTCTTTCAACAACCCTTATGGCGCCTGCCCGGAATGTTCGGGTCTTGGCGAGAAGCTTGAGGTTGACCCGGAACTGGTTATCCCCAATAAGAGATTAACCCTGTCCGAAGGGGCAATCTGGCCGTGGAGCCGGGCATCGCATAAAGTGGGCAGGCAGGGATACTACTATTCAAAACTTTTAGAGTTGTCCGATAAATATAAATTTTCTTTGGACGAAGAAGCAAAGGACTTAAAGAAAGAAGTTTTGGACATTATTTTATACGGAAAAGATGATTTTGAAGGCGTGGTTCAAAATCTTGAAAGGAGATACCGCCAAACGGATTCTGATTGGACCCGCCAGGAAATAGAACAGTATATGGTGGTGAAAATTTGCGAAAAGTGCAAAGGAAAGAGATTGCGGCCGGAAGTCATGGCGGTAACGATTAATGACATGTCCATTGATAAAATATCCGAATTGTCCATTGAGGAGGTCAAAAAATTTTTTGATGGTCTTGAAAAAAGCCTGAAGGCGGAGGAACTAAAAATAAGCAGCCAGATTCTGAAAGAAATAGGCGATCGCCTGCAATTTCTGCTTGATGTCGGATTAAACTATCTTACTTTAAACAGGAAGGCCGGAACATTGGCGGGCGGGGAAGAGCAAAGGATCAGGCTGGCCACCCAGATAGGTTCGAAGCTTTCCGGCGTTTTATATATTTTAGACGAGCCTTCCATCGGGCTCCACCCGAGGGACCAGTTCAGGCTTATAGCAACGCTAAAGAGGCTTAAGGAGTTGGGAAATACCGTCATAGTGGTGGAACATGACCCTTCAACGATGATGGCGGCTGACTGGATTGTTGACATAGGGCCGGGAGCCGGCAAACACGGCGGAAAGGTTATTTTTGAAGGAACGCCGAAAAATCTTTTAAAATCGGATTGTCTTACGGGAAAATATTTATCTGGCAGGTTAAAAGTTGAAGTCGACGGAAAGCAAAAATCCAAAAATCAAAAACAAAAATTGCAATCTCAAAACCAAAAGTTTTTAACCATCAAGGGAGCCAAAGAAAATAATTTGAAAAACATAGACGTTAAAATCCCCTTGGGAAAATTCGTATGCGTTACAGGGGTTTCAGGTTCGGGAAAATCATCTTTGGTAAACGATATCCTGGCAAGAGCATTGCTGAAAAAATTTTACAGGGCTAAGGATGAACCCGGAAACCATGAAAAAATATCGGGAACGGAAAATTTAAATAAAGTTGTCTTGATAGACCAGTCGCCTATCGGCAGGACTCCAAGGTCAAACCCCGCAACCTATACGGGCGCTTTCACTTACATCAGGGATATTTTTACCAAAACAAAAGAAGCCAGAATAAGGGGTTATGGAGCCGGCAGGTTCAGCTTCAACGTGAAAGGAGGAAGATGCGAGGCTTGCGAAGGCCAGGGCCAAAAAAAAGTGGAAATGTATTTTTTGCCAGACATTTTTGTGGAATGCGAAGAATGCAAGGGAAAAAGATATAACAAAGAAGTCCTGGAAATCACTTATAAAGACAAGAATATCGCCGATGTTTTGAATATGACCGTTGAGGAGGCTATGGAATTTTTCAAAAACATCCCCGGGCTTTATGAAAAACTTAAAACATTGAAAGAGGTGGGGTTGTCTTATGTGGAGGTGGGCCAGCCAGCCACTTCTCTTTCCGGCGGAGAAGCGCAAAGGGTAAAGCTTTCAACGGAATTATCGCGCAAGGCGACAGGAAAGACTCTTTATATTTTAGACGAGCCGACCACCGGCCTTCATTTTGAAGACATTAAAAAACTTATTTTTGTTTTAAGGAATCTGTCTGAAAGGGGAAACACGGTTATAACCATTGAGCACAACATGGATTTTATACGCTGTTGTGACTACTTGATTGATTTGGGTCCTGAGGGAGGGGAAGGAGGGGGTAGCATTGTGGCCGAAGGAACGATAGAAGATATCATAAAAAACAAAAACAGTTATACCGGGAAATATTTAAAATAAACCATTAATACGAAACTGTTGACAAAAAAAATTAATTAGAATAAATTATAGTATAGTTAAATTTTAAATTAGCGAATTTTAAATTTTAAATGAATTTTAAATGACTAAATGTTTAAAACATTAAAAATTAAATCATTCAATTAAAATTAAAAATTAAAAATTATGAATATCAAGCCTTTGTCAGACCATATTTTAATAGAGCCCATAAAAGAGGAAGAGAAAACCAAAAGCGGAATTTTTCTGCCAGAAACAGCGGAAAAGGAAAAGTCGGAACAGGGCAAGGTTATAGCTACGGGCCCGGGCAAGAAAACCGACGAGGGAAAAATAATCCCCCTTTCTGTAAAACCTGGGGACAAAGTTCTGTTTTCCAAATACGGGCCTAACGAAATAAAAGTTGATAATAAGGAATATCTTATTGCAACAGAAGGAGATATTTTAGCAGTAATTGAATAAACCCCAATGATCAAACCCCAATGACCAATAAAAATCAACGAAATCCCAATAACCAAGACGTTTTGGGATTTTAAAAATTAGGGCTTGGTTGGGATTTGGGATTTAAGATTTGGGATTTTTAAAAATTTTATGGCAAAACAAATCAAGTATAAAGAAGACGCGCGCAAAATATTAAAAAAAGGATTGGATAAAGTGGCTGATGCGGTAAAAACAACATTGGGGCCCAAGGGCAGGAATGTTGTTTTGGGCTCTGGTTTTGGCAGCCCCACCATAACAAATGACGGCGTTACCATAGCCAAAGAAATTGAGCTGGAGGACAATATTGAAAACGTCGGGGCGGAAATTATAAAAGAAGTGGCTTCTAAAACAAATGATATTGCCGGCGACGGAACAACCACGGCGGTTTTATTGACCCAGGCCATTGCCACCGAAGGCCTTAAAAACGTGGCGGCCGGAGCCAACCCTTTGGCTTTGAGGAAAGGGATAGTGAAAGCCAAAGATGCCATCGTGCAGGAATTGAAATCAATGTCAAAAACCATTACCACCAAGGAAGAAATATCCCAGGTGGCAACTATTTCGGCCCAGGAAAAGGAAGTGGGCGATATGATTGCCCAGATTATGGAAGAAGTGGGCAAAGACGGGGTTATTACTGTTGAGGAATCAAAAACTTTCGGATTGTCGAAAGAAATCGTAAAAGGCTTGCAGTTTGACAGGGGATATATTTCCCATTATATGGTTTCCAATACCGAAAAAATGGAAGCTGTTTTGGAAGATCCTTATATCTTAATCACAGACAGGAAAATAGGCTCCTTGCAGGACATACTGCCCGTATTGGAAAAAGTGGTAAAAACAGGCAAAAAAGAATTGGTTATTATCGCAGATGAAATAGAAGGAGACGCCCTGGCAACCCTGATTGTCAACAAATTGCGGGGAATTTTCAACGCTTTGGCGGTAAAGGCCCCGGGCTTTGGCGACAGAAAAAAAGAAATGTTGGAAGACATTGCCATCGTTACAGGAGCAGAAGTAATTTCAGAAGAAAAAGGAATGAAGCTGGAGAACTGCGAGCTGGAAATGCTTGGCCAGGCAAGAAAAGTGATAGCAACAAAAGAAAACACCACTATTGTGGAAGGCAAGGGCGAGAAATCAAAAATTGATGCCAGGGTCAATCATATTAAAAAAGAAATCAAAGAATCAACTTCTGATTTTGACAAGGAAAAACTTCAGGAGCGTTTGGCCAAACTTTCCGGCGGAGTCGGGGTGATTAAAGTGGGAGCCGCCACTGAAGTCGAGCAAAAAGCAAAACAGCATAAGCTGGAAGACGCCCTGCACGCCACAAGGGCGGCAGTGGAAGAAGGCATTGTTCCGGGCGGAGGAGTGGCTTTATTAAGGGTTTCTAACATTTTAGATAAGGTGGAAGCTGAAGGAGACGAAAAGACCGGAGTGAATATTTTAAAAAGAGCCATTGAAGAGCCCATCAGGCAAATAAGCCAAAACGCAGGCGTTGACGGGGCGGTAGTCGTGCAAAAAGTCAAAGAGGGCAAGGGGGATTTTGGATTTAACGCGGCAAGTATGGCCTATGAAGAATTGATAAAAGCCGGGGTGGTTGACCCGACAAAAGTGGTAAGAACCGCATTGGAAAACGCGGTTTCAGCGGCAAGCATGCTTTTAACAACCGAAGTGGTTATCACAGAACTTCCCAAAAAAGAAGAAAACCACACCCATGCCCCCAGCCCTATGATGCCAGAGGACTACTAAAAAACGAAATCCCAAATCACAAATTATAAATCCCAAACAAATCCTAAATTCAAAATTTAAAAAGAGGGCGAAAGCTCTCTTTTTATTTGCAAAAAATAATAATTTGATGTAAGATTAGTATCGTATTTTTATTTTATGTTCTTTAACAATTTTATTTTAAAGGAGGATAATGATGTTAAAAATTTTTTTTTTGTTTTTTTATGTATTTTTGGTGTTTTTGCAGTTATAACTGCCTGGAATTTCGGCATTATTAACTGAAAGGAGACAGTGATGGAAATGCGGTGCATGGAAAAAGGTTGCAACGGTTCGGTTAAATTAAATAAAAAAGAAAAAATTAAAATGGGGCACCAGTATATAAAAACATTGTGCGTATGCGATATGTGCGGCAGGCTTTATACGAGTGAAGGAAGACCCTTAAACTATAGGAAATATGGTTTTTTTATTAGCGAAGGCGTAATAGTTCTAAAAACCTCAAGAATGGATAAACAGGGAGAACAGCGATGAAGCAGATTTCAGACGAGCAGTGGAAAGAATTGGAAGAATTTTTAAATCAAGTGGCCAATGAAAGAGAAGAGGATCCCTGCGGTCCCGGTAGTTATCCAAGCAATAATGCTACTTCGGCTTTAAAGATGTTAAGAAAGTTAGGAATGGAGCGGCGAAAGCCAAGCTATATTCAATAATCAAGTAGATTCGGATAAAACCCTGCGATGCGTCGCGGGGCTTTTTTTATGTTAACATACGACATACAGAGTGTTGCATTTTTATTATAAAACAGCGATAATTATGTAATTACTTTAATCTTCAACTATGCGAGAAAGAGGCGAAAGCTTTTATAAAATAAAAGATATTAGCGAGATAGAGAATATTCCGGAGGACGAACGAGAGAGAATAATCCAAGAATACCTCCAAACTTTAGAGATTATAGCTCAAAGAGTTGGAGGTGATTTTGGTATGAAGGTAAAAGTAGGAACGCCTGGAGGGGGCAGTTTTTTTGACCCTGAGAGTGTTTCTATTACTTTTGACCCCTTGCATTTAATTGAAGATATAGAAGAGGCAAAATTTGTTGCTGGTCACGAAGGAGCTCATAGAGCCATTACTCCTAATCCAAAGGAAATTGGTTTGTCTGCAGAAAAAACAAGGGAGTTGTATTCTCAGCTTGGTTTTTCCTATATGCAGAATGTTATTGAAGATGGAGCGATAAACAGCTGGCTTATGAAGCGTTTTCCAGGACTGGAGGAGCATACAAAAAAAGTGTATGACAAGCAGTTTGAAAAAGAAAATGCCGTCTTGAGCACCCCAGAAGTGCAAGAGTTTGCGGCGCGTCTTGGCTATTGGCCTAAGTTTGCGCATTTTGGTTCGGAGGTTCTTCGCGATTGGCACGAGAGCGAGTTTAGCGAAAATCTTGACCCAGACGTTAAGAAGGCTCTTAAAAGAACGATTGATTACGCAAGAAAAAGCATACAAACCATTCCTGATCCCGAAAAAATGGATAAGCGGGAGATTGTTCAAACTGGCAAGAAGCGTTTTGATATGAATACTGATTATGTATGGCCGGAAGTGAAAAAATTGGTCCAAATGGACTTGGAAACTGAAGCGCAGCGGCAAATGCTTAACGAATTTGATGACAAGCAGAAAGAGCTTGAGCAGAAAGAACAAGAAATGCAACAAGCCCAAGAGCAGGGAGATCAACAAAAACAAGAAGAGCTTCAAAAAGAAATTGATAATCTAAAAAAGGAATTAGACCCTTTTGAATCTTTGCCTGAAGATGTTAAAAAAGAGGTGGAAGAAAAAATAGACCAAGCACTTAAGGAAATAGAAGAATTGGAAAAGAAGGAGCAAGAAGTTGCAGGAAAGCCCCAAGAGGAAATTTCTGACCAAGAGACGGAAGAGCAGGAAGGCGAAGAAAAAGAAGCAGGAGGAAAGCCATTTCCAAAAGACAAGCTTTCAGAAAAAGCCCAGAAGCTCATCGAAAAAATGTTCGAAAAATTAGCAAGAAAGAAAAAGCAGGAACTATTAGAAAAAGCTCAAAAAGAACTGGAGGCGTTTGAGGATGAGATAAATAAGCAAATGCAGAGCAAGTTGAAAGTTAACCCAGAAAATCATTCAGAGCAGCATCAGAGAGAAGAGCAGGAAGAAGAGCGCCAACAGCAGGTTAAAGAACAAGAACAGGAAAAACAACGAATTGAAAAACAGCTTGAGGAAGAGCGGAAAAAATCGATGACCGGATATGAACGGGCAAGATCCGAGGTTGTCGGATCAATAGATGACTTTTATTATCATCTAAGAAGAATATTTAAGCCCGAAGAATACGGAGGAGAGGAAGCCGGTTTTCAGAGCGGACAGAAACTGGATATCACTAGGGCGATGCAGGCCAATAAGGATATTCAGCAAAAACATAAACTGTTTATTCGAGAAACCGCTCCTGAAAAAAAGAGTTACCGATTTTGGTCCTTGTTAGACGTATCTGGGTCAATGGCTGGTGAAAAACAGCAGGAAACTGAAAAAGGGTTTATTATTGCCGGGGAAGCCTTGGACAGGACAGAAGACTTAAATTCTGATACTATTGATATAAAACAAGGCATTACTGCTTTTCATGGAAGGATTTTTCCCTACAAAGGACTCAATGAAAGATTTACCAAAAAAACTGAGGATAATCTGGCTAGTATGGAAAAACGCGTTCAAGATCGGGATGCTAATACTAACACTTATGAAGCCACTGTATTTGCATTGGAGAATCTAAAAACGAATCTTGGTGAAACAGGAAATTTTGTACTGACCTTTTCTGATGGAGAGCCAAATCCGGACGTAAGAGATGAACTGACAGAATTATTGAAAGAGGGAAAAGAAGAGAGACGAAAGCAGAAAATAAAAGTTGGGTTAATTTGGCTTGGAGAGTCAGAAGATCAAGAACAATTAGATGGATTGGTTAAAGAATACGGTTACGATTTTGGCCTTGTCATGTCTGCGGTCAAGCCCTCGGATGAAGAAAAAAATAAAGGGAAAAAAGATTTTAGCGCTGCATTAGCAGAGCTTATGGAGGATCTCGTTGAAAACCCGGATAAATATTAAAAAACTATGCCAGAAAAACCAAAGCCTGAAAACAAAGAAGAAATGGCGAATATGACTACCAGCGATATGGCTGATTATATTTCAAATAACCCTGATTTGCAGGAAGAGCTTTTCGGTAAACTTTTAGATGAAGGAGAAAAAGGGAAACTTAAAAATAAAATTACGGCAAAAATTGCATCAAAAGTTACAGAACATCTGGGATTGCGGCCAGCGTCACTTAAAGAATTGATGCCAACTCAACCTTTCACCGAGGAAGAAGTTAAAGATATGGAAAGATTGGAGGAGTTGTCTGCTTTGGAAAAAAAGACAAAAGCGTTAGATATTGTTGCAAAAATTAATGAGTTAAAAACTGCTGCCGAAACTAAACAAGACTATCAAGAGCTTACTAAACTGTATCAGCAGTTGGAAAAAATTTATGAAGGAAAAGAAGGGCAGGAATTAGAGCCTTGGTTAGCCCAGCAATATGAAAAACAAATTGATATCTTAAGAGATGCATGTGGTTTTGAGTTAGAATCAGGTGAAGTTGGCATTACGGGAATAGATGGCAAGGATTACCCGGTGCCAACTCAAGAGGAAATCGCAGTTTTGGTAGCAGAAAATAGGGAGCTCATAGAGAAAAAGAAAGAGCAAGGGTTCACAAAATTACTGCTCGTTCCTTTTGGAATGAAGTTAGAATATTTAATTCATGCCTACCAAGATGTGATTACTAAGCATAAGGAAACTAATAAACTTTTTACAGCAAAAAAAGATGCCAGCGACCCAAATGAGAAGTTAGTGCCTTTGGAACTTGACGAAAGTAAACCAGTTTGGGTTTGGGATCAGTATGACAATGCTGATATTAATGGTAAATTAGTTTATCATCCTGAAAAATTTGATAAAAAGGACCATCAAGGAAAAACCAAAGGAGAATTACTGCAGCAAGGAGGCGGATGGAGTATTCTTCTGATTGAGGATATGCCCAATATTCCAGAAATAGATCCGAAAACTATCGGCGGAAGAACTCAAATTGATGCTTTCGGCAATGCCATGGAAAAATTCTTAAGCGGCAAAGAAGTTCCTACGCCCAAAGAGTATTTGAGTTTCCTGGATCACTATGAAGCTTACCAAGGAGAACAGGGTATGACTCCAGAGGACCAGCTTATGTATGCAATCTCCCACTTAGAAGAAACTGACCAAGTCATAGATGACTATCAAGGAAACGGAAAAATCTCTTATCAGATTGGCGCCTATTTCCCTTCGTCCGGCGGTGTGCCGGGCGCCTACTGGTACCGGGGCTTTCGCCAGGCCTACCTGTACGGGGACGACGTTGGCGATCGCAATGACAATTGTGGCGTCCGTTCCGCGGTGAGGATTAAAAAATCTTGATATTTAGGCTTTAACTTTTTCTTGCGTCTTATTTTTTAAACTTTTGAGTTTTTTGTAAAAGTATATTACAATGAAGCAATTATAACTATGAAGATAAAGATTACTGAAAAAGATAAAAAACCAAGAAAAACGATGACTAAAACAAGCCAGGGGAAATCTGACGTAGTTGTTTTTTTTGAAGCATTGGAGAAAAATACATCCTTTGATTCACGAGAACCAAATAAGATTCTGGCTGATTCCGGATTAATAATTCTAAAGAAAAGCAACAGCGCCGCTGTGGGAAATGCTTTAGGCGCTTTGCCGAAAGGAAAAGCGGTAACCATGAAACTTGATAACCAATACTTCGCGGATGATTTTTTCAAAAAGTTAGTCATGGCAAACAGAGAGGGGCAATGGCTCATTGTTGAGTGCTCATGCGATCCGGCTCCAGCTGTTATTCAAACCCTAAAACAAATAAGCAGAGATAACGAATTCAGTATTTCTCATTTTGAGGGCAAGGAATTGCTTTCCATGAAAATGAATCCCAAGAGCCGGGTTGTGTTTTTAGTTGAAGATAGTGTTTTGGAAAAAGAGATAACTTACCCTTATTTTACAAATCTTTTTGGGCCAGTTTTGAGAGTTAAGTAAGAAAATATATGCCAGAAAATTTAAGATTTCAATCAGAAGACGAAATAAAAGAGCAGGAAACTCTTGAACGCCTCAAAGAGGAGGGTGGCATTTATTTTCGTCAAGAAACCAATCCAGAGAGCGGGGAAACCACTAATTTCGTAAATATTCTTGGCATTGAAGTTGAGACATATGCTTCGGAGGAAGATATTGAATCTATTAAAAAAGAAATGATTCTTTCTCCCGTAGACCAAGATCTCTTGAGAACTATTGCTCAATGCTACAAATTACGCCAGCCGCTCTTATTTGAGGGAGACCCTGGCGCCGGGAAAACCTTTTTAATGGAGAAGCTCACTAAGTTGGTGCATGGCAAGGATGCTCCGGTATTAGAATTAGTGGGAACTCCAAGAACATCTGAATTAGAAATTCTAGGCCATTGGGCTCCCAAAGGGCTTAAAGAAAAAGAAAGCCAGGAATATAAAGAGATTCTAAAAGATGTCATGGGCAAGGGCGAGCTTGCGGAGTTTCAAAAGCATTTAAATGAGGAACTGGAAAAGCTGAATGCTGATTTTTCAGATGGGAAAATTAATCAAGAAGAATTCCAGGCTGGCTTTGGTGAAATTTCCCAAAAGTATGTTGAGGAATCAAAAAAGATTCTGCTAGAAGCTTCTCAAATGGCCAAGTTTTTAAAGCCTGAAGCTGAATGGGAATTTAAACAAGGAGCTTTATTGCAGGCCTATGCAGGCAAGGAGGGGAAGGGATATCCCTTAATTATTGATGAGTTTAATATTATTCCTTCAAACTATCAGCAGATATTTTTACAGATTAGCGGAAGAGAGGGTGGAATGTCGGATGCCATAAATTTTTGGGGCAACAGTGGAAAAACCAGTTATAAACGCGGAAAAGATGCATGGATTTCTTTTGCCAGCAACTTTCCTGAAAAAACACCGGGCCGAAGCGAGGTTGTAGCCCCTATGACCGATAGGTTAGTTTGGAAAGTTATCCCTACGGAGGATGTCACTAAAAAGAAGGAAGCAATTAAAAAGACTGCTGGAGGCAGGCTTACAAAAAGAACCGCAGAAGTCAGCACCTTTGCTGAAACTGAAATTCCTGTTGAAGATAATGTTGAGTGGGACAAAGTTTTAGATGAGCAGTTGGGAGAACAAATAGCAGATATCGTTGATTTATTAGACACAGAGTTTGTAAAGTCCTACGAGCAAGTTGGCGATACGCTTAACATTAAGGGCGAGCAGAGGAGAAGAAATCAATCGATGGAATTTTCTGGTCGCAACCCTTTGCGCCTTTATTCTTATCTCGATAATTTTCAGGTCAGGGATAAAAAAACCGGCTTTGTAGACTTTGCAGAAACTTTATCAAACGCGTTTGAAATGTATTATGTAAGCCGCCTTGCCAATGAAGCTACGCGAAAAAAGATGAATGCCTTGTTCCATCAAATCATGGAAGGAGATACCGGCAAAGCTAAATTTGAAGGGCAGGCAAGAACCAGGAAAGAAATATTAGCTATTTTATCAGAACGAGCCTCTTTGACTCCAGAAGCAGAAGAAAAAATAGAAGAACAATCTAAGGGAGCGCAGGAGAGAGAAATCCTTCAAGCTCGCCATGCCGCCGAAGACGCTGAAGAAAAATTACTTGATAATCCCAATATTCCGGAAGAACTGAAAAGAATGCTTAAAGGAGAAAAGTAGAACGAAAAAGCCCATTTTATTAAAATGGGCTTTAGTCTCACCCAAGGAGGGTAAGGGTGGGTTTTCTCTATCCCATGGCTAGAACCAGAGAAAACCCTTGTTCGGACGGGACTCCAGGAAGCGTGGCTAGCTTCCCTTTGTCCAACTCTCCTTTTTTAAAGAACTTTAAAGCCATTATAGCATATTACAAATCCTTTTCAAGCCCCAAATAGCAAAAAATGTCAAATAGGCAATTTTAAGCCATTTTCATAAAAATAACTATGCCGGAGCCAAGTGAACAACCAAAAGATCAGACGCCAGAAGAAGCTTTGGAGGTAGAAGAAGTTTTAGAAGCTGAACCCCACGAACCCATTATTGATGGGATTGTTTTTACTGAAGTTAAAAAGAAAAAGGGCGGTGTAGAATATAGAAGCAGCGATCCAAAGAGAAAAATTATCATGCTCTCTGAATCTTCAGAAAAACCAAAGCCCAATAAGCCATATAAAGTTAAAATCATAGAAGATACTGATCCTGGTGATCCAAATAAAGGAAAGCTGATTGGTGAAATTTATTACGAATCACGAGATGAAAAAGCCAAACAGTTTATTGAGGAAATTAACGCTTTAAAACAAACTGCTAAAACTAAAGAAGACTATCAGCAATTGGCGAGCCTTTACCAGCATCTTGAGGGGCTTTATGAATCAAAGGAGGGAGGCAAAGAACTGGAAGCCTCACTGGCCTTGCAGTATGATAAACAGGTAGAAATTTTTTATAAGCTCAAAATACTAGTTAGGAATTTAGACTATGATATAGATAAAGAATCAATGAGTCCGGGGTCAATTAATGCAATAGATGGAAATGAGTACAAATTTCCTTCAAAGCTAGAGGTGGCGGAATTGATAGAAAAAAACAAAGAATTAATAGAAAAGAAAAAAGAGCAGGGGTTCACTAAACTGCTTGTGGTGCCTTTTGGAATGAAGCTGGACGAGTTGGCAAAAAAGTATGGAGAGCTTATCATAGAACATTTTAAAAATGGAACATTGCATGATTCTGAAGGAAAGAAAATTGAAAATTTGCGTAAGCAGGGCGAGGGCGATAGTCCTGCCAACGATGCAACTAAAAACAGTGAATATTATCCGCTCTGGAAATGGGATAAATACACGAACGCCGATGAATCAGGCAATCTAGTTTATTACCCTGAAAAGTTTGATAAAAATAACCACCAAGGAAAAACCAAGGCAGAGGCGATAAAAGAACAGGGCGGCTGGAATATTATTTTAATTGAAGATATGCCCGATATTCCTCGCCAAGGAAAGGGCAAAACGGTGGGTGACAGGAAACAATTAGAAGCTAGGTCCACTCCAAAAGAATACTTGCAAGCGTTGGCTACTGATCCGGTGTATCAAGATGAATCTGGTATGACGCCTGAAGATCAGCTTATGTACGCTATTACCTATTTAGAAGAAAATCAAAAGGTTATGGATGACTATCGGGGCAAGGGATCGGTTTCTTATCAGATCGGCGCTTATTTCCCTTCGTCCGTCTTTGTGCCGAGCGCCTACTGGGACCGGGACATTCGCCAGGCCCGCCTGTTCAGGGACGGCGTTGACGATCGCTATGACAATTGTGGCGTCCGT
The DNA here is from genome assembly GCA_964427585.1 of uncultured Candidatus Saccharibacteria bacterium. Classification (GTDB taxonomy): domain Bacteria; phylum Patescibacteriota; class Minisyncoccia; order Minisyncoccales; family Staskawiczbacteraceae; genus JBBTQJ01. The sequence continues at coordinate 26,165 of CAYRVC010000004.1, forward strand.
TCCGCGGTGAGGATTAAAAAATCTTGATATTTGATCTTTGGATTCACTTTTTGTTTTATCTTTAAACTTTTGTTCGACGGCGAATAAACCCATCTTGGGATGGGCTACCGTCAAGTCGTTTGCCAATTAAAAACGAGAATATATTGCTTCTGCAATAAAGGATAGTGTCCTGTATTGCCTGCGCCGTTTGAACATATGAACTTCAGTTCATATGTTCTGCACTATCCTCGGCAATAAAAATCGTAAGGCAATGATTTACACATAACTATAGATCCTCACGTGTGAGTAATGCTTGCCCCAAGAGTGGGGTAAAAGAACTGACCTGCTATTCACTTAGCAGGTCGCGACTGCAAAAGGTGTAGATGCGTCTGTGCCTTTTGAAAGATAAGCATTATCACCAGCCTTCGTCCGACAATGTGCCGAACGCCTACTGGAACCGGGACAATCGCCAGGCCAACCTGAACAGGAACGACGTTGACAATCGCAATGACAATTGTGGCGTCCGTTCCGCGATGAGGGTCTATGAGTTCACTGATTTTAACCAGCCGCCAAGCATTCTGCCCGTTTCGGCAAGTTTTGCTTGGATCTGGAATATTTTGGTTTCATTGGCAAGATCGAGTTCTAGGAATAGCCGTAACTTTAAGGTGGAAATTTCGATGTGGCTGGAAGCTTACCTTAGATATGGGGATGATTTTATTGTAATTTCAGAAAACTTAAAAAAATTGAAAGAGACCAGGGATACAGCAATTCGTTTTCTGGAAGACAATTTATTGTTAAAAATAAATAGCAAAAGTGATATTATTGTAAAAGCAAAATGGGGGTTAAAGTTTTTGGGGGTCAAAATCTATCCAGGGGGTAGACATCTGAATAATAGGAATTTGCAGAGAATACATGATCGCATATCTTTGAAAAATGTTTCAAGTTATGCTGGCCTACTGAAGAAGCATAGCAATGATAGAAAGGTTAAATATTTTAATTGGCTACTGTTGGAGAAATTTTCTAACTATATTAATTGAATCTAAAAATAGCAAACTCAAAAAGCCCGCCACAGGTAGTGGCCAAAGCCACTCGCACAGGTTTCCCTGTACGGCAGAAGATGCGACCCCATGACGGGTTCTTTATGCATCTTCTGACTGTTGACTATGCTTTTGAATTTATTTCAAAAGTTTAGGCCACAATATTAAATTGTAATTTCATTTTACATTAAGGCAGGGTATTTTTCCAGCAGTAAAATTAAAAATATTAGTAATCTTTTTTGTGAAAAAGAAAGTATTGTATAAAGGCAGATTTTTTGATATAATTAATTATAGCAATAATGTAATTTAGAGTTTTAAATTAATAATTATCGTTATGGATTGTCCAAATAACCACGGGAAATTAGAAAAAATTTTATTCCATTCGGTCGAGGTTGATTACTGCAAAGACTGCCTTGGCATATGGTTTGACAAAAACGAGTTGACCGAGGCAAAAAACGAAAAAGACAGCCAGATAAACTGGCTGGATATTGACCTGTGGAGGGACAAGTCGAAATTCGAAATTTCAACAAGCCATAAATTTTGCCCGAATTGCCGCATTGCCTTGTCTGAAGTCAAATATGACGAATCAAAAACAAAAGTTGATTTTTGCAAATCGTGCCATGGAATCTGGCTGGACAGAGGGGAATTCAAACAGATAATAGCTTATCTTAAAAACAAAGCCGACTACGAAATTTTGCATCATTACGTTGAAAACTTGGTTAAAGAATTGTGGGAAGTCTTTTTAGGGCCAGAAAAGTTGAGGGAAGAACTGGCGGACTTTTTGATGGTTTTAAAGCTTTATAATTACAAATTGGCCGCCCAGTATCCGTTTTTGACAAAATTGATTGAAAACGCGCAAAAGTAATATTAATTTACAATTTACAATTTACAATTTTCATTGAATTTTCAATGATTTAATTTTCAAACAACGGCATCGTTCGCCATTGAAAATTGAAAATTGGTTCATTGATTGAAAATTGATAATTGAAAATTGAAAATTCAAAAATATGGAAATAATATCATTAATAATTTTAGCCGCAGCAGTTATCTTTGTCTTGTGGGCAATTGCTGTTTACAATAGCCTGGTAAAACTCCGCATCAGGACAAAGGAGGCATGGTCCGATATTGACGTCCAGTTGAAAAGAAGGTATGATTTAATTCCCAATCTGGTTGAAACAGTAAAAGGATATGCCTCGCATGAAAGGGAATTGTTTGAAAAGGTTACTCAGGCCAGAGCCGCCGCTATTTCCGCAAAAGGATTAAAAGAAAAAGCCCAGGCGGAAAATATGTTGTCAGAAACACTAAAGAGCTTGTTTGCCGTGGCGGAGGCGTATCCGGATTTGAAAGCATCCGTTAATTTTTTAGAGCTCCAGAGAGAGCTTTCAGATACGGAAAACAAAATCCAGGCAGCCAGAAGATTTTACAATACCAATGTCAGAGATCTTAATATTAAGATTGAAAGTTTTCCGGCAAATACAGTTGCGGGCCTTTTCGGATTCAAACAGATGGAGTTGTTTGAAGCGGCGGAAGGGGAGAAGGAAGCAGTCAAGGTAAATTTTTAAGTTGCGAAGATGTCCGACATCCTAAGGGATGTCGGACATCTAACTTTTATGGCAAGCATTTATACACATGCTGATTCCAATATTCGCAAGACATGGCTGTTGATGTCCGGGTTTTTTGTGTTTCTAATCTTAATCGGCTGGCTTTTCAGCTATTTGCTGGACGACCAGGCAATTTTATTCATAGCCGTAATTTTCAGCATTTTTATGAGTTTTGGCAGTTATTGGTATTCGGATAAAATTGTTTTGGCAATGACAAGAGCCATGCCGTTGGAGTATGCTAAAAATCCGGAACTTTACCGCCTGGTGGAAAATTTATGCATTACGGCCGGACTTACTTTGCCAAAAATTTATATTATTCAAGAAAACCAGCCAAACGCTTTTGCGACCGGCCGCGATCAAAAACACGCAGTTGTCGCAATCACCCAGGGGCTCTTGAATAAGTTAAATAAAACAGAATTGGAAGGGGTTATTGCCCATGAGCTTTCGCATATTGGCAATAAAGACATGCTGTTGGCAACAGTGGTTGCAATTTTAGCCGGCGTTATAGCCATTGCTTCCGATATGTTTTTAAGAGTCAGTTTTTGGGGCGGGGGAAGAAGACGGGATTCCGATGACAATAAAGCGGGGGCCTTGTTGGCTGTTTTGGGAATTTTTGCCGCTATTTTGGCTCCCATTGCCGCCACTTTGATTCAGTTGGCAATTTCCAGAAAAAGAGAATTTCTGGCAGACGCCGACGGCGCGCTTTTAACCAGATATCCTGAAGGATTGGCAAGCGCTTTGGAAAAAATTTCAGCCGATTCAACGCCGATGAAAATTACAAACAACGCCACCAGCTCGCTTTATATTTCTTCTCCATTCAAGGGCAGGCAAACAACAAACTGGTTTATAAAATTATTTATGACGCATCCGCCAGTGGAAGACCGCATCCGTGCCCTGCGCGGCATGGATGTATAATATATTTTATTATTTAAAAATATGGATCACAATAATATTGCAACAACATTTGAACTGCCGAATAAAAAGATAGTTAAAAATTTCGGTCTGGCGCGGGGAATAACAGTAAGGTCAAGGTCAATTTTTGGCACAATCGGCGGAGGGTTGCAGACATTGGTTGGCGGAAATATTACTTTGTTTACCAATTTGTGCGAAAAAACCCGCCAGCAGTCATTTGAATTGATGATAAAACACGCAGAAGAAATGGGAGCCAACGCCATTGTCGGAGTTCGTTATGACGCCAATGAAGTTATGTCTGGAGTTACAGAAGTTCTTTGCTACGGCACAGCGGTTTTAGTTGAGTAAATAATAGAAATAAGGAGGAGTCACATAGCGGCCATTGTAGCGGCTTGGAAAGCCGCGACCCGAAAGGGTCTCGTGGGTTCGAGTCCCACCTCCTCCGCCAGATTACCAAGTTAGAACCATGTATAAATACCATCATCCAAAATCAATAGATATTAACCTTTCAGGAGAGGAAGGTTTTCGTATACGCCAAAAGGCCGCCGATTTTATTGTGGAACACCAAAATAAAACCGGAGCTCAAAGGGGTAGCGTATCCGAACAAAGTTATGGAGCGTTGGCAGAAATTGTTATTCGAAATCAGTTAAACATGCCCGAAGTTAACCCGGACGATCATCCCTTGGGCTACGATATTTTGTTGCCTTCCGGAGTAAAGATTGACGTTAAGTGTCGCGGAGGAGAAAAACCTTTTCTCGAAGAGTATATGGGCCTAGATGGTCTGCCGAGAGAATCAAAGCACAACTTTTTCGCTAGACAGCTCTACGACGACAATTTAGATGCTGATGCTTATATTATGACGCATTTAATGCGTCCGAAGACTCCAGCAGGATCTCCTGTTTTACCAGGCACAAAAAGACAGCGTAAGTGGATACTTTATGTATGTGGTTGGGTTTCGAAAAAGAGGGTATTGCGCGAGGGCGTATATCTTCCACCCGGCGCAATATCGGAACGTGGTAGAGAATGGTTTGCGTATCGTGCGCACGAAATAGAATTTTACAACAGAAATTTAAATGGGCTCGAATCCATAACCGATTTATTGAAGATAGAATCAAAGGATATTGAACTGGACGAAGAGAAAAAAGGAGATTTAAACCTCACTCGCGTTGATACTTTACGCATCGGTTATGATCTCGTTGGGCGTGGTGTTTTACAACAAAAACACATAGATTATATTAAAAACGAAATGCACTTAAACGGCGAGGTAAGTCCATTTTTACACTCCAACCAGTCAATTCATGTTCTAAAATGGCTTCTTGAAAAAGAGGTTATAAATTCACAAGAATATAGTGAAATGATGCAGAAAATACCGGAGACGAAATTTGAAGGTTTTTAATACTTGAAACTAAAAAAGTTTATTATTAGTAGCTTTGTATTGAGCCTCGGCTTCTTTAATACGCCTTTTGGAAACTTCGATATAATCCACTTTATGTTTTTTGAACAGATAAACATCTTCGTTTTTCTCAATTCCAATAAATTTTCTGCCTTCCAAAACTGCCGAAACAAGGAAGCTCCCACTGCCACAAGTATTATCTAAGACAACCTCTCCTTCTTTTGTGAAGGTACGAATGAGATACCGGCCGAGTTCCACCGGTTTTTGTGTGGGATGATAAACTTCGCCTTCACTCTCAGCGGTTTTGAAATAGACAACATCGGTGGGGTATCTCTCGCCATTGCTTTTTACCTCAACAGTTTTGAAATCGCCATAACTTCCAGTGAATTGATCTTTCCTAAAACCTTTATTGTAAGGTTCGCCATAAGTCATCTGTGGATTATATGCGGGTTGACTTTTATAAAAAATACAGACATCCTCATGTTTTCGGAGTGGTTGTTTTTTGGCATTAAGAAAATTTGTTGGTTTAGATTTTACCCAAGTGATTTTATATTTAAATAGTCTTGGATTAGATAGCATTAGATTTGCCGTAAAGAGTCCCTGCCCCGTAAGAGCAATAACACCCTTATCTTTTACAATGCGTTCGTAATGGCTCCAAAGTTGATCGATGGGGATAATACTATCCCAGTTATTTTGTGTCGTGCCATATGGTAAATCGCACAAAATCATGTCTATTGATTTTGAAGGGATACCTTTCATCACTTCCAAGCAATCGCCTTCAATCACCTTATTTTCAAAATGAGTGATTGCCTTCCCGCCCTTTACTGTTTTGACCTTTGGCTCCTCTACTCCAAAGTTTTTTCGCAAATACCAAAGACAATAGGTATTAACAGCTAATCCCTCTTCTTGTGCTCGTTTTTCTAATTCAAGATAGGAATCAGTCCCTAATAAGTTTCTTAGTTCATTGCTTTCTAATTTGGCGATATGCTTGTATAAGTCCCTATTTCTATCTCCAAATGCCAGAACAAGACCTTTTGAGCCTTGATTAATCTCTTTGTAGTCAGGAAAATAGATTGATTTAAAAGTTTGGTTGCTAGGCATAAAATTTGTTTACCGTGTGTTTATATTATAGTATAATACCCACATAAAACAAAGTTGGTTTATCCACAATGATATGAAATTAGGAAGAAACGACCCATGCCATTGCAGAAGTGGCAAAAAATACAAAAAATGTTGTCTTATGAATGACGAACGAAAGCCACATGAAACGCTGGCAAAATTTATAGGAAAAGATTGGATAGAGGCAGAACTCGGGAAAGTTAAATTGGACGGGTATAACAATATGAATTCGATGAATTTGGCGCGTATAGATATGCACCCTTTGATAAAAGCGATAGTTGGTACGCAAATAAAATTAAAAAGATCGGAACAAGTAGGCAAAACACCGATTGCACTGGGCAGGGATGAGCTTCTACAAAATCTACTGCATGAAAATTTAACAATACTAGACCCACTTCTTGATGTGGAGGACATACAGAAACGTTTAAGGAATAAAGACGAATTTCCAAAAGCAGAATATGAGCTGGCTATTGCCGCCGGTTATGCACGCATGGGCTACAACTCAAGTTTTATAAAACGGTCGTCTAGTAAGAGGACGGGTGAATTTTATGTTTCGGATAAAAATGGGAATACGGTTTTGATTGAATGTAAGAAAAAGGACATGACATCGCCAAAGGAACAAAAAATTAATTCTTGGTGGGAAGAATTTCAGCACCTTATGATGCAGAAACTGAAGAATATCAAAAAGCCGTATGGTATTGCCATCCATATTCCACTTAATCCAGAAAGAACAGAAACGCATTCAGCCGTAGATGAAATTGCAAAAATTATTCTTAGTAATCAGGAGGGAGAAAATACTATAATAAATGGAAAGTACAGGGTTGCCTTGAAGAAGTTCTGTGAAATTGGAGGATCTGCTAATCCGGATCAAGTCGGTTCTTTTGGCAAAGATGCCGATTTTAGTGTGTCAGTAGCAAAACAAAATAAGTCAGCATGGCCATTGGGGAATAAATTACCAACAGAATTGCATGATCCAATGAAGGTGTCCGGTTATGGCTCATCCGATTTCTTAGAAGAAAAAGTTAATAGCATAATCTCAACATTGGGAGATGCCTACGGGCAACTCGAAGAGGATAAACCAAATGTGGTTTATGTGGATATAAATGTTGCTTCAATGACACCGGAGCGTTCAAGCGCAATCATGGCTAAATTACCTTCCGAAATACGAAAAAAACTTAGCCGAGATTATTCAAAAATCAGTGCCGTTGTCCTTACCAATCTCAAACTTCTAGGTCACAGCGAGATTATGGGTTTTCATGCGGATGAGCATGTGGTGTACAATGAAAATGCTAAAAGAAGATTACCGGATGGATTCAAACTTTATGGTGATATAAAGAACGGACAAAGTATTCTGATTGATATGAAAGTGTTGTTTGAAAAGTAAATCACCGTCAAAAATTCTGTCCGGCCAAGCGATGACATGGTTATTACTTGATTGAATAATCAACGGCATTTTGCCCTTTATCCGACTTCGGCTTCGGCACTTCAAACCACTCCGGATGGAATTTGTAGATAGCTCTTAATTCCTGTATACTCTTATCGAGAATCCTGAAATTAAGCCATTTTTTAGGTTCTAACTTGCGGACATCGTCCCCGCCTTCGGTCTAATTTCGAATCATTAAATTTCAGCAAAGTCTCATTTTTAAAGCCATTTTTATAGTGGCTTTTTTTATTAAGGCGTGATAAACTAAATATAGTTATTATGCTAAAATTATACTCATGATTATAAAAATAAAAAAAATTTATGGATAAAAATTGTTGTCATCATCATAATTGCATTGAAGAATTGAAATCGGACCATAAGAATATTTTAAAACACCTTGATGATTTGGAAGTTGTTATCAATCAGCCGGCAATCAGCCGCGAAAAAATCAAGGAATTTCTTCATTTTACCGAAACATTCGCCGAGCCGCACCATCAGAAAGAAGAGCAGGTTTTATTTCCGGCTTTGGAGAAAAAAGGCATGCCGAACGAAGGCGGACCGATTGGCATGATGCTTATGGAACATACAACGAAAAGGGATTACCTTGTTAAAATAAGAGAGGCATTGGAAGAAAATAATGATGGTAAACTTAAAGAAAACACCCAGGCAATGATTTCTCTTTTAAGAGAGCATATTTATAAAGAAGATAATATCTTGTATCCATGCGCGGAAGATATTCTTACAAAAGAGGAATTGGCAGGCCTTGCTTCCCAATGCGAAAAAATTAAAAAGTAAAAATGAAATCAGGCATAACTTTACAATTAAAAAAGCAAGACCGGCTGGTGTCAAAGATAAATTGGAAGTATCAGTTCTGGCAGTACGGCGCGGCGGTTACGGCGGCTTTTGTTTTATTTTTGTTTCTTTCCGCATATCTTTTTTACCGCCGCGGTTATTATGACCTCTATATCGCAAATAAAATTTTTGCCAATGTGGCTGCAATTCTCCTTGGCATTGTTCTTCTTATCGGGCCATTAAGCCGAATTTTTGCTTTTCCGGACCGTTATGTGCAATACAGAAAAGAGCTGGGCATTGTTGCTTTCTTTTTAGCGATAGCCCACAGCGTTATATCTTATTTTTTTCTGCCTTCCAAATTTTCAACGCAGTGGTTTTTTGGGCCAGGCTTGTATTCATTTATTTCCGGCCTTATTGCCGCCGTGATTCTTACGGCGATTTTTTTAATTTCCAGCGATCGCGTTATGAACGCCATTGGCAGGGAAAAGTGGTGGCGGATGCAGTATATCGGAGCGCGTCTTGTTTTTATTCTTGTTTTTCTCCATGTTTTTTTGATGAAGTGGGGAGGCTGGGTTCAATGGTACAAAACCGGAGGAGGCAAAGAGCTTGCGCGTCCTGAATGGCCTGGCGCGGGTTTGCTTATAGGCTGGTTTATGGTTTTTGTCGTTTTGGTCAGATTTGGCGAGTTTATCGGTCCAAAATTCGGGCGCGCAACCTGGTATCTAAGCTGTGTTGCTTTGCTCGTTGTTTATATAGCCACTTTTTTGTGGGGGATGCGGTTTATCGGGTAAAAAATAAAAATTTTAAAAAATACCATGAACATTGCAAAGCTTATTGACCATACTAATATAAAATTGGATGCGACGGCAAAGGATATAAAGAAAACCTGCCAGGAGGCGAAAAAATATGGTTTTCGGGGGGTGGACGTGAGGCCAAAATGGGTAAAATTGGTTAAAAAAGAACTGGAGGGGACGGATGTGAAAGTAATTGTTTTAATCGACCCTCCCATGGGGTTGAGTTCTAGCCAGGCAAGGTTTTTCGCATGCAAAAAAGCCAAGAAAGACGGGGCTGACGAGCTTGACGTGGTGATGAACGTGGTTGATTTGAAACACGAAAGATACGGGAAAATTTTAAATGATTTAAAATCCATTTCTAAAATTTTGCCGACAAAGGTGATTATCGGATCAGGATATTTGACTGACGAGGAAATTGAAAAAGCTTCCGCATTAGTCAAACAATCGGGGGCCTTTTGCGTAAAAACCGCCACGGAAAAAGACCCTTTGGAAAGAAGAGAGCTGGAAGAAAAAGCCAGGCATCTTAAAATTATGAAAAAATACGCTCCAGGGCTTTTGATCAAAGCATCTGCCCAGATAAGAACATCAGACGACGTGAAAATGATGGTAAAAGCCGGGGCAGACATCATAGGCGCCAGTTCCGGCGTTGCTATTATTGATAATATTAATAAAAAAAGGTAAGTATGAAAAAAACACCGAAAATGAAAATTAAAGAAAACAAGCCCTCATATTTGTATCCGGATCCCAAACTTCCCCCGGTTAAAGAAGATTTGAGGAAAACATTCAGATGGAATATCTCCAAAATTACCTCTGAGCTTGTCAGCGGTTTTAAATTTATATCCGATTTTAAAAAAGCCGTTACCGTTTTCGGATCAACCAGTTTTTCCGAAGACAACCCCTATTATCAAGAAGCCCGGAAAATGGGCAGTATCCTGGCTAAAAAGGGCTATACGGTTGTTACCGGAGGAGGGCCGGGCATTATGGAAGCTGCCAACCGCGGCGCTTTTGAAGCTGAAGGGGAATCCGTTGGCATGAATATCCAGCTTCCCGAAGGGCAAAGAATAAACAAATACGTCACCAAACCCATCGGCTTTTACCATTTTTTTACCAGAAAAGCAATGATGTCTTTTTCTTCCAATGGATATGTATTTTTTCCAGGCGGATTCGGAACACTGGAAGAATTTTTTGAAATGATAACATTGGTGCAGACTAAAAAATTGGCTAAACCCGTGCCCGTTGTGGCGGTTGGAAAGGATTACTGGGTTCCCCTGTTTAAATGGCTGGAATCGGAAGTTTATATGAAGCGGAAAGCAGTTAAAGAGCAGGATCTTAAAATTATACAGATAGTTGATACCGCTGAGGAGGCAATGGAAAGAATCGAAAAATTCAAATACCTTAAATTTAATTAACAGCCCGTTGGTTGTTTTTTAAATAATTATTTTATATAATGGAATAATAAAAGGTCGTATTATCTGAAATATAAATTTTAAATAAATCAAATATGGTATTTTCATTGATTTCCAATTTAGTTAACGGAGTAAAAGAAGGAATAGTCGCCGGCCTTAAAGGAACCGCTGACGTTGCCAGCAGTATCGTGGATGTTGCCAAAGACACAACGGTTTCCGTTTTAAAAGAAGGCGGGGAGTTTGCCAAAGAAGCCATTGACGTGCCCGCTTCAGTGGTTAAGGGAGTTCTAAGCGGAGTGGGAGAAATAGGCGCGTCCGTGATTACCGCTGTAAAAGGAGTTGTCAGCGGAACCATCCAGGGGCTTACGGAATCAGGAGTAAAAGAAGAAGTGGCTATTAAAGGAGCGGTTGCTCAGTCTCTGCATAGCGCCAAGGAATTGGGCTTAAATGTGGGGGAAACCGCCGTTGAAGCGGTGAACGGAGCGGTCGATGCGGTAAAACAAGTGGGGGGAGACACTCTTTCAGCCACCAAAACAGCGGTAACAACCGCTTTGGACACAGCCACGGAACTTGGGGTTGACGCTATCTCAGCGGTAAAAGATTCTCTTTCCGCGGGAGTGGAGGGAGCTAAAGACATTATTGACTCGCTTGAAGAGTAGAAACCAAATAGCTAGAAAACAAAGCAGGGTTTTACCCTGTTTTTGTTTTCTGGTAAGATTATATTATGAAAGTTATCGTGGTTTTGCCAGCTTACAACGCGGCTAAAACACTGGAGAAAACAGTGATAGACATACCGAGGCCGTTGGTTGATGAGATTATCCTGGTTGACGACAAAAGCAGTGACCAAACTCTTAGCATAGCCAAATCTTTGGGGCTGGTTGTTTTGAGGCATGATAAAAACAAAGGTTACGGAGCCAACCAGAAAACATGCTATAAGGCGGCGTTGAACAGAGGGGCTGATATAGTGGCGATGATTCACCCCGATTACCAATATGACCCGAAACTTTTAAGACATTTCATCGATTTCATAAAAGACGGATATTTTGACGTGATGCTGGGTTCAAGAATAAGGAGCAGGAAAGAAGCGCTTGAGGGAGGAATGCCGGTTTACAAATATTATTCCAACAGGTTCCTGACTTTCGCGGAGAATCTGGCAACAGGATATAATTTGTCGGAGTGGCATACTGGCATGAGGGTCTATAAAAAAGAGGTTTTAAAATCCATTGATTTTGAAAGCAATTCCGACGATTTCGTTTTTGACAGCCAGGTTCTTTTTCAGATAGTCAAAAAAGGCTTCAAAATAGGGGAATTGCCCGTGCCGGTAAGATATTTCAAAGAGTCTTCAAGCATTAATTTTTACCGCAGCTTAAAATACGGAATCCAAACCTTGCGGCTGGCCGTGAAATACTGGCTGGACAGTTGATATAAACACTTTGAATTACAAAATGCCATTTGAGGCATGATATGCCAAAGAAAAATTTTAGGAACGAAGAAAATTCAATCACTGCCCGAATTTCACAACAGGAATTTCCAATAAGCAAAATCCAGGCGCATTTTTTGATATGGCTGATTGGCTTTGTTTTATATTTCAAATCAATTTTTTTCGGCTTCACCTATTTAGACGACAATGCCCTTATATTAGACAATATTGATTTTCTGTCGAACATCGGAAATATTTTCAGCGTTTTTGCCAGGGATGTTTTTTACGCGACGCACGGTCTGTCCGCATATTACAGGCCTTTGCTTACAGTCTCTTTGATGTTTGACGCCGTGATTTCAGGCCAGTCGCCCGCAATGTACCATTTTACCAATATAATAATTCATTTGGCGGGCTCCAGTTTGGTGTTTACGGCTCTTTTAAAACTTAAATATTCGAGAATAGCCTCCTTTTTTTTGGCGGTTATTTTTTCGGTTCATCCGGCCTTGACGCAGGCAGTGGCCTGGATTCCGGGAAGGAACGATTCGCTTTTAGCTGTTTTTGTTTTGGCTTCGTTTATTTTTTTCCTGGATTTTATTGAGAAGGGAAAGAACAGGTCTGTTTTTTGGTCTGCATTTTTTTTTCTGCTGGCAATTTTTACAAAAGAAACAGCTTTGTTGCTGCCCGCGGTTTTTCTTTTTTACGCTTTTTTACGCTATTTTCCGCTAAAAAATATTTTATTCAAGTTTTCCATTCCGTGGATTGTTTCCGTTGTTGTTTTTTTTCTTCTGCGCCACATTGCTTTTGAAAATCCCCTTCAGGCGCGTTTTAAAGATATTTTTCTGTCCGTATTTTTCAATTTGCCGGCCTTGATACAGCTTCTGGGAAAAGTTTTTTTTCCTTTCAATTTATCCGTTCTGCCGATCATCCAGGACACCACTTTTATCTTCGGGGCTATGGGTATTTTCTTTATTTTAATATTGGTTATAATGAAAGCGCGCGATAAATCATCTCCGGCGGGAAGTTTTAAAATGATGCTTTTTGGAATTGCTTGGTTTATTGTTTTTCTTCTGCCGTCTTTCATAAGGCCCAATGCCTTTGTTACGGCTGATTTTATAGAACACAGGCTTTATCTTCCCTTTTTCGGCATTATTATTTTTCTGGCTGAAAGCCGCCTGCCAAAATTTCTGGAAGACTCATTTGGAGGATGGCATTTTTTCGGATGGATTGTTTTGGCCTCAATATTTTTCGTCGTGTCTTTTTTGCACCAGAACAATTTTTACAACAGGACGGCTTTTTGGAAAAACGCCGCTTTAAATTCGCCCCACTCCCCCCTGGCCCAAAGAAACCTCGGGGCAATGTATTATTTGGACGGGCAGTATGATCTGGCCGAGGAATATTACAAGAAGTCCTTAACTATCAACAAAACAGAACCGATGGTTCATAATAACTTAGGGCTTATTTATGTCAGCAGAGGATTGTTTCTGGAAGCTGAAAAGGAATATTTAGAGGAACTTTCTTTAAACCCGAACTACGACAACGCGCGCTTCAATCTCGGGCTCCTTTATTATAAAGCCGGGAAGATAGAGGAAGCGAAGAAAGAATGGGAAAAAACACTGGAAATCAACCCGGAGCATTCGGACGCGATAAAATTAATGGATTTTTTAAATAAAGGTCGTTAAAATTAACCCGTTAAATTAAAAAAAGTAAAATTAACATTATGGAGGAAGAAACAAAAAAAATAGAATTATCAAACAGATTTTTTGCGCTGGCTTCGGTTTTAACCGCAGGATTGATTGTTTTTTATATCGGCCAGGCTGTTTACCAGCTCCTTACCTTGCCCCAGAATTATCCGCAGGATATTGTGATAACCGGCGAGGGGAAAGCATATGCTAAGCCGGATGTCGCAATCGCGAAACTGGGGGTAAAGACCGAGGCTGTAAAAAGCGGAGACGCTGTCAATAAAAACAACGAAGCGATGAATAAGATAATACAGGCTGTAAAGGACCTGGGGGTTGAAGAGAAAGACATTCAGACAACAGCTTATAATTTAACTCCCGTTTATGATTACACGGAAATGGGCAGGATTTTCAAAGGCTATTCCTTAGAGCAACAGGTGGCCGTTAAAATCCGGAATTTTGAAAAAATAGGGGATGTTCTGGACGGCGCTTCAAAAAACGGGGCGAACACAATAGGGGATTTGCAGTTCACCATTGACGACCCTGAAACAGCCAGGGCTGAAGCAAGAAAAAAAGCTGTTGACCAGGCAAAAGCCAAAGCCCAGAGCCTTGCGGATGACGCCGGCTTGAGGATAGTGAAATTAGTTAATATTTCGGAAGGATACAATGATGTTCCGCCGATATATGGGTATGGAGGAGGAGTTATGATGGAGAAGGCAAGCGCAATTCCGCAGATTGAATCAGGTCAACTGGAAATAACCGCTTCCGTTTACTTAACATACCGCGTGAAGTAATATGAGCTCAATATGAAAAACTGTATTTTTTGCAAAATTGCCAAAGGAGAGATTGACTCAGCCAAAGTTTTCGAGGACAATAAATTTTTGGCGATTTTGGATTTGAATCCCAATACCAAAGGAATGACTCTTGTGATGCCCAAAAACCATTTTGATTCGGACGTTTTTTTGATGCCGGAAAAAGATTTTCAGGAATTGGTATCGGCTTCAAAAAAAGTTGCAGAGATATTGAAAAAAGGTCTGAAGGTAAACAGAGTGGCAATGGTGGCTGAAGGAATGGGGGTAAACCATGCGCATATAAAGCTTTATCCTTTGCATGGGATAGAAAAAGAGTTTTCTGAAATATGGGCGAAAGAAAAAGTGTTTTTTGATAAATACGAAGGCTACATTTCAACCCAGCTGGGGCCGCAGGCGGATATAAAAGAGCTCAAAAGCTTGGCAATGAAAATCTCTTTGGCAGAATAGAAAATTGCTTTTTTGCTGATTTATGGTAAGATAAAAAAGAATCATTAACCCTTGTATAATGGATTCCCCAATTGAAGAAATAAAAAATAAACTAAATATTTTAGATGTCATCGGCAGTTATATCAAGCTTGCAAAAACAGGGATAAATTACAGGGGGGTATGCCCTTTTCACTCGGAAAAAAAACCTTCTTTTTTTGTTTCGCCCTCAAGGCAGATGTGGAGGTGTTTTGGATGCGGAGCGGGGCACAGCATGTTTGATTTTGTGATGAAAATTGAGGGCGTTGAATTCGGGGATGCTTTGAGGATTCTGGCTAAGAAAGCTGGGGTGGAACTGAAAAGGGAAAATCTGCAGATAAAAACGGAAAGGCAGAGGCTTTACGAAATTTTGGAGCTTTCCTGCCTTTTTTTTGAAAAACAGCTCTGGCATGGGAATGTAGGAAGAGAAGCAAAAGAGTATTTATCAAAAAGGGGAATAAACGAAGAAAGCATAAAAAAATGGCGCCTGGGCTATTCTCCCGATACGTGGCAGGGTTTGTCGGATTTTTTGGTGGGCAAGGGATATAACAGGGAAGAAATTGTAAAAGCCGGGTTGGCCGTGGAAAAAGAGGGTAAATCGGATTCTTATGACAGATTCCGGGGCAGGATTATTTTTCCTGTTTTTGATTTGAATTCCCAAGTATTGGGATTCGGGGCAAGGGTTTTTAACGTAAAAAATGAGAAAGAGGTTGCAAAGTACATAAACACGCCCCAGACTCTTATTTATAACAAAAGCAATATTCTGTACGGCTTGAACAATGCCAAGGTATCCATAAGGAAAAGCAACCGGTGCGTGATAACGGAGGGGTATACGGACGTCATAATGTGCCACCAGGCCGGCTTTGACAATGTTGTCGCGTCATCGGGAACAGCCCTGACTTCAGGGCATTTGGACACCCTTAAAAGATATTCTGAAAATTTGATTCTGGCTTTTGACATGGATGTGGCCGGGGATTCGGCCACGAAAAGAGGCATTGACTTAGCCCAGGAAAAGGGGTTTGACATCAAGGTAATACAAACATACGAGATCGACCAGGACCCGGCCGACATTATTTTAAAAAATCCGCAGAATTTCGAAGAATATGTTTTAAAAGCAAGGTCGATAATGAATTATTATTTTGATTCCGCTTTCGCCAGTTTCGACAAGAACACGCCGGAGGGAAAAAAGGAAATAAGCAGGGTCATACTGCCTGCCGTAAAGAGGATTTCAAATAAAATAGAGCAGTCGCACTGGATACAGAAGCTGTCTTCGATGTTGCAGACTAGAGAAGAAGCGATATTGGCGGAACTTGCCAAAACAAAAATCAATGCGAATTTTTCATATCAGCTGAAAGATGATAAAAAAAATTTTCTAAATAACGGCGGAAAATCCGGTTCTGCCAAAGAACGGAAAGACCTTATAGAGGGAAGAATCATTTCATTGCTGGCTTTGCATCCAGAAAACTTGGACTTAATAGAAGAGCCGCATCACGGTTTTTTTTCGGGAAAAAACAGGAAAGTAATAGAAGACCTTAAAAATCCGTCAGACCCTGAAGAAAAAAGAGCCGAAAAATTCAAATGCCTTTTGGCCGACCTCGAGCTTTCAGAACAGGAAAATTTTGAGGAAGACGCAAAAGAAGAAATTAAACTGTGTTTTTTGCAGCTGAAAAATATAAATATAAGGGAAAGGTTAAGCAGGCTTTCTGGCGAAATTAAAACAGCTGAAGAAAACAATGATTTAAAAACAGTAAGCATTCTGACGGAAGAATTCAACAAAATTACAAAAGAACTTTAGCATATATAAATGAAGAAAAATAAAAAAAATAAATCTTTTAAAAAAGCCAAAAAGAATATTGGCCGCAGGAAGCCGCATAAAAAACAAAAAAAGACAGGAATTGCCAGAAAAAGCAAAAAAACGGAGCTGTTTTTAAAGCAAATTGAGTCCCTCTCAAAAAAGGGGGAGGAAAGGGGTTTCATCACAACCTCGGAGATTTTGCATGAGTTTCCCGATATAGAAAAAAATGTTGAAGGCCTGGAAAAAATATACGATAATTTCAGGGAAAAGGGCATTCAGATAAAAGAGGTGAGGGAGTTTCTTGAAGTAAAATCAAAAAAAGAGTCCGCTAATTCTAAAAAGAACAAAAAAGCGATTATAGGAAAAGTGGACCCCATTCAGATGTACTTAAAGGAAATAGGCAGGGCCAGCTTTTTAAGCGCCAGGGAAGAAAAAGAACTGGCTAAAAGAATAGAGCTTGGAGACGAGGAAGCAAAAAACAAGCTGGCGCTGGCCAACTTGCGGCTGGTTGTTTCCATAGCCAAGAAATATGTGGGCAGGTCTTCCAATCTTACTCTTCTTGATCTGATACAAGAGGGGAACCTCGGGCTTTTTAAAGCAGTAAAGAAATTCGACTGGAGGAGGGGCTATAAATTTTCAACTTACGCCACCTGGTGGATACGCCAGTCCGTCACCAGATCAATAGCGGACCAGGCCAGGACCATAAGGATTCCAGTGCACATGATTGAAACAATTTCAAAATACACAAAAGTAAGAAAAAATCTTTTGCAGGAAATAGGGCGCGAGCCTCTAGCTGAAGAAATAGGGGCGGAAATGGGCTTGGATGTTGACAAAGTCCATCATATAAGAAGAATCGCCCAGAAAGCTGTTTCGCTGGAAACCCCTGTTGGCGAAAACAAAGACAAGCAGGACAGCATCCTGGCGGAATTCATCAGAGACGATAAAACAATAGCCCCAAATACGGAGGCCGAGAGAAAGCTTTTGAAAGACAGGCTGAAAGAAATTTCCACCGAGCTCAGCCCCAGGGAAATGAAAATTTTAAAGATGCGTTTCGGATTGGAAGACGGCGTGATGCACACATTGGAAGAAACGGGCAAAGAGTTCGGCGTCACCAGGGAGAGAATCCGCCAGATTCAGGCAAAGGCGTTGGAAAAAATCAGGAGGCACAGGGAGATAAAGAAAGTGGAGGATTACTATTAAAAAAATGCGGGAGGTCTGGCCTCCCGCATTTTTTATTTGGGAATTGGGAGCGCTGCTCCCAATTTTTTTTATTTTTTATATAAATATACGTCTCCCTCTTTTTTTTCCGGAGGCCAGTCGGGAAAGTGAAAATAATTGGAAATGATTTTAGAGCCGTCTTTTGCTTCTTTTTTTAATTTTTTCCCCAGTTTTTTCATAATAAAGGAAATTCCGAAAATAATAATGATGTCGAAACCGGAAATGTCTTTTTTCCAGAAATTTCCCCAATGCATGAAGGCTTTTCCTTTTAATCCGGCTTTTTCAATTTTATCCTTTGCCTTTGCCACCAGGATAGGATTTATTTCATATCCGTGGGCTTCTATGCCCTTTTTAGCCAGGGCAATCACTATTCTTCCGTCGCCGGCTCCAAGGTCAACAGCTTTTTCACCGGGTTTTATATTTGCAAATTCAATCATTTTTTCGATTTTTTTGTCTTCGGTTTCTGCGTAAAACGCTCCCCAGAACATAAAAGGAATTACCGAATCAAAAAACATGGAAATAAAAAACAACAAAAAAGCGATAAAGAGCGAAATGAATAAAATAACGATTACGATATCAAGAATCATATCTTTTAAATTTTTTTATGCAGTCAGAGATAGTTTTAATCAATCTTTTATCAAAGGGACCGGGGACAATATTTTTTTTTGACGGATTTTTAACCAAACCGGCTATTGTTTTGGCGATTTTGAGTTCCAGCCCCAGGCTCATTTTTTTTCTGTAATCTAAAATGCCCCTAAAGACTCCGGGAAATACAATTATGTTATTGATTTGGTTTCTAAAATCAGATCTGCCGCTGGCAAAAATATAATCTTTCACCGCTTTGTTTATCTCCAAGGGAATGATTTCCGGGTTTGGGTTTGAGATGGCGAAAATTATCGGTTTTTCCGCCATTATTTTAATATCAGAGCCGTTTAAAAGGCCGCCGACTCCCGAAACACCGATAAAAACATCGCAATTTGATATTGCTTCAATTTTCCCCCCTTTTAAATTTTCATTGTTTGTGGAGACGGCAATTTCCTGCTGGTATTTGTTGTTTCCTTTTCTTCCTTTGAATATTATTCCCTTAGAGTCAAAAACAATCATATTTTTGGCTCCGGCATAATTTAAAATTTTAAATATTCCGTATCCGGCGGCTCCAGCTCCTGCAATGCACACACTTGCTTTTTCCAATTTTTTTCCAACAATTTTCAAGGCGTTCAAGAGAGCGGCCAGAACAATTATTGCCACGCCCTGTTCGTCATCGTGGAAAACGAGAAAATTCTTTTTCTCCAGTTCTTCCCTTATTTCCAGGCTTTTGGGAGACTTGATATCCTCTAAATTAAAAGCCGCGAAATTGGGAGATATAATTTCAATGGTTTTTAAAATTTCTTCTTTTGATTTTGAATCCAAACATAAAGGATATCCGTCTACTTTTGCAAGCAATTTTAAAAACATTGCTTTTCCCTCCATAACCGGCAAAGACGCTTCGGGGACCGCGTCTCCCACCCCTAATGTTCTTGAACCGTCCGTGATAATCGCGACATTATTTGCCCGCCCCGTATATTCATAGGAGCTTTTTGGATTTTGGGCGATTTTTTTAGTCGCTTCGGTTACGCCGGGGGTATAAATCAATTTCAGATTTTTTTTTGAAACTTTTACCTTCGCCCGTATTTCTATTTTTCCCTTCAACTGCTTATGCATATTTAAAGCTTCATTCATATTTTTAAGGTCTTTAATTATTTATTAATGATATATCTATTAATATTACAAAATAATTAACTTGATATCAATGTCGTTTCATTAAAAAACGGGGGATTGACTATAAGTCCCTGTAAAGATATAAGGGAACTATCATTAAATAACTTGGGTATCCCCCTGTTTTTTTAGAAAACGAAGTTATATTCCTTTCCTTATATAGGAAGTTTAGTTTTTTTATATTACCTTTTTTCCTAAAAACGGGGATTCTCAAAAACTTTGCATGCAACAACTGGAAGCTTTATAAATAACGGGTACGCTTTGTTTTTTTTAAAAAAGGAGGGCGGTCGTCAACGCGCTTCATTTATATAAAAAACAAAGATTCTCAAAAAATAAATTCAGATTGGCAAAAAAGCTTCGTAATAATAATGCTAAAAATTGCGGAACGCTCCTCTGAGCTGTCCGATAAATATATATGGAGTTCAAGAGTGTTTGGCAATTTGAGGCAGTTATCATGCAATTCACTTTAAACAGGAAAAGTTTTTTATTTTTTTTGGTTTTTACAGTATCGTTCTCTTATTTGTTTTTAAATTTTGACATCCCAAACTTCGTAAAATTCGCCATGACTAAAATAACGGCCGAAGAGGCGGTTTTTTATGTCAGCCCCGGCGGAAGCGATTCCAATCCGGGAACTTCGGCAAAGCCGTTGAAAACAATCCAGAAAGCCGTGGATTTAGCCCAGCCCGGCGGAACTGTTTATTTAATGCCCGGAAATTATTTCCAGGATTTGGTTTCTGCCAGGAACGGCCTGGTTTCAGCTCCCATAAAAATAACGGGTCCCGCTGATGCCGTAGTGAAAGGAGGAGGAAACGGCAGGGTAGCGCAGATAAGCCACGATTATATCGTGTTGTCAGGTTTTACAATAGACGGATTGCACGGCGATTCTGGCAAAGTGGAAGGCTATAGGGATATGCTGGTATATGTTATGGGAACCGGGAACAAAGACGGAGTTAAAGGTTTTAAAATTTTGGGAATGAATATCAAAAACGCCCGGGGCGAATGCGTAAGGATGAAATATTTTTCTCATGACAACGAAATCGCCAATAATACGATACAAAACTGCGGAATCCAGGATTTCAGGTTTAATGGCGGCGGAAAAAACGGAGAAGGCATTTATATCGGCACGGCCCCCGAGCAATTATACAAGAATCCCACCCAGGACCTGGACGGCTCGAACAACAATTATATCCACCACAACGTCATTGAAACCAACGGCAACGAAGGAATAGACATCAAGGAAGGATCGAGCGGGAATATAATCGAGTACAATAAAATCAGCGGCCAGAAAGACCCTGAATCGGGCGGATTGGATTCTCGCGGGGATGGGAACATATTCAGGTATAATGAAGTTTCCAATTCCGCTGGCGCTGGCATAAGGTTTGGCGGAGACGTATATAAGGGCGTGGCTTACGGAAAAAACAACCAGGCCTACGGAAACAAAATTGTAAATAACAAATACGGACCTTTCAAGGTGCAGATTCTGCCCCAGGGAAAAATATGCGGCAATATCCTGCAGGGCAACGGAGATGATTACGGCAATTACGGTTCAAAAATAGATTTCACTTCTTCATGCGGCGGCGCGGCAGATCAAAACCCGCCTGTTTCCAATAATACTGATTCTGGCATTCTGGTTGACAGCAATAGCCACGCTGTTCCTCAATATAGCCAGATTCCTTTGACTGAGACAAATGCCAGCGCTTCTTATTTGGTATGTTCGGGTTCCTCGTGCTCTGAAAAAGGCTTTGAGATTGTTCAGCGGCTTTTAGTGAAAGGAATAAATTCCAGCAGTTTTGACAACAGGGGTCCTGGATATGTTTGCAGTAACACCTTGGACGGAAGCCTGGATACCAGATGGTCGGCTTTCGGCTCTGGAGAATGGGTTGAGTATGACCTGGGGGACTTTAAAACGGTTGCTTTCCTTAAAATCGCTTTCCACAGGGGAGACCAGAGGCAGGGTAAATTTTATGTGGATGTTTCCGCCAACGGAAAAGACTGGACAAGGGCTTATATAGGGCAAAGCAAAGGCGACACTCTTTCATTGGCGAAATTCGATTTTACCGATATTTCGGCAAGATATGTCAGGGTAGTGGGAGAGGGCAATACTGAAAACCTGTGGAACAGTTTGACCGAAGTGCAGGTTTTCGGATTTAATTAAAGAATAACCGGGAAACTAAAAAACCCTTCGCATAAATGCGAAGGGTTTTTTAGTTTTCATTATTTATTAATTATAGTTTGGGTATCTTAAAATATAATTATAAATAATTTTTATCACATGGTGAAAAAAAATTTGTTTCCATTGGTGTCTCTTAATTTTTTTACAAAGAACAGGGACAATCTGAAAAAAATCGTCCTTGTGGGCGGGGCTTTCGATATTGTGCATATAGGCCACGTAAATCATTTGAAAAAAGCCAAATCAATGGGGGACACTTTGGTTGTGCACATTACAAGCGACAAAAGGGTGAGGGAGAAGAAAGGACCTGGCAGGCCGATATTTTCAGTAAGGCAGAGGGCTTTGCTGGTTTCTTCCATAAGGTTTGTTGACTATGTATTCATATATAATGGCAGGCATTACGACCCCCAGGTCATTAAAAAAATAAGGCCGGATATTATTTTTTTCAACAGAGAGGCTTACAGCGGGGAAATCGGGGAGGAAGTAAAAAAAATTGAAGGATTCAATGGCAGGGTGGTTGTAAGCAGGGAAAAAAAGATGAACAGCACCACTAAAATAGTTGAAACTATAAAGAACGGAAACGGCGAAACGCCGCATTTGGAAACAAACCATGACAAAGAAAATTTTAAAAATTAAAAAAATAAGCTATGGTAGGGTCGGGCTTCTGGGGAATCCCTCAGACCATTACGGCGGAAAATGCCTTAGCTTTACTTTTGACAAAAAAGCTGAAGTCACCGTGCGTAACAGCTCAGAACTGGTTATTGAAGGTGGTAAAAAACGCGACCTGGATTTAAGCTACAACGGATCAAATGATTTGATTAAAGCGGTAATTAAAAATTTAAAATTAGAAAATAATAAATTTAAAATAACATATAAATCACAAATTCCTTTGGCCTCCGGCCTGGCGGGAAGTTCCGCCATTTCCGTGGCGGCGATCAGGGCATTAAACGAATATTTTAATTTAAACCTAAATTCGTTTGAAATTGCTGAAAAATCCCGCATGGTTGAAATAGAAGAGCTCGGCAATTCTCTGGGTTTTCAGGACGGATATTCAACAGCTTTCGGTGGAGTTTTATTTATGGATTTTAAAAGTAAAACGGGCCATGGGAAATATTTTAAAAGCAGTTACGGCGTTGTTAAAAGAATTCCAATAAAAAGGATACCATGTTTTTTATGCTTATCTGGAGCGGTTAAAAAAAATTCCGGCGCCGTGCACGACTATGCAAAAGCAAAATTTTTAAACGGAAATAAAAAAGAAAAAATGGAAATTAAAAATTATATGGGCAGCATCGCCGATTTGGCAGAACAGGGAATCAAGGCACTTGCTTTAAGGGACTGGAAAAAGTTGGGATTTTTGATGAATAAAAATAGGGAACTGCGGGACCAGATTTATCCGGCCTTAGAAGAAGACAAAAAAGTCATTGAAACGGCGCTCGGCAGCGGGGCTTTGGGGGTGAAATTAACGGGAAGCGGCGGAGCAATCGCGGTTTTAACCGACGAACATGATTCAAAAAAAGTTTTCGAAAAAATGACAAAAAATTATTTCTGCTTCAAACCCAAAATTTCCAGTTATAATTGACACGCTGATATTGTTTTTTATTATAAATGTGTTATAAATATAAGAAAGCTCATTAAAAATTTATTGACTCCAGAAAAAGGAGGGAAACGTGTCAAGAATAAAACTAATTTTAAGCGACATCGACGGATGTTTGTGCGGGGATATTTTTGATCTGGATCAGCTGCGGATTATCAGGAATTATTGCCAAAAAGTTCAGCAAGATAAAAATCTCGCTCGCCTTTCTTTCGTGACGGGCAGGGGCGGGGAATACGTTGACTGTTTGGTCAGGGTTCTTAATGCTTTTACGCCGGAGAATTTTCCATGCATTGTTGAAAACGGATCTTTTTTATTTAAACCAAGGGGCAGGATTTATATTCCCCATTATGCTCTTTCAGGCAAAGAAGAATTAATTTCCCGGGCGCGGGAGATGGTTGTCCCTTTGGTAAAAAAGGGCAGGGCCAGGTTCATAGAAGGAAAATCGGCAAGTATTTCTCTTATGCCCGTAAAACCGGATGCTACAACGGAAAAACTGGCGAAAGAAATAATTGCTTTGTTCCAAAGAGATTTTCTAAAAAAATTATTTATTGCCTTTTCCACTACCGCGGTGGACATAACCGTGGCGGGCATAGATAAAGGATCATGCCTGAAGTTTTTGTGCAAAAAAGAAAGGATTTTAATTGACGAAGTTTTGGCAATAGGAGATTCACAAGGAGACATTCCTATTTTAAAAATAGCCGGGGCGCCAACATGCCCGGCAAACGCAACAGAAGAAGTAAAACACCTGGTTAGAAAAAGAAACGGCTATGTGGCGAAAAATTCTTTTGCTTTCGGCGTTGTGGAAATACTTTTAAAGCATGATTTTGTGAAACCCGAAGGGAGGACGAGATGAAATACGGATTGTCTGTCTGCGCCATTACGAAAAAATACGACCTTATTTTGATGAAGCAATCAAAATATGGAAATGATCTTGAATTTCCAGCAGGAGTTTTCGATACCAGCAATGAAAGTGAAATAAAATTTATGGCGAAGAGCTTGGTTGAGAACACGGGCTACAAAACTGATCAGGTTAAGGTTTATAAACCAAGCTATTTCATGCCAATATACGCGCTGGCGGAGTTTTCCGCCGTGGCGGTTGGGTGTGAATTTATCTGTCAAAAATTAGATGACCCGGAGCGGGGGATAAAAGTGGTTGAGATGCCCCAGGAGGAATTCTTCCGCCTTATTCTGGACGGAACAATTATTTCAGCTTCCACGAAAATCACCGCGTTTATGGCGCTTGCCCACGCTGATATTTCTTTAAAACACTTGATTTCTTTTCCATAACCAAAACAATAATTACGCAAAAAACAGGCCGCTTTTCAAGATAAAAGAGGCTTTTTTTTGCCAAAATTTGTCAAGAAACAGGGAAAAATAAAAATTAATAAAATTTTAATTAACATAATTTTAACCAACGATTATTTAATATGAAGCCAGCACATTCAAGGAACACAAAACTTTTCTGCAATCTTTTCTGAAGTCTTTTCTCAAAGGGAGAAAGTTATGAAAGTGGCGGTAATTGGCAGTGGAGTCGTAGGTCAGGCAACGGGCAAAGGTTTTGCCACGCAGGGCCACGAGGTGGTTTTTTCAGACGTCAGCTTGGAAATTCTGGTGAAATTGAGGAAAGACGGATTCCAAACCTGTTTTCCGGAATTCCTTTCAGAGAAAGGAGAACAATACGATGTTTTCTTTTTATCGGTCTGCACGCCCACGGTGGCTGGCAGGATATTTTTAAACCATTTGAAAGACGCAACGGAGGAACTGGGGCAGGGAGCCCTGCGAAAAAACGACAGGTATTGCGTGGTAAGCCCCAGGTCCACGCTTCCGCCGGGCACCACCGAGGATTTCTTAATTCCCATCCTGGAAAAGAATTCAGGAAAAAAAGCCGGCCGAGACTTCGGCGTGTGTTTTAACCCGGAGTATCTTCGGGAAAAAACAGCCGGAGAAGATTTCCGGCATCCCTGGCTCGTGGTCATAGGCGAGTTGGACCAAAGGTCAGGCAAGGTTCTGGAAGAACTTTACGACTGGGTCGAGTGTCCGGTTGAACATACGTCTTTGGCGGAAGCCGAAGCCGAAAAGTATGTTCATAACGTTTTCAACGCGGCCAAGATCGCGTTTTTCAATGAGATGAGGCAAGCCCTGCAAAAGCGGGGCGGCATGGACGTGAACAAAGTTTTCCGGCTGGTGGCCAGGAGCGCGGAAGGATGCTGGAACCCGATGTACGGCCTGAAGGATTTCGGTCCGTTTGACGGCAGTTGTCTGCCCAAAGACACAATGGCGTTTCTCACATGGGCGGAGGAAGAATTGGAGATGGATCTTCCTATTCTGAGGACCACGATAGAAGAAAACCGGGCGTTGAGTCAAAGGATTGCCAGCAAAAAAGGCAATGGAAAATGCAACGGAAGGCCGTTGGCCAGGGTGGCGCAGGAACTGGCATCGGCGCCGACCGTTTGAGTCGGAAAAGGAGGTGTTCTAAAAGGCAATAGAAAGAGATGGCCCGCTAAAAAAAAGCATCATCCCCTTGAGGACGATGTGCTCCTGCGGGCTATCTCTTTCTCTTTTTTCTTTTTTAAAAAATAAATATTCTAAAAATGACTGACTTAAATTCAATAATAAATTATCTTCCGGTGGCGCTGCTTTATTTTCCTTTGGGGATGATAGGCATTACCCGCTGGGTAATTTGGCTTATAAAAAAAACAGCTTCTTTCTATTACAAACCAATAAGAGGAAGAGGCGGCAATTTCACTTTTTCCGTTATTACCGCCGTATATAATGAAAAGCCCAGGATATTTGAAAAAGCCATATATTCCTGGAGGCGCAATTCTCCAGATGAAATAATCGCTGTCATAGATTATACAGATAAGGTGAATATTGCAATATTCAAGGAATTTTCGAAAACTTTTAAAAACACGGTGCTGGTGGTTACCAAGACCCCCGGCAAAAGGCCGGCGCTGGCTGAAGGCATAAAAATTTCAAAATGCGACATTCTGGCTTTGACCGACAGCGACACGATTTGGGATGACGATTTGCGAGAAGCAGTAATTTCTCCGTTTTCAGACCCCATGGTCGGCGGAGTGGCAACCAGGCAGGAGGTTTTATTTCCCAAAACAGTCGCCCAGAAATTATTTAACATCCATTTGAGCAACCGGTATTTCAACGAATTCCCGTTTCTTGCCGCAACCGGAAACGCTCTGACCTGCCTTTCGGGAAGGACGGCAGTTTACCGAAGGAAGGCAATCATCGGCGTTGTTGAAGAAATGGTCAATGAAAAGTTTTTGGGCGATTATTGCATAAGCGGGGAAGACAAATCCCTTACGGGCCTGGTGCAGAAACACGGATGGAAAACCAAATATTTGATGGATATTGCCGTAAAAACTTCCGGAGAGCCGGATTTGCCCACGTTTTTCAAACAGCAGATAAGATGGGCGAGAAACAGCTGGAGGGCCGACTTGAAATACCTTTTCAGCTTTTGGATCTGGCGCAGGGAAAAAATATTGGCTCTTTATATAATAGACCGCTTTATTCAGCCTTTTGTGCTATTTTTCGGCCCTATGTATTTCCTTTTGGCTATATTTTTAGAGCATTGGGCGGCGGTTATAGCAATATTCGCTTTTTGGATATTCAGCCGGGCGGTCAAAACCTTCCCCCATTTAAGGCGCCATCCCGTTGATATTGCCATTTTGCCCATTTATGTTTTTTTCACCTATCTTATGGCTTTCATAAAAATATACGCTCTTTTTACGCTGAGAGACCAGGGGTGGATTACCCGCTGGGATAAAAAACGCTTCAAACGTTCAGGCAGATTGAGCTCGGCTTTGGGGTATGCGGCGACCTTGCTGACTGTTGTTTTGATAGGAACGGCGGTGGCTGGCTACAGCAGGCAGGAATTTGTGGCAGGCGTTTCCCAAAGCGGGATATTTGCCAAAAATAGCGAAAAAAATATTCCGATAAAATCGGTTAATGAAGAAAAAAAAATATCCGAGGCTGAGCTGGCCATCCACAGAAACAATATTTTAGCAAACATAGCCGGCAGCAGCCAGGGTTTTTATGTGATAAAAAAGGGGGATACATTTTGGGATATTGCCAAAAAATACAACAGCGACGTAGGCGAGATTATAAAAGCCAATAAAAATAGGATTCAAAATCCCAATTTGATTTCGGCCGGCCAGCAAATAGTGGTTCCTGTTTCAGAGCTTTCAAAAACTCCGGAAAAATATGTTTCGCTCAAGGCTACATTAATAGAATACGACAAGGCTGAAAATATTATCAGCATAAAGGGCGGATCGATAACCATTCCTGTTATTTATGAATTGTTAAAGCAGGAAGAAGTTGTCGTTCCCCTTGGAGAAAAGCAGTGGCTGTTGAAAGCCAATATTTCAATATCCAAAGGGGCGGGCCTTGTTATTGATGAAAATATTTCCTGGCTGAAGCTTAAAAGCGACAAAACAGGATTTGTTTACATAAAAGCCGAAAATGGAAACATAGGCATTCGCAATACAAAAATAACATCATGGGACGAGTCACTAAAAGAGCCTGACAGGAATTACTCTGACGGCAGAAGCTTTATATTATCAAAAAACAACGGCAGAATGGATGTGATAAATTCCGAAGTGGCGTATTTGGGCTACAATTCGAACAGCAAGGAGCTGGCCGGGGAATACGGATTAAGCTGGAAAATTTCCGGCGACAAATTAAAAGATAATTTGATAGCAGGCGCCATTTTGAACAGCAAATCGCACGATAATTATTACGGGGCTTATATATACGGCGCCACGGGCATTATTGCTGAAAAAAACGAATTTTACAATAACATAGAATATGGGATTTCTTTCTTCGGCGAATCCAATAATTCAACCGTAATGAACAATTATGTTTACTATAACGGCAGACACGGGGTCATTTTAAGCGGAGGGTCTTTCAATAATATTGTTTCTGAAAATTACATAGTGGGAAACAAAATCAACGGCCTGGCTGTTTACCAGGAATCAAACAACAACCTGATAAGCCTGAACATCATACATCAGAATACGGACGGGGTGGCAGTGACGGAATCCTCCAATAATCTTTTTGAGAATAACGCGATAAAAAACAACAGCAGGGGTTTGCGCATAGGAGCTGGCTCTTTTGGCAATTATTTTAAAGACAACGACATATCTGAAAATAAAAACAGCCTGTTTTCCGATCCTAAAAGCAGTGATAACTTCATTGTTGAAAAGGACGTGGCGAAGGGCGGCTTAAACATTTAAATAAAATTTAAACAGTTAGCGCGAAATTCAACGGCTCTGCCCTTGATATAAGCGGTAATCAAAAACATGAGGATCAAGTCATTCATAATCTTAACCGCGGCTTTTGGAATTTTATCCCTTTTCGGGGCAGGCGGGGCTTTTGCCGCCCCTTGCGCTTCTTCAAACATAAGATGGGCCAATTCAAGCAACACGGTTTATATTTCGGGGGGAGTTGCATGCTCTTTGGGCGATATAAAATCTTTGGGGTCAAAATACATTCCATTAACCCTTGTAGATTCAGCTAATAAAGTTTGGTTCTTAGGAGCGAATATAATTTTGCAGAACGGAGCTGTTTTAACTCTTTACGGAGACGAGGCCGGGGGCGATGTCAATGAATTAAGGCTAAAAAGCAACAATAATTCTTTAAGCGATTATGTTAGAATTTCGGGAAGCTGGGGCAATATTGACATAAGAAACACAAAAATAACCTCGTGGGACGAAGCGGTAGCAGGTCCCGACACTGATTACAGCAACGGAAGGGCACACATAAATGTAAGGTCTTTTTTGGCGAGCGACGGCTCGACTCCATTGGAGTCACGCATGGATATAAAAGACAGCGAGGTCGGCTATCTTGGATTTTATAAAGCTGAATCCTACGGCTTAAGTTGGAAAGTGGCAACAAAAAAATTAAGCGTTTTTGACCAGGTAGGAGTTTACGGAGATGTCATAAACAATAAAATCCACGATAATTTTTTCGGCATTTATGCTTACGGCGGCCAGGGAATGAATTTTACCGGCAATGAAGTATATGATAATATATGGTACGGCATGGACCCTCATGATGATTCAGATTACCTGGTTATAGACAACAATTACGTGCACCACAACGGAAAACACGGCATCATATGCTCTAAAAGATGCGATAACATAACCGTTGTAAATAATATTTCTTCTTACAATGAGGGGGTTGGCATATTTATCCACCGGTTGGTGAATGATTCTTTGATAGAAAATAACGAAGCATATTATAACGCAGATGCCGGGATAGCTTTGTTTGACAGTTATAATAATCGGATTAGCGATAATATTTCAAAGTTTAACAAAATAGGATTAAGATTATCCGTGGGGAGCTCCAATAATATTGTTGAAAACAACGAACTTTCCCAAAATTTGCAATATGGAATATTCACATTCAAAGGCACCGATACTCCGCTGGGAAGCGCCGACGGAATTGTCAAGTCAAATACTTTCAAGAATAATATCATGAGCAAAAACGTAAATGCCGGCATAAGGTTTAAGGAGGGCAATTTTAATTTGTTTGAAAACAATACCATAGATAACAGCTATTACAGCATTTATACCCACGACACCAGTGAAAATATTTTTATTAAAAATACGGTTTTTGACAATGTGAGAAATTATTATTTTGAAAGGGTTGATTCCCAAAATATGGTTAAAGATACCCCCGGCTTTTCATTCAAGCTGTATGACAGCTTAAGCGATATGATGGTAGTCAACAGCCAAAATCGCCTTTTGTGGAACAGCAAAGGCCTGGCAACTGATTTTGTTTCGGGCGAATCGTCTGTTTATGTAAATAAAACTAAAGCAGGCTCATCAGTGGTAAACGTTTCTGAAACGAACTTGATAATAAATCCCTCTTCAGGCCAGCTGTCCGCTGTCAGAAGCGTATGGAATTTAACCGGGGATTTCAGAAAAAAATGGACGGAAAAAGTAATAGTGTCTCCGCCAGCAGCCGACCATGTTGTGGGCGACTTAAATCCTGGATCTTCATACAGGGCGCTGGCCAACGGAGTTTTGCTGGGAACTTACAGCGCGAATTTGAACGGGGAAATATCATTCACTTACGCAAGTTACGGCTCTGCGGGAACCCAGGTCATATTCGAAGTAAAACAATAAAATTGGGGGGTCTCGGAGACCCTTTTTAATGAAATTTTAATCTTATCTGGTTTAAAATCAGAATTGTGCTATCATAAAATTATCATAAACCATGAAAATATTAATTATTGAAGACCAGGAAAATTTAGCCAAACTCTTGAAGAAAGGGTTTGAAAAAGAGGGATACGCGGTGGATTACCTTACGGACGGGGAATCCGGCCAGAAAAGAATAGAAATCCATTATGAAGATTATGATATAATAATACTGGACTTGATGTTGCCTAAAAAAAGCGGATTTGAAATATGCGGGGAAGTCAGGAAGCTGAACATCAATACCCCGATACTTATTTTAACGGCAAAAGACTCAGAAGAAGACAAAGTCTCCCTGCTTGATACGGGAGCTGACGACTATTTGGTAAAACCGTTCAGTTTTTCAGAGCTTCTTGCAAGGGTGAGGGCGCTTGTCAGAAGGCCGAAAATAATGTTGCCTACGGATTTGTCTTTTGGGGGGCTGGTTTTAAAGCCCGCCACCAAAGCTGTTTTTATGGATGAGAAAGAAATAAAGCTTACCCTCACCGAATTCCGCATTCTGGAATATTTCATGAGAAATCCGGACAGGGTTTTAGAAAGGGAGGCGATAGCCAACAATATCTGGGATTTTAATTTCGATTCTTTCAGCAATATTATCGACGTATATATAAACAGGCTGAGAAAAAAAATCAGCAGGGCTAGCAATAGGAATCTGCTGAAAACAGTGCGGGGAATAGGATATAAAATAACTTCGGCATAAAAATAACCAGGCAGGTTATTTTTTATTCTGGGTTTTCACCACCATTCCGGATTTGGGCAATGCCAGGCAAATGGTAGTGCCTTTTTTGTTTTTAGGTTCATGCCAGATCCTTCCTCCAATTTGCTCAACAAGGGATTTTACCAAATAAAGACCCAATCCCGTTCCTCCTTCTTTTGAATTTTTTACATTGTCTGCCCGGAACATTTTTTCAAAAATAAAAGGTTGCTGGTGTCTTGGTACGCCCCAGCCGGTATCGGAAATTTTAATTAAGATTTCTTTTTTTTCTTCGTTTGCTTTAACGCTGATAGCCCCTCCTTTTTCTGTATATTTGATAGCGTTGGAAAAAATATTTTCCAATATGATTTCCATTATTTTAGGGTCAATTTTTAAAGCAGGAAGATCTTTTTGTATGTTTTTTTTCAATTGCAGACCCTTATTTTTAATCTGAGGCATGATTTTGTTTATATTTTCTTCAATGATTTTATTCATGGCCAGCATCTGAGGCGAAATTTCAAAAGTTCCAAGCTCCATCCGGGAGACATTTAAGAACAATCCGACAAGGTCGGTCATATTCTTAACGCTTCCCCTTATCATTTTCAAGTATTCCTTGGAATTTTTATGTATTTTATCCGACAATTCCCTGGACATCATTTCGGCGGCCAGGCCGATGGAGGATATCGGAGTCTTGAGCTGATGGGCGGCAAAAGAAATAAATTCTTTTTTCGCCGTATCCAGTTTTTTATTTTCCGTAATATCCCTTTCTATCACCACGAATGACAAAATTCTCCCTTTGTTGTTTAAAACCGGGGCTATGTGCACTTCAGCCGTAAAATTTTCCCCGTTTTTTTTCTTGTCTTGCAACTCTCCGAGAAAGGGCTTTTTGCTGAAATATATCGTTCTCCACATTACGCTGAAAAATCCGGCCGGCTTGTTCATTTTCCAGAATGAAGGTTTTTTCCCGATCATTTCCTTGGGGGAATAGCCCATTATTTCTTTAACCACTTTATTTATGTATATTATTTTTCCCTCCGGGTCGATTATCAAAATAATATCGGAGGCGTTTTCAACCGCTTGCTGTATTATTTTCAGTTCATTGGCAAGGTCCTCTGTTTTTTTATTTTCTTTGGTTATTCGAGACAAAAGCTGTTCCCTTTCAGCCTCGCCTTTTTTGATTTTAGTTATATCCCTGGCAATGTGGATTGAGCCTATTATCTGATTTTCCTTGTTTTTCATCGGGGTGGTGGTTATCAAAAAATCGGCAGGAGGATTATTTTGATGCACTTGCGAGGTATGCTCTTTTCCGTCTGAAAGGGTAAGCTTGTGCGGGCAAAGAAGCGGCGCAGAGCATAATCCATGCATGGATTCATGGCAGGTGAGGCCAACGCAGTCTTCCGGTTTTTTTCCTAATTTATTCGCGAGCGCCTTGTTCACCCAGGATACTTTGAAATTTTTATCTATAATAGCCATCAGGTCGGGAACCGTGTTGAAGATAAGCTCCCATTCATTTTCAATACGGATGAATTGGTCTTTTATTTGTTTATGCCCTGTTTCAAAATCAGCAACTTCCAATTGCTTTTGGATCAGCTCAATTTTTTTACTTTTTCCGTTTTCCATATATATTCAGCTTTTATATCTGTTATTGGTTTCAATTTTCACGATATTTTTAACAAAAGATGTTATTCTTAATTTTGTAAAGGTCGGGGAATAATAAATAACAATAAATATTATGAAAAAACAATTTCTTGTTGAAATCCCGCATACCAAAGAAGAGTGCATGATGGCAATGGACGAAATGCTGGGAATGGGAGAAGGTGTTCTTGCCCAATTCGTGTGGGGATGCCAGTTCGGCGAGCACAAAGGCTGGGCCATAATCGATGAGGACAGCCCGGAAGAAGCCCTTAAAAATATTCCTTCATTTTTAAGGGATAAGGCAAGGGCGCAGGAAGTAAGCGAAATAACGAAAGAGCAGTTGAAAACACTTCATGAATGACAACGCCTTTTAAAAAACAGCTCTTCAAAAAGGGCTGTTTTTTTATCTTGCTTCAGAATTGATAGCCGGTTTTATGGCGTTGAATGGCGAATACGGACTGTATATTACGACCTCCGATGGCTTTTGAACGCCATCGCTTAAAAGGGCGGTATAGCGGGTAGTCTGGTCTTCAACTACATTGCGGTCTGTGGTTTTGGCGTCAAAAAATTGGAATGCCAAAAATCCAAAAACAATTATGCCGGTAAAGAATACGGAAGCGGCAAATAATTTGATTATTTTATTGATTAATGCCATATATCCATATTACATAATAAACTTTTTTTGGCAATCTTTTCTTTATTTATTCCACGATCTTGAATATTTCCCTTTTGCCTGTTTGATAAAGTTCGGTATAAGCTGGAGGCTTGTCGGATTTTGCTTTAGATTGTTCTTTTTTCCAGTCTTCCATCATTTTATCAAAATCAGCCAGGCTTTCTATTTCATATTCAACCACAATTTTATTGTAACTGGTCACAAAATCAAGCATTACATGGCCCTTGAATCCCTCCCACTTGTCCATCTCTTCCTTCATTATTTTCGCCAGTTTTCCGGCGTGCCCCGGTTTTGCTATGAATGTTTCTTTTACAATAAGCATAGTTTTTTATTTTTTTCGCCTGAATACCTCAGCTAAAGCGGCCGGGTGTTCCAGCAAAAAATTTTTATAGCTTGTCGCGAATTAATTCGACCTTTTTTTAGTCGCCGTTTTCAATCCTATCTCAAACTGTCAGGAGGCGGTTGATACTCCAATCCACGAGCTTATCACTCCGAATATTGAAGCCGCGATAAGAAGAAGCACGATTCCAACTATTACATATAGAACAGTCTGCCTGGCCGCGGCCACTCTTTCCGGATTCCCCGCTGCCGTCATAAACATAACAGCCGCTATTATCAGCATGACTATTATTATCGCTTCGCCTATCGTATAAAGCGTTCCTGTGACGAAGGCCACCAGGGAGTCCCAGCTTAAGCCGGTAGGGGGCTGTTTTGGCGGCGCGGCCATAGTAATAATCGGAAGTCCGATGATAGCTGCTATAAACAGCGCGGACGCTATTTTTCGTATCTCCATTTTTTATCCGAAGAATTTATTATTTTTTTAAATTTAAAAATTTTAATTCATCGGCGTAAATTTTTTTTACATCTTATATTTTAAAGAACATGTATTAAAACAGTATGAAAAAAGGCGGCAGTATTCAATAACCGCGTTTAATTAATTCTATTTTCATTTAGTTTTGTTATATTGTCAGCTGTAAACGCGGAAAAGGTAATAGTATTAAAATTTACAAATATATATGAGAAACAATTTTTATTCGACAATTTTTTTGTCTTTAACCGTGGCAGGGATGATTCTGTTTCCTTTTGTCTCAAAGGCAGAAACAATAATGGTATCTCAAGATGTTTTAAACAAATTGAGCCAGGCCTTCTATTCAATGTCTTCAATAGTTTCCGTCACTGCTGTAAAGGCGCAGAGTGAAGATGCAAGGCTGAATCAGCATTCGCAGGAATTTTCCAAACTGATAAGCGAAGCCTCGATGCTTCAAAGCGCCCCTGCTCTTGAGCGCCAGCAAAAAATAGGCGACATGCTGCAAAGGCTGTCTCTGATTTCACAGGACATAAGGGCAATCCATACTGCCCGCGTCCAGAGGTCGCTGGTTTTAAGCAACATAAATAATATTCTGGGCAATATCGCGGACATTTTAAGGCAATCAAGGCAATAAATTGGGAATTTAAAAATGGACACTATTTTAATAATTTTGATAAATCTTGTAATAATAGCGGCGGCCGTTGCGGTTTCAGCATACATAATTCCGGGAGTGAGCGTGGCAGGATTTTTAAGCGCCCTGTTGGTGGCTCTGGTGCTGGGATTATTTAACGCGTCAATAAGGCCGCTGCTGATTCTTTTTACTTTGCCGATAAACATACTTACTTTCGGCCTTTTTACAATTATTATAAATGCCTCTCTCATACTGCTGGCCTCGGCGATAGTGCCGGGCTTTAAAGTTTCCGGCTTCTGGACGGCTTTGCTGTTCAGCATCGTGCTTGCCATAGTCCTTTACATAATAAACGTGTTTGTCCAGCCTTGAATTTTTAAAACAAAACGCCTTCTGAAGAAGGCGTTTTGTTTGTTTGGCTAAAATTCAAACTGTGGATAACTTTGTCTTTATTTAATTCTTGACAATATCTATAATAAATAGAATATATAAAAATCTATATTCATAATAATACTGAAATATTTTTATGCATGCAAAAACAATTTTTAAAATATTAAAACTTGCCCCGCTGGCGGGCTTTTTATTTCTTTTTTTGACCTTTGGCCGCAACGCAGAGGCCTTGCAGTTTCCCAGGGGAGACAGGAATTATACCGCCGCCTTGTCTGCGGTAGCCGCCGAAGAAGCCAAAGAAGATTTGAATATAGATGAAAAAATAAACCTGGATGAAAATTTAAATCCCGAGGATTTCGGGCTGAACAAGGTGGGGATGCTGCCTGACAGCCCTTTTTATTTTTTAAAAAACATAAGGCGGGGAGTCAACAGCTTTTTCACTTTTGACCCGGCAAAAAAAACCGAGCTGAAAATGCGGTTCGCGGCGGAAAAATTATTGGAAGTAAAAACTCTGGCAGAAAGGGAAAATATTGACAATGAAGACATCAGGAAGGGTTTGGATAACTTCAACGGAGAAATAGAAAGGATAAAAAAGGGAGCAAAAACAACGGCAGGGAGGGCGACGGGCGAACAGTCGGAGGAGCTTGCCAGGAAATTGGTGGATTCAGTGGTAAAATACGAGAAATTTTTAGGCAAACTGGAAAAAGATCTGCCATCAGAAGTCTTTGAAGACATAAAAGAAACCAAAGACGGAACCGCCGAGGCGTTTAGCGCAGTTTTTGATTTAGTCAAGACGGAAACAGCTTCAGAGCAGATTATGGAAGTTTTAGACTGGCAAAAAGGCTCGGAATTCAAGCATTTTAAAAACCTGGAAGTGCTAAAAGAAATTGAGGAAAAAGCGCCGAAAGAGGCAAAAGGCGCCATAAAACTGGCCCAGGAGAACGCCTTTAGCAGGCTGCAGAATGAGTTGGAAAAGTTTGAAAGCACGAAAAAAGCCATTTTTGAAGATTTTATCAAGGATATCGGGGGCAGCGAGGTAAGACACTTGGAAATCATCAACGAACTGGAGGTCCGGCCTATTTCCGACGATTTGAGGAAGGCGGTGCTTTTAGCCAAGGAAGAAGCCATTTTGAAAACAGAAAACCGCCTGGCCAATCTTACCACCTCTTCCCAAAAAGAAAAATATTTGGAGCATATCGGCCAGGGCAGGTTTCAGGACATGAGAATAATAAAAGAACTGGAAAATAATATTTCCGAAGGGGTGATGTCGGGGCTGTCTGATATTAAAAACAAGGCCAAAACTGAATTTGTTAAAAAATTTGAAAATATAGACGGGAATGAAAGCCAGAAGAAAGAATTTTATGATAACGTGGAGCGATTCCACGATGTAAAATCCCTGTCGGTTTTTGATGAAATGGAGGCGTTGATTCCGCAGGATAAAAAAGATTTTTTTATTTTTTTAAAGCAAAGAGCCACAGATGAAATGAAAAAAGACATTGAGCGGGTAAGAAACGAGGAGCAGAAAAGAATCGTTTTCAACTCTTTGGCCGGAGACCATCCTGAAAATTTTGAATTCGTAGGGCAAGCCGGCAAAAAAGAAGGGTTTTACGGGTTTACCAATGAAATTATGGAAGGCTTGCAGAGAGCCCAATACCAAAAGGTTCAGGAGCGGGTTGAAAACATTAAAGACAAGGAAAGGCTGTTGAAATACGAAGAAGGGTTCAAACAAAAAGAAGATTATTTTAAAGCGGCTCCAAGCGATTTTCAGGGTATTTTGAATACTTTTCAAGAAAAAAGAGGTATTTTTGAATCTCCCGACAGGGTTTGGAATAAAATAAGGGAAGCGGAAAACGCAACAGCTGAATTAAGGACAATAATAGAAACTCTTCCAATTGACTTAACATATGAGCAGGGAAGGTTTGACGCCACTCTCAAAAATATAGAAGGGAGCCTGGCTTTCGCGGAAAAAAAAGTGGAAACCGCAAAAATGGCTGCTGAATACAATGATATTGGCCGCAGCTTCGGAGATGCCAATTCAGCCCTTAATATAGCAAGAAAAGGCATGGACATGGCGAGGCAGTTCAAATCTGGCACAAAGCAGATGCCCGAAAAGCCGCCGGAGTTTCTGCCTCAGGATTTTTACGAGCCTTCCAAGTCCGCCGAGTCGGTTGAAATAAATTATTCCTCAAGAAATCAAAAAGAATACCGGCTTTACAATCCCAACGAGTTTTCGCAATTTTGTTTCCATGTTAAAGGATTTTTAAAAGGGCCATTGATTTGCGTTATGCCTGATAGCAGGGTATTTGACGCATCCGGCAAGGATTTCCCGATGATTATCCCGGCCGAGTTTATTCCTTATAAAGTGGCTCCTGTTCAAAATTCCGAATTGCCGCAAGGCGAAAGATTAAAAGAATGTCCGCTGGTTTATGCTCCTTCCGGAGATTTTTGTCCTAACGGCAGAATTGTCAGGGATACGGATAGATACGGATGTCCTATGCCTCCCAGATGCGAGATAGGAAAACCGGTTCCAATTCCCGAACAGCCTCAAGCTTGCATGATAATCTGGACCGGATATGTTTTTGATGCCAATAAGAATTTCTGCCGGTCTGAAACCGCCAAAGGATGTTCCAGCCCGTTTGTTTATAAAAATTTGGAAGAATGCAGGAAAGCCAACGGCCTTGTTCCAAAAACAATACCTCAGGAACAGCAGACAATCTGCCCCATGATGCCGACAGTGGCAAGTTGTCCTGATGGCCAAAAGCGGGTTCTTTCATGGAGTTCTGATGAATGCGGTAAATATTATACTTGTATTTCAGAATCAGACACTTCTGTTATAAAGTCAACCGGCGGATGCGCCATGTATGCCACCAAGGAAGCCTGTACCCCGATGTCAGCCTGCGAGTGGCATGTTCCGTCGGGCGGCGCGGGTTATTGCAAAGCAAAGGGAGACAGTTATCCGGGTGATAAAAATTCCTGTCCTGGTTTTTCTTACAGCAGGTGGGACATAAACAATAAGCGCTATTGCCAGTTAAATAACCAGCGCTCATGCAATTATAATTATCCAGATTATATTGACCTCGCCAATTATAAAACAGAATATTGCCCTTTTGAATCGGAGCCGACGCCTATATGCAATTACAATAATGTCTGCGACTCCAATGAAACCACAAGTTCCTGTCCGGCAGATTGCAAAACCCAAACCAGCTCCTGGACCCAGCGCACTTGGAGATTTTCAGACGGCCAGACCGAAAGCTCGATGATTTTAAACAGAACAGATT
>CAYRVC010000005.1:0-28127 GCA_964427585.1 uncultured Candidatus Saccharibacteria bacterium
ATTTTTATAGTATTTATATCAAATGCCCTCTTATATTTTTTTTCCACATTATTTTATTAATGGCAATCGGAACCGTGTCAAATTTCACCATAACGCCAATTTCACTTTTTGATACTTTTTTAAGCCTCGTTTCCATTTTTTCCTTAAACCTTATAATGCCTCCTGGCAAATGCCACCCATTATAAAGCTCATCTTCTCTCCACGCTAAAAGCGTCCGACCATTTTCGTCTTTTATAAGCAAGTCAACATTCACCATTGGAACAATTTTACTGGCAAAAAGAAAAATTTCCTCTGGCAATCCCTGCGACGGATTTTTAATTTGCTTGTCTAAAAATTTTATTGCTTCTTTGGTATCCATAATAGTTTATTAATTGTATTTATGATACGGCAATGCCTTTTCTGTTTGGATATTGGGCTTTATTGCCTGGCCGGATAACGGCCTTCCGCTGCAAAAATCGCATATTTCTAAATAGCGGTTATTTGAAAGATACTCCCTAATTTTATTCTTAGTTGCAAGAATGCCTTTGTCATCAAGTGGTTCTTTGAATAAATCAACATAATCATTTTTATTTTCAGGAACAGCAGACAACCTTAAGGCGTTGGCAGAATAAGGGCATCTGAAAAATTTCCCGTCTGACAAAGTGGACATATTTTTAGCGCAGCATTTTTTAAATATTTCCATATTTTCTTTCGCGCCGCGGTTATGAGGCGTTATCGCCGAACAATCAAGCCACTCGGTTATTTCCATCACATAATGGGAAATTTTATTTTTTTCCAGCATTTGTTTCAGTCCATCCAAATTTCTTGACAAAGGGCCGTAATCTGAAATGACAACAACCACTTTATCGTTTTTCAAATAAGAAATATATTTCTCATTTGGAATAATTGTCCCGTTTGTATATATGACAACCCTCTTTGCTTTGGGATTGTCCGTTAATTTTTTAATAATTATCGGCCACTCTATATTCATAAACGGCTCGCCGCCAATAACGCGAAAATCCATCACCTCGTCAAAAACCGCAGAAAAAGCATCTATGGATTTTTGCATCATATCCATATCGCAATTTTTAGGATTTTCATAATACTGCATAAGATTAGAACAGCCTCTGCATTTTAAAGAACATCTTTCCGTAATAATGATATCGATGCTTCTCAAAAATAGTTTGTCTGGATTTAAATAACCGTCATGGCATAAAATACATGTTTCTATCGCATATTTGGTATAATCTATTGAGGCATCGGGCTGATTTTGAAAAATATCTGAATCTTTCAATAATAAACCGCCCGCATACCAATTAGAAAATCCCAATTCGTCCAGAAAGTCTGCCACATCTTTTATGGCAACGACAGATATTAAAAAAATCGCTTCTTTATATTTTTTTTTCAAATCAGAGGCAAAAATCACTTCCTTGCCGCAAAATTTTTCTTCTGCCACTTTTTCGCTGCTGTCTGCAAAACACTCCACTTCTATCCCCTCCTTTTTACAGAGAGACAGCAAAACCTTGCCTACGATACCGGCTCCGTATATGATAACCGGCAGTTGTTTATTTTTTATTTCGCTGATAATATCTTTTTTTAACATATTAAAATATTTATTTAAAATTATTTATTCATTTCCGTATCTTTTGCGGGCTCTGTGTTCTGAATACAAAACCGCCAAACGAACCAGTTTAAGTCTTAATAATAATGGCAAAATTTTGCTGTTGCCCTTTAGCGGCGAATAGTGCCTCATGCTTTCTATGAAGAGCGGGGCGTTGATGATTTTAGAAACATAATCATTGGTTTTTTTTCTGGTGGCTTTAGTAACATTTCGGCAGGCGCGAATTATGAAAATAATAAAATAATTAGCAAGCGCTCGGCCTATTTCTTTATTTACAGCAACCTTATTTGGCGTAATTTTGCTTATAATATGAAAAAAATTAATTGTTTCCGCCTTAAACATCGCCAAATCGTTCAGCATAGTATCTACGGAGCTGATAACCATGCTGGCAGACATTGGGTTGTCGTATAAGACATACGTATACAATGCTTTATTGACGAATACGGCGTTATTGGCATGCTGCAGATATTTTAACATAAAAATTGTGTCCTCAAGGCTATACATGCCTTCGTTTATAACGATATTATTGTCCTTGATAATGGATAATTTAAATAATTTTCCCCAGCAGTAGCTGATTGCGTGACTGCTCGGATTCCTTAAATAATGCCTTACATAGTCTATGATATCTGCTCTTGATAATATTTTATCTTCGAGCACAAACGGATCTGCGAGCAAAGCAAGCGTTGCTTTTTGGTTTATGATTTTTCCATTGGTTTCAAATTTTGAAAAATTCGCCATTACCAGGTCGGGCTCGTTATATTGATTATATTTTACAACTAATGTTTCCAAAGCTTTGCTGTCAATAAAGTCGTCCGCATCAAGAAAAAATACAAATATTCCCGTAGCGCGCCTAATGCCGTTGTTTCTGGCTGTTGACGGTCCGTTGTGCTTTTGAGATATTACTTTAATCCTTTGGTCATGAATAGCGTACTTGTCAGATATTGCCTTGCTATTGTCGGTTGAACCGTCATCAATAAGTATGAGCTCAAAATTTTTATAACTTTGATTAATCACGCTCTCAATAGATCTTGCTAAAAACTTCTCAGCATTATATAGGGGCATTATGACGCTTATCAATCCGCCAATTGACTTGTTTTTATTTCCATTCATTTTATTTTTTATTTTACCGGATTAACATCCACCAGTTTGCAAATATCAATTATTTCCGACACTCCGGGGTGGTTTTCTTTGACTTGGCAGGATATCTGGCTGCCAAAAAACGGAACGGCGATTACCACAACCTTGATATTTTCTTTGTTTAACACATCGGGGCTGTATATCTTCTTGCCGCATAGGTCCATCTGCCTTTTACTCTCTGAAATATCCACCGCAAAAACATTCCTGTCATTAAGTATATTTAGCTGCGAAAACAAATTCATGACCGGGAATGTCATGCCCCAAATGGCAACTTTTCCGTATTTTCGAAGCAAAACAGAAATATTTTTATTTATGTTTTCCTTAATCTTAACAGGATAGGGAATATCGTATTTCTGTCCGCAACTTCTGCAACAAATATAATTAATGGAAAATAATTTAATTTTATCCCAAATATTTTTCTGCTTGCATTTTGGACAAATGCCAGATAATGTCTGCCGGCCCATTACAGAATCCACTTCTAATAATTCAACCGAATCCAATGGAGATGACAAATTGGAACTTTCAGACATAGATCGCGCAATTTCTGCAAATTCCTCATCGTTCATTTTTGAAATATTGACCTGGGGGCAGCCATCTTTAAGATATTGCTTTGGGTCTTTTATAATTCCTTTTTCACATGCATATTTATAAATATAAGAGCCGGGAAAGGGCTTGATTAATGACAAATGAATATGGTAATCGGAATGGTCTCTCCACCACTTTAAAGTATTGCGCGCGGTTTCAATTGTTTCCTCAATGTCGCCAAATATAAAAGAGCCGTAGACGGATATTCCAGATTCATAAACCGCTTTAAGGGTTCTCTCAATCTGCTCGATCGTAATGCCTTTTTTCATACTCTTTAAAATGCCGTTATCTGCGCTTTCCAATCCAAAATTCATAACATTAAGGCCGCTGTCTTTCAGCATAGGAAGAAATTCCGGCTTAATAGTATCTACCCTGTAGCTCGCGTACCAGGAAATTTGGTATTTTTTAATGCGTCTGCAAAATTCTTCCACCCAAACAGGATCTGGCACGAACAGCTCGTCGGCCATAAAAACGTATCCTATATCATACCGGGAAACCAAATGGTCCAATTCGGCGAAAAAATCGTCGAGCGGCCTCCTCCGGTATCTTTTTCCGGTTGTATGGCAGCAGAAAGTGCAGCTGAAGGGACAGGAACGGCTACCCATCATTGAAATCGCCCGTTTGCTGTTCAATCCGGTAACCTCGGCCGGCGGACTGTCAAGATACTTTTCAATGTCAAAACCTTCATAATCCGGCCATGGAATTTTTCCAACATCCTGAATATCTTCGGCAAGAACCGTTTTTTTAAATCCGGAACCGTCTTTGAATATAATGCCTTTGACCTCATCAAGGTTCCCGCCATTTTCTAAAACGCTTGCAAGTTCGCATATAATCGCTTCGCCTTCGCCAACCACGCCGAAATCAGCAAAATTCAATGTTTCCATGGCCACTTCTGGCTCAGTAGTAATAATGCCACCGCCAACAATTGTTATAATTTTACTGTCAACCCGTTTTGCCGCTTCAATCACGCTTTTAACAAGATGATACTGAGGTGAAATTCCCCCGGTTGCAACCGCGTGAATATTATTATTTTTAATTATATTTTTGATGATTTCAAAAACATCTCCCTCTCGATGATTCAAATTCAAGGTAACCACATTAAATCCGGCTTTTTTCATGCTTGAAGATATGTAAGGTATGCCCAAGGGGAACATATAACCGTCGCCGACATTCTGCACGAGGCGCGGCATTACTAAAAGAAAATTAAGCTTTTGCATATTTCTGTGATTACTTATTTAAACGCTGTATGCATTCTTTTGCATATTTATCAATGTTATCAAACTCGCAATAATCATTCATAGCGCAGTCTTTACAGGGTTCCAGGCCGTCTTTGCCGCCTGATAAATGCTTGATTTGCAATTCTTTTAATTTCCTGCCATTCCAAATTTCAAAAAGCGAACTTTTGTTGATATTTCCCAGTATGTTTATTCTTTTCCAATCAACGCAGCAAGGAACAACCTCGCCGTCAGCCTGCGCCTGGACTCCTTTGAATACCTGGGCGCAAACCTGGCGTTTGATAATTTTTCCTCCGCCCCACCTGAATTCGTCAACAAAATAATCCGTGTCAAGCTGAGGCCACATGGGAACTACATTTTCAATATATATTTCATCGCACAAATCTTTAAAAAGAGAAAAAAATTTATTTTTTCTTTCTTCTGCCAAAACCGCTTTATTGTGAATTTTAACATGAACCTTGCATTTTCCTCTGTTCTTATATAAGTTTTTAATGTTTTCTCTCAATTTTTGAAAATTCACTTTTACCATAGATGTCTTTTGGTACTCGGCAGAAGACAGGCCTTCAATGGAAATAATTATCCTGTCAAGAAACGCAGGCAGACTCTTTGCCGATTCTCTGTTGAGCAAAATGCCATTGGTAATCATTTCTATTTTTTCTGCCGCTCTGTTTTCTTTCGCGTATTTCAGCATTTCTGCAATGCTTTTGTTCATTAAAGGCTCTCCGTTTCCGCAGATGCGCAAAAGTTTTACTTTTTTTGGAAAAGCCGACATATCGTCTATCATCTTTTTGAATAAATTGGCAGGCATTAAATCTTTTTTCAGCGTTTTTCCATCGGTTTTTTGAACGCAAAATCTGCATCTTAAATTACAGTATCCTGACGGCTCAACATAAACAACAAGCGGAGTTGAAAAGGGAATATGTTTGCCCAACTCCAGCCTTTCATGAGAAACTTGAGATATTATTTTTGCCTTTGTTTTTCTCATAATTCTTCTTTTCTGATGATATTTCTGTTTATATTATACCAATCATATAACTCTCTTATTTTATCATCCGTAGAACTAAATTTAAACCCCTTTGATTCTTCCATTAACAACGCATTGTCTCCGCTGTATTCTCTTCCAAGTTCTTTTTCTTTAATTTCTATGCTTAAATTTTTTCCTGATATTTTAACAATTTTTTCGGCTATGGTTTTTAAATCATAAGCTTGCCCTGGGCAAACATTATAAACTTTATTTTTAGGCTCGTTGTCAATAAACCATTTGACAACCCTTGCCAAGTCGTCAACGTGCAAATAATCAAAATGAGTATTTTGATTTATTAAAATGGGCATATCCATGACAGCCCGGCAGCAGGCGTTTGAAATAAAGCGATACCTGAAGTCTTCATATTTGCCGAATACTCCAAAAAGCCTTAAATTAT
Organism: uncultured Candidatus Saccharibacteria bacterium; assembly: GCA_964427585.1. GTDB lineage: Bacteria > Patescibacteriota > Minisyncoccia > Minisyncoccales > Staskawiczbacteraceae > JBBTQJ01. The sequence continues at coordinate 5,979 of CAYRVC010000005.1, forward strand.
ATATGCCGCCAGCCGACTGCGCGTATTTGGTCATTATATATTTTGAAAAACCGTACTGGTCTTGGGGGACATTTTTATCAAAATCATTTTCTTTCATTTTAGAAAACCAATTTTCCCGGCCAAATTCAGCCCCGGAGCCGAAATAAATCATTTTGCCAAAACAATCCTTGTTTCTTATAATGTTAAAAAACATCTTTAAATTATTTTCCAAAACTTTTGCCGGATCGTTAGAATTAAATTTTGTTGAGGCGTCGTAATTGGCGGCATGTATTATCGCGTCAAATTTATTGCTCTTCAAATAATCAGAAGCTTTTAAAGAATCCAAAAGATCAAGTTCTTTAATGTCAATAGAAATAATATCGTAATCTTTATTAAGCTGTTCAAAAATATTTCTGGCGATAAATCCGGCCCCGCCCGTAATTAATATTTTTTTCATAAAAATTCTCCTTCCAGCTACCTTGTTAATGCGATCGCATTAACAAGGTAGCTAATCAAGATTCAACCAATGGGTTAATTTTGTTTTTCTGTCTTTATTTTCAGAAATTTTTTCATCTTCGTAAAAAGAATCGTTTTTGAAATGGGTGGTTGACACTTCTTCAAGAATTGCTCCGTTTCTTGTTTTAAAATCATGTTTTATTCCTCTTTCAACTAAGGCAATTTCGCCCGGCTTATATTCTCTTTCCTGGCCGTCAAGGCTTATTGCAAGGTCTCCGTATAAAATCTGGAACGTTTCTTCTTTTTGCTTGTGAACATGGCTGGGATGGCTTTGGCCAGGGAACAAAACAATTAATTTCTTGCAATATTCCCTGTTGACGCAGGTGATGATAACCGCCCCGTGATTATAAAAATCATCCATTCCGTAATGATGAGAAATTTCAATCTCCAGCTTGTTGGGCAAAGCGATTTTTGCCGCTTCCAAAAATTTTCTTGTTTCGGTTACGATTTTATACACCTTTTCCCGCTTATTTGACTGCTTTAGGTCGGAAATCATCAAGGGGTCTTTTTCATTTATGTCTTTCTGTGGGATGTAATCTGTGTATTTCGACATATTGTTTGCCAATAATTGGCTGTCTTGGCTGGGCCAGGCAAAAAATACATTTGTCAAATCAATTTTTTGGCCGGATTGTATCATTTGTTTAGCAAAAACTCCTCTTCTAAATTGCTTTAAATCGGCCAGTTCTTTTTCTGAAAATTCAGCCCTTTTACCGATAACGCCACAGCTTTCAAAGGCAATTTTAGCGGAATTAAGCCAATTTTTTACCTGTTCTGGAGTGGCTGAATAAGCATTAAGTTCTATTTCGGGAGATTTTACGCCGACATGCTTTTCAAAAACAGAAGCTCCTTTGGCAATGGCCATTTTAATTGAATCAAAATTATCTGGAGATTCGTGAGTAGAATATCCAATCTCTGCTTCAGGATACCTGTTTTTTAACAAATCAATCTGGTTTAACTGCAAATTCTGAGGCAGGGTCGGATATTCGCCAACGCAGTGCATCAAAGTAAATTTTTTCTCTCTGTGGTTAAAAAAGCTGACTGCCCTGTCTATGTCTTCCAGCGGAACTCCGGCAGTGGAAGCAATAATGGGTTTATTTGTTTTAACTATTTTTTCCAATAACGGCCAATCCGTAAAAGAACAGCTGGCTATTTTAATAATGTCAAAATTTAATCTTTCAATTAAGTCAACTGAGTTTTCGTCAAAGGGCGTGCAAATTGAAACAAACCCCAATTTATCAATTTCGTCTTTTAAAATTTTAAACTGCTCTTCTGCAAGTTTTGTTTCAGAAAACCTCTTTACATATTTCAAATCGGTCCTGTTTTGGTAATCAGGGTGAATAAATGTCGGGATATCCCTGGCTTGGAGTTTAAAACTAAAATTATATGGAAAATTTTTACTTATTTCATAAATTTCACGGATAATTCTTAAGCCGTGTTCAACATTCCCCTGATGATTGTTTGCCATTTCAAAAACAAACAACGGCCTCTGATTTATATTTTTCATATTTTTTTATTTTTAATATTTAATATTTTTTCTTGACTTTTTGTTGATTTTTTGTTAGTATATTAATCAGTTCTTATTACCAGAGCAACCCTTTTTTTAAGGAGGCCAACGATGGCTCAAGGCGATGCAAATTTGATTGAAGCATTGAAAAAAATTAATCCTTTCCAACCTTATGGCACAGAGCTTTTTGACGCGCTCGCCAGAATCACGGTTTCTATAGCGATTGAAACCGTTTCCTTAAGATTTAATAATGCCACGAATAAATTAGAAGTATATATGGTTCAACGGTCTTTAATCGATACCGCCTATCCTGGAGAATGGCACTCCCCTGGCTCCGTAATGAGGCCTGGAGAAAGCGTTGAAGACGTTTTGGACCGTCTTGCCAAAAGGGAATTTTGCAATCCATTTATATCAATACAATTTGTGGGCGTTATAAACCCATCAAAGAAAAGTCCTGAGGTGCGTGGGCACTTTGTCGGCCTCGCATATCTGTGCGTTTTCAAAGAAACAAATGCTTTACGGGGAAAATGGTTCCCGGTTGATGAATTGCCGGAAAAAACCGTGATTCATCATCAAAAAAGAATTATTCCCGTTGCAGTCGGAAGTTTTCTTGCAAATACCTATCCTTATTAAAACATTTAAAGAATTGCCGCTATATGGCACACCCAAAAAGTGTGCTCTTTTTTTTATTTAAAGAACATCAAATTTCAATTTGCATATCATCTGTTGCAACAAACGTATTTTCAAATATCTTTTTTGCAAATTCTTCTGCTTCTTTTCTTTGTTCTATTGTTTTATATCTATAGGCGTCAAAGTGGGTCAGGGCTAAATTTTTGACATTGGATTTTTTTCCAATTTCAGCAGCAAGTCCCGGATTCAAATGAGTTTGTGGATTATAATATTCGTTAATTCTAAAAGAACATTCCGTAATGAGCAAATCAGAATCCTTACTTAATTCTAAAAGATTTTCGCACGGACCCGTGTCTGTACAATAACTGATTATTTTATCTTCAAGTTTGAACCTAAACCCCAAGCATGGCGACCAGTGAAACAAGGGTTTAAATTCTACAAAAAAAGGCAAATTATTATTTTGTTCAAATAAATCATGAACCTCCATATCAAAAGACATCCATTCGTGTTTAAAGGGAACCGTAAATGGCTGATTAATAATTTTCTCTAAAATGTCTTTTACGCCTTTTTGTCCGTAAATCTTAATCCCCTGTTTGAAGTTAAATTTATTTTTAGCATGCAATCCGACGATGTGGTCTAAATGGAAATGACTTAAAAACAAATATATCGGCTTTTCGTTTTTTATATATTCGTCTAATTTATAAAAACCGTTCCCAGCGTCAAGGACAATAAAATAATCTTTTGTTTCAATAAGGGTGCAAATAGTGTTTCCAGTTTTGGTGTCAAACCATCCGTTAGTTCCTAAAAATGTAATTTTCATATTTTTATGAAATTAGTTTATTAATTTTAAGCCAACCATGCGTTTCTTTGATTCCCTGTTCAAAACTTGTTTCCGGCTGCCAGTTTAATTTTTTTTTGGCTTTTGACCAATCGAGATATTGTTCCGGTATTTCGTTTTTTGCAATATTCAGTATTCTATAATTTATTTTATTTCCCAGTGTTGCTTCTATGTTTTTGACAACATCAACCACGCTGAGTATGTTTTTAGAACCAAAATTAAATGCCTCTCCCCTAACTTCGCTTGTTTTTTGGGCTAATTTTATGCAACCGCTTACTATGTCTTTTACATAAGTATATTCTCTTATCATTTTTCCGTCGCTTCTTATCAAAAATTCCTTGTTTTTTATAATTGATTCCAATGCCCCCGGAATTATTCTGGAAAAATTAATGTCGCCCGGGCCAAAAACATTGCTAAACCTCGTAATAACAATAGGAAGCCCGTATGTCGTAAAATATGTTCTTGCCATCAGGTCGGCTGCCGATTTTGAAGCGTCATAAGGGTGGTCGCCTCTTAAGGCAGAACTTTCCTTATACGGCAATGTTTCCGCTTTTCCGTAGGCTTTGTCTGAAGAAACAACAACAACTGATTTCAAATTTCCCATTTTCCTGCAAATTTCCAAAACATTGACCGTGCCCATCACATTTGTTTCTATGGCGGAAAAAGGGTTATTGTACGCATTCTCAACAAGCGGTTCGGCGGCCAAGTGAAAAATAATTTCCGGTTTTTCTTTTTTGAAAATTGCTAATATTTTTTTATCTCTGACGTCTGCTTTATAAAATTTAGATTTTTTATTCAAATTTTCTTTTTTGCCGGAAGACAGGTTGTCAATAACAACAATTTTATTGCCCTGTTCTATCAATTCGTTTGCCAGATGAGAGCCGATAAATCCTGCCCCGCCCGTAACAATTATTTTTTTTGAGGTTAATTTGTCCATATTTTCCACTTTGGGTCTTTTTCCCAAAGTTCGTTTAAAATCATAAAATCCCTGTAAGTGTCCATTCCGTACCAAAAATTTTCGTGCTTATAAAGCGCCAGTTGTTTTTCAGGTATCAATCTCGTCAAGGTATCTTCCAACATGTCCCCTTCTTTCAAATAATTAAAAAATTCTTTGTTAAAAACCATGAATCCGCCGTTGACATAATCATACAGCTGGGGCTTCTGGGCAAAATCCGTAACCGTATTATTTTCATCAACGTTGACAAACCCCCACCTTGATATGGGGTGAACGCCGGTAATGGTTCCTATTTTTCCGTGGCTTTTATGGAATTCCACCAGCTTTGCGATGTCTATATCCGCCACGCCGTCGCCATAAGTGACCATAAAAATATCATCTTGAATATGCTTTTTAACTTTCATCACTCTTTCCCCGTGCGGGGTTTCTAGGCCGGTTTCAGAAAATATTATGTTAAAGTCGTCCTGCGGGCCGTTGTTTTCAAAAAAATTAGCGATTTTTCCTTCGTTGGGTTTTAACAAAAAGTCATGGGTATAATATTTTTGCTTTAAAAAATAATCTTTTATCTGGTTGCCTTTGTATCCCAAAGCCAAAACAAAATCATTGAAGCCGTAGTGGCTGTAGATTTTCATGATGTGCCACAAAATAGGTTTGTTTCCCACCTCCACCAAAGGCTTTGGCTTGAATTCCGTTTCCTCTCTCATCCTCGTGCCCATTCCTCCGCAAAGTATAATTGTTTTAATGTTGTTCATATCAAGACTTCCGCGGCTCGGCAGTCAAATTTTTGAGGACATACCTGACTCCGCAAAAAATTTGACTGCCGAGCCATATTATTTTGTGAAAGGCTTAGCCTTTCACAATTCCGCTTTTAATTATAGACAGCGATTTTTCGCCCTCGTTAAATATTAAATCTATTGTTGAAAGATAAGGAATAAAATCGCCCCACAGCTGGGAATATTCAGGATGATGAAAATTTTGGAATTCCAGCTTGATATTTTCCTTCTCAAATAATGACTCTTCCAATAATTCTTCCGCCCCTTTTGCGTCGTATAAGCAATCGATGCCTGTTTTTTTGCATAAATTTACCACCTTTTCCGTTCTTTGAATTTTTTCGTCTTTCAAATTCAATTCGGAAGATAAAATGGTTTCTTTTTCAATCCCTAAAATATCACAAATCAATTTAATCAAATCCATATTCAAATCCCTCAGCAAAACGTATTTTTTTGAATAAATCTTTTCAAAAAGCGGTTTGTATTTTTCAAAGTAAGGGGATTTTTTGTAAGCTGAAGATATCGTTTTCCAATGGTTTTCCAGGGGATTTCCCTGGCTATACGATATTTTTATTTCCGAGATTTTTGCGGTTTGGGGGGCTTTTTCAACCGGCACGGTTAATGTCGCGATTCCGTTCGCTGTTTTTATCCGGTTTCTGTTCTGCCATGACTTCCTTTCAAACTGAACATGGTCAAAAGCAACAAAAGCGTCACAAGCGCTGATCATTTCAAAATATCCTGACCACGGCAAATAAGTTGGCTGTAATATTGTTCCTTTCATCAGCTTGTTTCCTATATTAAAGTTTTTGTATTTATTTTAAGCGGTATTTTATTAGCGGTCCCAAGCAATGTTTTTGTATTTATGCCAAGCTCCTTTAAATAATAAGACCAGTCAAAAGATTTGTCGTTTTCTAAAATGTCTTTGGCTTTTTTCAGATATTCCTTTCTCTTTGATTCATCATTCCTTTTTCTCATGACTTCAGCTAAGCAGTAATTGGAAAAAAAGTGCATGGGGGCCAGTTCCAAAACATAATTGAAATCCCTTTCCGCCTGATTCAAAGATTCTTCCGTGCCCAGCAGAAGATTCCTGTTTTCTAAAAAATTATATTTTAAGTTGTACAGATAATTAAGCCTGCTAAGCTCTTCAGACGTGTAACCGGCATATTTTATTTCCGCGGCGCTGTGGAATTCGTAATTGGCGCACTTTTCCTCGTCGTACTCCTTCATTAAATTGTTTTTCAGGCAGTAATCATATAATTCTATGCCGGGAAAAGGCTGAAAGCAATAATATGCCCGCCAGTCAACATCCAATTTTCCCCCGAATTCCAACGTATCCAAAAAATCCTTTTTCGTTTCAAACGGAAACCCGACGATAAAAAACCCTATTATATAGCCCTTGCCGTATTTCCTTATCAGCCTTACCACGTTCTCCACCTCCGGTAAGGTCAAGGGTTTTTTTACCTTTTTTAAAGTTTCCTCGTTGCCAGATTCAATGGCGATGTTGAAAATAGCTATCCCGCTTTCTATCATTTTTTTTATTATTTCTTCGTTGTTTATCGTTCTTACGGATAGCCCTCCTCCCACCACCCACCTGACATTAAGCTTTTTGAATTCGTCCATCAGTTTTAAAAACCAGTCTTTGTAAACCGTCATGTTCTCGTCGTTGAAGATAATGGTGTTCACCCCGTAATTCTCTTTCAAAAATTTTATTTCATCCACTATGGATTCGATTTCCCTGAAACGCCACACATGCTTGAAAAATTTGGGGGAAGAGCAGAAGGTGCACTGATTCGGGCAGCCTCTTGTGGCGGTCATCGACCCCAGCTTTATCGTATTTTTATCAAACACCCTGTATAAAAAACTTTTTCCTTCTTTGAAATAATGCTCCATGTTTATATCCTCCCAGGGCAGCCTTTTTGAATTCAAAAACCCCTGCCAAAATCTTCTTCTGTCGTTTTTTATTATTTTTCCGTCTTTAACATATGCTATTCCCTCAACATTTTCCAAGCCAGATGAAGTATTCAACGCCTCTATCAAATCCGCCATGCCTTCTTCTCCTTCAGACAAAATGGCAAAATCAACATTCTTGTCCGCCAGAGCCAGGTTTGTAATATGCGTCGGGTAATGCCCGCCCAGGACAACTATGGTGGAGCTGTCAATTTCTTTTATTTTTTTTGAGATATTATGAAAAATTTCCCTGCTGGTGTAATAGAGGGCGGAAACAGCCACGAGGTCTGGCTTATTAAGCTCCATTAAATCTTTTATGGTGTCTTCCAAATTCTTCTTGCTAAGAAACTTCATTTCAATATTCATATCGCAAAAGCTGACATTGTATTTCTGCGTGTTTTTCAAATAAGAATAAATATACAAAAGGCCGATAGGCGGCTCAAAATAAGCGTACCCCGGATTGTTCGGGGCATTGGCCACTGTCGGATCGGGCGGATTTAAAAATAATACTTTTTTAATTGTTTTCATTTTTAAAATACTTTGAAATTTTTTCTGCTTCTTCTTTTGCCTTTTCTATATTAAAAATTTTGGGATACGCAGGATATAAAATTATTTTTTCAGGGCTGAATTTATCCTGATATTCCTTAACATATTTTTTAACGCGGGGAAGGTGGTAGGCGCTGCTTACTATCACTATTTTTCTTTTGTTTTTTAAAAATTTTCCCGGCATCTTTGAAAACTGGTCTTTAGTGTTTTTAATGCAAAAGTTGCCAGACACAATTATTTTCTCCTGCGGAATATATTTTTTAAAAAACCCTTTCTTTGCAAGCTCTCTTAAATTATCATTCTGTTCGTCTGAACCGTTATAATAAACAATTGGCCATTCTTTTCCTTTTTTGGCGGCCTGTTTCGCTATTTTAAAAGCAGTTTCCAGCCTGTCTCTGTCTTCGTTCCGTTTCCCTTTTTCAGGTTCCTTCTTGATATTTTCTTCCTGGCCGGAAAGAACGACAATCAAATCCCAGTCTTTTTCAGGCTCTAAATCTTTTTGCTTTATAATTTTTTTTATCTGCAAAAAAACTTCTTTTTCAATATGCTTTTTTTCTGAATCATTTTTTGGAATTACATAGTTATGCCTTATATGCCTGTTTATGGCAGCTGTTTTCGGATTTTTTTCAAGATATTCCAATATCTCAGGAGTCGTGAAATCCATTCTCGGCCTGAAATGCTCCGCCACTTTTCTTGCTAATTTTAAATCCGGCAATTCGTCCACGCAAAGCCTGATATCCTGCCTGAATAAACCCGGAGGCGCTTTTTTTACGGTTATTTTAAACAAATCCGGCCTCTCTGAAATAAAAGATACCACGTGTTCAAAATGCCTTTCGTCTTTCGCCATTTTTAAACTTTTTTCAAGGGCTGAGACACTGATAATTTCAATATCTCCCAGCCCGAAAGGATAACCCTCTATTAAAAAATAATCAGGCTTTTTTTTAATTTTTAAATATTCTTCTATCGCTTCGTCAATCAAAACCGGGTCAATAAAGGGGCAATCTCCGGTGATTCTTACAACCGGGTCTATATTAAATTTTTTCGCCGTCTTAAAATACCTTTCCAAAACATTGTCCAGGCTTCCCGGAAAAAAATCAGCACTGTTTTTTTTAATGAGCGGCAAAAAAATTAAATCCTCTTTCGTATCGGGTATGGCCACTACCACTTTTTTAGCCAACCGTGATTTTTTGGCCCTTATGACCACCCATTCCAGCAAATGTTTGCCCAAAATTTTTTTATATGCCTTTTTAAGCAGTCTTTTAGATCCGATTCTGGCTTGGATAATAATCCCTAAATTCATATTATTTTTTCAATAATGCCCAGCAGATAATTTATCTCCTTGTCTTCCAGCGATGGATAAATCGGCAATGCTATCAGCGAATCAACGGCTTTTCCCGTGTTAGGAAATAATTTATCGTCAATTCTTAAATATCGATGAAGCGGCGGATATACCCCCCTGCCCAATTCTATGCCGTATTTTAAAGCTTTTTTTATAATATCCTTCGGATTTTTTTCTGTTTTAACAATATACCGCCAAAAAATATTTTCTCTAAACGGCAGGGAATTTTCCGCTGTTTTTTTTAACCGACCGGCGTATATTTTTGCCAATTTTTTTCTTCTTTTTACAAATTCATCCAATTGATTCAACTGGCTTAAGCCTAAAACGGCATTTAACCCCGCCATTTTATAGTTATACTGGACATTATAATTTAAGACTTCAGCCAAGCGCTGTTTAATTACGTTGAATTCATAATCAGCCAGAAACCTTGCCCTGTCAATCAACTCTTTTGAATCGGTCAACAACATGCCTCCAGCCCCCGTTGTCGCCATTTTTGAATGGTGCAGGGAAAAAATTGATATTTCCCCGAAGCTTCCCGATTTTTTGCCGAGATAATCCCCTCCCAATGACTGGGTGGCGTCTTCTATAACAGGAATTTTAAAGGAAATTATCTTGTCGATTTCTGCCGGCAAGCCGAACATATGCGGAACAATAATCGCCTTGGTTTTTGAGCTTATTTTGGCTTTGACGTCCGAATAAGAAATATTAAAATCCCCTTTTTTGACATCAAAATTGCAATCAGTTAATTTTGGTTTGGCTTTCACGTAATTTATTGCGTTCAATAAAGCCACGCAGGTGTAAGACGGCAATATAATCTCGTCTTTTTCTCCAATTCTGAGGGAAAGTAGCGCCAAATGCAAAGCGGCTGTTCCGGAATTTACGGCCAGTGCGTATTTCCTGCCTATATAGCCGGCAAATTTTTCTTCAAATCTTTTTACCGGCTCGCCTCTAAATAAATTTCCGCCTGATCTTTTCAAAAAATCAGCGTCTTTTTTTGTTATTGTCGGCCTGTTTAAAGGAATTTTCATTTTATATTTTAATTATTCAATAAATGCTCCCATTGAAGGCCGGCATATTTTTTTACCGGCCTCGCGGATTTTTTTCCTAAAACCAACTCAAAAAACCTAGGATGAATTCCAGGTTTCAAATACCTTTCCGCCCTTAAAACAGCGATGTTTTTTTTATTGAGACGTTCGCCTTTTTTGATATTTTCTATGGCAAAGACGCTTCTTTTATCCCCGGGATAAATTTCCTTTTCCGACGGAGCTATTACTTTTTCCCCTGTTCCTAAAATTTTTTTATAGGAAGGATTATCCAAAATCTTTTTCTTCCCTTTTTCGCTCAGCTTCTTTATTCTTCTTACTTCTTTCACCAATAGTTCCAGCTCATTAGGATTTAAGGCAAAATGGTGGTCGGGACCCGGCAAGTTTTTGTCTAAGGTAAAATGTTTTTCGATGACCGACGCGCCGGAAAGAACAGCCAGTCGCGGAATTATAATCGGATCCTTCGAGTGGTCGGAAATGCCCACCGGAACCTGAAAAAACATTTTTAAATTTTCAATGACCTTTAAATTGAAGTCCTCCAAGGGGGCCGGATAACTGCTTACGCAGTGCAGTATGGCGATATTTTTATTCTTTTTTGCATAAACTGCGTCCAGCGCGTCTTCAATTTCAGACAGCCTGGAAAAACCGGTGGAAAGTATCAGAGGTTTTCGTTTTTTTGAAATGTGCTTTATCAAAGGCAAGTGGCTTATTTCAGGAGAGGCGATTTTATATGCTACAACGCTTATCTTTTCCAATTCATCCGCCGACTCTTCGTCAAAAGGGGTAACAATAAAAACCAGCCCTTTTGATTCGGCGTATTTTTTTAACGGATAAAGCCATTTTAAAGGCAGTTCTGTCTGTTCTAAAAATTTGTACAGGTCAATTTTCTTTCCTTTCTTTCCCGGGATTTTTCCGCAATTGGGGTTGTAAATCTTGGAGGCGCGAAATAATTGGAACTTCACCGCATCTGCTTTGGCTTTGGCCGCTATGTCTATAAGCTTTTTTGCCTGCTCGAAATTGCCGTCGTGGTTTGAACCCGCCTCGGCAATAATAAAAACCGGCTCACCATCCCCTATAAATCTATTTTTGAATATTTTGACTTTATGCATAAATAATTATGGCAGTGAAATCTAAGATAGGCAACTTTACGGCCGCTCTATTTTTTCAATGTTATTATCCAGTCAGAATTTTTCTTTTTTGAGTTAGAAAATGTGGTTTCGGTCTTCTCAACGGCTATTTCCCTGAATTTTTTGAAAATTTTTCTTATATCCTTCTTGTCCAAAAAATGCATCTGCATTCCTTTTTCATTAGTATCTTCAATATCTAAAACAAAGGTGTTTTTTTCTATCTCTTTTCCCTTCCCGAACCTGTAGTCATCGGTTGTTCTGGTAAAAATAAAAGCAAGGCCTCCCTCTTTTAAAATTCTATAAAGCCCGTCAACCGCTTTTTTGTAGCCAGATCCTGAATTATAATAAAAAACGCCAAAGGAAATCACGGCGTCAAAAAAATCATCGGGAAACGGCTGGTTCTCCATGAGGGCTTTTTTCAAATCAGCTTTCAACTTTTTTTCATTCAGGCGCTTTTTCGTGACATTAATGCCGTTTTCTGAAATATCCGTGGCATAAGTTTTGAAGCCTTCTTTTGCCAAAAAAACAGTATGGCATCCGGCTCCGCATCCCAAGTCCAGTATTTTTATTTTTTTCCTTTTATTAAAATCCGCCGGAAAATTGCTGAAAACAAACCTCACCACATGGTCGGACGGGTATTTGGGCTGAAACCTTGCTTTTGAATGAAGATTTTCCCAACTATTTTTTACGGAAAGGGTTAAATTGCCGGTTTGCATGGAATTTCCTCTTTTACTCCGAACTTTTTATCCACCAAAACTTTCGCCAGCTCAAAAGCCCCGAAAAAAATAGCAGTGTAAAACAGGTCCGAAAGCAAGCTGTTTCTGAAAAACGGCAGCGCCATCAAATAGCATTGCAAAAAACCCGATAAGTTTTTCTCGTACAAGGGCGAAAAAACGAAAACGGCAAAATTGGTTAAAATGAAAAAAATCAAAGAAGAAAACACGGCGCAATAAAATATGGTTTCCGGTTTCTTGTGTTTTTTAAGCCAAAATCCCAAAACGCCGGTCAAAATAAAGCTGGCGTAAACAACAGCCATTATTTTTATTTCATAAAAGCCGATAAACGCGTCCGAAGCCAGCATTGCGATTATCGGCAGGGCTAAAGCCGTTCTTTTTGGAAGGTAAACCGCCCCGAACAGGGCTATTGCGGCAATAGGCGCAAAATTGGGCGGATGGGGCAAAAGCCTTAAGCCAAAGCCGATTAAAATAAAAAACAAAGCGATAATAAGTTCTATATTTTTTTTCTTTTTGAAATTTTCCATAAGTCTAAATTTTGTGAGCCCCGAGCTCACAATTTTTTAATTTAAAAAGATGACTTTTCAAACCTGAATTCAACTTTGTCTCCCGGCTTTAATGCCATTTTATCGGCTGAAACCTGAGGCAATTCTCCGTTTACATAATACATCCAGTATTTTCCGTCTGCGCCGTTTTCTTTGCCCTCAAGGGCTAAAACCATTACCCCAAAGCTGGATTTTTGTGTTTTTAAAACCGCGCTCTTTTCCTTTATTGCGTTTTCCAGCAAGTTAAAGGCAGTCATTCCCTCAACAAATTCCGCGGCCGAGATTTTAATCTCATTCTCTCCGTCATTGATTCCCAAAGTCACTTGCCCCTTTATCCCTTCCTGCCTTTCTTCCTGATAAATTCCGGCTTCTTTCAAACCGGCTGTTCCTAATTCGCCAAAATCTATCAGCCAGGAGCCGATAAGAGCAACCGCTATTACTATGATTGATATGATAAAAATATTTTTTTTCATGTTTATTTTTTATTTAATATTTTTTTTACCGATTTAATAACTAATTCGACTTCTTTATCCGTCATTTTCGGGAAAAGAGGCAGGGTTATTGCTCTTTCATAATATTCTTCCGCCTCCGGGAAGTCGCCTTTTTTATATCCGAATTTATTTTTGTAAAAAGGATGCAGGTGCAAAGGCATATAATGGACTTGAACGCCTATTCCCATTTCCCTCAGCTGTTCAAAAGCCTTTTTCCTGTCAACCCCCGTTAATCTGACCGGATAAATATGCCAGGCTGATTTTGCATAATCTTTTTCTTTTAAAATTATAATCTCTTTTATGTTCGAAAGCGCCTCTTCGTAAATTCTTGCGACATCCCTCCTTCTTTTTAAAAATTTGTTTATCTTTTTCAACTGGCTCAAGCCCAGACCACACTGGATGTCCGTAATCCTGTAATTGAAAGCCGGATTTTCTATTTCGTAATACCACCCGCCTTTTTCAGGCTTTTTAACCATTCCGTGATTCCTGATTATTTTAAGCTTTTCGTAAAAATCCTTGCTGTTAGTTGCTATCATTCCTCCTTCGCCTGTCGTGATGTTTTTTACCGGATGAAAGCTGAAAATAGTCATATCCGCCAAACCGCCGATTTTTTTGTTTTTATATTCCGCCCCCAAAGCGTGCGACGCGTCTTCAATAACAAGCAGTTTATGCTTTTTGGCTATTCTGAATATTTTTGCGTAATCTGCCGGATGGCCGGCAAAATCAACAACCGCTATCGCCTTTGTCTTTTTTGTTATCTGCTTTTCAATCAGCCCTTGATTTATATTAAGCGTTTCCTTTTCAACATCAACAAATACGGGTTTTGCCCCCAGGGCAACAAGCATATTGGAAGTGGCGGCAAATGTTAATGGGGTGGTTATGATTTCGTCTCCTGATTTTATTCCGCCAGCGATGTAAGCTGAATGGAGGGCTGAGCTTCCGGAAGAAACCGCCACGGCATATTTTGCCTTGCAGTATTTGGCAACCGCCTTCTCAAATTCCTCAACCTTCCGGCCCTGGGTCAGCCAGTCGGACTTTAAAACCTTAACAACCTCCTCAATATCATTATTATCTATCCATTGATGTCCATAAGGGATGATCTTTCTCATATCTCAAGCTGATTTTTATCCAACCAGTCTTTATTGTTGTCAGAAGAATAAATAAAATCCGTTAAAACCGCTTTTCCATCTTTGTAATTATCTTCATCCCAGAAAGGAAATTCAGGTTTCACTACATAGCAGTCGTTTAATTCTTTTGCGTGCCTGGCTTCTTCTTTTGTAATCAAAACCTCGTGCAATTTTTCCCCCGGCCTTATGCCTATTATCTTTCTTTCTGCCCCCGGAGCCATTGCATCCGCCAGGTCGGCAATTTTCATGCTGGGAATTTTAGGAACGAATATTTCCCCTCCTTTCATGTTTTCCATGCATTTAATCACAAATCTTGCCCCGTTGTCCAAGGTTATCCAGAACCTTGTCATATTTTCATCGGTAATGGTTATTTCCCCTTTCTCTTTCTGCTCTTTGAACAACGGCATAACGCTTCCCGAGCTTCCAACCACATTCCCATAGCGCGTACAGCTGAAAACGGTTTTTCCAGAGCCCGTATAGCTGTTCGCCTGCACGAAAAGTTTTTCGGCCACCATTTTTGTCGCCCCGTAAAGGTTTACTGGCTGGACGGCCTTGTCCGTGCTGATATTCATCACCTTTTCAACTGAATTGTTTATTGCCGCGTCAATCACGTTCACAGCCCCGTCAATATTGGTTCTCACGGCTTCAATAGGATTATATTCGCATATCGGCACATGCTTTAAAGCGGCGGCGTGCACAACAATATCGCATCCCTGCATCGCCCTGTTCAATCTTTTTGCATCCCTCACGTCCCCGATAAAAAACCTCAACCGCAGGTCCTTGAACTTTCTTTCCATTTCCACTTCCGCCAATTCCCTGTTGTCGTAAATCCTTACGCTTTTCGGGCTGTATTCCTTTAAAAGAATTTCAGTGAATTTCTGGCCGAAAGACCCGGCCCCTCCTGTTATTAAAATTATTTTATTTTGAAATATATCCATAATAATATTATTTACTCAAAACAAAAAAATTACCATTTATTGATGGCTTCTTTGGTTTTACCCCTTACTTTTCTGTAAACTTCCAATACTTTTGTTTCAAAACTCGGTGAAACAAGCTTCAATATTTCGTGGCCCCATATTCTGTGCTGGCCCGAAACCTTATATGCTTTGATAATGCCGTTTTTTATCATCCGCTTCATGGTGCTTTCCGAAATTTTTAAAAAATCCCGGGTCTCTTTCGGGGTATACATTCTGCCAGGCTTGATTTCTTCTGTCATAAACTCTGCCATAATATTAAAATTTGATTAAAACATTGATTTTAATATATGATAAACCCCTTAAAGCACAGTGTCAATAGAGGTCAAAAAGTATCAAATTATAAAACTTTTTTAAAAAAATCCTATACTGTTGTCAGTATAGGATATGTTTCAAGCTTTTTCTTTTTTAAGAACTTTTTTTCCGATAATTTTCAATTAATGATTTTGCCCATTCCTCTACTTCTGCTGGCTGGGGCGTAATGTGCCCCGCGCCAGCTACATACCAATTTCTCGAATCGCATAATTCTAATTCTATTTTTTCCCATAACTCAACTGGGATATCTCTGTTGTCCCAGTTAAGCATCATTTTTCCAATTATTGTGCTGATTACCGAGTGCAGGTTTTCTAAACCTGGCAACATAGAGCGGCGCGATGTCATTTAATCTCCTTCAATAGTTAGCATTAAATAAACCAACCGGACTACGCATTCGGTTGCTTTTCCGTCGGCAACAAAATTTTTATAATTTGCAATAATCTCTTTTCTGTAAAGAGAATCTGCTGCCTCAATCAGTAAATTTTCGCACCTTTCGGCTTCGTATGCAGCGGGGACAATGCCCCATTTGCTTACTATCAAAGAATCTTTAATTTTCAACCCGGGCTGCAGGCTGATACATGGCCTGTTCATCAAAACAGCCTCAATGCCCACTGTGGAGTCTTCCACTACGGTCAAATCCGCTGTCATCATCAAAATTTGTGAATCAACGTCTTTTACAATCCTTATCCTATCAGACTGCGATTGCAAAACAGTGTTTTCTACCTGGACCCTGTCAGCTTCTGGCATCCTCGGATGAAAACGTATCGCTAACGCCGTATTAGGCAAAGATAATACTGTTTTATTAACTAATTGAACAACATCCATATCCCAATACCCATTGGTTTCTTTCCAGCAGGAAAACACATTGCAGGCAAGATAAAATAAAACATTGTCTGAAAAACCTATCTTTTTTTTAACTTCTTGTCTTTGTTCTTCGCTGAAATTCTTTGCTTTCTTAACTAAATCGTCAAAGTGAGGATTTCCCGTAATAACAAGTCTTTCCTTTGGAAAACCCAAAATTGACATATCAATTTTTGCAAATTCATCCATAACAGCTATTTTTGAAGTAAGCCTGTCCAGGCTTACCCCCGTTCGCTCATCGCTAAATCTTTGCAAATAATTCGCCCAGTAATCCAGCACCGCCAGTGATTTAATGCCTAATTCGTTCGCGGCGGCAGTGGTGGTTTGCTCTATAATATCAATCTGTTTGCCTTCTTGGGAACCTGTTCCCAATAACACTAAATTTGGCGATTCCTCCAGAAGAACCTTTTTCATCGCTTTAACAGAAATATCGCCGTTGGGCGGTTTTTTAAAAGCAATGCCGGCTTTTTCAAAAATCGGCTCGGAATATTCGTGGCCGATTATAACAATATCTGTTTTATTTTCGGCTATCAGACGCTTGATAACCGGCACAATAGCGTTGGCCCCGCCAGGGTGCCAGGCCGTTGCCAAAATTTTTTTCTTTCTCATGACTGACCTCCCAAATTGGAAAAGAGCAGGCAAAATCTTATTTATGACCATAGAATATAATATTTACCATAAAAAGTCAATGGTAAAGTTTGTTTAAAAAAAATTTGGCCAATGTTTTGTTCAAAGCAAATGGGTAATACAGATAATTCTCTTTTATTTCTTTCTTTGGATACTCTTTTATTTCTGACGCGAATTTAAAATTGATGTTTTTATGCTTTAAAACAAATGAAAAAAACTTGTCCATGAAATAAATATAATAAGGGTCGGTCATGGCCGGAGAATGCAGGGCTATATGGAACAAGGGAGCGCCTTGATTATAATATTCTGAAAAGCAGGCCTTCAGCCAGGAAAATCCGTATTTTCGGATGTCTTCGGGGCCCGCCATTCCTCCAAGGGGCATTCTGGAAATAGGAATTATCAAAAACGGCAAATTTCCCATGCTTTGATAATCGTTTCCATCGGGCATATAAGGCATGGAGATTCTTTTTAGTTTTGGCCAGCCGGAATTGTTTAACTCCAAACCAGGGTACGCGGAACAGTCGTGTGTAAAACCGAGATTTATCAATGCTTTTATCGTGTCTGTGTTCAAAGCCCACCTTCCGGCGACAAACACCTTGGGCTCATAACTTAATTTTTTTACAAAATATTCCTTTCCTTTGCTTATTATTTCCAATTGCTCCTGGTAATTATAATCTGCCAAGGCCGTGGAAGTTTTATTAAAAACGCAATTTCTTTTAAGAAAGGAGTCTCCCACAATCCATTTGAAATTTTTATATTTGAATTCTTCCCAGCCAGGATGTATGTGAAGCCCGATTTCGTGACTAGTATTTTTAGGAAAACAGTCAATAACTTCAGGCGAAACCGCGAAAGTGATTTTAGCTTTGTATTTTCCGGCTATTTTAATCAGATTTGATACCCCTTCCCTTGCGCCCTTGCCGGCTCTTTTTTCATAAATAACCGCCTTTGTTTTTTCATCAACAAAACCGAATTCAGTATGGCAAACAATAATTATATCCATATTTATTTTTTGGCAATTTTATTCAAAAGCCATGAAGAACTTTGGACCTTTCCTCCGCCAACTCCCAGGACTATTTTAATGCCCAATTCTTCGCAGGTGTCTTTTTCAACGTTCTGCATTGTGCTGTCCCCGCCTTTGGCAAAAATTATGTCGCTTCCCTCGTATTTTTCCGCCAAAAAAGTTAAAGTTTTATCCTGCCGGCCGGTATCCCTGTCTATTGATAAAAAAACATCGTCAACATATTTTAACGCCCTTATAATTTCAACTCGTTCTTTTTCCGGCATAAAAGGGACGCTCCTTTTAATTTTTACCTGCTCGTCGTTGTTTACAACTACAACCAAAAAATCCCCCAATTTTTTAGCTTCTCTTATCAAGTCAATGTGGCCAATATGCAGAGGATTGTAGTATCCGGATGTAATTACAATTTTTTTCATAAATTTTAGTTCTGTAATTACTTTCAATTACGAAATTGATAAAAAGGGAGTATTTTGGTTGTAAATTTATTAAAGTTCGCAGAGAATTTGCGCGGACGCGGAAATTATTGTATTTCGCAATCTAATGTTAAATATAATTTGTCGTGTGATAATTGGGTTGCAGTTTAAACTTTTTATCAGTCCAAACTTTTGCCAATTCATAGGCGCCGAAAAATACCGCTGTATAAAATATATCTCCCAATAAGCTGTTTTTAAAAAATGGCAAAGCCATCAGATAACACTGCAAAAGACCGGATAATGTTTTGGCATACCAGGGGGTAAATGCAAAGACAGCCAAATTGGTAAAAAAGAAAAATATAAAAGCGGTTAAGAAAGAGCTTGCTAAAATTGTATGCCATTTTTTATTTTTCTTCAACCGAAATCCTAAAATAACGCAAAGGATAAAACTGCCGTAGACAGCGGCCATTATTTTTGGCTCATAAAAACCTAAAAACATATCTGAAATAAACATTACAACTATTGGTAAAACAAATGCTGTTTTTTTTGAAAAATAAACTCCTCCGAACAGAGCCATGGCGGCTATGGGGGTAAAATTAGGAATATGAGGAATAATCCTAAAAACAACGCCGAGTAAAATAAAAGACAAAGCAATTACAAATTCTAAATTTTTTCCTGTTTTGGATACTTCCATAAATTAAAAAATTAAAAAGGCGATTTCTCAAATTTAAATTCTACTTTATCTCCTGCTTTGATTTCTTTTCTATCAGCTGCAACCGTTGGAAATTGTCCGTTAACATAATATAGCCAATACTTTCCATCTTGTCCATTTTCTCTATTTCCAATTGCTTCAATAAATATTCCCATATCATAATTTTTTGTTTTCAACTCTAAAGCTAATTTTTCAACTTCCTCTTTCAATAAATCAAAGGCAGTCATTCCTTTAATAAAGTTAGCATTAGAGGTGAGCGATTCTTTTTCTCCATTGTCAATCACCAACACCACTTCCTTTTCTGCCGTCCCTTCCTTTTCTGCTGTCTCTAAAAAAACATCGGTTTCCTTAACATTGGCTCGCCAAAAACTGTTAGAAATTATTAGCCAACTGCCAATAATAATTATCCCGAGTCCAACTATGACATAAATATTTTTTTTCATTTTTTCAAACTTTTGCTTTTTTCTTTTTTATCATCAAAAGTCCAAGTAAGAACAAAATAAAAATAATACTAAAAATATAAATTAAACTTTTCTGGTTTTTAAATAATCCCTCAAAGTTTTTAAAAATAGAGGCCAGCCAAAATTCAGATTTATTTTCTAAAATTCTAATCTCCAAAGGAATTTTCACTCCGGCGTTAGCCTTAAATTCTCTTTCAGATAATGGTTTGGCTACCACTGAAATCATAGTGGAAAAAACTCCCGTCTCTTTGTTTTTGATTTCTAAAATTACTTTTTGCGACTTCCCGCCTTCTAAAATAAAACTTTCCGGCTTTATTTTAACAAAATCAGAAAAATTGTCCAAATATAATTCAAATAAAGCCACGCTATTGCCGGGATTTTCTATTATTATTTCTTTTCTAGTCAAATCAGATGCGGTTTCAATTTTTATTTCTGAAGGACTTGCTTTAATTGAAACTGCTTTGGCTGAATTGGCAGATAAAAAACAAATTATTATTAATATTAACAGAAATTTTTTCATTTTTTAATTGCCCAGAAAGTAAGCTCTCCTTCCACTAAACCAAAATTATCGTTATAGCTTAAGGGAATGCTTAGTTCAACCGGTAAAATTTTAGTTTGCCCTAAATCCATTTCAACAGAGAAAATCTTCCCTAACTTCCCGTCTATGTTTAAATTATCCTGAAAAACATTGGCTCCGCTCGCTTCTGTTTCCAAATAGATTCTATTGTTTCCATTATTAATAGTTAAATTTTTGACAGAGCTTCCTCCTGGTTTTAACTTTCCAAAATCCAATATATCCGGGCTTACTGAAAAACTAATTTCGTCTTGTTTCCCTCCAGGCGGAACTTCAACTTTTTCAATCTCTGCTTTTAATCCTACCTGATGGTCTTTGGGGGCTTGGCCTGTTGTTAAATTTACTTTTTCGCTTCTTATATAACCTGTGCCGTCTATAATCTGACTTTCAACAAATGCCTGATAAAAACCTCCTTCCAATCCGCTTAAAGAAACTTCAACCTTGCCTAAATCATCTGTTGTAAAATCCGAAGAGCCAATTTTAACTTTTATTCCTTGCATTTCAAAATTCTGCCAATCGCTTGTTTCAGAATTATAATATTTAACCTGGATTTCAGCCAAATCTCCTGTTTTAGTTAATTCCGCTTTAGTTGGAAACCAGCCTTTATCCAGCCATTCTGCAGAAAACCATAAAACCTCGTCTGAAGGCTCCAAATAATAACTATCTGCTCCCACCATAGGAGAAATGTTGTTTACCATATACATCCAGCTATCTTGTCCATTTATTTTTACCAAATAAAGGCCCATCCCCGGGTATTCGCTAATTAAATAATCATAATTGCATATTTTTGAACCCTTAATTATTAAATCCAAAGCAGTTGCCCCGTTAATTTCAATGTCGCAAACAGTGCTGTCTTTTCCTTCAATTCTTAAATGATGCAAGTTGTAAATTGTTTCAACCGGATAATATTTCTCTAATAAAGAAATAATGGCATAGGAGCTGCAAAATTTATTATCTCCCGCAGACTGCCACCAAAAACCGCCATCTACGTCTTGCAAGGACTTTAAATGATCTATAGCGTTTTTTCCGTTTTTTTGCCAACTTGGATTAACGGGGTCTTGTCCTAATTTATAAATAGCTGAAATTATCCATGCATCAGAACACGAATCAGAGGGAGATGAAGCAAGATAAGGAAATCCTCCATCATTATTTTGTTGAGCTTTTAAATAACTAATCGCATTCAAGATAGCGGATGAGGAAGAAGGAACTCCCGCCCCTAATAGAGCCATAATGGTTGACGATGTATCGTTGGTATCGGAAGAAGAAGAAATATCATAACTCCATCCTCCATCTGAATTTTGTTCGCTCAAAACATAATCTTTGGCCCCCTGAACTATCGCCAAGTTTCCCTGGCCAACTGCGGAAAAAGCCAGGATTGCCCAAACATCATCATTAATTAAATTTTTCTCTCCGAATTGATTATCCTGATAAAAACTTTTTAATTTTTCTATATAGTTTTCATCTCCAAAATTAGCAGGATTTTTACCAACTGCCACTAAGGCTAAAATATATTTAGCATAAGTGGTGGCAGACTTCTGGTTAGAAGGAACAGATTTAAGATATTCTAAATTATTTTCAGTTTCTTCCGCCCCAGCCAAAGCCATAGTGTTCCAAGCGTTTTGCGGCTGAAGTTTAAGATAACTAATAGCTTTATTGATTTCTAATTGGTTTTCTGCCCAAATTTCAGAAAAATTATTTAATCCGACAAAACTGATTAAAATTATAATTAAAGAAGCTGTTAGAACTTTTCTTTTTATATTCATAATAAAAAATCTCCTTTCGAGGGAGAAAAATTTCATCTAATTCATACTGAATTAGATTAACCTTTTCTTTTGCTCGAAGAAAGTTTGGTTATTTATAATTGTCTAAAACCGATGGCATTCTGACTTTTACAG
Organism: uncultured Candidatus Saccharibacteria bacterium; assembly: GCA_964427585.1. Lineage (GTDB taxonomy): Bacteria > Patescibacteriota > Minisyncoccia > Minisyncoccales > Staskawiczbacteraceae > JBBTQJ01. Next base: position 27,920 of record CAYRVC010000005.1, read on the forward strand.
TTGCGGCACAGTCCCGGAATTCCCGCCCGCGGCAGGCAGGTCACCGGTGTTTCCCATCTGTTTTAGAAATATTTTATATTTATTTTATATTATTCTTTTTTTATAAAAAAGTCCAGGGGATTGCGCCATAAGCTAAAACAGCCTAATTTTTTGGCTTCTCTTATCAAGTCAATGTGGCCAATATGCAGAGGATTGTAGTATCCGGATG
>CAYRVC010000005.1:28227-36101 GCA_964427585.1 uncultured Candidatus Saccharibacteria bacterium
TAATTACAATTTTTTTCATAAATTTTTTTATCTTACAAGTATTCCCATGTTTTAGCAAGCCCAAATAAGAATTAAATGTTTCTATTTTTATATTTTCTTTTGTTTTTTTTAATATTCTTTTCTTTGCTTTTATGCCTTAAATCACGTAGGCATTTCTTAATTCAAGGTTTAATGATGCCCTGGGGGATAAAATCATCGGACAATAAGAAATATATTGGATTGTCTGAGAGGTTAAATGACGTTGGTAAAAATTTAGGCGGGTGGCATGGGAAGCTTACAAAACAAAAACCCTTTGCAAATCTTGACGAAATGCAAAGGGCAAAAGTCCAGAGGGCAAGGACAAAATGTCCGAGCGCAAAGGACTAATTTGAAGATACCTGCGAGACGGCGAAGGCGAAACCGCAACCGGAGAACCAGAAGACGTCGGGCCTGTCGCAGTAGGCGTGCAGCCAACGACCCCCAAAGCCACGGAACACGGCAAGCAAGCGAGGACCGCCAGCGGAATCCCTGATGGAATCATGAAATACCACGATCTCCCAAAGGCCCATGGCCTTCAGTTCCTCGTTCGAGAATGCATCCCGGATTAGGCAGACGACCTCGGCGTTGGGCTTCTCCAACTTGCGGCTTTTGGCCTCGGCGCGAATCTTTTTGGTGATCCGGTCGCTGGCGGAAAACAGCGTTCCCTTAATTACCGCGATTCGGTAGATCACGCCGTTGGTCGGTTTGAAATCCGGAGACATCAAAACGTCCTTTGCCCATTTGTCGACCTGGAAAACAGGGGTTTCCAGGTACTCGATCCATTCTAGACCCGTGCGGCCGTTGCTGGTGACCTCAAAGTAGATCACTCCGTCCTCCTCGCGCCAGCGGCGTACCCCTTCACGGAGCATCTTCTTAAGATGCTCCGCCCACAGGTTTCCGCTTTCCCCTGAAAGCTTTTGAATCAAGTCCGTGAGCGGTCCACTAATTTCGCAGAGCGCTAGCCGACTCATGGTCAGCTCCTTTCAAAAAAAGAGAGGCGCTTGACTTACCAACATGGCAGTCATAGCCAAAAAACACCAAGATTGATCGAGCCCGAGCTATATCGATTTTTAGTGGCTTTTGGATATGACCGCCAATTTCACAAATATTTATACCGTTAAAAGAGCTATTTATGATAATATAATATCTAAATAATTTGTCAATACTTGTTGGTTTTTTATTTAATTTGTATCATAAAAAAATATGGAAAACAACAATCAAACCATCCGTCAAAATAAAATTTACCCCTGGTTTTTAAGGGTTTTTTGCTTTATTCTGCTTCTTCCCTTTCTTCTTCTTCCCCCTACCTTTGAACCCACCGACTGGTCAAGGGCGATTTTGTTCAGAATGGTTTTAACCCTGCTTTTGTTTTTTTTATTTTTCAAATATTTTTATAAAAAAGACTTTTCTTTTTCTGTTGTAAAAATTAAAAATCCCGATTATGTTCCGTTCTTTATTCTTTCGGCTTTTTCCTTCAGCCTTGTTTTGGCAACCGTGTTTTCAGAAGACATGAGATTTAGCTTTTTTGGAAGCCCTGGCAGAGCCGGAGGCCTTTTGAATTATTTATTCCTGTTTGTATTCGCCGTTTTATTGGCTGTTTTTGCCAGGGAAAAAGACTGGAAAACAATGTTTAAATGCCTTTTGGGAACAGGCCTTATTATTTCTTTGCTGGCTTTCGTCCAATATTCCGGTTTTTTAAAAAATATCTTCATTTCTTCTGAAAGCGGCCGCGTTCCCTCTTTTCTGGGCAACGCCACTTTTTTGGCCATTTATATGCTTTTTTTAAGTTTTTTGTCTTTCACGCTGTTTTTAGAAGAAAAAATTAAAAAAATAAAAATAATATACTTGGCGCTGTTTTTAATATTTATTTTCACTATATTAATTACCGGCTCCCGCGCCACCTATCTTGGAATTTTAATCGGCTTTGTTTATTTCTTCTTTTTTTACCCCCACACCATAACGAAGTTTGGTGTGGGGGTAAACTCCAAATTAAAACTGCTTAAAATAATTGCCGCCTCTCTTTTAATTTTGGCCGTAGTCGTTGTTGTTTTATTTAATCTTTTTCCGCAAATTTCAGAACAGAACAAATTATTAAAATTAGTTTCAAGCAGGCTGTCTGTTGAAAGGATTATCAAGGATTTAACGGGCACAAGGCTCGTTGCCTGGCAGATAACTTCAGAAGCTATAAAAGAAAAACCTCTGCTTGGCTTTGGTCCTGAAAATTTTTACATGGGTTTTGAAAAATATTACGACCCCGTGCCCTTTAACCGCCAGCGGCCGTGGTGGGACAGGGCCCATAATATAATTTTAGAAACCGCCGCAACATCAGGCATTATTTCCGCTTTGCTTTATATTGCTTTTTGGCTGGCTCTTTTGTGGAGGCTTGGAAAATTCAAAAAAGAAAAAGTCCACACTGAATATGCTTATCTTGCCCATGGCCTGCAGGCGATGTTTATCGGATATTTGACGGCTCTTTTTTTCAACTTTGACAGCTTTTTGACTTATTTGATTTCCTTCTTTTTTATAGGATACTCTTTTTATTTGCTCTCAAACCGGACTCAAACCGAAAAAATAATCATATCTCCGATAAAAAATAATTTATTGGGAAAAAAGCCGGCTGTCGCTTTCCTGGCAATATCAATTATTATTTTCTTCTGGTTTTACAACATAAAGCCTTTTTACGCTGCCCTGCAGATTGACTATGCCAAAAATTTGACCGAAATAGGAAAATGCGAAAAATCGCTTTCAATAATGGAAGATATCAGGGAAGAAAGCAGTATTCTTAAATCATACGCCGGTTTAAGGTATTCTGATTTTTTAAAAACGTGCGCCAATTTAAGCCCGGAAAAAGAAACCGAATATGCCGCAAAGGGAATGGAATCCTTAAAAGTAAGTTCTGCTTTCCAGCCAAAATTTACAAGAACGTGGCTGTTTATGGGCAGTTTTACGAATATTTTGGCGGCCCGGGAGCAAAACAATGTTGAAAGCAGAAATAAATTATTGTCAGAGGCAAGGGATTATTTGAACAAAGCCAAGGAATTAAGCCCCGGCCGCCAGGAAATATTCATAGAATTGGCAAAAAATTACATGGTGGCGGAAGACCATCCGGCAATGAAAAAAATATCAGAAGACTGTTCCTTAATAGACCCGAGCCAGGGAGAATGTTATTGGTATCTGGGCATTGCCGAAATATTCTTAGGCGAACAGGAAAGCGGAACAAAACACATTGAAGAAGCAAAGCAAAAAGGCGGCTTCGCCCCTGCGTATATACAGCTGGGAGCGGCTTTAATAAAGCAAAAAAATTATAAAGGCGCCGCGGAGGCTTACCGCATGCTGACCGCCGAATATCCGAATAACGCCAGCTTTCATGCCATATACGCCTTGCTGTCCAGAGAACTTGGCGACTATGCAACGGCAGCCAACGAGGCTGTAAAAGTTTTTGAATTGCAGCCAGACAACAACGAAACCGAAAAATTTATAATAGAATTGCTCATGTTAAGCCCCAACGACCCCAGCCTTTACGCTTCCCTGACTTTTATTTATAAAAAATTGGGAGAAGAAGGAAAAGCCAGGCAACAACTTTTAAAAATGGAGTCTATATACTATGATTTATTCGCCAAAAATCCACAGTCATACGGCTATCTCCTTAATTTGGCCCGCGTCCACAAAGAATTGGGGAAATTTGAAAAGGCTTACCAAGAAGTTGTGCTGTTAAAAAAATCCGTGTACAAAACAAACCCTGACGGATACGACAAATATATAAATGAAATGCTGCAATCCATGCCTCCTGAATATTGGAATAAATATCTGACTTTTTTGGAAGAATTTAGATTATTAAATAAAAACAAAAAATAAAAACTAATCACTAGCCATGAAAACAAAAACAATAGAACATTCAATAAAAACAAAAATACGGGAAATCGTTGACTGGCCCAAACCCGGAGTTAATTTTAAGGATATTACTCCCCTGCTGGAAGATAAAAGGCTTTTTTCTGAAATGATTGACGAGCTGGCCAAACCATATTTACCCCCACACCAAAGTTTAAAAAAAACTTCTGGTGTGGGGGTAAATGAAAAAATAGATAAAATCGTAGGCATCGACGCCAGGGGTTTTTTACTGGCTTCGGCAATGGCTTATAAGTTGAAAACCGGCATTGCCATTATAAGAAAACAGGGCAAGCTCCCTTCAAAAACAATTTCCAAAAAATATGCCTTAGAGTACGGATCCAACACAATAGAAATGCATCATGATTCCATAAAACCAGGAGAAAAGGTAATAATAGTTGACGATGTCCTGGCAACAGGCGGAACAATGGAAGCCGCAGTCAATCTTGTAAAACAGCTGGGAGGCGAAATAATGGGAATTGATTTTTTGATTGAGCTTTCTTTTTTAAACGGAAGAAAGGCTTTAGGAAATGAAAAAATAAGGTCTTTGGTAAAATATGATTCCTCTATTAAGGCAAAAAGGCGGGAAGAATCGGCCGAAATTGGAATAATAGGGGGGTCGGGCTTTTATGAATTTTTTGGGAAAGACGCGAAAGAAATTCATGTTGAAACCGAGTTTGGAAAGCCTTCGGATAAAATTACCATAGGAACCGTTGCCGGAAAAAAAGTGGCTTTCCTGCCCAGGCACAATAAAAACCACGAGATTCCTCCCCATAAGGTTCCATACAGGGCGAATATCCAGGCATTAAAACAACTGGGAGTAAAAACCATTATCGCTTCCAGCGCGGCCGGCTCCCTCCAGGCAAAAATAAAACCCGGAGACTTCGTTATATGCGACCAATTTGTGGACAGGACAAAAAAAAGGGAAGACACTTTTTTCGACGGGCCGAAAGTAGCCCATATAGAATCCGCTTTTCCCTACTGCTCTGATTTAAGGAAACTGGCAATAAGCCGTTTAAAAAAAACATCTCTTAACTTTCACCCGCATGGAACAGTGGTGGTAATTGAAGGGCCGAGATTCTCCACTTTAGCAGACAGCCTTTCTTACTCTAAAAACGGCTGGGATATTGTAAACATGACCCAGTATCCTGAGGTAATCCTGGCTATGGAAATGGGAATATGCTATCTGAATATTTCTTTGATCACAGATTACGATGTTGGCATTTATGCCAAAAACAAAATAGAACCGGTTTCCATTGAACAGGTTCTGGAAAATTTCAAAAAAAACAACGGCAAGCTAAAAATCCTTATCCTGGATATTATAAAAAGCATGCCTGAAAAAACATCCTGCGACTGCCAAAAAAAATCAAAAAGAGCTGTAATATAACCATTTTTAATGGAAACAAGAAGAAGATTTACAAGTAAAAAAAGGGAAACCGCCAAAAGGTTTGTTGAAAACAGGCTAAAACACTTTAATTCTTTTTACGGCTTTAAAATAAACCGCGTTGTCATAAAAAACCAGTCCGCAAGATGGGGAAGCTGTTCTGAAAAAGGAAATTTAAACTTCAGCTACAAAATCATTTATTTAAGGCCGGCCCTGGCTGATTATTTGATAGCGCACGAGCTTTGCCATTTGAAAGAATTAAATCACTCAAAAAGATTTTGGGACCTGGTCAAAAAAACAATTCCAGACTGCGTTGAAATCAACAAAGAACTCAGACGCACTCACGTAAAACTGGTTTAACCCTACACCCGTACAATTGACAATTATTATTAAATTGATATAAGTAAAAATACAGACCTTTAAAAAGTTAATATAGAAAGGCGGTGCGAAGTGAGCTTCATATGGGTAGCTTCTAAGTTTGGCGAACCAAAAAAGCATATTATCTCTGAAGAAATAAAAGAACAAATTCCTTTGCCAAAACTTATGGAAGCCGTTCTTCCATATCAGACCGGTGTTTATGTGACCGTATTAAATATTATACAGTGCATTGCTTTGGCTTTTTGGATAAATGAGGCAAGGGATGTCATCGCGAAAGATGAGTTAACCTTAGTTTGCGCATTGCGATTGTTAGTTGCTCTTGTTGTTGTTTTTGTTGTTTGGCACAGATATATTTCAGAATTACAATATCTCTGGCCCATATCTTGGGGCGATACCTTGATCCCCTTTTTTATGGGAATCATTGAATGTGTAATTGTTTTTTCTATCAATCAAAAAACAGTGTCATTACGCATTTTTATACCCACTGTCGCGTTTCTTCAGGCATGGACGGCTTATGCTTATGTATATGGATATTATAAAAGAAAAAAGGAAATTACAGAAAAGTTATACAAGAGCGTATATTCAGAATATCCCCAGTTTCTTTCCCATCTAACTCGTTTCCTCAAGGATTTTGACTGGTGGCATTTTAAGGTTTTTCTTTTTGGTTCAACAACATCTTTGGTGTTTATGGTCTATACAATCGTATTCCCTCATAACCGAAATGAGGTTATTTTTCCAATAATATTTCTTATTGTGATGATTCAAGGAGAAATTATAAACAACTTCCAAGTGGCGTTACGCAAAAATAAATCGTTTGGCTTGTACTTCCAATGAAAGGAAAAAGCCATGAGTAAAGACAAAAAAGAATTGATTCAAGGTATTTTAGGAGTGTTTGCTTTAACGCTAATGATGATTGGATGTTTTGTTTACGGGCTATTGGCCAAAGAATATATGATAGCTGGTTTATCGGCGCTCATCTTAGGTGGCGCCTGTGTGTTAATGGCTAACGCAGGAATATGGGAATTATGGAAAGAATTAACAGAGAAAGAAAAAGAGGAAAAAGAAAAAAAGAAAATTATTTACTGACCGTCAGAAAAGGTTAAAAAACAATATGCCTCAGTTCAATGCAATTGAGGCTTTTTTATTCTAAAAAAATTGTTATTTAAGAAAGGAAAAGATTTTCAGATTAAAATTCCATAGAGAGTCGTGAATATTTCTTTTCTCTCTGGCATAGAAGCCTGCTTAATCTAAAATAAAAATGTAATAAAAAAAACGAAGTGGATAGCTTCGCTCTATAGTCATCAAGCATATCGGTAGATATCCTGTTTGACTATCCAAATCTCCTCTTGGGGAGATTGAAATGTTTCATAGTATCCTAAAATTCTGGTTTTCAAAAGAGCAATGTTTTTATCTGTTTTCCATTCTTCCGCATAAGCTAAAAAATCAATGAGAAACAATACGGTCTTTTCAGCATAGAATTCCTTTATTCCTTCTTCTGTTGTATTCCACCAAAGACCAACAAAAACTGTTTCGCCCGAAAGCCGTGGTGGAAATCCTGGATATGAACTATGGGTAAAGCCGGTTACCGGCAACTCCCTCTCGTTCTCACTCAAAAAATTTTGGTTTTTTAGATAACTCCTTACACGGTCAATTGCGCGAAGATGCTCTTTTGTATCGGCAACCAGGAAAAAGGTTACCCGCACGTGCCTTTCAAGCCGTGCGGGTTTTGATGTTTCTTTAGCTCCAGAGGCCGCTGGATTTTTAGGTTTCTTCCGTTTTGACATATAACCCCTCCTTCGTAACGGTAAAAGATACATTCTCTAAAAAGAACATTACTTTTATTCTCATACGGAACACAAGGTGGGCTACCAAAACTTTTTTCTCTTTCCAGATTTCCCTCTGTTCTGGTGTTATATTATCTGTTGCAGCAGGTTTGAAAACCTTAAAAGATATGTCCTTCTGCTTCTTCTTTAGAAGATTAATTCCCTGTGATGTCATAATCAGTGAAAGCGGAGCAGGTGAATCTTCATAGGGAACATTTTGGAATTCCTCATCTTCCCTGAACAAATCAAGAGCTTTGTCTTCTTCTTCCGATGACAAAAAAAGGACTAACCGCAAGTCTTCCCTTTTAATCTTGGATTTGGCAGTTGCGTTACTCATCTTTTTTCTCCCCATGTGTGTCGGGTTGTCAATGTACCTACATCCTAAA
>CAYRVC010000005.1:36111-47018 GCA_964427585.1 uncultured Candidatus Saccharibacteria bacterium
ATGGCTTTCAAAAACTTATCCAAAAGCAATTATATACTATGAAATAACATAACAAAAGTCAATATTTTATCCGCACCTTAAACCAAAAACCGCCCAATGGGCGGTTTTTGGTTTTATCCCTCGCAATCTCTCCACAAGTGAGATGAGGGTCTGTTTTGGAAAATTATCTTGACCAGGTTTCAGAAGACAGAGAATCAAGTATCAGGTAGCTATTGAACCAGTCGTTGGTTGAGCTTGTTCCGACTGCCGCAGTGTGAGCAACCGCTGAACCGTCTGACCAAATCAGGTCTGCGTCTTCAGCTGAAGAGTTTCCCGCAACATTATCGTTATACAACTTAACAATAGTTGTAAGCGTGTCGCCTGCGTTCAAGTAGTTATAACCATCTGTCTGAAGAGATGTGTCTGGAGTGAATGATATTGCCACGCTGTCTTGGGCTGTATCCGTAGCTCCGTTTACCCTGAATCCCTGAGGAGTGCCTCTCACTGTATAAGTGGTGGAGGTTCCCGGCTGGATTGTGTCTTCGTTAGAGCTGTTCCAAGTTACGATAATCTTGCTGTTCGTTGTAACCACTCCGGTGGTATCTTTAACTGAAGTAGCGCCGTCTTCCTCTTGGATTGTCACAGAGCTTGTAATGTCAACTCCGTCTTTTAGAAGCAGTAGTGATTCTAATTCCGGAGTATCTGCTGTTCCGCCGTCTGACCAAGCCAAATCAAGCTTAAACTGCTTAATGTTGATTTCGCCTTGGAGTGGAGCTGTTACCTTAAACTTGTACAAATCCAGAACCTGGCCGTTGGCAATAGTGTTGTTTACCAGGTCAACCTGTGAAATAGTGGGGACTGCCCTGTAAACAATAGTTCTATTTGCCTCTCTGGTGGTAGTTGAATCTGTTGTGACTGTTCCGTTAGGATCCTGATACTTTATGTATTGCAGTTCTGCTCTGGCGTCAACGCCTGACGTTGAGGCTGTTGCTGAAGGAATCGCAAGATCCCAAACTAAGGTCAATGTCTTTGAAGTGGAAGCCGGAACATCAATCGACAAGCCGGTGAAGTTGAAATAACCAAGGTTGTCGTTGAACGGAACCGTCTTTATGACGGTTGAACCGTCTTTCAATATGGCATTATTGATTATAGCCTCGTCATCAGCCGCAGTAGCAGATGTCTCTCCATTAAACCTTAATTCGGTAATGGTGTATTTTTGGTAAGAAGATGTGAATTTGAATCTTCCTGCCTCAACCTGCTGGTTGCCTGATACCGCCTGGTTTTGAGGAGTATTGGCAAAAGCCGTGACAAATGATCCTGTGGTGTATGTCGTTGTCTGGCTGTTAACCGCAGAGGCGTTAGCCGCTACTGCCGAACTTACGGTTGTTCCCGTAATTGCCATTGTAACAATTCCCGAACCATTCTGGCCGTTGCCTGTTGCCACATCTCCATAAACTATCATATCAATGGTTGTTCCGGTTGGGATTGTATAGTTTACCGACCAGTCGTTGCTTGCCGCCGTAATGCTTGCTTTTGTGCTGGTGGTCTGGTCGCCGTATTTGACATACAGATTGCTGATATAGCTGCTTACCTCGTCAAGGGTGACATTGATGTTTGTCATATTTACAGCCTCTGTTGTATTCGCTGTTAAAGTGTAGTGAGCCAATTTGTAGGCTGTTAGAGGCTGTACCGCTGTTTGATCGGTATATGCTGAATATTTTGACAATGACAAACTGCCCTGGGCAACAGTTAAGGTATTGGCTGAAACATCAGATGCAGGAGCGTCAATTGTTGTTGCCGATGATTGGCCCGTAGCATTGTTGAATGTAGAAGAGCCTTCAATTACAACTTGAATAGTGCTGTCTGAAACGATGCTGTTTGTCGTGTCTGAAGTTCCTGTGTCAAAAACATCAGCCCTTACTTCCAATGTTACCGGACTGCCTGGCTCAACTATTAAAGATGAACCAAGGTTGAAGGTGGTGTAGTCAAAACTGCTGTCATCCGGGTCGTATAAAGTGGTTGTTGAACCGATTTGCACTCCGTTGGCTAACAACATGCCGTTCCTTAATCCGGAAACAGCCGCTGTATTAACCCTTGCTGAAACATAAAGATTTTCAATCTTTACTTTTTCTCCCGCGGCCTTTACTTCAAATTTTGCCAATAAGGCATTTGAAGCGCCGTCAACAATATTGCCGGATGGAGAATCGGTTTTTTTGGTAAAGGTGATTGTTCCAGAGCCTACTGTCATTTCTGCGGTTGACCTCTTGGTAAAGGTCCCGTTTGATATTAGGTCTGGCAATACATTTGCCATGTACTGGGTGTCAACAACTGTGACATCGGATGAACTCCACAAATTGAAAGTAAATTTCAATGAAGAGCCTCCAATAATATCAGCCACTAATTTAACAACCCTTGTGCCGGCTTCCAATCTCTTTGGAGAAGCAGCTAAGTCAAAGGTTATAAGCGACTCATTGTTGGCGCTCAAAACTATATTTGGAATGGCCGAACCAACTTGGACGCCGTCAACATATAGTCTGAAGTTTTGTAAATCAGAATCTTTAATAGACCCTGTTTTTCTGAAAGAAATACGGGTCATATCAACTGCCCTTGTTGTGACAATCACGCTGTTTTGCCAAACAGTGTAGTCGTTTTGCGGATCAATGGTGGCTGCTGAAGAAGGAGTTGTTGTAGCGTTAAACTCCACTCCTGCCAATGTGCCGGTGGCTAATGTGTGCAAATTGCCGCTTACCGGGAATGTTCCATTTACGGAACTGGCGTTTGTTGTAACATCGGTTGATGCAACAACCTGTACTCCCATTGTTTCGCCTGAGTCGCCGTTTACATCAGCTAATATGCTGATTGTTTTTGAACCGCCCGCAGGAACCATGAATAATCCTGAGGTATTGTTAAAGTTGATTATGGTAGACGAAACAGCTGCTCCGTCAGTCAGTCTTGTGGCTCCGTCAAACAAATATGTATTTGTAATAGAAGCGTCGGCTGAAACACCATATCTCTTTAATTTTAACATTGTAACTTTTACTTCGGCGTTATCGCCATTGGTAAAGGTTAATCTTGCTAACGGATATAATGCTTGGCCGTCAACAACTGTTCCTGAAGCCGGATTAGTGGCGGATAATGCCACTGTTAATCCTGTGCCTGTCGGAATTGGCGTTACTGTTCCGCCGGATCCTCCTGTTCCAGAGCTCAACATTGTATTCATTTTGGCTCTGGTCAAAGGACCAACTGTTCCCAATGAGCCTGTTCCGTATTTTGCCTGGAATTTTTTAACAGCCGCTACGGTTAAATTGCCATAGTAGGTTGTTTCACTGCCAGGTGAACCGACTCCTGTGGTTGCTATTTGAGTGGATGCATCGGTGTTCAAAAGCGCCTGAACGCATTTGACATCATCTCCTGTTGAACCTTTTACCAAGGTTCTTGAAAGAGTAATGCCGCTGCAAGCCGCTGGCGCTGAACCTGTTCCGGTTCCCGTGCCCTGCAAAGCCATTAATTGAGCCTGCAACTGGGCAATCTGGGCCAACAATTCTTCAATTGTAACGCCCTGCGCCACTCCGGGGACAACCACCGCAACCATTGTCAAAGCGACTACGGTTGTAATAATTGTTTTTCTTATACTCATTTTATTGTTTAAAAAGTTTTAATTAATGATTTGTTCCGGTTAAATTAATTCGCTTCCGCGAACTTGTCGCAAAAGCGACAATTTAACCGAATTTACTTCTCGTCGGTCGACCAATGCCCGCCTAAGCGGCGCTCTCGTGGTTTTACGTATTAACCACGAAACGACTCGTCCAATTTTAAAATATGTTTATATTCGCTACTCTTCAATATTGTTTATCAACAGTATTTTTTCCAATGCTTCCGCAAATTTTTTGCTATTATACAGTTCTATTATTGCTTCCAGCTCCGCTTCCTGCTCCTCTGCCAGAATTGCTTCTTCTAAATTCTTGATTTCAGACTCCACCAAGGCAGACAGAATATTGCCAAATTCCTCTGCTTCCTCCCCGGAGCTTATATCAATCCCCAAAGTTTCCAGCTGTTTTTTGTTATCTTCCAACTTCTTTACTTCAATGGCAATTTCTTTAATATCCTTGCTTTTTTGAGAAACAGCCGCTGTCAGAGATTTTACCGCTTCAGCCATGCTTTGCTTCACTTCGCTTATTGCTGAAGGAATATTGCCTTCCCTTTTTTCTTTCACCACCTTTACCAAATCCTGCACTCTCCTGTTATAATTATCCACGCTGTTTTTCAGATTATTGCCTCTTGTCAAAACCGTTTGCGATTGTTCCGTTGCTTTCTTCACCGGAAACAAAAAGTCGCCCGGCACAGTGTACTGGGCAAAGCCAAAAATTCCCACCAACATTAAAGCAAGGGTGGCAGCGGCATAGGCCAATTTCTTTTGGCCGGCAAAAACGGAGATAACATCCAATATCCCGGCCATTTTTCCTTTAGAAAACGGCCTTCTGGCAGACTTAAACCTGTTTTTAACAGCTCCTTCAAAAATCTCTGATTTAGCCAATAAAACCCACTCTTTCCTGGGTTTTATTTCCTTAAGCTGTTTTATGGCGCTGATAAGTTGTTCCTCGTTGATTTTTGGCATCTTATTAATGGCTCTTATAATGAAGACGAAAAAACAGAACTTTTGTTACAAACCTTAAGATTCTTGGACTATGTCTTTCAATTCCTTTAACCCCCTGTGCAGCATTACCCTTATCGTGCCCTCGGGCTTTCCCAATGTCCTAGCTATTTTTGCAATAGGCATATCATCCAGGTAATGCCATATTATTACGTCCTGATAGTCTTTTTTCAATTTTTGCATGGCGGATTTGATATTTCCTATGTCCAGATTAACAGCCGCCTTGTGTTGAAAATCCGTCCTTGGGTCGGCTATTGCCGCCGTACTCTCGGTTGAAACGATTTTTACCTTGCCTTTTTCCCGGTAATAATCAATAACCGTGTTCCTGGCTATTTGATACAAAAAGGCTCCCGGATTGAGTATTTCTTTACTATTTGCGGCATCCGACTTCTGGTTTTTATAGGCTTCCCAGCCCTTTAAAAATACCTTGGAGGTTAAGTCTTCGGCTGCCTCTTCTGAATCAACTTTCAAATAAACAAATCGGTATATTTTCTCAATATACTGGTCGTAAATCTCCCCGAATTGTTCCTTTATATTATCCATTTTAATAACCTATATTATATAACATAAACAATAAATAGTCAAATATCCTGATAGTAACTCCTCACTCATTTGAAGTTCCGTAGACTCCCGATGTCTATCCGAAGGATAGACATCGGGAGTCTATCTGTTACTCCTGATAGGACAATTTAAAAAATAAATAGGACAAATAACAAAATAATTATGTCCTATCAACTCATTAAAAATACGCGAATATGGCATTATTCACCAAGCTCATAGAAAACCTGGTTAAATTTTCCTATTCTCACCACTCTCCCTTTTTCTAATAAATCGTCCAAGTCTCTCCTTATTGTCCTTTTGGTAACATCCGCTAAAACTATCTGTAAATCCATTACCTGGGCTTTTTTGTTTTCAACCAAAAATTCAAGTATCTTCTTTTGGCGCCCCGAAACAGGCTTTTCTAAAAAACCTGTTTTTTCTTCAGTATGCTTGTTTTTTGAAACCGGTAAATCGTGCTTTATTTCCTTTGTTTCGATCATCATCAGGTTATTTCCAACAATCTGCTTTTGTATTTCAACTGCCTTATTTTCTATTTTTAAAACCTCTGTGTCAAATAATTTTCTTTGTGGCAAGTTAAACAGAATATCCTTCGAAATCTTCTCGTATTCGTTGGAAATTATCAGAAAATTGGCATCGCCAATCCATCCCTGGAGCCTTCCCAGCTGAAAAAAATTCAAAATAATTTCAATGTCTTCCAGCAGCTTTTCCGCCCGTTTCTCCCTGTTTTCCATAAAGCAATCACTCAACTGCCGCCATTCGCTTTTATTAAAAAATAAAGCAAGGTTTTCCATTACCGTTAAAATCTTTTCTTTTGCCCTGTTTTTTAAAGGATCGGCTTCCGGGAAAAACTCCAGCATTTTGTAAGCCACATTGGTTATTTTCACAAATTTATCCTCCATATTATTTTGTATTTATAAAAATAACAAAAAATTATTGCAAAGTAAAGTTAAAAAATCGGCTTCTTCCCAGAGCATAATTTATCTATCATATCATAAATATTTTTAAATATCACTTGCCGCTTGTGAATAACCGTGAAAATATAAAACATCCAAAAAAACACCCCAAAACGCAGAGTCAAAACGGGAGCTCTTTTTTTATTTTGATGTTGAAAACTGGCCGCAGGCGGCTTTTATGTCTCTGCCGAACCTGTATCTTTGAGAAAAATTTACATTCATTTTTTTAAGTATTTTCTTAAAGCCATCCACCCTTTTTGTCTCAGAAGGCTTAAAATTTCCTATAGGATTATACAAAATCAAATTTAAAAAATATAATGGCTTTTTCATCAACGCCGCCAGCTCTTTTGCCAAATCATCAGAATCATTCACTCCTTTTATCAAAACATATTCAAACATAACCTTTCTTTTGGTTTTTCTTATATACTTGTCAACTTCTTTTAAAATTATTTCCACAGGATATTTTTCATTCATGGGCATTAAGGAGCTTCGCAATTTGTTATTCGGGGCGTGCAAAGAGATGGCTAAATTCACCCCCACACCATAACGAGGTTCTCTTTCATTTTTATTTCTATTATCATTACCGCCTCGTTTGGTGCGGGGGTGAACCTGAAATCCATTAGAAAATCTTTTAATGCCTTCAACTATCCCAACTGTTGATATGGAAATAGACCTTGCCCCGATATTCATCCCATTTTTGTCGTTTAAAATTCTCACTGCCTTCATCACATTATCATAATTTAAAAATGGCTCCCCCATTCCCATAAAAGTAACGTTAGACACCCGATGTCTATCAAGCGGCTTGATAGACATCGGGTGTCTATTCGCTTCTGATTTTAAATAGCGCTCAAAAAATATTACCTGCTCTATAATTTCAGAAAAATCCAAATTTCTTTTAAAACCCATTTTTCCCGTGGCGCAAAAAAGGCATCCCAATGGGCAGCCGACCTGCGAAGAAACGCAAACAGTATTCCTGCCGTCATTATGCATCATCAAAACAGTTTCAACTTTTAAGCCGTCTTTCAAAATAATCCTTGCCTTGACGCTGTCTTTTGTTTTGGAAACAAGCATTTCTGCTTTTATTGAAAGGCCGCATTGTTCATTAAGATTTCTCCTCAAATCTTTGGGCAAAAAAGTTGCCTCCTGCCAGTCGGAAATAAAATCCTTAAAAACAGCTTCTTTTGCCTGCTTTGACCTGTATTCAGGCTCTTTTTCCAAAACTTTCTCCAAATTGCTTAAATCCATATTTTTTTATAGCTTTAATTCTAAAAAAATGCAAAAAAAATAGCGGTCAAAAATCTCACGATCGTGAGATTTTTGACCGCTATCGTTATCCGTCAGGGAATAATACTTGCGTCAAAAATGTCTAATTTTAAGCTACCCGTAAAAGTGTTTGCTTGAAAGTCTGGCTCAATCAAATGCAATTCAGCTTCAGGATAAATATCTAAGCCGGTATCTATGTCGGTCCATTTATTAAGGTAAATTCCATAATAATTATCCTGAAATGAAGAATTTTTTATTTCAGGTTTTTCGCCCTGTATAAAAACCGCCCTTGATTCTTTGGGAAAATCCGGAATTTTATGCCCTGAAAATTGAACCGAATCAACAACGGAAGAAGAATTTATAAGCAGCAATCCGTTGTTTCTATTGTTCTGTATAACAGAATTTTTTAAGGAAATATTTGATTGGTCAACCCGCAAGCCGGCTCCAAAATTATTGCCGGATTCGGCGCCAGCATATTGGACGACAACGTTTTCCAATTCCGAATTAAAGCTGTTTTTGGTAAACTCAATGCCGTACCACTGCCCTGGAACAGGCGAAGAGAAATTGCCGTCTATATTGGTGTCTCCTCCGTATTCGTCATCTGTATATGAGGTAAAAATAATTTTTTGAGTGGCGCTTCCTATTGCTTTTAATGCGCCGTCTACGGTTAGACCCGCGTTGATAAATTTAATAATGGCTCCAGGCTCCATTGTTAACGTTTTGCCCGCGGGAATGACAAGATTCGTTTTTATAATATACACGGACCCTGATCCCAAAGTAAAATCTTCCTCAACCGGGCCTTCCAGCACCGGAGCATTCAAAGAATTATTAGACATTTGATTCGTTGCAAAATAAGGGTATGAAAGCGCGCCTATCCAAACAGCGGCGAAATTATCTTTAAAAATATTGTTTTCAATGGCGGGAAAGGCCTTGATTTTTAATCCGTTCTCTTCATCATTCCAGTATTCAATGTTTATGCCTATCGTGTTCTGGCCAAAATCACAATTTTTTATTTCAGGCCTTGAGCCTTCAATCTGTATGGCAGCAGCTTTCAAAAGAGGATGGCTGGCAGTGTTGTTTTCAATAAACTGCGTTCCTTCAATCAAAGAAAGCGAATTTTTCAGCCACAGGGCTTTGTTTTTATTCTTCTCCAGCGCGGAATTTTTTAAAGAGATAACCGACCTGTCCGCTTTTATCCCGGCTCCAAAGTCGCCGTCATTGCCCCCGGCGTATCGCACAACAACATTTTCCAATTCCGAATTAAAGCTATTTTTCGTAAAATAAATGCCAGACCAATTACCCGGATTAGGCAAAGATCCGCCCGCATCCCCGTTGGTGTCTCTTCCGTCAGCGTCGTCTAAAAAAGAAGTAAAAATAATTTTTTCATCAGCAGTTCCCACGGCGTTTAGACCGCCGTCTATGGTTAACCCCGCGTCAAGAAACTTAATAACTGTTCCAGGCTCAATGGTTAATGTGGAATTATTCAAAACGCTTACGCTCGGCCCCCAGAACAAATACGGGCTTAACTCTTTTTTGAGAACTGTGTTTTCCGTAAACCCCAAATAATGGGAAGTATAAATTTGATAAACGCTGTTAATTGCGGCCGGCGTGCCAAAAATTTGCCCGTTGTCTCTGTCTTTTCCGGTTATGGTTGTTCCGTTATTTATTCTCCAATTTTTTTGGTCAATGCCAAAAGAATAAGGGCTTATTCTTTCAACGCTGTAATAATTCCCCTCTCTTAAAACATCGCCCTGGTTCCATCCGCCGGCGGGAATATAGCCCTGGTCAATATATCTATTGTTTTTGCCGTAAAGATATAAATACGCTTTTCCAAAATCACCGGAAAACAGTTGGTTTGCCGCGACATCTAAAATGGCATTGCCGTCTTTTTCCAATATGAAATATCCTTTGGCCGGAATCGTTCCTTCAAGCTCAATGTTCAAACTGTCTTGACCGCTAAAGCCCGAAACAATTTTCCAACCCGTCAAATCAACCGGCGATCCGCCTTTATTATAGAGCTCAAGCCACAAGTCGTCTCTTGAAGAATTTGTTCCCCGATAGGCAATTTCGTTAATAACCACCGGATTGGCAAGGTTTATTTCAATTTCTTTCCAGTCGCCTGCGTTGCCGTCTTGGTCTGTCGCCCTTGCCCTGAAGTTATAAATATTGTCTGCGAGCAAAGAATAAGGCGCCTGCAAAACTTTTTCGGTTTCGGTTGTTTTTAAAATCCAATCCTGCCAACTGCCGTTATTTTTTTTATACTGCGCGTCAAAGTAATCAATGCCAGAACTTGCTCCCCGCCATTTAATTTTAAGAAAATAAGAAATGGATCCGGGCAGTCCGCTGCCCATGTCATCAGGATAATTCGTGGCGTCTTCAATGGATATTTTCGGGTATGATGTTTTGGGATTTGGGTCTAAAATCTCAAAATCAGCTGAATTGTCATCTGCGTCCTGATGCTTTAAGTCAGCCGAATTCCATTTCCTTTGGATGCTTTGCCCCTTCGGCGGATTTTGAGCCGGCGCCGTTTCAAAATCAGAAGCCTGGCCCCAGCCCGCTTTATCAATTATTTCCCTGTCTGGATTTTTGATAACCAGGCTACTGCCCCCGCCATCTGAAAAATCTCCCAAAGTGTTGCTTGTTATGATATCCGCCAAGGCTTCAAAAAGCGACTCTTCCCGTCCGATCAAAAAATATCCTTTTGATTTTATTTTTTTGCCGGAAAACAGGGAACTGGAAACAAAACTTGAATAATTGGCCCCTGTTTTAGTTTTTCTCTGCAAATACCAGCCGGTTAAATCAATGTCTGAGGAGCCCGGATTATACAACTCGACAAATTCTTCTTTTTCGTCAGTCAGTCCTGAAATCTGAATTTCATTTATCAAAACTTTTTTGGGAATTATTATTTTTGTTTCAACCGGAATTTCCGGCAGCCAATCCGATTCGTTTCCGGCAATGTCCTTTACCTTTGCCTGGAAATAATATGACTTTTCATCCTCTCCCGTAAACTCCCTTTCTGAATTGTGGGATGTCGGAGATCCCACAACTTCCTTGCGGATGTCTTCCTGCCAAACGCCTGTTCCATCTCTCCGGCGGAAAATATAACTGTCTATTCCCGAAGGCGAGGCTGCCCCGACAGGGTCTGTAATTGTAAAATCAATCGTAAAATCAAGCGCTGTTTGAATTGGGTCCAGGTTGAAACTTGCTTGCGGAGCTGTTGTATCTGCTAAAGTCTCCGGCGGAACTAGCGGGGCGGCCGGCGCAACATAAACGATATTTCTCGCTCCTGGCGTCGGATTTTGAATTTCAAAATCAGCCGAATTATTGTCCGAATCCTGCTCTGCGCTTAAAACCCATTTTCTGCCCAAGGTTTTCCCTTTTTCCGTATTTTGAGCAGGCGACCCTTCGTAATCCTGCGGAGCGCCAAAACCCAGCTTATCGGATATCTCTCTTTTGGGATTTTTAAAAACCAAAGAGCTTGAGCTGTCAGTGTCGCCTAA
>CAYRVC010000006.1:0-10462 GCA_964427585.1 uncultured Candidatus Saccharibacteria bacterium
AACGGCCTCGCAAATTTCTTTCTGGCTTTCCTCTAATAAAGGATTTGACGGATGAGCCGGAAAACTGCCGTCTAATTTAAAATTTAAAGGAATTATGTTCAAGGGCAGATTTTCAGTTAAAATCGGCATAATTTTTCCAGCCATTCCGTTGCCCGCGTCAATTACCACCTTAAACGGCTTGATTTTATCAGCTTCAACAAAGCTTAAAACATGGCTGATATATCGGGGAACAATGTCCTCTTCTCTGACTTCGCCTTTTTTATCGCTGATTTTTATCGGCAGATTTTTTACTTCGCTAAAAAGATCAATGCCCCTTACCCACTTCATATCTTTTAACACCATTTTAAAACCGTTGTACTCTGAAGGATTATGGGAAGCTGTGACCATTATGCCGGCCTGTTCGCCGAATTTTCCCACAGAAGCATAAACCGCATCAATAGGAACCAATCCCATATCTTTTACGCTTATCCCTTCATCGGTAATTCCTCGAATTAAAGATTTTTTTAAAACAGGGCCAGAAAGCCGCATATCACTACCGACCGCAATTATTTCTGCTTTGGATTTCTTGGCAAAAGCGCGGCCTATTAGATAAGCCGCTTCTTCATTTAGTTCTTCAGGATAAATTCCCCTTATGTCGTATGACTTAAAAATTGTCTGGTTTATTTGCATATTCTGCCATTATACCAAAAAGCTTGAATTTTTAAAAGCTGTCTGCTATAATATAACCACCAAAGGAAAATATGAAAATATACGAATTAACATATATAATTCCCTCTGATATTGACGCGGCGGAATCTGAAGCCGTAATCCAAAAAATAGAGCCCTTCATACAGGAAAACGAAGGCTCTATTTTAAAGCGCGAAGGGCCTATTTCCAAGGTGCTAGCTTACCCTATAGAATCAAAGGGGTCTGGCTTTTTTTATATTTTGGAGTTCCAGATGGATCCGGAAAAAATAAGCGCATTGAAAGAAAAAATAGAAAAAGAGCCAAAAATAATCCGCCACATGCTTTTGTCAAAAAAACCCGGAAGAAAGATAAAAGAGAACAAAAGGAAGTCAAAGTTTGCTGTCGGGTTAGAAACCCAAAAATCAATTGTGTTAGGGGAGGACGAATTCTCTTTCGTTTCTCCTTTTGCCTCAAAATC
Organism: uncultured Candidatus Saccharibacteria bacterium; assembly: GCA_964427585.1. Taxonomy (GTDB): domain Bacteria; phylum Patescibacteriota; class Minisyncoccia; order Minisyncoccales; family Staskawiczbacteraceae; genus JBBTQJ01. The sequence goes on from CAYRVC010000006.1 coordinate 1,145, forward strand.
TGAAAACACCCCTGCAGAAGAAAAAAAAGAAGATATCCCGGCTGAAAAAAAACCCGACGGGGAAAAACAGGAAAAAGTTGAATTGAAAGACATCGAAAAAAAATTGGACGAATTGCTTAACGAGTAAATAATCAATCTGCCTTAATAATTCTTAAAAAAATACAAAAATTAAAAAGGCGGATTGCCATAAATATGAATCTAAATAAAGCATTTGTATTGGGGAATGTCACTCGCGACCCTGAAGTTCGCGCTCTGCCCTCCGGCCAGCAGGTTGCTAACTTCGGTTTGGCCACAAACAGATTCTATACGGATTCTTCGGGGCAAAAAAAACAGGACGTTGAATTCCATAACATAGTAGCCTTCGGGAAAATGGCGGATATAGGCTCAAGATTTTTAAAAAAAGGGTCTTTAGTTTTAGTGGAAGGAAGAATAAAAACAAGGTCATGGCAGAACCAACAGGGTTTAAAGCAATACAGAACGGAAATAATATGCGAAAACATTCAATTGGGTCCCAAAACAATGGGCGGCACCCAGAACTCATTTGCCGCAGACAGCCCCGAACCGAATCAGCAAAAAAATGAAGAAATACCTATTATAGACGAAAGCTATACCCCGCCTGTTTCCAATGAAGATCAAGAAAATTCCGGCCAGCAAGAACCAGAAATAAAACAAGCTTCGTTTGGAGGAGCTGCTTCTGAAGAAATTGACATTAAGGACATACCTTTCTAAAAATTTTTATTATTATGTGCTACTTTTGCCAAAAGAATATTGACGGTATCGATTTTAAAGACACGGAATTGCTTTCCCGTTTTATATCCGGTTTCTATAAGATAAAAGCCAGGAAAAAAACGGGGCTTTGCAGCCGGCATCAGCGAAAGATCGCCATAGCCATCAAAAGGGCGCGCCAAACCGGTTTAATGCCGTATACGCCTAAATAGATTTTGAACGCTAAATAAAAAAACTTTCATGCTCTAAAGCACGAAAGTTTTTTTTATACTGATATACAATATATTGCAAAAAAAAATTATTTCTAACCTTAATTTTACTAACTAAAAACTTTTCCCTTGTAAGTACGATCGTACTTACAAGGGAAAAGTTTTCAATTTGATAATTTAAAATGTTTTAATAAAATATCGTCATTATATATTTTCTCTGCCGTGATAATATTGACAAATGAATTTATCCCGTAAATTTCGCATAAAAGCCTGATTTCTTTATCACAAGGATAAGGATGAATCCAAACGCTTTTTTGAAGCTGATAAAAACCTATAATTTGCAATTTCTGCCTCATAACATCTCGCATATGTCTTTTTTTATGCTCTGGTATGTCAAATATTACTATTCTCCATTTTTTATCCCATATCTGTTGTTTTTCAATTTTCATATTTTCAAATTGAATTTCTTTAACAACTCTTTTCCCTTTCTCTGTAAGTTTTACTATAAATTTATTTTTTTCTTTTTTTACTATTATAATTTTGTTTTTATTTAAGCCGCCCAAAGACTTAGCCAAACTTTCCTCGCTGGCAACCTTATTATTTTTATTATATTTTTTATATTTTATAATACCCCTTGCTATGTTTATCAAAAAAAATGGCGAGGTTGCAGCGACGGTTAAAATACCAAGTGTGGCTAAAATCAATAAAAAATCTTTTGTAAATTCTCCGTACCTTGTTTTCATAATTTTTGATTTATTATTTATTAATGCTTTTTATGCATATTTTATTTTACTTATCTTCCATTGTCAATACGATCGTATTCACAAGGGAAGATATATTGGACGGAATTTATCAAATTTTGTAACCGGTTTAAAAAAAGTTTATAACTCTCCCCTGCCGACTGTAAACAAAAAAATAGCGTTAACGCTATTTTTTTTGCCGATATTCTTTAATATTTTTATTCCTTTTCTTTTACTGCTTCTTCTTTTATTTTTTTCATTATTTCAGGGTGTTCTTTTAAGAACGCCTTGGCTGATTCCGTTCCCTGGCCGATTTTCTGGCTTTCAAAAGTAAAGAAGCTTCCTGATTGCTTTATTAGTCCTGAAAGCAGGCCTGCCCTCAAGGCGTCGCCTGATTTGGAAATTCCCTCGTTGTAATAAATGTCAAATTCCGCGATTCTAAAAGGAGCGGCCACTTTGTTCTTTACCACCTTCGCCTTTACGCGATTGCCGATTATTTCGTCTCCTGATTTTATCTGGGCTGTCCTGGTTAAATTTATCCTGACTGAAGCGTAAAATTTCAAAGCCATTCCCCCGGGGGTTGTTTCCGGATTGCCGAAATAAACGCCTATTTTCATTCTTGTCTGATTTAAAAATATAACCACTGTTTTAGTTTTCGAAATTATACCGGAAAGCTTGCGCAAAGCATGGCTCATCAACCGCGCCTGAAGGCCTATGTGTTGGTCGCCGATTTCTCCCTCGATTTCAACCCGGGGGGTTAGCGCCGCAACGGAATCAACAACAATCACATCAATATTTCCTGTTTTTACAAGGGTTTCCACAATTTGAAGCGCCTGCTCCCCTGAATCGGGTTGAGAAATCAAAAGGTCATCTGTATTTACCCCGATTTTTTTGGCATAATCGGGATCTAAGGCGTGTTCCGCGTCAATAAAAGCTCCCACACCGCCCTTTTTTTGGGATTCGGCAATCACATGCAGAGACAAGCTCGTTTTTCCGGCAGATTCCCCGCCAAAAATTTCAATTATCCTGCCCCGCGGCATCCCTCCCACCCCCAAGGCTAAATCCATAGCAATGGAGCCCGTTGGAATAACATCGACATCAACAGCCCTTGCCTCTCTCAATTTCATAATTGCTCCCTCGCCGAAACGTTCCTTTATCTCATTCACAGCGTTTTCCAAGGCCTTATTTTGTTTTTTATCTTCCTCTTTTTTTTGTTTCGCCATGATATTTTAAAATTAATTATTAGACTTTTTGCCATTCACTGTTATTTTCCTCTTCTGATTCATCAAGACCGCTTGGCTTTTCGCCAATACTAAATTTTATGTCTGCTTTTTCCGCGTATACTTCTCTTGGTTTTGCGCCGTCAGCCGGTCCTACGATTCCCTTTTCTTCCAGTATGTCAATAAGCCTGGCCGCCCTGGAATAACCTATCCTTAAACGCCTCTGCAAAAAAGAAGCGGAAGCCTTTTTAGTTTCCAAAACAATTTTTTTTACTTCCTCAAGCAAAGGATCCTCGTCGCCAAAAAATACATCCCCTCCCTCTTTTCCTTGAGCATCTGACCTCTCTAAGCTTTCCTGCAGGCTGTTTGTCATTACTGACTGATGATCTTCAATTTTTTTGCCCTGTTCTATCACAAAATCAGCCACCCTTTTTACTTCTTTTTCTGAAATATACGGCGCCTGTATCCTGCTTATTTTAGCCGTTTTCGAAGAAGAAAACAGCATGTCTCCAGAGCCTAGCAATTTTTCAGCGCCCGACATATCTATAACTGTTCTTGAGTCAATCTGCGAAGAAACCTGAAAGGTAATTCTTGTCGGAACATTGGCCTTGATTAAGCCTGTGATAACTTCCACTGACGGCCTCTGGGTGGCCAGCACCAGATGTATGCCGGTTGCCCTTGCCATTTGAGCCAACCTTACCACCCCCGCTTCTATCTCTCTGCCTTTAGCCGCCATTAAATCGGCTAATTCGTCAACCACAAAAACAATATAAGGCAATTGAAGCCCGGAAGAGATTATGGATTTATTCTGGTTATAGCTTAAAATATTTCTTGCCGGAACCTCGGAAAAAACTTCAAACCGCCTTTCCATTTCCCGGGTCAGCCACTGTAAAGCATTGATTGTTTTTACGGCGTCATAAATAACCGGGCACAAAAGGTGCGGAATGTCGTTGTAATGCTGGAACTCTACGCGCTTTGGGTCCACCATTATCATTCGCAGATTATCCGGCGCGCATTTGTAAAGCAGGCTCAAAATCAAAGCGTTAAGATACACTGTTTTGCCAGTGCCCGTAGCTCCCGCCACCAAGATATGAGGACCGTCCGCTATATCCGTATAAACCGGCGCGCCCGATACATTTCTGCCCAAAGCAACAGTCAGCGGACCCTGGGCGTCCTGATAATTCGGCAAAGAAATTAAATTCCTTAATGTTACCGTTGATCTTACTTTATTTGGCACTTCAATTCCCACCAAAGGCTTGCCTGGAATCGGAGCCTCTATCCTGATAGGATGCGCCGCCAAAGCTAACGCCAAATTATTAGACAGCGTGGTAATTTTTGAAAGCTTCACCCCTTCCGCGGGCTTAAAAGCGTATTGGGTGACTGTCGGACCTATATTAACTTCGGCCATTTCCACCGATATGCCGAAATTATCCAGGGTGTTTTTTATAATCATTGAATTCTCCTTTATGTTGCCTGAAGTCGGAGGAGATTCATTTTTGGAAAGCAAGTCTAAAGGAGGCAAAACATAGCTGCCTTTCGAGGCGGATTCTGATTTTTTATTTTTTATCAAAACCTGCTGGGCTTCTGTTTCTTTTTCGCTTGTCCGCTTTTTAAATAAGGACAGTTTGGAAGAAATCATTTTCGGCTTATCCTGCCTTTCTGGATCCTGGCCTTTTATTTTTAAACCATCTATGCCATTCTGCAGACTTTTCTCAAATAGCGATTTTTCTTTTAGTTTCTCTTTTTGAACTTCATGCCATATAAATTGCAAAAAGATAAACAGCCCCACCATCAGGATTGCGGTAAATATTATATTGGCCACCAAAACGCCAAACAGCCCAACAAACAGTTTCGCCAACAGGAAACCCAGCCACCCTCCCTGCGCCTTGGCTGTTTCTAAATTGCGGGCGGCCAAAATCCCCGAAACCCCCGCGATGCAAACAATGATGGCTAAAAACATGGCCAGATTCCTTCCCTTTTTTCTTGAATTCAAAAATATCAGCCCGCCTATAAATAAAAATAAAGGAATGGCAAACAACGCGTTTCCCACTAAAAACCTGGATAGCCCCATAAACATCCTGCCTGCTGTTCCGGCCTTATCAAAAAAAGAAAGCCCTATAATCACCGCAGCTAAAAACATCAACAGCGCCTTTATCCAGCGCCTTGTCCAGGAGTTTAATAGAGGAATTTTTTGCTTTTCGTTCCCGTTTTTCTTAATGCCGTTCTTATTTTTCCCGTTATTTTTTTCTTTTTTCATAAAACCTTATTTATTTATTCTATCACTTCTCCCTTCTCCTGCAAGTGCAAAAAATTAAATTAAAAGGCTGCTTTAAGGGCAGCCCGTTATTGTCAGCCAGTATTTATTTTAAAAGATTATTTGCCGAATTTCTTCCGGTTAAAGCCCGTGCCTACGGGGATGAGTTTTCCGATAATCACATTTTCTTTCAGGCCGCGCAGTCTGTCTTCTTTGCCTTCAAGAGCGGCTTTGATGAGAACTCTTGATGTCTGCTGGAAAGAAGCGGCTGATAAAAATGAATCTGAATTCAAAGCCACTTCGGAAATTCCCAAAAGTATCTGGACTCCCGCGGGCTGATTTTTTTTCTCTTTTTTAAGCCTTTCAGCCTCTTCGCTCAATACTGACCTTTCAATAATTTCTCCCTTTATCCATCCGCTGTCCCCCTCCTCTTTTATTCTGAAACGGGAAAACATTTTTTGAATTATAATCTCAATATGCTTGTCGTGGATATCCACGCCCTGGGATGAATAAATTTTTTGCACCTCTCTTAAAATATATCTTTGAGTTTCTCTTAGGCCGGCTGATTTGTATAATTTTTTCAAATCCATGCTTCCTTCAGAGAGCGGCTGATTTTCTTTTACTTCATCGCCTTCTTTTACCAAAATGGCAATCCTGCCCGGTATTTTATATTCTATGGCCTGGTTATTTTTGGAAGATTTTTTATTATTATTATTATGCTCTATTTTTATAATTCTTTTTTCTTCATCAATTTTTACAATCCTGCCGTCTGCCAGGGAAACTACTGCTTCCCCTTTGGGAGACCTGGCTTCAAAAATCTCCTCAATCCTGGGCAAGCCTTGGGTAATGTCGCCTGCGCCCACTACTCCTCCTAAATGGTGCGTCCTTAAAGTCAGCTGGGTGCCGGGCTCCCCTATTGCCTGAGCCGCCACAACTCCGACCGCTTCGCCCGGCTTTACCAATTCGTTTCTTCCCAGGTCCCAACCGTAGCATTTCTGGCAGATTCCAGTTGTTTCTTTGCAGGCAAAAGGAGAGCGGACAGCCACTTCTTCAATCCCTTCTTTGGTTATTTCATCGGCTATTTTCCAGTTTATAAGCTCGCCCTTTTTCGCCAAAACTTTTTTGTCTTTTACCACGTCTTCCGTAGCTATCCTGCCCACTATCTTAAAGGTAAAATTCTGCTCTATCTGGTCGGCGTCTTTTTTAAGAACTACAAACCCGTTTTTGTCGCCGCAGTCTTCGCTTGTGATTATAACATCATGAGCCACATCAACAAGCCGCCTGGTTAAATAACCGGCGGAAGAAGTCCTCAAAGCCGTATCAGCCGTTCCTTTCCTGGCTCCGTGGGTTGAAATAAAATATTCCAATACATTAAACCCTTCGGCAAACGAAGATTTTACCGGCAATTCTATAATTTCCCCTGCCGGATTATTCACCAAACCCTTCATTCCGGCCATTTGCACAGGCTGTGCCCAGGTTCCCCTGGCTCCGGCATTGATAATAGACATTACAGGCCCGTCTTCGGGCATTGTTTCTTTCAACAATGCTTCTATTTTTGTTTTTACGCTCTGCCAAAGAAGAATTTTTTGGGAACTTTTTTCTTCATCTGACAAAAGCCCTTTTTTAAAATGATTATCTATCTGCTCTATTTCTTTCTCAGCCTCCAGTATTATTTTTCCCTTTTCTTTAGGAACAATAAGGTCGTCCATGCCCCAGCTGATTCCAGACAAAGTGCAGTATTCGAATCCTAATGCCTTTATTCTGTCTAAGATAGCCACTGCTTCCTTATTCGGATATTTCTCAATAATATCCCTTACCAAAACCTTTAAACCTTTGTTATCCACTAATTTATTTATATAAGGATAATCAGCTGGGAAGGTGGCGTTCAAAATCAAGCGGCCGGTATTTGTTTCAATAAGTTCTGGCGACTCAATTTTTGGATTTTGGACTTTGATTTTTTCATTCAGGCTTAAAAAACCGTATTCATAAGCTGTTATAGCCTCTGATTCAGATGAATATATCTTAATTTCCTCCGACTTATTCGGCTCTTTCATTTTTGTCATAAGATAACATCCCAAAGCAATATCGCGGAAAGGACCGATAACCGGCAGGCCTGTTGCCGGCCTTAAAAGATTAAGAGAAGAAAGCATAATTTCCCTTGCCTCTCTTTGGCCTTCTTCCGACAAGGGCAGATAAACAGCCATCTGGTCTCCGTCAAAGTCGGCGTTAAACGCTTCGCAAACCAAGGGATGCAATTTTATTGTTTCACCCTCGGTCAAAACCGGGCGGAACGCCTGTATGCCTAAGCGATGCAATGTGGGCGCCCTGTTTAATAAAACCAGTTTTTCATTTACTATCTCTTCCAATATAGCCCAAACTTCGGGGATTTTTTCTTCAATGAGCCTGCTGGCTCCCCTTATATTATACGCCAGCTCTTTGTCTAAAATCCTTTTAATGACAAAAGGCTTGAATATTTCCAAAGCCAGTGTTTTAGGCAGTCCGCACTGGGAAAAATTAAGCTCCGGCCCCACGGCAATAACAGACCTTCCTGAATAATCAACCCTCTTTCCCAAAAGATTCTGCCTGAATCTTCCCTGCTTTCCTTCCAGCATTGACGCCAAAGATTTCAAAAGCCTCTTGCCGCCGGTGGTGGCGGTAGTGGTGACTCCTTTTCTCATTTCATTGTCAATTAAGGCATCTACGGCTTCCTGCAACATTCTTTTTTCATTCCTTACAATTACCGGCGGAGCTGAAATCTCCAGAAGATATTTTAAACGGTTGTTCCTGTTTATCACTCTTCTGTATAAATCATTAAGGTCTGAAGAAGCATACCTTCCTCCGTCCAACTGAACCATCGGCCTCAAATCAGGGGGCAGGACCGGTAAAACATCCATGAACATCCATTCGGGCCTTATATCGGCCTTCAGCATTCCTTCAAAAAGCTTCAGCCTCCTTAAAACTTTTTTCCTCACGGCCGGGGGCGCTTCTTTTGCTTCCTTTGACAGCTCTTCGGCCGTTATTTTCAAATCGATTTTGGAAAATATTTCTTTTACTACTTCAGCTCCGGTGCCGGCTTCGAATATTTCCCCGTATTTTAAAGAAAAATTATGATAAACCACTTCGGATAATATTCTCAAGGGCTTGATTTCCAAAACTTCTTCCCTGGCCTTTTCCCTGGCCTGCTTTAATTCCTGTTTTTTTGCCTCTGTCTTTTCTTTTTTTACTTTTGACTTGTATTCCTGCTCAATGGCTTCTAAAATGGCGTCTCTGGCGGAATCGTTTACTTTAGTGACTATATATGAAGAAAAATATATGACTTTTTCCAACTGTTGCGATGACTTGTCTAAAACCAATCCCATCCTTGAAGGCACTCCCCTTAAAAACCAAATATGCGAAACCGGCGTAGCCAGCTTGATGTGGCCCATTCTTTCCCTTCTCACTTGGGATTTGGTGACCTCAACCCCGCACCTGTCGCAAACAACTCCTTTGTATCTGATTCTTTTATACTTTCCGCAGGCGCACTCGTAATCCTTTTCCGGGCCGAAAATCCGTTCGTCAAAAAGACCGTCTTTTTCCGGTTTTTGGGTCCTGTAATTTATGGTTTCGGGCTTTATCACTTCGCCCTTTGACCACGATAAAATATCCTCCGCGGAGGCGAGTTTTATCCTTATTGATTCTAAATCTACTACGCGCATGGATGGGTATGATTTAAATTATTTTTTTCCTTCTTTTTCTTCTTCAAATTCCCTGGGCTTCTCTTTTACTTCCACGGCAAAGCCCAACGACTTCAATTCCGCCACCAGCAGGTTAAATGATGCTGGAATATTGGGATTTCTTATCGGCTCTCCTTTTAATATTGATTCATAAGCGGCCGCCCTTCCCAATACATCATCTGATTTGATAGTCAGCATTTCCTGCAGGGTATGGGCCGCCCCGTACCCTTCCAAAGCCCAAACTTCCATTTCTCCGAATCTCTGGCCGCCGAATTGCGCTTTCCCTCCCAATGGCTGCTGGGTAATCAATGAATAAGGCCCAATTGACCTGGCATGCACCTTGTCGTCAACCATATGGATTAATTTCATTACGTACATAAATCCCACCGTAATCGGCCTGGGGAAAGCTTGCCCGGTTCTTCCGTCGTATACGGTAACTTGCCTGGATTCCGGAAG
>CAYRVC010000006.1:10472-32678 GCA_964427585.1 uncultured Candidatus Saccharibacteria bacterium
ATTTCATCTGGGCTATGGTTAATCTGAGTGCTTGCCTTTTGTATATCTTCTTTGTCAGCTCCCAGTAAAGCCGGAGAAATCGCCGAATATCCCAATTTATGGGCCGCCCATCCCAGATGCGTTTCCAAAATCTGGCCGATATTCATCCTTGATGGAACAGACAAAGGGGAAAGCACCAAATCAATTGGCGTTCCGTCGGATAAAAACGGCATTTCAGCTTCCGGCAATATTTTGGAAACAACTCCTTTGTTTCCGTGCCGGCCGACTAATTTATCGCCTACTTTTACTTTCCTTGTTTCCGCTATTTCAACCTGAATCCTTTTTATTACCCCAGGCTCCAATTTGTGGCCGAGATCCCTGGAAAAAATCTTAACATTTATTACTTTTCCTTTCTTGCCGTGCTCCATCCTCAAAGAAGTGTCTTTGACGTCTTTGGCCTTTTCTCCGAATATCGCCCGGAGAAGCCTTTCTTCAGGGGTAAGCTCGGATTCACCCTTTGGGGAAATCTTGCCTACTAAAATGTCGTTGGGCTCAACTTCCGCCCCTATCCTGATTACTCCTTCTCCGTCAAGGTCTTTTAATTTTTCCTCGCCGACATTGGGAATATCGGATGTTGTGACTTCAGGCCCCAGCTTTGTTTCCCTGACATCTGAGGTAAAATCTTCTATGTGTATGGAAGTAAACATGTCCTCCCTTACAAGCCTTTCTGAAATAACAATTGAATCCTCGAATCCGCCTCCTCTTAACGGCAAAAAGCACACCAAAATATTCCTGCCCAAAGCCAGCCTGCCTTCTGAAACAGAGGCCCCGTCAGCTAAAACATCCCCTTTTTTGACTATTTCCCCCTTATTCACTATTGGTTTCTGGTGGAAGCAGGAATACTGGTTTGTCCTGACAAATGTCTGAAGCTCATAATTTTCTTCCGTTTTTTTGTTGCCCTCCTCGTATAAAACTTTAATGTGCGAAGCATCCGCTTCCTTTACTGCTCCGTTCGCCTTTGCCAAAATAATCTGGCCGGAATCCCTGGCAACGTTTCTTTCAGACCCAGTGCCAACCAAAGGAGATTCCGGGCAAAGCAATGGCACTGCCTGGCGCTGCATATTCGATCCCATAAGCGCCCTGGAAGCGTCGTCGTTCTGCAGAAACGGAATCAAGGAAGTGGCAACGGAAATAAACTGTTTTGAAGAAACGTCTATGAAATCAAGATTTTCAATTTCAATTTCAGCCGGCTCGCCTTTTACCCTTGCTTCAACCTTGTTAGGCGGAATTTCCGGAATAATCTTTCCTGTTTTCGTGTCTATGGGCACTGAAGCCGGGGCTATGTTATATCTTTCTTCCTCCTGGGCTGAAAGATAATGGACTTCGTCCGTAATTTTTCCGTTTTTCACCTTAAAATACGGCGCTTCAATAAATCCGTAAGGATTGACCCTGGCAAAAGAAGCCAAGTGCCCCACCAAGCCGACATTAGGGCCTTCGGGAGTTTCAATAGGACAAATCCTGCCGTAATGGGAAGGCTGAACGTCCCTCACTTCAAAGCCGGCCCTTTCCCTGGTTAATCCGCCAGGCCCCGTGGTGGTCAATCTCCTCTTATGCTCCAGCTCAGCCAAAGGGTTTTCATTATCCATGAACTGGGAAAACTGGGAAGAAGTAAAAAATTCTTTTATAACCGCCATAAGGGGCCTCGGATTTATCAGCTGTATGGGCGTTATCGCATCAATCTCCAAAGTCGACATCTTGTCTTTGATTATCCTTTCCATCCTCATCATGCCAACCCTTAACCGATTTTGCAAAAGTTCGGCCAATGTTCTCACCCTCCTGTTGCCCAAATGGTCAACCTGGTCTGACTTCGCGTTAGGATCATTATTCAGCCGGATAATTTCTTTCACCACCTCTATTATATCTTCCAGCTTCAACATCCTGTCTTCCTTGGTTATGTCTTTGTCTTTTTTGTTGCCGTTAAGATTGGGAAGCCTTTGACATGTTTTCCATCTTCCCACCCTGGATAAATCATACCTGTCAAAATTAAAAAACATATTGAATATCAAGTCCTGGGCGGTGTCAGGGGTAACCAGGTCTCCCGGCCTCAATCTTCTGTAAACTTCAACTAATGCTTCCTTCTGATTTTTGGAAGTGTCTCTTTTTAATGTTTCTTTGATGTATTTTATCTCTCCTGTATCGGTATCCTTGAATTCTTTTTCAACTTTTTCAACGTCTTCCAAGCCTAGCGCCATAAGCAGAGTGGTGGCCGGCACTTTTCTTTTGCGGTTTATCTTAACTCCAATAAAGCCTGACTCTTCCGTATCAAATTCCAGCCAGGCTCCGCGGTTTGGAATAATTTTTGCCCCGAAGCAATTTTTTCCGCGGATATATCTGAGCGTGAAAAAAGCCCCCGGCGAACGGATAAGCTGGGAAACAACCACTCTTTCCACCCCGTTTAAAACAAAAGTGCCCCTTTCTGTCATCAGGGGAAAATCAGCCAAAAAGACTTCCTGCTCTTTTGCTTCTTTTGTTTTAAGATTGACCAGCTTTACTTTTACCCTTAGGGGAGCCTCAAGGGAATCATTGTTCTTTTTCGCCTCCAGGTCGCTTTTGTAATTCGGCTTGCCCAGCTTATAGTCTGAAAACCAAAGCTCCATCTCTTTTCCTGTGTAGTCTTTTATGGGGGATATTTCCGAAAAAAGCTCTTTTATCCTTATATCCCAAAAATCCTCCCACGTTTCCTTCTGCATATTCAAAAGGTCGGGAAGAGGATAGGAAATTTTAGACTTTGAAAAGTTTTTTATTTTTTTGACAGCCTCAGCCATAGGTGAAAAATTTTAAAACTTCCAGTTTTAATTTATCTATAACGACAAAAAACCCTAAAGTGTTAGGGTAATTCCCTCATCTCACATATAAAACAAAAAAAATTCGGGTATCTTAAAAAATAACCGAGATGAGGGGATTTGGTTTTCTTAGATTAAAATGGCCACTTGTTTAAAATGTATTTTCATTATATTCCTCTGTGAAATCTTGTCAAGGGTTTTTACTGAATTATTTTTAGCAGGAAAGCAATTAAAAAAAAATTAAAATTTTTATCTCCTTGTTTTTATGCTTTGTAAAATACCAAGGCTGACAAAGTTTCCCACCAGCCCGGAGCCGCCATAGCTTATGAAAGGAAGATAAATTCCCACCACCGGAAGAATGGAAAGATTCATCCCTATATTTATGAAAAACTGGGAAATCAAAACAATTGCAAACCCGAAAAGAAAAAGCCGGGGAAAGTTTGATTCGCAACGCACCGTAATCCTCAATATTCTCCAGATTAAATTAATATACAGCAGAAAAAGTATTAAAACCCCCGCAAGCCCGAATTCCTCCGCAATCACGGAAAAAATAAAATCCGTATGCGGCTCTGGCAGAAAGCCATACTGCACCTGCGACCCTTTGCCAAGGCCCTGGCCGAAAAATTTTCCGGAGCCCACGGCAACCTCTGCCTGGGTTTGGCTCCAGGAAGAACCTAAAACATCATAGGGAAAGATAAAAGATATTATCCTGTCTTTCTGGTAATTTTCCAGCACAAAAAACCACGAAAAAACCGCCGCTATCAAGAAACAAAGAAGAATAATCAGAAAATGCCTTATTTTAATGCCGGAAACCAGCAATATGCCCAGCCACATTGCAACCAAAACGGCAGCCCCCCCCAAGTCAGGCTTAATGAAAACCAATAATGCCGGAAAAAAAACATACATCCCGGAAAAAACAATGTGCCTTATCTTATACATTTCAACGTGCCTCATTGAAAAATATTTTGCCAGCAGTATTACCAGCACTATTTTTGCCGGCTCAATGGGATCAAACGACAAAAACCCTATTTTATACCAACCCCTGGTGCCCCTGATTTCCGGAGCAAAAAAATGAAGGCCTATCAAAAGAAACAGGCAGAAAAAATAAAGAATCAATATAAGATATGAATTATTCTTTAAAATCCTGTAATCTATGAAGCTGATGAAAATCATTATCAAAAATCCAAAAGCAAAAAAAGCGATCTGCTTTTGAAGATTCAAGAAACTGTTTCTTGCCAAAGACGAGCTGTAAATTGCCGACAGCCCAAACAGAACCAGCAATACGGCCGTTATTACAATTCCCCAATCAAGTTTTTTCAAATGGCTCGTTAACGCGCCCATAATTTTTAGAAATTATTCTGATAAAAGGTTAGTGATTATTTTTATAAGTTTATCTTTTTCTTTCGAATCGCTCACGGCAATTAAAATAGCTAATGCGACAAGGGCATTGTCATTTATTTTTTTCTCTCCGGATTCCTTGTAAAGATAGTTATTTTTATCCAAAAAATACACAAACAAAAACGAGGCAATTCGTTTATTGCCATCCACAAACGGATGACCTTTAATTATAAAATAAAAAAGATGCGCGGCTTTTTCTTCTAAAGAAGAATACAAATCTTTACCGCCAAATGTCTGATAAATATTTCCTATAATGCCATCTAATTTTTTTTCGTATTCCTGGCCAAATAATTCACTGGCTTCTTTTTTTTCTTTTAATTCTTTGCCTATCTCTAAAATAACTGATTTGGCAATATTATATTCTATTTTAAATTTATCCGTGCCTTTTTTAGAAAATACTAATTTTTCAGTGTCGTATTTTTCAAGCAAAGTCAGGGTTTTTGAATAGTCCGATAACAAACTTAAAATTTCTCGCTCCTGCCCCGCCATTAATTCATTTCCTGATTTTTCTTTCAAAAAATCAACGGTACTCTGTAACTCTTTAAATCTATTATGTGCCTCCAATAATCTTTTCTCATTTATCATATAGCCTTTAACTAAATATTCTTTCAAAGTTTTTGTCGCCCAAATGCGAAAATCGGTAGCTCTTTTAGAGTTTACGCGATAGCCAACCGACAATATTATATCTAAATTATAATATTCTATAATTCTCTCTATTTTTCTTTTTCCTTCAATTTGAACTGTTGCAATTTTTGCAACAGTTGAATTTTTATTTAATTCTCCTAATTTATATATATTTTTAATATGTCTGGAAATGCCAGATTTATCAGTATTAAAAACCCTCGCTATCTCGCTCAAAGATAGCCAAACGGTCTCTTGTTCCAATTTTACATCAATTTTTATCTTTTTATCAGGAGTTTTATAAATAATTATTTCTCCTTTTTTTAGTTCTTTATTTTTCATTTATTTTATAATTTTTAAAAATTCTTGCTCTGAAATTATTTTTACTCCCAGTTTTTTGGCTTTGTTTAATTTTGAGCCTGCTTTAAAGCCCGCCACGACATAATTTGTTTTTAAAGATATAGATTCAGAAATATCTCCTCCCAGTTCCCGTATTTTTGCTTTCGCTTCGCCTCTTGTCATTGTTTCCAATCCTCCCGTCAGCACGAAGCTCAATCCTTTTAATTTTTGCTTGCCCGCCGTAGCCTTGGCGAAGGCGGGGCTAGTTATTTTGACTTTTTTTTCCAATTTATCTAAAAATTTTAAATTATTTTTATCCTGAAACCATTCATAAACTGATTTTGAAACAACGGGTCCTATATCCAAAACAGCGTCAAATTCCTCCAATCCCGCTTTTTTTAATTTTTCCATTGAACCGAATTTTTCCGCCAAGTCGATTGCCGTTTCTTCTCCGATATTTCTAATTCCCAAGGCATAGATAAACCTTGCCAAAGCTATTTCTTTTTTTTCCTGAACCGAATTTATCAGATTTTTTGCCGATTTTTCCCCGAACCTTTCAATGCCCGCCATATCTCCCTCTTTTAATTCAAACAAGTCAGCCGGATCCTGCACCAACCCCTTGTCCAGCAAGCGGTCTATAATTTTAGGACCCAAACCGTCGATGTTAAATGCCTGCCTGGAAACAAAATGGTAAAAATTCCTTCTTTGGCGGGCAAAGCATTTTGGATTTGGGCACCGCCAAAGCGCTTCACCTTTTTGTCTCCTAAGTCTTGTTTTGCAGGCCGGGCAATTTTCAGGCATTTTAAACTCTTTTTCCTTGCCTGTCCTTAATTCCGGCAACACCTTGATAATGTCAGGTATTACGTCGCCTGCCCTGCCAACAATAACCGTATCCCCTATTTTAAGGCCCAGTCTCTTTATTTCATCTTCATTATGCAAAGTGGCCCTGGTTATCGTAATTCCCGTGACTTCTGCGGGTTCCAATATGGCCACCGGGGTTACGGCTCCCGTCCTGCCTACCTGAACTTTAATATCCAAAACTTTTGTGGTTGATTCTGAATGGGGAAATTTAAAAGCGATAGCCCCTCTTGGAGATTTTCCAACTGTCCCCAACCGTTCAAAAATAACGTTGCTGTTTACGATTACAACAATGCCGTCTATTTCATAATCGAGTTTTTCCCGGTCTTTAATCCAATGTTCCCGAAATTTTAAGATATCATCCGTCAATTTTAAATATTTGTTGTTTTTGTTTGTTTTAAATCCAAAATCTCTTAATATATCATGCTTGTCTTCGTGGGTTTTTTGATTAAAATCAGAAAGCAAATCATAGGCAAAAAAATCCAGCTTTCTGCCGGCTGTGATTTTAGGGTCAAGCTGCCTTATAGATCCCGCCGCAATATTCCTTGGATTGGCGTAAACGGGCAGGCCTTTTTCTTTTTGTTCTTTATTTATCCTCAGAAACTCTTTTTTCGTCATAAAAACCTCTCCCCTGGCAATAACTTCTTTTTTTTCGTCTATTTTCAACGGAATCGCCTCTATGGTTTTAAGATTTCGGGTAATGTCTTCGCCTATTATTCCATCCCCCCTTGTTGACCCCGTAGCTAAAAATCCGGCTCTATAAACAAGTTCGACCGCCAGGCCGTCTATTTTCAGTTCGCAATAATAATCTATTTTTTTTCTTTCGCTTTCCGGCAGCAGCTTTTCAATCCTTTTCTGCCAGTCCTCTATGTCTTCTTTTGAAAAAGCGTCGTTGAAAGAAAGCATTCTTTCTTTATGTTTCACTTTTTTGAATACTTCTGAAGGCTGGCCCCCCACCCTTTGCGTGGGAGAATCAGGAGTTATAAATTCGGGGTGAGCTTGCTCCAAATCAAAAAGCTCTTTTTTTAAGGAATCCAAAGCCGCCTCGGAAATTTCCTGCTTGTCTTGCACATGATAAAGATGCCTGTGGTAATTGATAATCTTTTTTAATTTATCAATTCTTTGTTTAGCCTTCTGTTTTGTCATATATTTAATTTAAATAGGTCATTCTTCTTGCCCCCAGAGGAGCTCGTTGTCCGGCTCGGCTATGTTATGGAATTCGAATTTAACCCATTCTGGCTGACGTACGACGCCAGAAACCCGGGGCTCGTCAATCAAGCCTAAAAATAACTGCGTCTGGCCTCCGGCGGGCCCGCCCCTGGCTATTTCCAGCCCGAAGCTTTGGCTGTCAACAGACATGAAAAAAGTCGACGCAAGGCTTCCGTCAATATAAAACCTGGAGCCGCCGTTAACTCCCGATTGGAAAACTTCGGTCACATGATGCCAATTATTATCGCTCATATTATACATCGTTGTCTCATCCGTGGAGGACCCCCAGTCGTAAGCCATTAAAATATTGTCTTTCAAAAACATGCCATAAGCGTTTTTCTTTACGAGAATGCCCCTGTAAGAGGAGCCGGCGCCGGAAGTTTTAATCCAGGCGCTTATGGTCCCAGCATCAATCTTTAAGGAATTCGGATTACCCACGGTATTGATGTATCCTCCATTAAAAAACGCCGTCCCGTCCATTATTCCCTCATCGGGCACAACCGCGCCTTTTATGATTCCGTCATTTCCATTGGCCGTCGAATCATCGGCGCTTAGATTGAGCAATCCGTCAGGAAAATGCCACACGCCCTTATACCCCGTATTCCAGGTTCCGGCCGAATCCTGGCCGTCCGGAACGCCTGGCGCGCCATAATATATGTAAATTGTCGCGGGATTGGCGCTGGTTAAGATGGGAACCTTCACCCAAAAATCAGCTGCGGCGGCTACGCCGCCTCCGCCAAGCCATCTTTCTTTTTCATAATTTAAAAGAGTGGTTCCGTCGTAAAGGGTAAAACGGATATCGTTTCCATTACTCATAGCGGCAGACATATCAGTATCATTGACTATTTTGACATACAAGGGGAAGTCAACTAAATCGCCGTTTATATTATCGTTTTGGATAACGATTCTTTTGCGGTGGCTCCAGCCCCCAAGCCATCCCAACACGCCTGTTTCCTCTTCCTTTTTGGAGGAAACCTTGATGGCTCTTTTGGTGCGCCAAAACTCGCCCGTTGAATTTATCCCCAAATCGGAAATTCCGTCCTGCACTAAAACATCAACCGTTACGTTATAATCTTTGTTTCCGTTAATATCAGTGGAAAAAGAAACCTGACAGCTCGTGCAGCTTAAAGGATCGCAATCCATGCCCGAAGGCACCTCGCAGCTGCAGTTTAAAATCTTTTCTGAAAGGCCGGCTGGGCAAGTGGGATTGAAAGCGTCGCACATGGCGCAGATGCCGCTTGTTGTGCCAACCGGTTTGTCTCTCCTGTCATAATAAAGGACTTTTTCAATCCCGCTGTCAGCCAAATAAAAAGCAATGACCGAGTTTCCCACGCTCCTTATGATTTTTATTTCCCTGTACAAAACTATGCTTATTGATAAAACCACCGCCAATACAATGGTTAAAATAAAAAAAGTGATGATAAGGGAAATTCCTTTTTCCGAATTATTGAACATTTTATTGTTCGTTTAGGTTTCTTTCTGAAATGGTTGTCTGTATTTTCTTTATCGGCTGTTTTTCGTCTCCCTGCGCAATGATATCCAAATAAATAGTCATCCTTGGCTGGAACCCGTCGTCTTCTTTCGCCCCATCAATTCCCGAGCTTATCAAACCGTCTCTGCCGTTTATGCCGAACTTAACAGAATTAATCTTAAGCTTGGTTGAGGTAAGGGAAACTTCAGGATTATTTTCCCCGGGGATATAATTCTTTATTTCCTTTAGAACCGGATTATTAGGATCGGAATTATCAAGATAAATTTCCTGGCAGGCATCGTTGTCAGACTGGTTGATGAATTTTATGCCCCTGTAAAAATCGTTTGCGGTGTCCGGCCTGGTAAGCAGGTAAATATATCCCGCGTATCCTGGCCCAAGGCAATCGCCGGTTGTATCCTTCTTTGCCATCCTTACGGCCTTTGACATATATTCGACAAGGAAGCTGGCCTGGTTTAAAAGTTCCTGCTCGGCTAAAATTCTTTTCTGATATTGCACGATGGAAATAAAAATACTGATGCCCGTGCCGATAATAATCAAAAAAATGGCCATAACCACGATCAGCTCTATTAATGTAAAACCTTTTGATAATTTCATGTTAATACCAGTTATAAAGAGTCTCTTCCACCTCAATGGTCCCGGGGGTTCCGGCCGGGTTTAAAATATTGGCTTTCTCCTTCCACGATACCAATGCGGAAACCTTTATAATATTCACATCCAGAATGGTTATTGTTATTTTTCTTTTAAATTTTGAATCGTCTCCGCTTGCGTAATTATAAAAACCGCTGCTGTTTATCTTCAAATAATTTCCCCCAGAGCTCCCCCCCGTCCATGGCGTCAAAACCTTTTCTCCGGGAATGCCGGTTCCGGTTGTGTAATCGGCTTCGCAGCCATCCTGGCAGTTCCCCAGGCCCTGCCTCCAGTTTACCAAAGATATCCAATTGTTGTCCCTCATGTTTCTTATTATTTCCATGCCTTCCTCGGCCAGATAAGCCGCTGTAAAGCGGTCAGCGGCTTCATGCGTGAGTATTATTACGGTCAAAAACGCATTGTAAACGCCAAAAATGGAAAAAGAAAGAATAAAAATGGTAATAATAAGTTCTACGATGGTAAATCCTTTTTGTTTCATATTATTTGGTCTCTATAAGCCCGGATGTATACACATAAACTTCCCTTGTAATTGCGCTGTTTACTTCCTCTGCAAGCACTATTTTTACCCGGTTAACCCCCGACTGCAAATTAGATATTGATGTTTTTGGGTTGGGCGGAGAAAAGTTGATGCTGCAGCTGTCCAGCAGGGTGTTATAAATTCCTTGGATGATTATGTTTTTTGTTTCCTTATCCATGTCGATTACGTCTACGGTATAATCCGCTGAAGAATCGTATTGTTCGTCTCCGTCTTTGTCGCCGTACAATATATACTGCTTGTTGTTGCCGTTAAGGGAACTAAGATTGATATATATTCCAAAGCCTTTTGCCAAAATGGGCTGTCCTGCCTCGTCAACCAGCTGGGTGCCCGATAAAGCCATGTCCTGGGCCCTCCTTAAATCCTGGGCAAGCCTGTGGGTGGCCGCAGAAAGGGAAAACTGCCTCCTTATTTTCGGAAAATCACTCATTATTATAGCGGAAAACATCAAGATAATAAAAATAGTGACAATAATTTCAACCAAAGTGATGCCATTATTATTCTTAAAACTTGGAACTTTAAAATTGAAACTTTTCTTCATAAATACCATTCAATTATTTCTTTGCCCCAGAACATTGCCAGAAATGTACCTGCGATTAAAAACGGTCCGAAGGGAATTTCGCTTTTCAATCCCTTTTTCTTTAAAATAATCAGCATCACGCCTGCTATGGCCCCCAGAAAAAACGCCAAGAACAAGGCAACCAGAATATCGGGAAATCCCAGAATAAAACCCATTAAAACCGCCAATTTTACGTCTCCAAACCCCATCCAGCGCCCCCGTGAGAAAAGAAATATAGCTAGAAAAAAACCCGAAGCCAGTAATGCGGCTATAACATAACTAAATAATTCGCTTAAATTTGAAATTTGAAATTTGAAATTTGAAAAATTAAAAATTCTATAAAGAACAGCTATTATTATTGTTGGAAAAAGGACTTTATCTGGAATGATATAATGTTTTAAGTCGTATGCGAAAATAATAATCAAAGCGCCCGCTATATAAAATAAAAACAAAATATTTAATAAAAATTGAAAACTGAAAATTGTCCCGCTTGGCGGGATCCCGCTTTGGCGGGAAAAATTGAAAATTATCGAAAATATCAGCGCGGTTGATATTTCCACCAAGGGATATTGAATTGATATTTTATTTTTGCAATATCTGCATTTTCCCTTCAAAAACAAAAAGCTGAAAACAGGAATGATGTCCTGCCATTTAAGCTGTTTTTTGCAGTCAGGGCAATAAGATCGGCCGGCCAGTTTTTGTTTTTTCTCCAGCCTGTAAATAACGCAGTTCAAAAAACTGCCGCTACTGACGCCGAATAAAAAAACAAAAATATTTAAGATTATCGGATACATTATTTTATTGAACAACAAGTTCATTATACCAAAACAGGCAGTTTTTAAAACTGCCTGTTCATATTTATTTTATATTTCCTTACACTCCGTCGCACACATAATCTGTGCCGTCTATGCAGTCAGTGGCGCAGGTAATCAATGTTTCTTTTTTAGTGCCAGTGTAATCAACGCAGAAATATTTGGTGGTATCGCTTACAAGCTGGGCGCAGGCGCACCATTTGTCGGCAGAATCAGCGCATGATTCAGCTCCCGATATGCCGGCCGCCGCGTCATAAGCCGTTTTAAATCCATAAGTGGTATCGGCGCAAACGGTTGTGTAATTGGAAACCGCATCGTAATATACCGCTGCATTGGTAAGAGCTGTTGCCATATTTCCCCTTATTGACACGTCTTTTCCTTTGGCAATATAGCTGGTGACGTTGACCATTACGATAGCGGCCAATACCGCGATAATGGCGATAACCACTATCAATTCTATGATTGTAAAACCTTTTTGTTTTTGCATGTTTATAGTGCCCAACGACTTATTCGTTGGATTTTTCATTTTATATCTTTTTTTTATTTTTTTCGTGAATCGACCTTTGTTAAATTTTAAAAATTATTACGGACATACCGGATTAGAATTGCTCCCGCAATAGCTGGCGGTATTGCAGTTGGTAAGGGTTTCCCGCACCTGGGCTTTCTGGTCAACGCAAAACCATTTGGAAGAATCTGTCGAGGAAGCTGAGCAGGCGCACCATTTGTCAAAAACAGCATTGCATGATTTTACCGCTGTAATAGCTGAATAAGCGTCGGCAAACCCGGTAGCATTGTCGCCACACAGGCCCGCGTAAGTGGGAGCTGGAACATCATAATATTTTATGGAATCCACCACCATGCTGTGCATATTGCCTTTTGTGGCCGAATCCTTGCTTTTTGCTATATAGTTGGTGACGTTAACCATTACGATAGCGGCCAATACCGCGATAATGGCGATAACCACTATCAATTCTATGATTGTAAAACCTTTTTGTTTTTGCATGTTTTCTTTTTTTTAAAATTTATTTTATGCCAAGGATATTCTAAGGGCAAACGGTAATAGCCTGGCAATTTGAATCGTTTATTTCTTTTTTTACTCCCCTGCTGTCAACACAGTAAGCTTTCAACGTATCCGTAAACAATTGGCCGCAGGCCGCCCAGGCATTGGAACCGTCTGAGCAGTGCTTATTGGCAGATGTTATTTCAGACAAAGCGTCTTTCACAACGCTGGAATCGCAATAACCTTCGTAACTGCTGTTATTGTTATCGTAATACACTTCGCCGGCCGGCACTAAAACCGCAAGATTGCCCACCACCGAAGCATCTTTTCCCCTGTTTATGTATTGGTTAACGCTGAATAAAATAATGGATGACAAAATGCTGACTATGGCAATAACAACCAGTAATTCAATAAGGGTAAACCCTTTCATATTTGTTTTAATTTTATTTTAACTTTTTAAAAAAACCTCTGCAACAATTAACCTGTTAATATCTTTATATCGTCCCTAATGCTCCGTATAGGGGAGATAGGACAGATATAGCCAGCAAAGCCACGACTATCCCTAAAAAAATTATAAGGATGGGCTCCAGCATTGCCGTAAAAATATCCACCGCCCTTTTAACTTCTTTCTGGTAAAAGTTCACTATTTCCATCAGGTTTTTATCCAGCCTTCCGATGCTTTCACCCACCTGGACCATCTGCACCACGAAAGGAGGAATATAGTTCGGATATTTAATCAAAACCGTGCTCATTTTTTCTCCTTCGGAAACCCTTGCTTCCGTCTCTGAAATTATTTCCTTGTAAACAAAATTGTTAACTGTTTCCTTGGTTATTTTAAGGGCGCTGTTTATTGAAACTCCGGCCTCCATCAGGGTGGAAATATTTTCCGCAAAACGGATGAGGAAGATTTTTTTTAAAAAATCTCCCAGGAAAGGCGTTCTTAAAGAAATCTGGTCGTACTTTTTTTTCCCTTCCTTTGTCCTGAAATAATAAATTATGAAAACAACCAGGATGAAAAATCCCAATATCAGCACCCATCCCCAGTCTATCAGGAAACTGTAAAAATTTATCATCATTGCCGTAAAAAGAGGCGGCTCGGAAGTTGTTTCTTTCAATAAATCAACGAGTTTTGGCATCACTACGAACATTACTATTAAAATCACTACGGAAAGAACAGTGATGACGAAAATCGGATAAATCATCGCCCCCTTTATCTGAGAGCCTATATCATATTCCCTTTCCAAGTGGTCAGAAAGATAATAAAGAGACCTGGAAATTTCTCCGGAGGCTTCCCCGGTTTTTACCAAATTGACGTAAAAAACGCTAAAAATTTCCGGAAATTCGGCGAAAGCGTCAGAAAGAGGATTGCCTTCTTCAATCAGCTGGGAAATTTTCATGATCTTCGCCCTGAACCCCTGTTTTTTTGTCTGGGCGGCAAGGCCGGCCAGGCTTTGGGTAACAGAAACCCTTGACTGAAGCATCACCGCCAGCTGCCTTGAAAATATGGCTAAATCCTTTTTTGAAACCTTTTCCAAAAATGACAGTTTTCTCAAAGCCGAATAACGGGGAGCCTGCTCCTTAAGGGAAGTGACATAAATATTATATTTCTGCAAAAGAGCGGCTGCCGCTTCTTTGGAAGACGCCTCCACGATACCTGTTTCAATTTTCCCTTCCTTGCTTCGGGCTTGGTAAAGATATTTCATAAAAAATAAAAACTATCCCAGCAAATTCCTTATTTCCGACGGGTCCAGCGAATAATCCATGGCGTTTTTCAGTGATATTTCTTTTTTCCTTACCAAATCAACCAATGCCCTGCTGTAAGAAATCATTCCTTCCCTGGCCGAAGTTTCTATAACCGCCGGTATTTCATGTATTTTGTTTTCCCTTATTAAGGTGGCCACGGCGTTATTGCAAACCATTACCTCGCAGGCCGGCACAAAACCTCTTTTTATCCCGGGTATTAACCTTTGGGAAATTATGCCCAAAAGAGAGCTTGCCAGCTGAAACCTTATTTGATTCTGCTGTTCAGCCGGAAAAACATCCACGATCCTATGGATTGTCTGCGAAGAAGAATTCGTATGCAGGGTAGCAAAAACCAAATGCCCTGTTTCAGCGGCGGTAATCGCGGTGGAAATCGTTTCCAAATCCCTCATTTCGCCAACCATAATCACATCCGGATTCTGGCGGAAAGTGGCCCTCAAGGCATTGTCAAAGCTAAGGGTGTCCTGGTATACCTCCCTCTGCTCCACCACTGCCCTGTCTGGAGAGTAAATATATTCAATAGGGTCTTCTATTGTAATCACATGCACAGCCCTGGTATGGTTTATTTCGTCAATCAAAGCAGCCAAAGTGGTTGACTTTCCCTGGCTGGAGGCTCCGGTAACCAGCACAAGCCCTTGCGGCCTGGAGGTAAAATCATGAAGAATAGGCGGAAGGTTAAGGTCTTCAATGGTCCTTATTTTCAAGGGAATGAAGCGCAATGCTATGCTGACATACCCTCTTTGAAAAAAAACATTGACCCTGAACCTTCCCATTTCCTTCAAGTCGTAAGAAAAGTCAATTTCTTTTTCTTCTGAAAACTTCTTTTTCTGGGCTTCCGACATAATGGAGAAAGCAAGCCCCTCCGAATCTTTGGCTGAAACCTTTTTTTCCTGGCGCAAAGGAATAAGCTGGCCGGTAACCCTTATATGCGGCACGTAATTTACCGATATGTCCAAATCAGAGGCATTCTCTTTTACCACTGTTTCTAAAAGCCTGTTTAAATGTTGAAGATAATCCATAACGATAATTTTTAATTTTATCTTTCTTCGGTTACCCTGGCTATCTCCTCAACGCTCGTCTCTCCTTTAAGAACTTTCAATATGCCTTCTTCTTCCATGGTGAGCATTCCCTGTTTTCTGGCAGTTTTAAAAATAAGGCTTTCTATCGGGTCTTTTGAAATCAAATCGGCCAGCTCATCGGTCATCGCCAGGACCTCAAAAAGGCCTATTCTGCCCATATAACCTGAAGACCGGCATTTTTCACATCCTTTAGGCTGGTAAATATAGATGTCTTTCATATCAACGATTTCAGCTGAGGAATCAGGCATATTTTTTATTTTTTCTGAAATATAATCTTTTATCTTTGGAGCCGGCCTCGCTTTTACTTTGCAATGCGGGCACAATGTCCTTATCAGCCTCTGGGAAATAATAAGCTTCAAGGTGGAAGGGATTAAAAAGGGCCTTACGCCTATGTCAATAAGCCTTGGAACCACGCCAACCGAAGAATTGGCATGCAGGGTGGATAGAACAATATGCCCGGTAAGCGCCGCGTTTATAACAAGATTGGCTGTTTCCTCATCCCTGATTTCGCCGACCATGATGATATTCGGGTCCTGCCTTAAAATCTGGCGGAGGCCGGAAGCGAAAGTATAGCCGATTTCAGGCTTTATTTGGGACTGGTTTACCCCGGCAATGGAGTATTCTATCGGGTCCTCAACCGTTACAATATTGACGGTTTCTTTGTTTAAGGTGCCCAGAATGGCATACTGGGTTGTTGTTTTTCCAGATCCGGTGGGCCCTGCGAACAAAATAAGCCCGAACGGATTTTTTATCGCTTCGTTTATCAGCTCAAGATTTTTTCCGGATAATCCCAGCCGGCTGAAAGATTTTGTGTCTTCCCCGGACCCTAAAACCCTGACTTCCACTTTTTCTCCATATAAAGTGGGCAATGTAGCCACCCTAAAATCAATTTCTTTTCCTTTTATTTCAATGGAAAACCTGCCGTCCTGGGGTATCCTGTTTTCGTCAATTTTCAGACTGGAAAGGATTTTGATTCTGGCGACTATGGCAAGGTGCACGGATTTGGGCAAAAAAAGACTGCGGTGAAGGAGTCCGTCCAGCCTGAAACGGATGTTCAGCTTGTCTTTGCTGGGTTCAATATGGATGTCGGAAGCGTTATTTTCAATGGCGTGCCTTAAAATTACCATTACCATTTTAATAATGGGCGCGTCTTCCGCCATTATTTTAATGGACAATCTTTCCTCCAAGGCTTCCGAGGCCTCTTTTTTCTCCTTATTTAATTCATCCAGCGCTTTGTCTGTTTCCAAATTCAGGGTCTTGTGCTGCTTTAAAAACGCTTCCAGGTCGCTGAATTTTATGAGGAAAATTTCATAATTGAAATTTTCCTGGTTTGCCAAAAACCTCAAGGCGTTTTTTGCCGATATGTCTTCTGGATAAACCATTCCTATCTCTATGATGTTTCCCCTCTTTTGCAAAGAGGCCATTTTATAATTTACCGAGGCGTCTTCGGGAATCAGCTTTAAAATATCCAAATGGATTTCTTCCGGCTTCATTTTTTTTAAGGGAATTTTTAAGAGATTGCTCTTCAATTCAAACAAAGAATCTTCGGAAACGATTTTCTTTTCCAATATAAGCTCTTCCTCGGTTTTGCCGGTTTTTTTGATTTCCTCCTGCAAATCTTTCTTATTTGCCTCTGACAATATTCCCCTGGCGAATAATTCTTGTATTAACCTCATAAAATTAGTACCTTGAGTTACGAAATGCCTTCCGAACTATTTTGTTTTGGCTTTCGGGCGAGACTTTGTAAAAATTTTGGGGCATACTGTGAAACAAGTCTGTCTCAAAATTTTTGCAAAGGCGTAGCCAAAGCCAAAACATAAAGAGTTGAAGGCCATTTCGTAATTCAAGGTTAGTAGTAAGGTTCAAACGGGTTATCTTTTCCTATCAATACTTCATCTATTTTTCCCACTGACAACCCCAGTTCTTCCAGATTCCTTATCGCTTCCTGCTTTGAAACGGCCCAAATGTTTCCCGATACCCTTTTCTTCTGAGATGTCAAAGCTTCATAAACGAATTCTGTTTCCATTTCCGCAAACGGCTCTAAATTTTTCAATTCATTCGAATTTAAAAAATTGACATTCACGCTTGCTTTCGGCTTGTTGAAAATCAGGCTTGAGGGCTCTTCGGGCCCAGCGAAGAAAACAACAAAAAAAATAATAGCCACGGCCAGCGCCAAAGCGGAGGTTACGCCCAAGATAAATATTCTTTGTCTGTGCCTTGGAGATATAAAAACTATAGCCATAAAAAAAATTAATACGAATGCGCCTTTACCTCCATTTTAAACGAATATGTCTGCTGAATCTGGAATTTTGGCGACGGTTGCAAAGGCCTTAAAAAAGAATTGGTGGGAGATGAAAAAGAAATGCTGGTAATTTCAAAAAGCCTGGCTGATTTTTCCAGGGAAACTATAAAATTCTTCAACGCCGGATAACTGCCGGAAATATTGATGGAAAACGCAATCTCTTTCACGTTGCTCCCGGGGCTGACAGGGGAATATTTGGCAAGAAGCAGGTCCTTTACAACCAAGCCGTTTTCCCTGGCTTTCTTCTGAAAAAAATAAAACAGTCTGCCGAAGGAAGGATTGTCGGGAAGGCCGTCATCTATTACTTTGATTCCTTCTTTGTGGTTTTCCAATTCATAAAAAACTTTGGTTATTTCTGAAAAATAATCGTATTTTGCCACGAAATCCGCCTTTTTTTCCCCCAATTCAATCTGCAAGTCTTTAAATTCGTTGTACTTTGGAACGACCAAAAAAAACATCAAAATCAATATGACGAAAAAAATTACTGCTATGGCGATTGGCCGGTCAAACTCCATAAATTGATTAGCCTTATGGCGCGTTATAGTTTAATATCTTATTTGAAGAAGGGCTTGCTTGGACAAGTGAATCTTCTAAAACAGCAAAGGCCGGATTGAATATTTTCGGGTCCATTAAAACGTTCAAGTTGAAATCAACCATGCCAGAGCCCCCTATTTTAGAGCTTAAAACGGTTATTTTTTTAATGTATTCGTTTTTCTCAAAAGCCGACACCTGCCTCGCCAAGGCCGCCATATTATCAGCCTCCCCGGACATATCCACATCCCCGTCCCTTTTGTTTAGGGTGAACTTGTCAAACCAGATGTTAAAAAATGTCTGCCTCTCCATAAAGCTGAAAATAGTGGAAACAAATTGATGGTTTTTCAGAAGGGCTGTAAAGTCATTTATTTTCCTCTGGTAATCAAAAACTGTTTTTTCAAATTCCTTCTGCTGGTTGGTTCCGACGGATTCCAGCGCGGCATCCAGCTCTTTTATGTCTTTTTTCTGGATGGCAACTTTGGCGCTGAAAATAAAATAACACAAAACAGCCGCCGCCAGCAAAGAAAGCGCGAAGTAAAACAAAAGGTCAATCCACCACGCGCCTCTGTTTTTCAGATGATAGTTTATTTTTAAAGTCACAAATTTATTATATAATATTTAAATGTCATGTTTCAAATCCTCCCAGGGCCACCCCCACCGACACCGAATAGCTGGGAGCCAAATCTTCCAATGTTTCCTCAAGGATGGGCGGATACAGCAAATTGGAAAAACAATTGGGAACCCTGACTTTCCTTTTCAATATACCCTCGAAATATTCCTTTAATCCGGACAAATTAGACGTTCCTCCGGTGAGAAAAATTTCCATTATATCCCTTTCCTCCGCCAAATAAAAATCATTCAGTATTTTTTTAATCTCCAGCAAAAGGGGGTCTATTAAAAGATAAAGGGTTTCTATGACATTTTTTTCTTCGGAAATCAGGCCATGCTTGCTTTTTATGTCTTCAGCTTCAGCTCCCCCCAGCCCCATGGCGGAAGATATGGCGTGCGTCAGCTGGCTTCCGGAAAAATTAAAGCTGTAGCTTTTTTTCAAACGCCCCTTGTCAATGATGTTTATTATCGTGCTTTGCATGCCGATGTCTATCAGGCAGATGGGGTCTTTATTGTTGCTTATCAAAGACCTTGCCAAAGCCAATGCTTCGGCTTCCACCGCATAAAGCTCAAGGCCGGCCATTTTGGCCACTGTCTGGTACTGGGTGACAACCTGGTTGGGTATGGCGATAAGAAATATCTTAAGCGACGACTGCTTGTCGCCGGGAACCCCCCCTATCAATTTCCACTCCAAAGCGGTTTCCGATATGGGAAGGGGTATATATTGGGGGGCATTATAATAAACCGCCTGGTTGATTTCTTTTTCCGACATCGGAGGCAGTTCGAACGACACGCAGAAAGTTGAAAAATCGGGAATGGAAAAAACAGCCGCATTAGTCTTTATTTTTGCTTCGTCTAAAACCGCCTTTATGGCTTTTGAAACAAAATAATTGGAAAGGGAATAAGTGCCCTTTTCCTGGCTTCTGAAAGGATCTTTATAAAGGGATTTGGATTTGATTTCCCCGTAGTTATCAAGTGTTATTCCGCTCCCCCACCTGGACAATTCAACAATTTTTATAGACGAAGTGCCGATATCTATGCCCAGCATTTTTTTGGGAAAAAACAGCTTAAAAGCATTGCTAAAATCGGGAATTTTAAAATTGGCAAAAAAATTAGCCATATTAATTTATTATACACTAAATCCGGCATTATGATACCATCAAAGTCTGTGAATAAAATAAAGGAATTTTTTCTCGAACTGTTTTTCCCTTGTTTCTGCCTCGGCTGCAAAAAAGAAGGGACTTATTTATGCGAAGACTGCAAAGAAATTTTGGAAATATCTGAATTCCAATATTGCCTTTGCAATAAAAATCCCTTGCGGATTCTAACCGGTCGGAAATCAGGCAAATGCGAAAGATGCCGGCATAAAAAATTGTCCGGCATCTATTCCGCCCTGCCCTATAAAGAAAAATCCCTGACAAGGGATTTGATTTTAAAATTCAAATACGACCCTTATATAAAAGGGCTGGCAAAAACTTTAGCCGGCCTATTGACAGAGCATTTGGTTAAATCAGGCAAAAACACGGAACATATCTGGAAAAATTCCGTTTTGGCTCCTGTCCCCGCGCATAAAAAAAAATTAAGAGAGCGGAGTTATAATCAGTCAGAGGAATTGGCAAAAGAGCTTTCTTGCATCATTCAAGTGCCTATGGCCAAAAACAGCCTGGTAAAAATAAAAAAAACCCTTCCCCAAGCAGGCCTTTCGGGAAAACAAAGGGAAAAAAATCTCGTAGGCGCGTTTTTAATAAAAAACCAAGAACAAATTTCCGGAAAAAAAGTTTTTTTAGTGGATGACGTTTACACCACAGGCTCCACCATGGAAGAATGCGCCACACAATTACTTAAATCTGGAGCTAAACAAGTATGGGGTATAGTTGTAGCTAGAGAAGGATAAATTTTCCCTTCTATTTCTGGTATTTTTACCTTGATAACAACATTTCCCTCATCTGTTATATTTATCTCTTTAATCCATTTTTTAACAATAAGTTTTTTCAATTCAAAGCTTGGATTAGTTATTTTCTGTTTGTATTGCAAACAAATTTCCTCTATCTCTTTTTCCACAGAGTCTATGTTATCTATTGCTTTCAAGCTATTTTCAACTTCTAATATCTGTTTATCAATAAGTTTCTCCTGATTATTAAGGTCTGTTATTTTATTATCTAAATCCTCTCTGGAAAATTTATCGTCAACAAACAAATCCAATATTTTTGATTTCTTAGCCCTGATATTTATTTTTTCGGTCATTAAAAAGTCATAAACTCTTTTATTAGAACTTTTATCATTTTCTCTTTTTGCTCTTAAAACTCTAACTGCTTTTTTAACTTTATCTGGGTTTGATATTAGTCCTTTGATATAATCCCAAACAATGCTTTCTATTTTTATTCGACTAATTTGCCTTGACGGGCATCTTTTTACCCATTGTGCTTTGCCGTGGTTTGTATAACAAAAATAAGCAAAATACCTCTGGCCGTTATAAACCCTTCCCGTTGGTTTGCCCGTATAAAGTTTTCCGCAGTGTAAACACCTTATTAACCCCTGACAAAGATATTGATATTTTGTATCTCTCAAAAAGTGTTTAGCCCTATAATTTAACACTTCTTGTGTTTTATTAAAGTTTATTTTATCAATTATTGCTGGAATTTTTATAAGCTTCCATTGTGATTTTTCTCTAGGTTTTCTAGAGGTCAATCTGCCTCTGCTTATGGTTTTAGGATTTTTAGTTTCACAAGGATAGGTTTTCCCATAATAAAAATTACCTACATAAGATTCGTTGCTTAACATCCTCTTTAATGTTTTGGGAGTAAAAGGTTTTGGATTTATGCCTTCTTTTCCTCTTTCGCCTCTTCCTAAAATGCCCTTTTTAGCTAATTCTTTTATGGTTTGTCTTAAGCTTTGTTTTTGAAGATAAATCTTGAAAACCTGTTTTATTCCGTAAGCTTCCACTTCGTTTATTATAAATTTTGCCTCCTCTCCTTTTTCGGGATTTCTTTTAATAAGTTTATATCCGTATGGGGGATAGCACCCTACCATTTTTCCTGCATTAGCTTTTCTGTATTTGCCGTCTCTCATTCTTTGAGTAATCAGCTCTTTTTCCAGCTGAGCCGCCGCCGAAAGAACAGTTAAGCTAAATTCTCCCTGAGGAGTATTTTCAAAATTCTTGCCTAAAACTTCTATTATTATTCCTTGTCTTTTAAACTCGTCCATTAAAAACAACTGATGTCCAACCTTTCTCGAAATTCTATCTAAATTGTAAACTGCAATAACATCAAACAAACTTTTTTTTGCGTCGTCTCTTAATTGAGTGAGAGCCGGCCTTTCCAAAAAAGAACCAGAATATCCCTCGTCTTTATAAATCTTAAATATATCTTCTTTATTGTAAATTTCTTTCAATTTTTCCAATTGAACTTCAATCGTATCGTCTTGTTCTTGTTGTTGGATTAATGGGGACAGCCACCATTTATTGGATTAATGGGGACAGCCACCACGGATTAATGGGGACGGATTAATGGGGACAGCCACCATTTATTGTTTTTATCCCTTCTTCGGCCTTCCAACTCTTCGCAACGTCTGCTCGAATTAATGGGGACAGCCACCATTTATTGTTTTTATCCCTTCTTCGGCCTTCCAA
>CAYRVC010000007.1:0-24021 GCA_964427585.1 uncultured Candidatus Saccharibacteria bacterium
AGGAAGAAGAGGAAGAGGAGGAGGAAGAAGAAGAGGAGGAGGAAGAAGAAGAGGAAGAAGAAGAGGAAGAAGAGGAAGAAGAGGAAGAAGAAGAAGAAGAGGAGGAAGAGGAGGAAGAGGAGGAAGAAGAGGAGGAGGAAGAAGAGGAAGAAGAGGAAGAAGAGGAAGAGGAGGAAGAAGAAGAAGAAGAGGAGGAAGAGGAGGAAGAAGAGGAAGAAGAGGAAGAAGAGGAAGAGGAGGAAGAGGAGGAAGAGGAAGATAATCCGCCTTACGCGGAAAATTTAGAAGCTACCTCGGGGTTATATTGCACGCATATACCGGCTTCAGGCATAGCTTACTTTAACTGGATTTATCAGGATATTGACGGAGATAATGAAAAGAAATTCATATTGCAAATAGACAATGATTCTGACTTTTCTTCTCCTGAAGTTCAAAGGATATATGACAATCTTAACTACAGCCCTGGAGCAGTAAACCAGCAGCCTATTTTAGTAAAACAAAAACCAGGAGCCCAATCTCCTAATTGCGCTGGCTGCGATTATATTTATTACGGTGTTGCCTATTATTGGAGGGTACAGGTCCAGCAGATTGTCAACGGGCTTTCTTCCGGTTGGATTTATTATAATGATCCGGAAGGAGACGATGACGAGGATGGCAATTCTTCAACATATACTTATCCGTATGACCACCCTGCGCCGGTCCCGGATTTCACTCCGATTCCCGATGATCCAAAGCCAAACCAGCAAGTTTATTTCTATGATTCATCGGTATGCTTTAACGAAACAGGAAGTTATTATTGCCAGACTTTGACGCCTTCAGATTGTGTTGACAACAAGTGTTATACATGGAATTTCGGAGACGGAATAATTTCAAATACCATAGGAAGCGTATACCACAGCTACGGACAGCCTAATAAATATTATGCCACTTTAGAGATATGCGACGAATTTGCCTGCTGTATTGTTACGGAGGATATTTCGGTGAAAAAAATAGGATTCCAGGAATGGCGGGAAATATCGCCTTTTTAGAGCGGTATTGTTTGGTCAGAATTTTTATGCTATGTTCAGGTTGTATAATATTAGAATGCCTATAAGGAATATTTATGAAAATTAGAAATTTATTGTTGACAGTTCTTTTGTCTGTTTTTTTGGTTGCCTTAACAGCAGGAGGATTTGTTTTTTATTACATTAAATACGCCATAAGGTCAGCCGAAACTGTTAAAGACGGAAATAATGATTTAAACGCTGACCAGGCATTTGTTGTTTCTGAAATAAACAGGGAGACAGTTTTGCAGAAAATAAATGAAGGAAAGGAATTTTTGTTAAGGGCGGAAAATAAGGAAACAAACGGTTTTTATAAAATGTACGATGCCTTGAATGATGATTTCGGGAAACAGGTCCATACTGTTTATTCAGCCTCCATTGTTTATACTCTTTTAAACATATATGAATTTGATAAAGACCAAAGAATAGCTGATGGCATCGACAGATGGATGGATTTCATTCTTTCAATGCAGAATAATGACAAAAAAGACAAGAGATACGGAGCTTTTTCTTATTCTTTCGACCTGGAAAAAAAGGAAAAAGAAAAAAAATACGTTGTTGGCACAAGCGCCCTGAATATTCTTACTTTGCTGAAATTGCACGAATCAAAAAACGATTCTAAATATCTTGATGCTGGCAAGTTAGCCGGCGACTGGCTGACAACGATGCAGGAGGAAGACGGGGGCATGAAGCAATATGTAAGATATGATGAGGACAAGCAAAAATGGGTTTCAGCTCCCAAAGAGTCGTTTTTATACGACGGCCAGGTTCTTACCGCATTGTCCAGGCTTTACAAAAAAACCGGAGATAAAAAATACTATAATACGGCGGAAAAAATAGCCCTGCACTTGGCTGAATTATATGAAGAAAAAAGGGGTTATATTATTGACGAAGTGCGTACGGAAAATCCTATATCAAACTCATGGGTGGTGATGTCTTTGATGGAGTTTTACAAAAACGCCAGCCAGGACAGGCGTTATAGGGATATTGTTTTTGAACTGGCTGACAAAATAGCAAAAAACCAGAAAAAAAATTCAAAAAACCTTTCAACTTACGGCATGTGGAACGGGTCTTATTCCACCAGCGGAATCGGCTGGATTTCAGAAGTGATGACTGAATTGCATAAATTTTGCAAATCAGAGCAGGGGGGCGACCCCGCCTTCGCCAAGGCTACGGCGGGTGAATGCGATAAATATAAAAATGCTTCCATTCTGGCGACAAGGTGGCTTATACAGAATACCTATTCAAAAGAAAACCGACCGCTTTCCTTGAAGAATCCGGAAATGGCTTACGGCGGGATATATTGGAATTCAAAAAATCTTTACGTCAGGACGGACTCAAATTGCCACGGCCTGAACAGCTATTTGGGAATAGTCAATGAGATAAAATGAAAAAAGCGAAAAGGCTAAATAAAAAAAATAGGCTCTTGGTGACCGGAGGGGCCGGTTTTATCGGTTCTTTTTTGTCGGAAGAACTGCTGAAAGACGGAAACAAGGTTACGGTTTTGGATAATTTCAAAACAGGAAAGAATATAGTAAAAGGGGCGTTAATTGTTAAAGGAGATGTAAGAAATTCAAAACTGGTAAACAGATTGGTGGCGAAAAACGACGAAGTTTACCACCTGGCCGCGGCCGTGGGGGTGCGGTACTGCTATTCAAATCCTGATTATGCCTACGAAACGAATATCTTCGGAACATCCAACGTTTTTAAAGCGTGCTCTTTTTATAAGAAGAAAATGCTTTTTGTTTCATCTTCTGCCGTTTATGGAAAAATAGAAAGCCCGGAGGTGAAGGAAGAAGACGATGCCAAATACGGCTGTCCCTCAAAATTGGAATGGCTGTATTCTTACACCAAAGGCCTGGACGATGGCATATTAAGCTGGTATGGAAAGAAAGGGCATGAAATAAAAATAGTCCGGCTTTTCAATTGCATAGGTTTAAGGCAAGTGGGGGAATACGGCATGGTGGTGCCCAGATTTGTCAATTGGGCCAAGGCCAACAAACCCTTGATGGTTTACGGGACAGGAGAGCAAACGAGAACTTTTGGAGACGTCAGAGACACGGTAAGGGGAATCAGAATGGTAATGGACAAAGGAAAAAACGGCGAAGCCTATAATATCGGCGGGGAAGGAGAGATAAGCATAAACAGCCTTGCTGAATTGATAACGAGGCTTGCCAAATCAAAATCTGAAATAACCCATGTCCCTTACGGAAGAGTATTTTACGACGGCTTTGAAGAAACATTGAGGAGAAAGCCTAATTTGGAAAAAGTATCGAAAATCGGGTATTTTCCGGAATTTTCTTTGGCAGACACGCTAAAATGGATTATAGATTCCATAAAAATATAAACATGATAAAACAGAAAGCAAAAAATAAATATAAGATTGGAATAGCCGGAGTAGGCGTTGTGGGCGGAGCTTTGAAAAAATATTTTGAAAAAAAAGATTGCCGTTTGTTTTTATACGATAAAAAATCAGTGGGGAGCATGGAAGAATTAAACAAGGCAGATTACATTTATATCTGCCTGCCCACTCCTTATAGGCCGAAAAAAGGGTGCGATGTCAGGCCTGTGGAAAAATTGATTGGCCAGCTGGCGGGAAAAAAGGTTATAATTATTAAATCAACCGTAATACCGGGAACTACTAAGAAACTGCAGAAAAAATTCAGTCAGCATAAGATTTTGTTTAATCCGGAATTCCTTACGGAGGAAACAGCTGACAAAGACATGAGTTTTCCTGAAAGCCAGATTATAGGCTATACGGATAAAAGCCTCGATGCGGCAAAAGAGGTATTAAAGCAGCTGCCGCAGGCTCCGCATGAGATGATTGTCCCAAGCCATGTGGCTGAATTTATAAAATACGGCAAAAATTCCTGGTTTGCCGTCAAAGTGGCTGTCAATAACGAATTGTATGATTTATGCAAAAAATTCGGGTTGTCAGAATCAGAGTGGGAAAGCGTTGCCGAGGGAATGGCCGCCGATAAAATGGTTGGCAAAGCCCATCTTGAAATTGTCCACAGGGGAAAAAGGGGTTATTTCGGGAAATGCCTGCCAAAAGACATGAAGTCGTTGATAGATTTTGCCGATAAGCTGGGGGTTGACACAGCCATAAGAAAATCAACCGATGACTACAATGATAAATTGTTAAAAAAACAAGGATATAAATCGTTTATATAGCTGTCGGTTGTAATTTATGTCTAAAAAATTCATATTTCTTCTTTTTTGTTTATTGTTTATAGGCAATTATTCCTCTGCCGCCTGGTTTGAGCCGCCGGGGAACAACTTGGAAGAGCGCGTTACCTATGTTTTCAATATTGCAATGGCCCTTGCCGCAGTCGTTGCCGCGATTGTTTTGTCGGCCAGCGCCGTTCAGTTAATTTTTTCAGCAGGGAATCCGGAAAAAACAAGCGAGGCGAGAAAAAGGGCCGTGAGCGCTGTCGTTGGGCTGGCTATTACGCTCTCTTCTTTTTTGATAATCCAGACGATCAACCCCAGATTGAAAAGAATGACTCTTCCGCCGCTAAACAAATTTGCCGCTTTCAATTTTGTCGGGGGCAGACACGGGCCAGGCATAAGTAAGATAACAGGATGCGATATAGACGAATGCCTGGGGCTTGACGGGGTGTGTTCATGGGGCAATTGCGGCGGTTATGATTACACGGGATGCGAATATGGTCAATGCCTGGGAGAAGACGGGGCATCATGCTCATCTGATAATTGCGTCAGTAATATAAGCGGATGCAAAGCTAACCAATGCCTGGGACGGGATGGCAACTGTTCGTCCAATAACTGCCACTGGGCAATAGAAAAACCAATGCCTTTATCGATGGAGAATACGGATGAGATAAGGACTAAATACTCAAAGATTGTTTGGAAATCAAGAAATCGGGATTTATCCGGAAACCAGATAAAAACATGCGACCAAGATAACCCGAATGCCGCTTACGTGCTTTATATGTACAGGGATTATAATTATAAAAATCTTTATGATGTGGTCAGGATAAGATGCAATGATTGGAGGCATGACATAAGCGGAGCAAGGTCTTATATATTAGTAAAAGAAACTCCCGGAGTTTATTTTTACGGGAATGAAAATTGTTATCCTAAGGGAGATACTCCGCCGAATGTGTTTACCGAAAGCATACCGGAAGGCTGGCCGGACCAGATAAAATCAATAAGAATTGTCAACGGCCATGACAGAGCCAAAGGGCCTTTTTACGGATTGATATATATGAACGATTATGATTACAAAACAAGCGAAAACCCCTGGTCTATGGAAATCCAGGCAAAAACATGGAAATGGCCCGATTTTGAAGCATACGATAATTATTCTTATTGTTTTCCAATCCGCTCCGACGTGAAGGGCGGGTCATGGGCTATATATAAATGGGCGGGGTTCGAGGAAGACGGAAAAACTGTCGCCAAGACCGGCGACGGGGTGACTCTTTATACAAGGACAGGATGGCTTGGCGGATTTAATGAATTGAAAGGGGAAAAAGGTTCGTTTTTGCGTTTGTCAGCAGACTTGAAAAACACAAAAGTTTCCTATTCTGAACAATCCGATATTCCCAAAGAAGAGCAAAAGCTTTGCCCTTCTTTTGATCCGGATTTCCCGTGCCTTAAATCTTTTGAAATCAAAGGAGATTATCTTGTGATCGCGTCATCAGAGAAATTCAGAGGAGTGAATGCCTACCATCAGCCGGATGTTTTTTTTAATGTCCAGGCCCAGGTTTTCCCCATTTCTCCAAGGCTTAAAGAAATTTATAAGTCGGAAGTATTGCAAACAAGAAAGCAGGATTATACCGTGGAAAAAGGCACGCCTGAGCTTTTACTCGAATATATCAGTTCGGTAAAAGGAGCAAAATTTATCGAAGTGATACCGCTGGCAGGTCCGTTAAAATGATTATATTCTGAATTTTAACTTTAATAAGGAAAAAAACATCTGGAATCCGTGTTTTAACAAGTTCATTTGGGAAAAGGGGCTATTTTGGAAAATATAACGATAAATTATTGAAAAGCCAGGGATACAAGCCGTTTGTATAAAAATTTAAAAAGCCTTTTTAATCAAGTCAATAAATATTTCTTTTATTTTTTTTAAGGAAAAATGGCTTAATATATACGGAATTTTTTGTGGTCTCAAGAAATATTTTATATATCCCTTGCTTTGCAGTTTTTGCAGTTTTGTTAAAGGAAGATTGTCAAGCTCTAAAGGCCCGCCTTGCTGTTTTGTGTAAGTAGACCAGTCGTTTGACAACAAGCGATAATTTCCCTTGCCATTTAATGCCATTTTTCTTATTTCGGTGCCAGGAAAAGGCATCATTATGGCTATATTCATCATATCAGAATTAAGTTTTATCAATAAATTTATAGTCTTATCTATGCTTTCCTCGGTTTCATAAGGATGTCCGATTATAGAAAAACAAGTAGGCTTTATGCCTGCTTTTTTTGTAATTTTTACGGCATTTTTCATCTGGTCAAAGGTAATGCCTTTTTTAGAATTTTTAAGGATTTTTTCATCTCCGGTTTCAATGCCGTAGTATAATTCTTCGCACCCCGCCTCTTTCATCAGCCTTAATGAAACTTCGTCAACTATATTTACCCTAGTTTCAGCCACCCATGAAATTTTTTTATTTAATCCGCGACCAATAAGCTCTTTACATATTTTTAATCCATGTTCTGATTTGGCAAGAAAAGTTCCTTCTGAAAAAAATATGTCAGTAACTTTGTAGGTGTTTATTAAAAATTCAATTTCATCGACAACTTTTATCGGATCTCTTAACCTTAATCCTTGATATATTTTATAGCAGAAATTACAGTTGCCGGGACATCCCCTTACAGACAGAACCGGAAGTTCAAGATTTAGGATGTTCATTTTTCTATAAAAATTTTTATTAAGGCTTCCTTTATATTTATGAAGGGGATATAAATCCCAGGCCGGATACGGCAAAGAGTCCAGATTTCTAATAGGACAAGCCGGCTTGTTTACTATAATATTTTTATTATTTCTGTATGCTATGCCGTTTATATCTGCAAGAGTTTCTCCATTAACCAGTTTTAAAAAAGTTTCTTCTCCCTCGCCATAGATTACATAATCAACCAAAGGGAATTCTTCAAGCGTTTCTTTTGGCATTGCGGAAGCATGAGGCCCGCCAAAAACAGTAATTATATCTTTGTTTATTTCTTTAGCCATTTCACACACTTTGTATGCCCGGAATATTTCTTCTGTAAACGGGCCAAGGCCTATAAAATCAGGTCTTTCTTTTTTTAACTCATCTTTGATTTTTTCAGCATCAAGATTTAAGGCAATAGCGTCTAATATTTTTACTTGGTGTCCATTTTCTCTTAAATATGCCGCAATATACGCAATGCCAATTCTGGGAAATTGAGAATCCATTTGCTTGATATCTTTTATTTCGCCTTTAGGGGGTATGATTAATAAAATTTTTTTCATTTTAAATTCTAATTAGATCTAAATTTCAATTTTAATAACGAAAAAAACATTTGAAAACCGTGTTTGAAAACATTCATTTTAGAGCCGGGTTTTTCCTGCCATTCCACGGGGATTTCTTTAATTTTAAATCCGGCTTTCAGCCCCTTTATAATCAATTCCGTATCAAAGGCGTATTTTTCTTCTTTTATGGGAAGAATTGTTTTTATTTTTTTTGCATTAAAGCCTTTAAATCCGCACTGATAATCCATAATTGATGTTTGAAAGATAAATCTTACCAAAGAGCTGTAGCCAAAACTTATAATTTTTCTATGGACGCTTCTTTCGGTTTTGCTTTCTTTTTTCAATCTGGACCCGATAACCATATCATAATCTTTTTCCAGCCAAAACATAAGGTCTTTTATATATTCTGAAGGAACAGGCATATCAATATCTAATTGGATAAAAAAGTCAGCATATTCTTCTGCGAATGTTTTTGTCACCTGAAACCCCTTTCCTTTCGTTTCCATTTTTTTTAAATATAAATTAGGAAATTTTTTTTGCAATTTTTCAACGATTTCTGTTGTTTTATCAGAGCTTCCGCCGTCGGCGATAATAATTTTTATTTCTTTTTCTTTTAAAGAGGAAGATATAAATTTTTCCAACTCTAAAACCCCGCTTTCAATTCTTTTTTCTTCATTTAAAACAGGGATGACGATAATATATTTTTTTGAGTTCATTTCTGATTGGTTAAGTCTTCTAACGTTACAAAAGGAGTATTTTTAAATTTACAGATAAGTTTTTCAATATTTGCCGCAAAGGGCTTGCCGGTGCGGAAATTATAGTAAAAAGGCACGAATTTGCTTTCCATTTTAACAAACTCCCATGAATGAAAATATAAAACAGGCGGGGCTCCCTTTTTTAATAAACTTTTAAAAACAGCGATTGTTCTGTTTATGCCAAGCAGTCTCACAAATAGCCAGCTAATTGGCATGCGAAAAGCGCTCACAGAGGCGGGAATTTCTATAATGTCTTTATTTTTCAGTGGCTTAAAAATTTTAATTGGTTTATTCAAGTTATTATAGTGCCCAGGTATCCAGCAAGGATGCAGGGAACTGTCGTATTTAAAATTCAAATCATTTAATATTTTAATCAGCTTTTCTGAATACTGCATTTGCGGAGAGCGAAAGCCTTTGATATTGCTTTCGGTTATTTTTTCTAAAATTTCTTTTGCTTTTAATATATCTGCCTTCATATCAAAATCTTTATTGCGGCGGTAAAAATGGTTATATCCGTGGCAGGCAATTTCGTGGCCATTTTTTTGAATAAGCCTTACTTGGTCCGGCTCTTTTTCCGCAAAATATCCGGTTATAAAAAAAGTGGCTCTTATTTTGTATTTTTCAAACAAATCTAAAATAACTTCATTTCCTTTTTTGCTGAAAGAAGTTTCATTGTTTTCTTCAGTCTGTCTGCCTTCTAAAAATGGGCAATTCCATTGCTCGCAATCTACTGTTAAAGCAATCATTTTTTTGTTTTTTCCAGCTTAAATATAAATAAATTTTTTATTTCTTTAGACGCAATAATGTTATAATTTTTAGGGACAGATTTTTTGTCTATTGTAACCAGCCAATAATTATCGAACCTGCCGGCCGGCCCGGCAATATTAAGTTTTTGAAATCGGCTGTGGTCTTTAGCATAATTTTTTAGCCAATCAGGGTTGAAAACAATCGGCTCTTTATTATATTCTTTGGAATCGATAAAATATTTTTCTGCCTGGTCCCACATATAACTTTCCGGCTTGGAAAGAAAAATGCTGTGTTTATACAAAACAATAGGAACAATAACAAGGCAGTAAATAGTGATGAAAATAGGAAGTATTTCTTTTAGTCTTTTTTTCATTTTTTAATCAATATTAAAAGTATATTTAAAACTATCGTATAGTTTATCAAAAAGAAAGAGCTTATTATTTTTATTTTTAAATTTTTTATATTTGCAGCCGTATAATATAATAAAATAAACCAGGCGATTGAAGGCAGGTATAGATATCTTCCCAAGCTATAAATATCGCGGAAATTTTGAAAGGTATAAGTCAAAATTGATAAAACCAGCCAGGCAAAGAGAAACAGCAGGTTTTTGTTTTTTGAGCTGAAATAAATTAAAACAGGGGAAAAAATAAAAATAAGAGCCGTAAGCGCCATTTGGGTATTGAAGGAAGCAGGAACCACGGCAATCAGATAATTGAAAAAGTCAACAAATCGGTAAAACATATGTATCCCAAAATTAAACCCTCCCCAATTGTTTGTGATTGCAGAAGCGCCTGTCCTTGTAAATGTAATCAATACTATAGGCAAAGATAATATTAAATAGGGCAGCAAGAGCAGGTCGCTTTTTATAAATTTGAAAACTTTTTCTCTTTGAACGATAAAATAATAAACAAACAACAGAAAAATAGAAAAAAAGATTGCTTATTTAAAAAATAAAAAAAAAAAAAAAAAAAAGAGGAAATAAAAAAAGAAAAAAATATTTTTAGTTTGGAAATATTTTAAAAAAAGAAAAAAAACTGAAAATAAAAAAAATGCGGACAGCCCATAGCATATTCCGGCAGCTATCCAGCCTACTGTCTGAAAATTTAAATAAAAAACTCCGAAACTCAAGGCTGCCAGAAAAGAGAAAAATTTATTTTTAATAAATTTATTAGCAAAAAAGAAAGCAATTACAGTATTGGTTAGATGCAGCAAAATTGAGAGCAGGTGATAAGGATATGGCTGTTTTCCGTAATTATCTGCCATATAGCGCCAGATAATCAGCTGTAGGGGATTGTAATAAGCGCTGGGGCCGAGCCTTCCTGAAGAATATTTAAAATCAAAAATTTTTGAAAAAGTGTCTCTTTCCAGGGATTCCTGATACCATTCTAAATTATCGCCGCCTCCAAATTTTATTTTAAAAATAGGGCCGTATAAAAAAACAACAACAGATATCAAAATCAATAAAATAAGGAATATTATTAAAAAGTTTGTTTTATTGACGGAACTATCCATTTTTGATAAGTTTATTTTTTAAAATCCAAAGCTTAGCATAGTCTGTTATGGTGCGGTAAATTAATTTCAGCGAGAAAATTTTTGACTTTCCGGACGTTCTTTCATATATGTTTATTGGATAGGTGTTTATGGGCACTCCCTGCATCTTAAACCCCAGCAATATCTCAATTTCTATTATTATGCCGTATCTTAAAACAAAATTTATATTTTTCAGATATTCCCGTTTCATCAATTTCAAAGAATTTGTGTCTTTCAACTTTGTGCCAAACAGCATTGAAACGTAAAGATTGTAAAAAAAAGACATTATTTTTCTTGCCGGCTTGTCGTATTTTTTTTTAATGGGAACTCCGATAACAAAATCGTATTTGTTTTCTTTTGCATGGCGGTACATTTTTATAAGGTCTTTTGGGGAAAACTGAAGATCGGCATCGAGAAAAGACACAAAATCATTTTTTGAATTTTTAAAGCCCTCTATGATCGCGCCAGAATAACCTTTGTTTTCAGCGTAAGATATGTATTTTATTTTTAGGTTGTCTTTTATGAGAGGAAGGATTATTTTTTCAGAGTTATCCGTGCTTCCGTCGTTTACGAAAATCAGCTCGTAATCCGAGTCTTTGAAAGTTTCGGTTATCTGCTCGAAACACTTTTCAAGGCAGTCTTCTTCGTTATAAAAAGGCACCACGATTGATATACCCATTGTATAAATTAAATTAATTACTATTCCAAAAAAGCATTGAAAAAGAAATGATTCCAGCGGTTGTCGCTTGTGGTTATGCTGAATACGGCATTTTCCAGTTTTTTGTTAAAAGGTATTTCAAAATTTTTCCAGCCCTTTACCGGCACGAATTCGTCTTCATATATCTTTTCACCGTTTGCCGTAATCATGAAAGTCATCGTGGGGCTTATTTTATTTAGGAACGACAGATCGTTCAATCCGTAAAAACCCACGATTTTAGCCGCTTCTTTATTTATGCCGTTATATTCCAAGGTTTTTGTTTTATCGGCTTCCGGATGAAACCAGATGGCTTCTTTGAATTCATTGTCTGAAACAGCATAAGACTTTCCTATGGTATTCCATATCTTATTTTTTGAAATTAAATCTTTTTCGCAGTCCCAGCGTTCGTATATTGCCGCCTCTCCGAAAGGGGGCTTTTTTTCGTTGTGCGGAAAAATGGGATTTTCTTGGTATATGTCGCATGGTTCTCCGTCTGTTGCCGCTTTGGCATCTTTGATATTCCGGTAAAAATAATCATTTCCATCGGTCGGTTCGGCATCGAAGCAAAAGTGCCTTTTTAGATAATCGTCCGCATATATGATGAATTTCACATCAGCCTGCTTTTTTTTATATTGGCTGGTGTCAATAATTGAAGTTTGCCAGCCGTATTTATCTGATTGGATGATTTTATCAGCCTCGGACCCATCAATATAAACATCCATATAAACAGGGCTTGAATTG
Organism: uncultured Candidatus Saccharibacteria bacterium; assembly: GCA_964427585.1. Taxonomy (GTDB): domain Bacteria; phylum Patescibacteriota; class Minisyncoccia; order Minisyncoccales; family Staskawiczbacteraceae; genus JBBTQJ01. The sequence continues at coordinate 11,962 of CAYRVC010000007.1, forward strand.
CCCCCCGCCATATTGTCCGCGATTCCGCTGACAACTCTGATTGCTTTATCCAATTCGATATTTTTATAGGTAATATTAATTTTTCCATTGTCCCTTGGATGGGCGAACAGGCATAATTTTTCCACTCCGCCGGATTTTATGGCGCTTATTTGAATTTGCTGCCAGTCTTCCGCAAGATTCCATGCGCTGGAAGCCCCGTTTGAAAACTGAATTTTTTGGATTTTTTTGTCTTTTTCTATTTCTATAAATGGATTGCTGAAAATTAAGCTGTTGTTTTCTTTGGGATTTTTTCTGGATAGGTGGAAAATTTTTATAGGTTTAAAATTATTGTATTCTTTTATAATGTATTTATCAGTTATTTTATTAATTGTTTCGTAAGCGTCCCGATGTTTAATTATCCAGATATCATCGGAATATAAAACTGAGCCGCTGTTAAGCCCCAGCAGTCTGGTCACGGGTTTTTTTAAATAATATTCCATCAGCAAATTTCCTACATTAAATTTATAAAGTATTATAATCTGGGTATTTTCTTTAATTTTCGGCTGTAAAAAAGAAGCCACGCCCTTCCAGTTGTCAAAATTGCTGTTTTTTGCCATCTGCCAAGAGGAAAAAGCTGTTAAAGAAAAGATTATGATAGAAATTGAAAGAATGGCCGCAAAAGCATAATTTTTCTTTATTGTTCTTGGGAAAATTGCCAGATATAAAAAGGGCACAGCCATTGCAAAATATCTGTTGGCAACAGGAGTTTTGCCAGCCATAATCATCATAACAAGCATAATAAAAAAAACAGTTGAAATCAGCCAAACTTTTAAATAAACGAATTTTTTTTCTCTTTCCAGAAAAAATTGGATTAAAAAAAGCAAAAGAAATAAAAAAATAAGAATATCAGAAAATAAGGCATTATCTAAATAATCGCTTCCGATTGCGCGGGATAATGACATTTTGATAAAGTCAAAGCCCCGCGCTGAAACGCCCCAGTCCATATGGCTTCCCTGCACATCAATCAGCTGATGCTCGGCTTTTCCAAAATAATATAAAAGCGGCAAACTTAAAAAGGCGCAGACAATCAGAAAAAAGACAAATAATTTAAAGGATATTTGTTCAGACAAGAAGTTTGTTATCAGATACACTATAAAAGCGCTTAAAAAAACTAAAAAAATCAGGTTTGAATACATTCCGGCCCCAGTTGCAATAAATAAAAGAATGAGATATTTTTTGCGCCGGGTATTTTTATATTTTTCAAAAAAATAAAGAACTAATAAACTTATTAAAATTAAAAAAGGCCAGTGCTTGAAAGTAACAGCAATTTCTTTCAATAATAGGGGGTTGAATAAGAATAAGGCGGTAATTAAATATTTGTTTAGCTTGTAAATTTCGCATAGCTTATATAAAACAAAAGCCGACAATAAAAAAGCGCCGACAGACAATATTTTGAGAGAAATTTCAGATTTGCCGAAAATATTTATATAAAATTTTGCAAAAATGAACCAAAGCGGCAATTGGTCGCCATAATTTTCGAAGATGATTTCTCTAACATTTAACTGGGAGATTCTCAAATAATCTATTTCCTGGTTGTCAAATGATTTTTCATTGATATAACCTGAAGCCGTAAACGCGAAAATAAAAAACAGAGCCAGGATGCCGTATCTGCCAAAGAGTTTTTTGGCTATGTCTAAAAAGCCCCGTATTTTCAGAGAAAATCCGTTTTTAGGAAGGCTTTTTTCTTCGACGATTGCGTTCATTTTGACTTATTTCTATATTAAACACCTGTGTCAATTTTACTTTATTTTAACCAGAAAAACAACAGAAACCCGGTTTTCAGTTATTCACAGGTTGACTTGGTTTATTTTTATTTTAGAAATGGTAATATTAATGTAATAATAATTTAAAAATAAAAAGGTCGAATTTAACCTTTAAATAATCAAAAATATATAAATCATGGAAACTAAAAATTTAATGTTAGTTGTCTCCCTTATCGTAGTGGTTTTTTTGGCAGGAGGGTATATTTTGGTGCAAAACCAAAAAATGGCCGGAATGCAAGAGAAAAGCAGCAGGCTGATATTGAATAATCCTAAGATTGAAATAGCAGAGGGCGATAATGTGGAAAGCGTTCCATATTACTCAGGATCCATGCCAGCCGACTGTTGCGCGGAAGATTGGCAAAGAGTGCGCTTAGAGAGGATAGCCGGACTTGGCCAGGAAAAAATATGCCTGTTTGTCCACCCGAGAAATAACGCAACCGTTAATTTAACATACGATAACATCAAGCTTAAAAAAGCCATTATTTTTGACACCGTTATTTCAGACAGTGTTGTGACAGCAACCGGGGAGAGGAGCCCTGTATATATGGATGTTTACGTCAACAACGCCCTTTTGCAGAGGATTACCCAGATGGACAAAAAAGGATGGCTGACAACAGACATCAACACGGAACAATACGAAAACAAGCTGGCAGACGTTAAGCTTGTCGTGTCTTCTGACAATAATTTTCAAAGGCATTTCTGTTTTGATGCCAACGTAATCGAATAATTTTTATAGCATGAAAAAAGAGGCTTTTTGAAAGCCTCTTTTTTTTTGTTGATTTTTGTTATACAATAAGGCACATATATGACAGAGGACAAACATTTATTTATGCCAAAAGACCATATGGACGAGCTTTATAATGCCAAGAATTTTTTGGTGAGATTCGCGCATAACAACAGGCTTGATAATATCTTGAAAATCTTGTCTGCCATATCTCCTGATGTTAAAAAAAACATACTGGATGCCGGCTGTGGGGAAGGCCATTTGCTGAAAAAAATGCATGATAGTTTTGAAGAGAACGCATATTACGGCATGGATATAACGCCCTTGGCTATAAACGATGCCAAAAACCGCTGCCCCTTTGCCAATATTAAGGTTGGAAATATCGGCGCGTCCGGATACCCGGCAGATTTTTTCGATATTATCGTCTGCGCGGAAGTCTTGGAGCATATTTACGATTTTCAGAAAGTTTTAAAGGAATTAAACAGGATTTTAAAGCCGGGAGGGGCGCTTATAATAACTTTTCCGAACGAAATTTTATGGACTGTTGCCAGGTTTTTTTTGGGAAGGAGGCCCATAAAAGTGCAAGATCACGTTAACTCTTTTTCCAGAAAAAGCATGAAAAAGTTTGTTAATATGAAATCTGTCTCTGAAACAGGCCTTCCTTTCAGATTGCCTTTTTTTATTTCTTTAGGATACCTGATAGCGTTTAAAAAAGACTCCGGCGCATAAATGCCGAGACATAACGGCAGATATTGCAAAATTTAGGCTTTTGTTATAATATATTAAAATATGGCAGTTCCAAAACAAAGAAAAACAAAATCAAGGAGAAACCAAAGAAGAATGCATTTGTTTTTGACAAAGCCGGTTTTGACGTTGTGCCAAAAATGCAAAAAGCCGGTTTTGCCGCACACTGTGTGTCAGAATTGCGGATTTTACAAGGGACAGGAAGTTATTGATGTTTTAGGCAAACTTACCAAAAAAGAAAAGAAAGCCAGGGAGAAAGAAATGAAAGAGGCGGAGAAAGAGCAAAAAACCGAAAAACCAATGACGATGGAAGAACTTTCTAAACGATAAACCCCAATGACCAAACCCCAATGACCAACAAAACTCTAAAACCCCAATGTCTAAAATCGTTTTGGGATTTTAAAAATTATGATTTGGTTGGGATTTGGGATTTGGGATTTTAAAAAATGGCTAGTCGGCACCTATCACGTTCAATAGTAATACAAAGCTTGTACGAGTGGGATTTTTATAATAAGGAGCCGGATTTAAAGAAAATAGTGGAAAGAAACATAAAAGACTTCGGCCCAGGGCTTGAAGAATTGGGTTTTATTTGGGGCTTGATCGAAGGGGCGGTAAATCATCTTGATAAAATTGATAAGATTATTGAAAAAGCGGCTCCTGAATGGCCGATAGCCCAGATACCCATTGTTGACCGGAATATTTTGAGAATCGGAATTTTCGAGCTTTTATACAGCGACAAAAAAGAGGTTCCGCCCAAAGTGGCCATAAACGAAGCCATTGAGCTGGCAAAAACTTTTTCAGGAAAGACGTCAGGAAAATTCGTAAACGGCGTCCTGGGAACAATATATAAAGAGCTTGGTGAATAATGCCATATTCACCAAGCTATATAATAGAAAATAAAACTTAGGGCTTGTAGCTTGTAACTTGTAACCCAATAATAAATATTTTGCGTTATAAGTTATACGTTGCACGTTATAAAATGAAGGATTTTTACCCGCTGGAAAAAAAGTTAGGCTTAAAATTCAAGAATAAAAATTTGCTTGTCCAAGCCTTTACGCACCGCTCTTATCTAAACGAGAATCCGGGACTTGGTTTGGAGCACAACGAAAGGATGGAGTTTTTGGGAGACGCGGTTTTAGAGCTTGTTGTTTCAGAGTATCTATATAAAAATTATCCTGATAAACCTGAAGGGGAAATGACTAATTGGAGGGCGGCCCTGGTGAATGCCAAAATGCTTTCATCGGTAGCTGAAGACCTGGGACTGAATGAATTTTTGCTGCTTTCCCGCGGGGAGTCCAAGGAAGGAGGAAAAGCCAGGCTATATATATTGGCCAATACCATTGAGGCTGTGATAGGGGCTGTTTATCTTGATTCAGGGTATGAAGTATCAAGAGATTTCATTGAAAAATACGTGGTGGATAAACTGCCGGTTATTATAAAGAACAAGTTGTATAAAGACGCCAAATCGCAGTTTCAGGAAGAAGCGCAGGAGAGAACGGGAATAACGCCGTCATATAGCGTTATTGCGGAATCTGGCCCTGACCATAAGAAAATCTTTACCGTGGGGGTTTTTCTTTCAGACCAAATGGCGGCCAAGGGCCAGGGGTCTTCAAAACAGGAGGCCGAAGAAGACGCGGCAAAAGAAGCGTTGAAAATTAAGAGATGGGATAAATAATAAAGTAAAATATATGTTAGTAATTAGATTAACAAGAAGAGGGAAAAAAAATCAGCCGTTTTTCAGAGTTGTGGTTATAGATAAAAGGCGGTCTGCCAAAGGAGGAAGGGCTGCTGAAATTTTAGGGTACGTTAATCCTTTGACGAAAAAGAACAGTTTTGAAAAGGAAAGGATTCTTTATTGGCTGTCAAAAGGGGCCCAACCCTCCTCAACGGTGCATAATCTTTTGATTAATGAGAAAATAATAGAGGGAAAAAAAATCCATGTTTCTGGCATGAAAAAGCCAGCTGAAAAGGCGAAACCGACAGAAGCATCTCCAGCCGCCGAATCTATAAAGGGCGGCGAACCTGCGGCGGCGCCTTCTGCCCTTAAGGAAGAAAACAAGTAAAATCTACTGGCTGGAAAACTATTGACAAAAGGAATTGATAATTATAATATAAAAAAGTAGGAAATTATGTAGTTTATGAAAGGTCGGAACTACGGAAATTATAGTAAAATGATAAAAAGATAAGACATGGCAAAAGAAAACGACAAAGAGTTTCTAGAATATATTGTCAAAGAGCTGGTTGATAATCCCAAAGATGTCAAAGTTGAAAGAAAAGTTGACGAGATGGGAGTTTTACTTTCTTTGAAGGTGAATCCAGCAGACATGGGCCAGATAATCGGCCGCGAGGGATCAACCGCCAAAGCAATCAGGAACCTAGTCCGCATAATCGGATTAAAGAACCACGCCAGGGTTAACCTCAAAATTGAGGAACCGGAAGGCGGTCGCGCTCCGAGGCAAGACAGGAAAGTCTCAGAAGAAATTGAAAATATTTCTCTGTAATTTGTAAAATTTTACAATTTGTAAAATTTTACAAATTACCGAAAGCGGCGCTATCATAAAGGTAGTGCCGTTTTCATTTTTATATATGGTTACGTTTGACATAATTACAATTTTTCCGGAAATTTTTAACTCTTATGTAAACGAGAGCCTGATTGCCCGCGCCCGGAAAAAGAAGTTGATAAAAATCAAGGTCCATAACTTGCGTAAATGGACCAATGACCCCCATAAAACAGTTGACGACAGGCCGTTTGGCGGCGGATTGGGAATGGTGATGAAGGTGGAACCGATATATAAGGCGGTAAACGCCTTAAAATTAAAAATCAAAAATCCCGCCTTCGCTAAAGCTAAGGCGGGCAAGCAAAAGTCAAAAGTGATACTTTTTACGCCGAGGGGAAAGAAGTTTGATCAAAAAATAGCTTTTCAGCTTTCAAAATTAGACGGGATAATTTTTATATGCGGAAGATACGAAGGAGTTGACGAAAGAGTGGCAAAAAATATCGCTGATATTGAGTTATCAATAGGGGATTATGACCTGATGGGCGGCGAACTGCCGGCAATGGTGGCTATCGAAACTATTTCCAGGCTGATTCCCGGAGTTTTGGGAAAACATCAACTATTGGAAGAAAGAATCAGCAAATCGGGCGGATTTTTGGAATACGCCCAATACACAAGGCCTGAAATTTTTGAACCTGAAAAAGGCAAAAAATGGCGGGTTCCAAAAGTGTTGTTATCCGGCAACCATAAAAAAATAGAAGAATGGAAAAAAAATCATTCAAAGGTCATTGAATAATGTTGATTTTTGTGGTAAAAAATTATATACGGGCAGTTGGCTGAGCAGCAAAGGCACCACACTGTAAATGTGGCGGTCACCGACCTTCGGGGGTGCAAGTCCCTCACTGCCCACATATTTTAAAGAGATAAGCCGATGTAGCTCAGTGGCAGAGCAACTCCATGGTAAGGAGTAGGTCACCAGTTCAAATCTGGTCATCGGCTCAAAAATAATTTTAAATTTTAAATATTATGGCAACAAAAAAACCGTTTTTAAAAATGCAGTGCAGCGTTTGCAAAAAAACGAATTATTTTATTAAAAAGACCAAAGCAACCGCGGAAAAAAAATTGGAATTGAATAAATTCTGCAAAACCTGCAAAAAGCACACCTTGCACAAAGAAGGTCGCAAATAGGTAGGAGGCAAATCGCCGACTTGTGGCGTAATTAAGAACAAAAGCGTAAACAAAAGGGGGTAAACAACCCCCTTTTGACATACCCGCAATGCGTGGCGTAGTGATGAAATTGGGGCTTTTGGGAGAATCCATTAAAAAAAGGAGATTTAATGGTGGGATACTGTTAAAACAGCGAAACTGGCCGTTTAGTTTTATTCGGCCAAAGGGGTAATAGGGGGGGGTAATTTTTAGCTAAAATCAAAAAGTCGCATTTGCTCGGACAAACGACCAATAACGACTAACTTTTGGTCGTTTCATAATTTGCGCCATTTGTTCGGCAAAACCCCCAATAACCCCTAACTTTTAGGCAATTCAGTTTTAGCGCAGAAAGGCACAAAAACTAGCCACCTGTTGATATAAGTGGCAATTTGCGGTAATATAAAAATGGGTGACAATTAGTGATGAAATGGTAACTACTTGGAGCCCATTATTAAATATACTATACGATTATGAACAGAATTAGCCCAAATATAGTCGAAAATATGCTAATTAAGCTGAATATCTCTATATTCTCTATTATGGAGTTCAGTCAAATTTTCAGCATAAAACCCGCCACGGCTCGGGCATTTTTGGCTCGCAATTCGAAAAAAGAAGGATCTCATATTTTAAATTTTAAAAAGGGCATATATGCGTTCTCAATTAATCCACCCACCAAATTTGAAATCGCAAACAAACTATATCAGCCATCGTACATTTCATTTGAAACAGCATTGTCGCATTACGGAATCATACCGGAGACAGTTTATACGGTAACCTCTGCGACAACAAAAAAATCAACGGAAATCTCAGCACAGCACTCTAACTTCAAGTATTACAAAATCAAAAAAAATCTGTTCTTTGGATACAGGCCGCAAAAAATCAACAACAAAACTATAATAATGGCCGAAGCCGAAAAAGCATTGCTTGATTATATTTATATCTTATCTTTGAAAAAGGGCGTGTTTAATTCGAGATTGGACTTAAGCAGAATAGACAATAAAAAATTAGCATACTATGTAAACCACTTTAAAAAAGTAGTCAGAAAAAACAAAGCATTTATATCTTTAATTAACGAAATTTACAAACCATTATGATAACAAGACAATTTATAACTGATATATCAACCAAATATCAAACAACAGAAGGCAATGTGGCAAGAGAATATTGCCAGCATTTATTTTTGTCTTATTTCTATAAAAAACCTAAAAGCGAAAAAGTGCTGTTCAAAGGCGGCACTGCTCTAAGATTAATATTCAAAAGCCCGAGGTTTTCAGAAGACCTTGATTTTTCTGCTATAAATTCGGGGAAAATAACTGTGCCGGAAATAAATGAATTAATTGATGGCGTTATAGTTGATATTAGAAACGAAGGAATTGAATGCGAGAAAATGCTGAATCCGGGAACCCAAGGAGAAACAACTGGCGGATACTTTGCAATAATAAAAATGAAAATGCTGGAATTTGATTCTGAAATCAGATTGCAAATTTCCTTTCGTTCTCCCGACGGGGCAATAAGTAGCACAACTTTAATCCAAAACGATTTCATCGCGCCATATGTCATGATTCATTTAACCGAATCTCTGATGGTATTAGAGAAAACACAAGCCCTGCTAGAACGTAAAAAACCTCGCGATTTCTTTGACCTTTATTTTATCCTGCGTAGCAATGAATTAGTAAAATTCATTCCAAAAATGCCAAATCTAAAAAGCCAACTGATTGAAATAATAAATCAGGAAAAGGGGATAGAAAATGAATTAAAAATTTTCTTGCCCGTAAGTTATCAAACCCTACTAAAAGATTTTAAAGAACGTTTGCAAAAAGAAATAGAAATTCATATATCATAGGTTTACAGAATTTCTAAAATTCGTGGAGATAGATTTTTACGACTGGGTTAGAGAAAATATAAAGCTATTCACAAGATAATAATGCATAAAACATAAAAAAATTACAATTACAAAAAATGTCTAATTTGTGGCCACGGGGACAATAGCGTCTTCAAGAAATGGGCACTAATTTTAGAGGAAATGGCGGAGGACAGGGTGGAGGATTTACAGCTGGAGAAATAATTTCAAAAGATAATCAAAGCATTACGGTTAAAATGCTTGATGGCGGTTCAAAAATAATTAATATCAAATAAATAAAGTCAAATCATATTAATTAAGCAGCGTATCTAAAACAAAAAAATTACTGAAAACCAGTGATTTTTTTGTCTTCCCATAAAATATGATTTTTTGGTTTATCTGCAATCGAAGACTTGACACCAATCTGTGTCGGGGATATACTGTTAAGTAGTTGCTTAAACACTTAAAGTTAAATATAGGATAGCATGCTTACAAAAGAACAAATAAATAAAATAAAGATTGGGACTAAAAGAGACGATGGACATCTTTCGTTGATATTCGAAGCCCTTGGTGATCCCGGGAGATTTCGCATTTTCAAACTTTTAATAAAGCATCACGATATTTGCGTAGGTGATATTGCAGATGTCTTTGGCATTACTATTTCGGCCGCATCGCAGCAGTTAAAGATTCTTGAGAGAGTTGGACTTATAGAGAGGATGAAGATGGGTCAAATGGTTTGTTATGAAGTCAAGGATAATTTAATAACGAAGTATATCGTAGGACTTTTAAAAGTCGAATCAGAATCTATTTTTAGTAAAATAGTAAAATTAATAAAATAAAAGACTATGCAAAAAGTAATTATTTACACCACGCCAACATGCGTCTATTGCAAAATGTCAAAAGCTTTTTTCAAAGAGCACGACATTGCTTTCGAGGAGAAAGACGTATCGCAGGACGCAGGCGCCAGAGAGGAAATGGTTTCAAAATCCAAACAAATGGGCGTGCCGGTTATTGATATCGACGGTCAAATTATCGTTGGCTTTGACAAAGAGGGGTTGTCGCAATTACTCCAAATAAAATAAACCCAAGAATATTTAATAATATGGGCAAAAAGTTTTTAATTATCGGGGTAACTATTTTGGTGATTCTTGGAGGAGTTTTATTGTCTAAAACTGTTTTTAAAAAAGATTTTTATTTGCCAAAAGGAGGAAACACAAAAACAGAAACTATTGCTGTCCAAAATAATGGCATAACAAGTGAGAAAGAAATTATGACAACCGATGGCGTAAAGCATAGCGTTCCGCTAAACGAAATTATTGGCGGAGGACCAGCAAAAGACGGTATTCCGTCCATTGATAATCCAAAGTTCATTTCTATTCAGGAGGCAAGCAAAACATTGTCAGACGCGGATCCCGGGATTGCTCTTGAAATAGAGGGCGTCAATCGCTTCTATCCTTTTCAAATCCTTGTCTGGCACGAGATTGTCAACGATACTATTAATGGCAAAAGGGCGCTTATTACTTATTGCCCTCTCTGCCTTTCGGGAATTGTGTTTGATCCGGTAGTTAAAGGAGAAAGAGTTGAGTTTGGCGCTTCTGGCAAACTTTGGAATTCAAACTTGGTAATGTATGACCGAAAAACAGATTCGTTGTGGTCGCAGATATTAGGGGAAGCGATTGTAGGGGAAATGACAGGAACAAAACTCACCGTATTGCCGTCTGACCAGATTAGATTCGGTGATTGGAAAAAATTGCATCCTGACGGTCAGGTTCTTTCACGAGACACGGGAGACATGCGATTTTATGGAAGAGATCCTTATGGAGATTATTACACTACCCCGGGAACTTATTTCCCAGTCGGTAAAGAAGATTCAAGGTTAGAAGAAAAAGAATTCATTTTAGGAGTAGTAATTAACGACAAGGCAAAAGCCTATTGGCCGCCTGCAATTAAGAAGACAGGCAGAATTGAGGATGCTTTTGAAGGAAAAACTATTGTTGTTGAATACCAAAAAGATATTGATGCCGTTCGCCTTTTTGAAAAGAAGAGTGATGGAACCCTGGTAAGAATAAATCCCTTTGGATCATTCTGGTTTTCATGGGTTGCCGCTCATCCAGATACTGAATTATATAAATAATTAATTCTGCAAAAAAGTCATAAATTATTAAATCAACTTATATAAATATGAAAAAATGGAAAATTGATTTAGCGCATTCTTCAATAGAGTTCAGCGTAAAACACTGGGGTGTTACTTGGGTTGGGGGCAGATTTAATGATTTTGGCGGCAGTATTGAATTTGACACAGATCACCCAGAAAAGCTTTCCTCAGAGGTTGAAATGCGAATAAAAATCAGCGAATCGTAGTTTACTGCGCTGACTTTCTTTGTACTGCCTCAACGGGCGCCGCAAGAAAACTTCAATCAATGGGTTATATTAATGTTGTTGATTATAAGGGAGGGAAAAAAGACTGGCGCGCCGCTGGTTTACCACTGATTAAGTTTCAAGATAAATAAAGCTTTATCATAAATAACATATGATGTATGATCTCATTATTATTGGTTCTGGAGCGGCAGGTCTTTCGGCTGGCATTTATGCTGGAAGATACCGAATGAAAACTCTTATCATTGGCAAGGAGTTTGGCGGAGAAACCGCAAAAGCCGGCGCCATTGAAAATTACCCCGGATTTCAATCGGTTGATGGCTATGAGTTGATGGATTTGATGAAACAACAAGCCTCAAAGTTAGATATTGAAATGATTGATGCGGAAGTTACCAATATCTCAAGAAAAGAACATTGCTTTGAGGTTGTTGCAGGAGGTAAAGTGTATAGTTCCAATACCGTCATTTTTGCCATTGGAGCGGAGCGACGTCGTCTTGGATTGCCAAACGAAAAAGAGCTTACTGGTCGGGGCGTGCATTACTGTGTGACTTGCGACGGTCCGGTGTATACTGGCAAAACTATTGCGATGGTGGGTGGCGGCGATGCTTCAATAAAAGGAGTAAATCTTGCCGCAGAGTATGTAGAAAAAGTATTTTCAATTGTTCGGGGCAAGGAAATCATTGCCGAGCCAATCAACCTTGAACATATGAAAAAATTGGGAGACAAAGTGGAGGTAATTCTTAAAACAGAAGTAAAAGAGCTTGTTGGCAAGGAAAAATTAGAGAAATTAATACTCTCGCGTCAATTTAAGGGTTCCAATGAATTAATAGTTGATGCTTTGTTTGTGGAAATCGGCGCAATACCTAATGTTGA
>CAYRVC010000008.1:0-20946 GCA_964427585.1 uncultured Candidatus Saccharibacteria bacterium
CATTCCGGTGTGGCGCAATGGTAGCGCAACTCCCTGTTAAGGAGTGGGTTGTAGGTTCGAATCCTACCACCGGAGCAAGTTAGAACGAGAGTTCGCTTCAAGCACCCTGTTAAAGGGTGTTTTAAGTTCAAAAATGAGGTTTTTTCCGTTTAGTTTGCAGTTCGTAAGTAGAAAGTTAATAATCGCCCTTTTTTCAGGCACTTCCGAACTTTCAAACAAACTATAAGCTCTTTGGGCAACTCCCAAAAGCAAGCTAATGGTTAAATAAAATTCTGTATCTGCCTCTTGAAAATTCTTCATTTGGGTTGTGAGGTTTGCCTGTTTAGCGTCATATTCAGCGATTTTCTTTTCATATATTTCTTTGCCCAACTCTTTATCCATATACTTATCAAAGGCTCTGCTTTTTCTTTCTTCGTATAAATCAAAATCTTTTCTCAACTCTTCAAGAGAGGTTGTCATAAACTGGCTTTTTGATTTCTCGCTCTTTTTCAAGTCGCTAATTAAATCTTCAATCTGCCCGTCTTTCAAAATTAGCTTTTTCAAAGTCTTTTTTATTGGAGTAAATAAATCCTCTTCCCTAACATAAATCCTCTTCTTGTGGACTTTTTTATAATTGTTGCAGTAATAATAAACATATTTTCCTTTTTTTATATCTCCCGAAATCAAACAGCCGCACTCGACACAACGCAATAAAGCCCTAAATGCAAAAGGTTTTAAGCCGTATCTGTAAGGTTTCTTATTGTGTCCGCTAAAAACATCTTGGACACGATTAAATAGGTGCTGATTTATCAACGGAGGGTATTTGTGAGGGTATAATTGCCCGTTTATACGCATTACGCCGTAGTAGAAGGGGTTTTTAAGGATATGGTGTATTTGGCTCTTCACAATGGGCAAATTTTCTCTTGTATTGCTTCTTAAACCCAACTTCTCCATTTCCAACTTAATCTGTTGCGTTGAAAAGTTGCCAGTCGCATACATATCAAACATTTTAACAATAAGGTGGCTTCTCAATGGGTCTGGTATCATTCCTTTGTTTTCTTTTTCGTCTATTGTGCCAATATAGCCAATGGGAGGCTTGTTAATCCACTCCCCATTTCTAATTTTCTGCTCGTAGCTTCGCTTAACATCATCAGAGAGCCGATTTAAGTATTGCTTGGCAATAAAAACCTTTGCCTCCCACATAAACATCTGGTTGCCCGTTGCATTTTTGTTTATAAAAAATCCGTCTTGAACGAAATGGATTTCTAAATTCTCATTTTTTCTCATTTCATCTAAATCAACAGCGTCCTTAAAGTTTCTTGTTGCCCTGTCCACATTTTCGCAAAGTAAAACCTTAACATCTTTATGTTCTTTAAGATAATGTATAACCTGCTCAAACTTCTTTCTAATTTTATCGCCCGCACTTTCAGAAAAACTAAAAGTTTCGGCTATCTCAAAGTCTTTTCTTTTTGCATATTCTTGCAATCTCCTAATCTGGGCTGGGAGTGAGTGTCCCTGTTCTTCCTGCTCTTTTGTTGATACCCTTGCGAGTATTACTGCTTTCATAAATTAGATATGAGTTTTTATTTTATCAAATCCATAACAATTTTTAACCAATTTATCTATGTAGTCTAAATCATAACTATTGTCTTCTTTTATAGGTATAGGAATTAAAATTTTCCTTAGTCTTCCAATAGATAATTTTCTTGCATAATTATATCGCCAAGAAAAAAGTCTTATAATTGCCCCTATGTATATTAAAACGCCCCTATTTTTTATATCTTTAAGTTTTAACACCGCAGTTTTTTCTCCTGCAATAAAACTATTTATTTGGTAAAAAGTTAAACCACTTTTCCCATCAAGGGAAACTGTTAATGTCTTCTCCTCAAAAATTGGTTCTTCATTGCAAAATACTCCCACACCATTATCACTTTCGGTGGTTGTTATATATGGAATTTTCTCTTTTGTTCTGTCAACTTCATCTACATAATAGTAATATTCTCTCTTTATCTCGCATAAGTCTACTAAAGGAACTAATTTAGTCCTCCCATTACTTTTTATTTTTTCTCGTTTTTTATTTGAAGGGATATTTTTTTTGAGAAAATTACTATAATTTATTTTACTTTTAATAATTTTAATTTTTTCATTCTCTAATCTACCCTGAGTTATCCCCCTGCCATATCTATATTTCCATTTAGTTAGTCTAATTTGGTGAGCAACCTGAAATAACTCTTCCAGTGTCATTTTTTTCTTCGGCATGAGTATTAACATATGGTCATCAACACTACAGTCATATTCTTGAACAAATGCTTGTCCAATTGTTCCATATCCTTGAACAGTTATTATGGGAGCTTTAAACTTATTGGGTATATCAAAAAAACCATAAACACCATTGTCCACTCCTTTGGAAGAAATGAGTATATTCTTACCATTATCTCCATCCAGCCATTCTTTATTATGATATTCTTTCTGTCCGTAAACTATATTAAATAATTTACCGATTGTTGTTATCATTTTCTTTTAAATTATTATGAAATCTTATTTTGAAAGCTACTGCCTCTCTTACTATTTCTTCAATACCTTTTTGTATTTCATCTTCAGTTGGTATTCTGCTATCTAAGTATGCTTCTGGAACAAGCTCGCAATTAGTATCATTTTTATCTAATAGGCAAGTTTTTTTAAATTCGGGTATATTTTTAGTTTTTGCATTAGAGTTTTTAATAAATTCTCTTAATTCTTCTTTTACTTCTTCAAGCATATTTCTAACTTTTTTATTTTCTTTCCTAACCCCCTTTTTCTTTGCGAAACCGTCTTGAATACATCTTGCAAAATATACTAAATCTTTTTCAAAGTTATGTGATATTCCTTTTTGAATAAATAAACCTATCGTTCCAACGCTTACTGGGTAAAATAAATCATCTGGAAAAGTTATAACAGACAAAAGCCTATTATTTTTTAAGAGAACATCTTTTCTCCATTCTTTAATACTGCGTTCAACTAAAACAGAAATGGGTAATATAGTAAACAATACCCCTCCATCAACCATTTGTTTTAATGCGTGTTCTACAAACTTATATTCTTTATCATCCCCTTTTTTTAGTGCAAATGGCGGGTTCATCATAACCTTAGTAATCGGCGCTATCCTTTCATCGCTATCATTAGTCAAATATTCTGCGTAATATTTTTGCCCATCTGTTTTTGCATTAAGCCATTTTCTAAAACAATTTCCCTCAATCATATTATTTTTACCATCTCCTCTGAAAATCATATTTACAATTGCAAGAGAAATTATTGCGTCCTGTTCTTCAATCCCATACATTCCATTGAATTTAAAATTTTCAAAATCATCTGGATTTTTTGTTTTCTTTCTTACCTCGTCAAAAGCAGAAACAAGGAAACCGCCTGTTCCGCAAGCAGGGTCTAAAACCAAATCTTTATGGTTTATATCCAATACCTCAGAAACAAATTTCGTTATATGGCGTGGAGTTAAAACTATTCCTATATCTTTTGCTCCATTTCCATATTTTAAAAATACTTCATAAAACTTTCCCAAGACATCTCTTCCAGAGTTCATAGCAGAGCGAATATTAAGGTTTAAAAGTTCCTGATAAGTTTTTTTAATAGCTTCTTTCACTTTTATGTGATTATCTGTGCTTGCGGGTTCATCTATTTTAATAAAATTTGAAAAATTAAACTTATTATGTTGTTTTAAAATGTGTTTTACTCTTGAATTTATATTCTCTATGATAACATCTGTATTTTGCGTTATATCAATTTCCTTGCCATCAGACATAGCCAAAAGCAAAGAAGAGATAAATCTTGCTCGGTAATCTTTATTTATTGAGTTTTCGTGTAAAATCTCGTTAATATTTTCAGCAGTTTCTAAAAATTCATCTTCGGTTATTTCAACATCTTCAATATGCGGGTTTTTATTGGTTAAAATATCTTCTATCTGTTTTTTAGATAAAAGCCCAGTTATTTCAATTTCGTTTTCTGTAATTGTTTCCCATTTACCATCTTTAAAATATTGACTTTTACTTATAAACCCCTCTTCGTCATTACCCGCTATTCCAGTAGCAAAAGGAGATTTTATTTTATTGCTTTTATTTATTTTATCGGCGTAATCTTCTTTTGCTTCGCTCAATGCTTGCTCTATTTTTTTTCTTTCATTTTTCGCTTCAATAACATAAAAAACATTATCAACAACCTCAACAACGCTTTCTGGTTTAGTTTGTCCTAAAAACTTTTTAATTTCTGGAATTTTTAGACATTCGCCTTGAGTGTATATATTTTTTCTATTCCAACCTTTCTTTTCAGTAAGTTCTTTTTTGATATAAATATAGGCGTGGACTTCTGAGGGATTAACTTTTGCCTTTTTATTTTCCATAGTTTTATTACTTATTTTTAACATTATTCAGAAACTTATTAAACTCTTCTCGGTCTATGCGAAACGCTTTACCTATCTTGTAGGCTTTTATTTTCTTTGCCTTTATGTATCTGTAAATTGTCATCTCAGAGACCCTTAGCTTTTCAGCCAGCTCTTCAACGAGATAGAACTCTTTTTGTTGTGTCATATTTTTAGTGTTGTGCTTCGTATGCTTGTTTAATCAAACTAATCGCATAATTTAGCTTATCCATATTATCAATTTTCATTTCCCTTGAAACAGTCCATTCTCTATTCAAAATATCCTTAGTTATAACTATTTGTTTTAGTGGTTATCCCAATGTGTTGTTATATAATTATTTGCTTCCCTCATACTCATTGGCTGGGAGGAAGCAGACGCCCTAATATAAAACTCCTCCCTACCCTCATTTTTAACAAATACTGGCACATCACTGTTAACTATATTAACAACACAAATATCTTTATCATCAATCTTGATTATTTCTTGATTTAGATATTGATGAAACTCTTTTCCTAAATATTGGTTTATAACTTGCGTTAATTGTAATAGAAAACCATCACAATCTTTTTTCTTTAAAGTATCGCAGTCTTTTCCTATTCCCAAGATGTTGCCATTATCATCAATACCGATAAATATTTTTCCTCCCTCAGAGTTCATAAAAGCAGATAATGTTTTTGCTACAATATATTCCATCAGCTTGTTAACATTGTTCTTTTCGTAATCCCACCTTAAGGATGACTTAAACTCAACAAAATTATTTTCTCCCTTTGCAATTAAAACCTTATAATCAATTTTTTCTTTAGCTTCTTCCTCTTTACCCTTGATGCTTTGTAAAAATGAATTTATTGCGTCGGCAATTAACTTTCTTCTTGTTATAAGAAAATTATCATAATTTCCAGCCTCCCACATATTTTTATCGTCTGGAATAAATTGTTGAGTCAAAGCCTCGGGATATTTTTCATTTACTTCCTTTAAATAATTTTTCGGGTCTTTGTCGGAAATATCAAAATTTGTATCCCTTGTTATAAAAGCCTTATTTGCTATTTCGTTTACCTTCTTTTTATCTAAATGATTTTCAAAGTCATATCCGTTTCTATAGAGAAAAGCTCGGGGAAATATATGGTGGCTATGAATATTATAGTAATCTCCCATTGTATCCTGCAAAGAACCTCCGTTAGCCCAGTCTATCGCTTTATTATATTTTGAAACGATATAAAGCATCCTATGGAGCGGATGCCCAGAACCCCTGCCCTCTAAGTCCGATGGTTTAATTTCGGTTCTCCCCCTCTGGTCTTCAATTTCGTTGATTAAATCATCTACTGGATTTTGGGAGTTGATAGCAAGGTAAACATCTCTATCTAATCTTTGGTCTGTTTGCCCACTATATCTTCCCCATATTAAAGCTAAGAACATCCAATAAAGAAACATATTTTTATCAACAGATTGAAATGAGCCTCCTCTTGCCGATAAACGAGCTACCATGGGGACTAACACATTATTAGTGTTTAAGTCATCACTTCCTCCGATATAAGCAGACTGCTTAAGTATTGGTATTAAATAGTTTAAAATTTTAACCAATTTTGTCCAACCTTTTTTATAATCTTCTTCGGTTATTTTTTGATAAATTTCATCTGTCATTTTCTCAAATAAAGCAGAATTTGTCAAAATAACAACCATACATCTTGTTAAAAAATCCAACTGAAACAAAAATCCCGCCTTTTCATATTCTTGCATTTCTTTTTTCATTTCTCTTCTTACTTGTGGCCATTTTCCTGCGATATGAGTTAA
The DNA here is from genome assembly GCA_964427585.1 of uncultured Candidatus Saccharibacteria bacterium. GTDB lineage: Bacteria > Patescibacteriota > Minisyncoccia > Minisyncoccales > Staskawiczbacteraceae > JBBTQJ01. Next base: position 6,174 of record CAYRVC010000008.1, read on the forward strand.
AACGAGTTCTGCGTCAGTTAGTTTAGTCCCCTGAGAGTTTACTCTATCAAAAATATCAATTGACTCATCAATAGCAACCCCCTGCGGAACAGATTGAACGAAATAATCTACATCCACTATACCTCTCAGTTTATTCAAATTTTGGTTTACGATTCGCCCGATTTTTAATTTTTCTTGTCCATCATCAATTTTCAAACTTTCCATTAAAGTAAATGCGTCAAACTTCTCGTTAAAACAATCCACAACAGATTTCCAAAAAGGATTTTCTTTCATTTTCTGTTTTTGATAGTAATTAAATTCTGCTGTTTGCAAATTAAAATATAGATGTCTTGGGTCATTCATTATGTCTTTCTCGGTATAATATGGCGGCAATTCTCCTTTTATAAAAAGATAAAGCGTAGTTATGCGTTGTTGTCCGTCCAATAAAACCTTAATCCACCCCATCTTATCCTTTTTAACGGCATTGTTTTTAATCTCTGGGGGGTTGTTAGTTTCCCAAGTTAAAATACTACCCGTTGGGTAATTTTTAAACAGAGAAACCATTAACTCTTTTGATTGGTCTAAATTCCAAACATATTCCCTTTGGAACTCTGGAATAACTACTTCTAATTCCTTTATTGCTTCAAGAAGTTGTGCTATTTTCATATTTTTGTCGTTTTTATTTTTAGTATTTATTCGTTAGTATTTCCCTTTGGAACTCTGGAATAACTACTTCTAATTCCTTTATTGCTTCAAGAAGTTGTGCTATTTTCATATTTTTGTCGTTTTTATTTTTAGTATTTATTCGTTAGTATTGCTTATTCGGTTGAATTATTTAATTTTATAACAATTAACAATACTTTACAAGTATGAATTTCTTTTTGGCTTGATAATTTCAAATTTTTCTTGCTCTGCCCTTAAAAAATCAATCAAATTAGGCGTATTCCCGTTAATTGTCCCTAACTCTTGAAGTATCAAAGATATTTCCTTTTTCTTTCTAATCACACTACCTCCTTTAAATTTCCTACCTATCTCCCCCCAAGTTCCAGCTATTCCATTTTTGGTAGCCATTCGCACCCAGAAGAAAAGGTCTCTTTGTTTGATATGGCTAAGCCCAGATTTTTCTAAATAAGCCCACAATTTATTTTCTTCCATTTCCGATAAACTAACAAGCCCGACGGCTAAGCTGTTAAAAATGCTATCAAAAGCTTTCAATAAAATTTCCTTTGATAATTCTGGTTTTAAAATATCTTCTAAAAAATAATCCTTATTTTTGTCTTTTATTCTCGTCCTCATTGCCTTTTCAAAGCTGTCTTTCCTAAGATATCCCAATTCAAATTTTAAGGCACTCCTGCTCGCTTCTCCCAGTTCTACCGCCCTTATTATAGTTTTCTCTGTTTTGGTATATCCTTTGGCGTAAATTTCGCCTATCTTGTCATAAATTGAGTATCGTTGAGTTTTATTACCGAACCTTATAAAACAGCCCCGTCCCTCCCCGTATTGCATATAAGTGTATTCAGAGGACGGCTTATAGTTAAAACCTAATAACCCAATAATAGTTTGATTTGCCAGTCCTAAATAAGTCGGGAGTATTATAATTTTTGAAAAATCCGCCTTTCTTATGGCTGTTTGTTTTAGCATACTTACAGATGTTTCAATCCCAGCCTTATCTAATAATTTTACCGATTTTTCATAAATTACGGGAGCGTCGTTGCCGTCTGGTTCAAAGGCATTGCTTTCATATAGAATTTTACCGAGCGAGGTTTGTATCTTCAGAACTTCGGGAGCTAAATCATAACCCCGCCTTTCTGTCGCTATTTCAAGCATTGGAAAATAAACACCCTGCTTTTTCAAGTCGTGTGCGTATTTCTTACAAAAAAGAGTTTTGCCAGAATACCCGTTAAATTGCTTTGTCCCTACGCCGTCAAAAACCCTTATGTCCTTAATTTTAAATTGTTCCTTATTCAGTTGCCAGTAAATACTATCAATCATATTGACGATACCCAATTTATTTGTTAAATTTAAATTGACATCATTGATGTAGTAAGTCCCCCCAGACTACGGGCGCTTGACGCCGTTGCGGGAAATGGGGCCCCGTCTGCAATGTCAATATCAGAGACGGTAAAATAAACTTTGCCGTTTTTGTTTGCTTCAGAAGCTTAACTTTGCTGTTATATCTCAAAAATTTATTTATTTGTGTTTTGCAATTCTTGCACCTGCCCGTTTTTTTCAGCCGTTAAATCTTCTTTGCCAGCCTTTTTATAAAATTGGGGATTAACCCGCTTATCAACTTCAATAAGCACGCTAAAAAGCCCGTAGAGGTTTTGTCTTGCCTCCCAGTATTCTTTTTCGTCCATATCTTGGTAGTCTTTCCTTATTTTATTTTTATCGGGGCTGGATTTCATTCCTGTTTTTTATATCTCTGTCCCAATTCTCCCACGCTCTATTAACTTAAAACAACCTTAACAATGGCAACAAAAAAGCCCACTTTTGCGAGGACTTTTTAGGTTTCATTTTTATGTTAAGTTTTTTTAAGTTGTTTTAAGTTTTTTAATGTTTCTTTTTTTAAGAACTGAAAATTGCTTTTCAGAAATTATTTTTGTTTTTATTTCTGGGTTTATCATTCTAATATCTCGTCCAATTATAATTTCTGAAAGAGCGTATTTGCCACCCATATAAATTGGACAATTTTCATTGTAGTTAAAATAATCAGCCATACTTTTTGATATTTCTTTTACATTAGTTCTATTCTCGGGGCGAACATCCTTGTCCTCTATCTCTTTTACAAAAATCTGCCAAGTTTTTGAGTAATCTTTTACTTCTTTGATGTTGTTGTAATCGTCATTGATGGCGACAGAAATTTTGCCGTCGCTCATTTTTATTATAATTATTTTTCCTACTTTTTTGTCAGTTTCATTCTTTTTTTCCTTACCTAATTTTTCAATTTCGTGGTAAACTTCTTTATATGTCTTCCTTAACTCATCAAAATTTTTTATCTCTAAAAAAAGGTTTTCGTTCACTTCTTTTTCTGAAATTAAAAAGGGGGGCTGGGTAAGGTAGGTGCCTTGAAATTTTACAAACATATTTTCTAATTCGGAATTTCTAATATCAATACAATCTATTAGATTTAGAACAGATTTTGCTTCATCGGATAAAACACCTTCTTTTTCAAGAAGTTTTATTGATATTTTATAGCCAAAAAGAGATTTTCCATTTTTAAGTTCTAATTGGTCTAAAACAGCTTTAAGAACCCTCCCTATTCGTATTAAATTTTCTTTTGAAAACCTACTAAAATCCATAACAATGTTTACAGGTTTATTAGATTAGTTTAGAATAACTTAATCAAAAAGTAAATCATTGTTAATTATGGAAGAAGAAATTATAACGAAATTAAAATCGGCTTTAAGTGAGCCGATTGAAAAAGAGTGCCAAGTTGTTTATATTTTGGCAGAAATAAGGAAGCTTGTAGAAAGATTAAAAGGTAAAACCAATTTTCCAGTTCTAAACTTCTATGGTAATTGGGTTTTGCACTCAAAAATTGATGACACTTCCGCCATTCGCCCCCTACTTGAAAAAATAGAACAAAGCATAATAAACAAGAATTATGATGTGTGGGCTGTTTGGGCTATGATAGATTTTGAAGAATTTTGTAGAGAAATTGGATTATTTTTGAATAAACAAAATATAAATAACCCCTTTGCCGACAGAAAATACTGGGAAAAGTTTAGAAAATTACTCGTTGATATTTTAATAGATTGCCCGCTCAAACCTAATTACGGAGATATGGACGAATTTTATTTTATAAAATCATCGGATATAAATGATATTGATTTTATGATTAAATTCAAAAATCATTTACCAATGAGGGGCAGTTTCTCTTTTTTGAACGCAGAAAAGATTTTTGAAAAGGCAAATCAAGATAATGAGATATTGTAGGTTGAAATGAAAGCGTCCATTTCCGCCCTTAATAATCTCCAATCAAACTGCCTAAGAGCGTCCCTTAGTGGGAGCCAGATAGGATGAGCATCAGCGAAAGCTGGTGTTTTTCCTTTACCCCCACACCAAATGTTTTTGGTGTGGGGGTTTATTCACGGGCTCTTTTGGCGGCCTGCCCCGCATCGTGCTTTGCTCTGGTGCGGGGTTCGAAAGTGTTTTTTTCGTCTACTTTTTCTCCCAACATCTGCATTTGCATAAAGCCAGATACATATTGGACTCCGTGAGGCCTCAGCTTCATGGCGTTTTACCACAAAATACATTGTAAATATACAGGCGTCAAAGGATTTGTGTAAAAGAGAAGCGTCCCCTTTTAACCCCTTTTAACTAAAACCCTATGTAAAAGAGAAGCGTCCCCTTTTACTGAAGCGTCCCCTTTTACTTTTCTAATTCCCGCAAAGTATGACATTTCTATTTCCCGTTGACAATATTTTATGTTTTATTGATTACATAATTAAAAGGTGTTATTCTAAAAATAAAACAATGAAAAAAAACAATTTTGCGAAAGAAAAAATAATATTCAGAAGTCTAAAATTAGACGACTTAGCTGATTTGTTAGAACATATAAATTTTTTAGTTAAAGAGAAGTCAATGATTGATATTCAAAAACAAAAAACTATAGAAGAAGAAAAAGAATGGCTTTTACATCTTTTGCAAGAAATTAAAAACAAAGAAAAAATATGTTTGGTAGTTGAAATCGATGGGAAAGTGATGGGGTTGGCCGAAATAGAAAAACAAAAAAATTCTGATAGAAGACACATAGGAGAATTGGGCATTACTTTAAGAAAAGAAATTAGGGAAAAAGGGATTGGAAAAAGGCTTTTAGGAGAAATTATTGAAAAATGCAAAAAGATTTTAAAAATAAAAACCGTGTTATTGCATACAATGAGAATAAACAAAAACGCTTTAAATTTTTATAAAAAAAACGGCTTTAAAGAATTAGGAGCAATTAAAAATGGTCGGAAATATTACAAAAAATATGTTGATGATATAATAATGATAAAATATTTAAAATAACGAATTAGCACATTGAAAATTTAAAAATTAAATTGTTGAATAGACAATATCACCATAAAAGGAGTGGTCGCTATGAAGAACCCCAAAAACAGCGAGAAAGAGGTTATATTTATTCAAATACCCCCGCAAGAAAGAGGATATGATGTTCCAGAAGAAAGAGATTTTTATAAAAAATATTGGTCAATTTATTGCAGAAATTTAAACACAAATAGGGTTAACTATCCTATTTGGGAAATGCCGATATGGATACCGGTATTAGGTGGAATTTTAGAGAAAGAAGGTGTATCATCAAGATTTTTGGATATTTCATATTTTTGCGGAAAACAGCCATATTACGACGGAGAAGAATTTACTCACGATAAAGTTTACTCTTTTCTTAGTAAAAGTATTAGGAATCCGGCAATTTTCCTTATTTCACCCCTAACATTGTCATACAATTTAGCAATAGAGGTAGCAAAAATAATTAAGGAAATTAATGCGGGTAATATTGTTATTTTTGGCGGAGCCCATGCTTCGTTTCTTGATATAGAATGCCTTAAAAGTCCTTATGTTGATTTTATTGTTCGCGAGGATGGAGAATGGACTGTTCCTGAGTTGATTAAAAATCTTATTGAAAATAAGGAGGTAAGCGGCATAAGGGGAATTACTTATAAAACCGAAGAGAGAATTGTTCGTGTACCCATAAGAGCTCTTTCTCGCATTCCGAGGGTGGATTATTTCCCAAAATATGAATTTTTTCCCAAAAATTTCGGCAAAAAAGTTCCGTATTTAAGGACTTGTTTGAATAGAGGATGCCCTTATCATTGCGCTTTTTGCGGAGACATATGGAACAATATGAAACCGCAAGAATACCCGATTTGGTGGACGATAAAAGAAATAGAATTTCTTAAGAGAAGATTTGGCAATTGTCTTTTTTATTTAAACGACGAAACATTTTTATGCAAAACGCAAAAATATCGTATACTTCAATTTGCGGAAGAAATTAGATTTCTTAATGTAAGGTGGATTGTCCAAACAAGAATTAATCAATTGGATAAAGAAGCTCTAACCGCTATGCATTTAGCTGGATGCAGGCAAGTGGAATTAGGCTGCGAAACAGTCATTCAAAGGTCTTTAGATTTGATAAGCAAGGGTACAAAAGTTTTACAGATAGAAAAAGCCCTTGAAAAAGTAAAAGAGACGGGCATATCAACTTACGGTTATTGGATAATTGGTTTGCCGTCGGAGAGCAAAGAAGATGTTATTAAAATTCAAGACTCTATTGTGGAATTGATAAAACGAGGATTGTTGGATATTCTCAATTATTCAATTTTAGTTCCTTATCCCGGAACAAAAATTTTTAGAAACCCAAAAAAATTTGGTATGGAGATATTGACCGATGATTATTCAAAGTATCACGAATACGGTATTCCCGTGTATAGAACTGAAAAACTGTCTCCACAAAAAATTTTTGACTTATGGAAAAGAGGAATGAATGAATTTTCAGAAGTTTTATAGAAAAATAAACAAAAATCACGCTATTTTTGAAAACTATAAAATAGTGAGCCGCGGAGTAGGGTAAATTAGATTGGCGATAATAATTGCTTTACTTGGTTTATGGTCGCCTCTGGGCTGGGGAATGCTTTTTCCCAATCGTAGTTCCTGAAGCCGTCCCGCCATGCGAGCCAGATAGGATGAGCATCAGCGAAAGCTGGTGTTTTTCCTTTACCCCCACACCAAATGTTTTTGGTGTGGGGGTTTATTCACGGGCTCTTTTGGCGGCCTGCCCCGCATCGTGCTTTGCTCTGGTGCGGGGTTCGAAAGTGTTTTTTTCGTCTACTTTTTCTCCCAACATCTGCATTTGCATAAAGCCAGATACATATTGGACTCCGTGAGGCCTCAGCTTCATGGCGTTTTACCACAAAATACATTGTAAATATACAGGCGTCAAAGGATTTGTGTAAAAGAGAAGCGTCCCCTTTTAGACTTTTAGAGAATTTTATGCCCCCTATTCACTAAAGTTAAGCATATTTGCTTATCCCTCCAGCACTTGCGCTTATTTGCATTATAGCATAAAATAGATACTGTAAGTAAGGTTTAAACTAACATACAGACTATATTATGGAAAAAGGCGATTATATTTCAACAATTTTGCGCTCAAAACAAACGGTTTTATCGGCCAAAGACATAATGTTGCTTTGGGGCGAAGCCAGTTCTGATGCGGCCAGGGTAAGGATCAACTACTACGCCAAAAGCGGAGATCTTTATCGTATTCGCAGAGGTTTTTATGCCAAGGATAAAGATTACAACAAATTCGAGTTGGCGACCAAAATATTTACGCCCTCCTATGTCAGCTTTGAGACTGTCCTCGGTCAGGCCGGCATAACCTTTCAGCACTACAATCAAATATTTATCGCATCTTATACCAAGCGAGAAATCACTGCCGATGGTCAGACATATTCCTATAAGCGAATCAAAGATGCCATTCTCACTAATCCGGCCGGTATTGAGAGCAAGGATAATTATTCTATCGCAACTCCCGAGCGCGCGTTTTTAGATGTGGTTTATTTAAACAAGGATTATCACTTTGATAATCTCGGTCCTTTGAATTGGAACAAAGTATTCGAGATACTTTCTATTTATGGCGGCAACAAACGCATGGAAAAAATGGTCAAGAAATATCGCGAAGCATTAAATACAGAGACAAAATAAATTTTATGACGCTCAACACCACAACGCACAAAAATATCCTCATCAAAATCCTTAAGGATATCTATACCGATTCAACCATCGGGCCGCTTTTGGGATTTAAGGGCGGTACGGCCGTCTATCTTTTTTATAATTTGAACCGCTTTTCAGTGGACTTGGATTTTGATTTGCTCGATGCCGAAAAAGAGGACTATGTTTTTGAGCAAATAAAAAAGATTTTAGAGAATTACGGCACAATAAAAGAAGCGGAAAAGAAACGTTTTAATCTGTTTTATGTTTTGGCTTATGACGACAAGGTTCCGGGTGCCCAGAATATCAAGGTGGAAATTAATCGCCGGGAATTCGGCTCGAAGTATGAAGTAAAGTCATACCTCGGCATTTCCATGAAAGTTATGGTGCAGGAGGATATGTTCGCTCACAAGCTTTGCGCTATGTATGAGCGGATTGGTAAAACCAACCGCGACATTTTTGATGTCTGGTATTTTCTGCAGAATGAATGGCCGGTTAATAAGAAAATTGTCGAGGAACGCACCAGTATGACTTTCAAGGAATTCTTACAGAAGTGTGTCGATTCACTGGAAAAAATGACCGACCAAAATATTCTTTCCGGCATGGGCGAACTGTTGGACGCCAAGCAGAAAGATTGGGTAAAAGCCAAACTTCGCACTGAGACGATCTTCTTGCTGAAGCTTAAATTACAAAACGAAAAATAATATGGCCCTATTCAAAATCAACGGCTCGGCCGTCAAGAAAATAACCGCCAAAGAACTTGATCTGGAGAAAAACCTGCAGACGCTTTTTGAGAGCAATCTTGAAGAATTGTTAAACATTATTTTTCTGGCTCATGAATATCCGACCAGTTTCGGCGGCCGGATTGATACCCTTGGCATTGATAAAGACGGCGCGCCTTGCATCATTGAATACAAGAAAAACCAAAACGATAATGTGATCAATCAAGGGCTTTCATATCTATACTGGCTTTTGGATCACAAGGCTGATTTTGAAAAAGTCTGTCAAAACAAAAAGATTGAAATAGAGATTGACTGGGATTCTCCCCGGGTCATTTGCGTTGCTGAAAGCTACAATAAATTTGATCTGGATACGGTGAATGTTTTGCCGATTAATGTTGAGCTTTGGCGGTACCGCATCTATGACGAAAACATTCTCTTTTTGGAGCCGGAAAACTTTCAGAAAGTACGGGTATCAACGGCAAGTATTGTGCGGAAAACAAAACATGATAAAGAGAAACAAGAAATAATACAGAAGAATTATTCGGTGGACGAACATCTTGAGAAAGCCGGCGAGGATATTAAATCGTTATTTTTAAAGTTACGCGAAAAAATCATCTCGCTTGATACGGAAATTAAAGAAGATCCGCAAAAACACTATGTGGCCTATAAGCTATCGACCAACTTTGCCGATGTAGAGGTATATCGCAATCAGCTTAAAATTTTCTTGAACGTAAAAAGCGGACAACTTAACGATCCTGATTCCATTGCTCGGGATATGGAAAAACCAAAGCACATCGGCCACCACGGCAATGGCGATTACGAGGTTAAGCTCGAAAGCGAAGCCGACATAGACAAGGTATTTTCGCTTATAAAGCAAAGCTACGATCTGAATAAATAAGTATGAAAATAAAAGATTTGCCAAAAATTGATAGACCGCGAGAGAAGCTAGAGAAATACGGACCCGAGCGACTTTCTGATTCCGAACTTTTGGCTATTCTTTTACGAACCGGAAGCGAAGGCATAAATGTCGTGGAGTTGTCCGGCAAGATTCTAAGGAAATTCAGCGGTGTCGGTTTGGCCAAGGCATCAGTCAAGGAATTGAAAAACACATTCGGTCTTGGAAGCGCGAAAGCGTGTGAAATTGTCGCCTGCTACGAACTCGGCCGCCGGCATCTACGCGACAAGCAATCAGTTCTGCTTTTATCGCCAAAAGATGTTTGGGATGAACTCAAGGATATTCGCGATCACAAAAAAGAGCATTTCGTAATTTTCTTTTTGGATTCCAGAAATCAGGAAATCAAGCGGGAAATTGTTTCGGTCGGTTCACTCAATGCCAATCTTGTCCATCCGAGAGAAGTCTTCGAGCCGGCCGTCAGGCATTTAGCCGCGCAGGTAATTATTGCTCATAATCACCCATCGGGAGACACCAATCCATCTGAAGAGGATTTAGTAATTACGAAAAGATTAGTGGGGGCGGGTAAAATTCTTGGAATTGAAGTGGTTGATCACATTATTGTTACCGTTAAGAATTTTTTAAGTCTTAAAGAGCAAGGTTTAATTTGAAAAATTATTAAAAATAAGGTAAAATAACAACATTATGGATAGAAAACAACTTATACAACAAATTGAAGGATTGCGAAAATCGCGGGTAATTACCTATGTAACAAGCGACAGGCAAGGGCCTTTTAACGCGCGAATCGCGATGGATGTTATTCCGCTTATTGGCAAACAGCTTCAAACCATTAGAAAGACGCAAAATATTGACCTTCTCTTGTATAGCGCGGGTGGAGATACGATGGTGCCGTGGCGGCTGGTTTCAATGATTCGTGAATATTGCGACAAGTTTTCCGTGCTTGTTCCTTATAAAGCGCACAGCGCGGCGACGATGATCGCGCTCGGCGCGGACGAAATCGTGATGAGCAATCTTTCGGAGATCTCGCCGATTGACCCCTCAACCGCCAATGTCTTTAATCCGCAAGACCCGCAAAATCCGCAAAACAAAATTCCCATTTCAGTGGAAGATGTGATGGCATATTTTGACTTGGCGAAAAACAAGTTTGGCATTAAAAACGACGAAGAACTTTCGCGCGTATTTATGAAATTTGTGGAATCAAATCCGCAAATCCATCCTTTGGCGCTTGGCAATGTGAATCGCATTCATAATTTAATAAGAGTTTTGGCAAAACGGCTTTTGAAGAGCCATAAAACGCCGATGAAAGAAGAAGAGATTGGAAAAATTGTTGATTACTTCACCGAAAAATTATATTCCCATCAGTATTTTATCGGCAGGAAAGAAGCCAAAGAGGACTTGGGGCTTAAAACCGTTACGGACGCGAACGATATTCTCTCAAAAGCGATGACCGATCTCTACGAGGAATACAATAAAGAACTGGATTTCGGCAAAATGTGGAATCCGGAAAATGAACTTGGAGCAAACGCCATGCAAACCAGAAAAGATTACAAAATTGCCTATATTGAAAGCTGGCAACTTTCCAATTACTACGACATTTCCGTTGAATATCGCAAACAGCAGGTCAATATGGTCCAGCAAACCCCCCAAGGCCCGATCCAAATTCCACAAGAACAGGTCGGATTTAAAATCATCGGGCAGGGGTGGGAATAAAAATTTGGAGCTTGCCGGTTACATAGGGACAAATTGTCCCCAGATAGAAATGGTTACAGAGAGCGGGAAAAATAGAAAAACTTTGCCGGAATAAAAATATGAAAAAAGATGATCAACAATCGCAAATAATTTTATACAAAACCGAAGACGGAAAAACTCGCGTGGAAGTGCGTTTTGAGCATGAAAATGTTTGGCTGACACAAAAAAGAATGGCTGAACTTTTTGACACGACTGTGCCGAATGTTAATATGCATTTGAAAAATATTCTTAAAAGCGAAGAATTGGATAAAAACTCAGTTATTAAGGATTTCTTAATAACTGCCTCTGACGGGAAAAAATATAAAACTAAGATGTACGGGTTGGAAGTTATTATTGCCGTCGGGTATCGCGTAAACTCCGCTCGCGGGACGCTTTTTCGCCAATGGGCGACTGACCGTCTTAAGGAGTATATGGTTAAGGGTTTTACTATGGATGACGCGCGTTTGAAGCAAGGCGGTTATAAATCGCGTTACTTTGAGGAGCTTTTGGAACGGATACGGGATATTCGTTCAAGCGAAAGAATGTTGTATCAAAAAGTGACGGATATTTACGCGACGAGCATTAATTATCGCAAAGACGCCGAAGAAACAGAATTGTTTTTTAAAACTGTTCAAAACAAAATGCATTTTGCCGTAAGCGGAAAAACAGCCGCCGAAATAATTGCAAAACGCGCTGACAGCAAGGAACGGCTGATGGGACTTACGAATTTTTCAGGACTTCATCCAATTCAACGAGATATTTATATCGCGAAGAATTATTTAAATAAGCGAGAGCTTGAAATGCTCAATCGCATTGTAGACGCGTATTTGTCATTTGCCGAAATCCAAGCTAAAAACGAACGCGCTATGTCAATGAAAGATTGGATAAACAAGCTTGATGAGTATCTAAAACTTTTAGGAAAGGGAATTTTGAAAAATGCCGGCAGTATTAGCGCCCAAGATGCGGAAAGAAAAGCGATTGGCGAATATGAAAAATACAAAAAAGAACAAGGCAAGAATTATATTTCTGATTTTGATAAGGAGGTGAAAAAACTTTTGGAGAGTAAAAAGAAACATAAGGGAAAATAAGTTATGCTTTACGACGAATTTAATTCATATAAAAACTTTGTCGGCGCTGATGTCTTCAAAAACAAAGCAATGGGGAAAACGGCAATTTTAAAAAATCGCGAGAACAAAAAAAATTAAAAAATAACTAGCCGCTCCCGGCTGATTGTCGGGCAAGGGCGGAAGTAAAAAATATGAAAGACATAAAAATTTATTATCCATTATTAGTAATTTTTTTTATCTTTATTTTTGGATCTTGGTTTTCTTATTTATATTTCCCAATAGAAACAAAATCAAACATCTTGATGGCATTTGTTACTTTTTTGGTTGGTATTCTGGTTGTTTATTTATACATTAGGCAAAAAGAGGATACAAAAAAAGATGCGGCGAGAATAATTTTGCAAGAAATTAGACGGGCAGAAGATATTATCTCGGATTATAAACAAAGTGGTGGTTATCAATTTGCTAAAAAAATAATCGCTACAAATAGTTGGAGTAAGAATATTCATCTCTTTGTTGGAGATTCGGTCGGAGATTTAAATAATGATGAACTTGATAAAATTAGCGACTTATATTCAACCGGTGAATATTTAGACAGCTTAATAAAAGAAATATCTAAGATTACTTTGGATGACGAAATAGAAAGAGATAAAAAGCTTTTGGAAATACAACTAAAAAGTCAACAACAAACTACATTAGAAGGATCAACTTATCCCATTGCTCAAATTAGTCAGCCTATAAATGTCACAATAATGGGAATTAGGCCTGTTTGGAAAAATCGCCTGGATATTATAAGTTATAAATTAGAGCCCATTTATAATTCAACAATAGCTCTAAAATTAAAAAGAATAGCAGGTCTCATATAATCTTATGCCTTCTCTAAACTGGATAGGAAAAGAAAAAATCGCAAATCATGATAAGGATGTGCCGTTTCGATTGATGCGGAAGAATAAAAAATACTCGCTGGGAAACAGCGAGAATTTAATTTTGGAGGGGGATAATTTGGAGGCATTAAAGGCGTTGATGCCTTTTTATTATGGAAAAATCAAGTGCATCTATATTGACCCGCCGTATAACACCGGCAACGAAAAGTGGGTGTATAACGACAAAGTGAATTCGCCGAAAATCGCGAATTGGTTTAAAAAAATAGTAGGGCCCGAAGGCGAGGACTTAACCCGCCACGACAAATGGCTTTGCATGATGTATCCGCGGTTGAAACTCTTACACGATTTACTAGATAACGATGGATGTATTTTTGTTTCAATCGACGATAACGAACACTGTAATTTGAGATATGCAATGGATGCAGTGTTTGGGCCGGAAAATTTTATCACAACTTTTATTTGGAATAAGAAAAATGTTGTTCAAAACGATGCCCGATTTGCATCAGTGAACCACGATTTTATTGTTTGCTATATAAAACGAATGAACGGCAATAAATTTAACTTACTGCCTAGAACAGAGGAGTTGAACGCAAGATATGAAAATCCTGATAATGATCCACGTGGTCCGTGGACAAGTGTTGCTCTGCAAGCAAAAAGTGGTAGCGAATCAAATCTTTATAAAATTACTTTTTCAAACGGCGTCTCGTGGAAACCAGTGCCCGGAACTTATCCTCGACTAAATAAAGAAAGTTTGCTGAAAGCGTATAACGACGGCAGATTGTGGTTTGGTAAAAGCGGGAAAAATATTCCACGTCTTAAAAAGTACTTGAATGAAGTTAGGGAAGGCGTTGTGTCCAATTCCATTCTTTTGCCTGATGAAGTTGGCTCTACTCAAATGGCCAAAGAAACAATCAAAAAAATATTAGGAAAAAATGTTTTTGAGACACCAAAACCGGTTGAGTTAGTAAAAAGATTTATTCGGCTAACTTGTGGCAAGAATGATTTCGTCCTCGACTCCTTCGCCGGTTCTGGCACAACCGCTCACGCGGTTTTGGATTTGAATAAGGAGGACGGCGGGAACAGGAAATTTATTTTAGTGGAAATGGAAAAGAATATCGCCAAAAATATTACAGCCGAAAGAGTGAAAAGGGTGGCGAAAGGATATGAGTACAAGAAAAACGGCGGAGAAAGGGTGAAAGTCGCGGGGCTTGGCGGCGGGTTTGAGTATGTGGAGTTGGGCGAACCGCTTTTTGATAAAGACGGAATGATTAACAAAGCCGTCAGTTTTGAAGATATGGCGCGCTATGTGTATTTTACGGAAACGCGCACCAACCTGGAAAAGAAAAACATCAAAGAAAATTATCTGGGAGAGTTTGGCGGCAATCATTATTTTTTGCTTTTTGATGGCATCGGAAAAAATGTTTTAAATAGAAAATTTATGCAAGAAATGAAGAGAATGAAGGGCCCCGCTTTTGCTAAAGCTACGGCGGGCAAGCGCAAAGTGGTTTATGCCGACAAATGTTTATTGGACGAGGAAGTATTAGAAAAGCATCAAATCGTCTTTAAGCAGATTCCGTATCAAGTGAAGATTTATTAAAGTATGAGCTTTTTCAAATCAAACAAGGAAATAAAGACAGAAGACCTCAAATTGACTGATTTTGATAAAATCTGGACAAAGTTTTGTTTTCTGGACGAAACCGGCACGCTAAGCGACCAAAAAGACCAATATTTTACGGTGGGGATTTTGAAAATGAGCCAGCCGTATTATCTACAAAG
>CAYRVC010000009.1:0-17987 GCA_964427585.1 uncultured Candidatus Saccharibacteria bacterium
CCTACAACCCACTCCTTAACAGGGAGTTGCGCTACCATTGCGCCACACCGGAATGGCATGTTTATTTATTTTAATTATATCATAACTCTTCTTTTTATTTTTTTCAAGCAGTGGTAAAATAAAATAGAGAAAGGGCGGTTAAAAATATTCATCGGATTATTTAACCAGATAAAAATTGAAAACAGAATTGGTTTTAATGATTTTTTAATCAAAACGCTGGTAGGCTGAATATATATAAAGGTCATCGTTTAAATTTAAAAAATATAAAAAAATAAAAATAAAATTATGACGAATAAAACAATTATAATGATTATAGCGGTGGTTGTCGGCCTGATAGCCATTGGGGCTTTGGCTTATTATATGATGGGCAACCAATATCAGTATCAGCCCATATCGGAAAACGAAAATAAAATCACTGAAAACATTCCCGAGGAAAACGAAAACGCTCCTGTCCCTGTCAGGAGAGAGTTTACGGTAACGGGCAGGAATTTTTCGTTTATGCCTTCTGAAATAAGAGTAAAACAGGGAGATATAGTAAAAATAACTTTTGACAATGCCCAGGGTTTCCACGACTGGGTGGTTGACGAATTCAATGCAAGAACCAGCCAGATGCAGGCTCCGGCAAAAGCAGAAGCGCAATTTACGGCTGATAAAACCGGAGTGTTTGAATTTTATTGCAGTGTCGGCGAACATAGGAAGCTGGGAATGAAAGGCAGTTTGATTGTAGAATAATATGAAAAGACTTTATAAAAGCAAGGATAATAAAGTTTTCTGCGGAGTAATCGGAGGAGTGGGGGAATATTTTGAAATTGATCCGGTCCTTTTAAGGGTTGTGTGGCTTTTAATAGTGGTTTTTACCGGTTTTATACCTGGAATTATTGCTTATTTTATCGCCTGCATGATAGTGCCGAAAAAAACAGTCTGATGAAATCATATAATAAATAATAAAAAATGGGAGCCATGGCTCCCATTTTTTTGTTGGCGATAATTTTATCTTAGATGGAATAGCGCTCTGGCTAAAGGATAAAGCAGCGCTCCCAAAGATGATTCTATTTTGAAAAAGGCGCTTGGCGGGGGAGGGGGAGGCGCGGTTTCCGCGGGCGGTTGATATTCTTGTATTGGCATAGGTTGTTGGAATTGCTGCTGTTGCAGCTGAAGTTGCTGTTGTTGAAGTTCGAGCTGTTGCTGTTGCAACTGTATTTGTTGCTGTTGAAGTTGTTGGTCGTATTGTTGAGGCTGTTGCTGGTATTGCTGTTCATATTGCTGTTGATATTGCTGATCAGGACCGGGGACTCCTTCATATTGTTTAAGTTCCCCTTCCGGCGGTTTGAATTCCCCGGGAGAAACCTGATATTGCTGTGTTGGCGCGTATTGGCAGTTTTCTCCTTCGCAGGGCGGCATGTTAAATTTACAGGCGTCTCCTTCGCAGGGCTGGCCTTGAGGAGCGCCTTGCCAATTGTCATTCGGATATTGCTGTCTTTGTGGGTCCTGCTGTCCCTGCGGTCCCTGAAAATTTTGGCATGCTTCAGGATTTGCTTCACATAATTTTTGGCATTCTTCCGGGCTTTGGCATCCGCTTGGCCCGCCGGGGCCTTGCTGTCTCATTTCCGGAGGCGCATTTCCGCCTTCAAAGCCCTGGCCTTGAGGAGGCCCCATCATTTGGAAACATTCCTGCATCTGGTTTCCTATCTCCGGGCCCGGCATAAATTCTCCACTTTTCATTTTTTCAAGAATTTCTGTTCCCACTTTTCCCTGGAGGCAGTCAACGGCTTCATTTGGCATTTGTTCGAGCGATTGCCTGAACTGCTGTTTTCCTTCTTCCATCATTTTTAATTCTTCTTCCGGTATCATGCCGTTTTCTTTGGCAAAGCTAAAACAGGTTTCCTGGTTTTCCGGATTATTGCAAAATGCTTCGCATTCTTCCCTGCCCCTGCATCCGCCCGGGCCCTTGCCCCCGGTTTTTCTGGCCATTTTCGCATCTTCCTCTGACATAAATCCGGCAGCTACGGCAAAATTCATGCATTCTTCAATATGATTTTCTGATGTGCAGTAAATATCGCACTCTTCTTTTCCTCTGCATGGCGGAGGCTTCACTCCCCGCTTTATAGCCTGCAGCATTTTTTGGGCGTTTTGCGCTTCTTCGCCTTCCATAAATCCGGCTTCAACGGCAAAAGTCATGCATGTTTCCATATTTTCGGGAGTGGAACAATATTCCTCGCATTCTTCCCTTCCTCTGCATGGCGGAGGCTTCACTCCCCGCTTTATAGCCTGCAGCATTTTTTGGGCATCTTCAGCTTCCTTGCCCTGGATAAAGCCTGCTTCCACTCCGAAAGTGATGCATTCTTCCATATGGTCGGCCTCTTCGCAATAAATATCGCATTGCTGTTTATTTTTGCATGGCGGTGGCTTCACTCCCCGCTTTATGGCTGACTGGACCTGTTTGGCTTCCTTAAGCTCTTCTTCCGGTATCAGCCCGTTTCTTTCAGCAAAGGAAATGCATTCGTCTATATTGTTGATGTCGTTGCAGTAATTGTCGCATTCCTTTTTATTTCTGCATCCTCCGGGGGCGTTATCGGTTGCCGATAAGAATTTTTTTGCCTGAGCGAGTTCCTCGCCCGACATCAAATTATTTTTTTCCGCAAAATTAAGGCAGGCGTTTATGTTTCCCGGCTCATCGCAGTAAGCGCGGCAGGCGGTTTCGTTTTCGCAGTTTCCCAGTTCTTGCACGGGGTACTGGATATTAACCGCGGAGTTTGTTTCCTGCGACAGGATTTTGCCGGTAAAAAAAGCCGAACCGGCAATCGTTAAAAAACTTATGACTATAAAATATCTTATTTTCATGGTTTTTAAAAAGGGTTGGTTTTAATATTTTTAATGGGATTGGCGTTATCCGCCGGATTTATATTCGGCTTGTTTTCCAAAGCGTTTGTTTCTATGGAAGGCAAAACGCCTTTTACGGCGTTATCGGTTATTTTTTCCGCCGTATTGGCGCTCTCTTCAAGAATTTCGGATTTTGGCGATTCGTCCTTGCCAGACCAAAATAAATATGCAGCAAAAACCGTAGCCAGGAGAATGCCTGCAACTACGGCCATAATAATTATTTTTTTATCCATAGTTTTTTAATGCTTTTAATTGCTTCAATAATTATATAATATTTTTTAATTGCAATACCTGTGGATAACTATTCGCCTTGAATTTAACAATTTCGCGGTTTGTTTATTTTAGGCCGTATGGTAAAATAAAAAATAGTATTATTTATGTTTTTATGGAAAGATGATAAAGACAAACGTTCCAAAAACGGAAGAAATAAAAAAACGCTTTTCCGATCGGATTATTGTTTTGAAAAACCATAATCTGACAATCATTGTTACGGCCGTTTCAATAGCGATTATAATTGTTTTAAGTTTTTTGTATTATTATTACGGGGTGCGCCTGGCTCCCGCATCAAAATCGTATGGTGAAATAGTAAGCGTCCAGCCTCCTCCAAAAAAGCAGGAACTCCCTCCTGTTCCGGTAGAAAAAAAGCCGGAAACTCCGGAGGTTCCAAATCTGCCCGAAGGCCAGTACACTAAAATAACCTCTTATACCCCTTCAGGAAAAACAATTGAAAATATAAAAGAAGGGAAGTGCATGTCGTATTCCATAGCCCAGCCTTTCAGGGAGGATACCTGGAGGTGCGTGGTGGACAACAGGTCGTATGACCCCTGTTTTGCGGTGGATAAAGACAGGATGCTCTGCCAAAATAATCCTTTGAGGGAAAGCGATATGTTTATGGTAAGGCTTTCCGATCCCCCTTTGCCTAAAGTGAAAAAAGACAACTGGGCGTGGTTTTTGACTTTTGACGATGGAACTTATTGCGCCCCTTATACGGGCAGAAGGCCGCAGGTGGAGGGCGAAGAAGTTTATTACGGATGCAAAATGCCCGCTGGAAACCAGACAATGGTTATTTTAGGCGAGCTGAAAGGGGGGATTAAATGGATTGCCAAGACAGCTATTTTGTTTCCGCAGAATCTGCAAAAAAACCAGTGGAGAATCGTTTCAACAAAAGAAATGGAGGTAAAGGAAGTCTGGCAGTAGGTAAAACAAAAGATTTGTTTTTATCAACAGAAAAGCCTGACAAGGTCAGGCTTTTTAATTTTTGATTTTTGGAGCATTGAAAAATTTAATACAGGTACCCCCAGGTTTGGAGCTTGTCTGAATCTTCATACCACCCTAAGCCGATGTCTGTTCTGTAAAACATATTTTGCAAAAGTATGTTTTCAAGGCGGCCATAAACCTGTTTCCTGGCGTCTTCTACGGTAACGCCAGATCCCGTAACAACCAGGGCATAACCTGATTCTCCTGCTATTCTCCAATTTCCCTCGATAAGTTTTACGTCTCCCAAATGGACTCCGTCCAAATTCGGTTTTTTAAAAATAATAGATAAATCCTTGTAAATATTCATCTCCGATTTGTCGTCATATGGAAAAGGAGGTATGGCGCAGCAAATTCCTATTTGAAACCCCTTTTTTGTTTTTAGGTCGTATTTTTCTCCTTTGGCAATATGATATAAAAATTCTCCCCACTCCGAAACAACGCCTTCCATGTGTATTGATATGGTCGGGTAGCCGAATCTGCAGGTCCATTCCAGCGGATACATTCCCCTTGCGTTGGCAATGCAATTAATATCAATGTATCCGACATATCCCGATTTTTTTATATCTTCCCTTGCTTTTTCCAATGTTGTTTTGAAAATAGTGTTTGGCTGGGAAAAATAATTTAACGTGCCCATCTCTCCCGTGAACGGCCCTATATCGCCGGGGAAAAGTTTTTTGTGTTCAAAATTGACGCTGATAGGATAAACAAAATCATTGCCGTTAAAAAACGCCCCAACCGCCACCTCAACGCCAGAAGCAAACTTTTGAAGCTGAAATTGCTTGATTCTTTTTTCCAAAACGTTTTTATTCGAACGCAATATCTCGTGAATGTCCTTGCCGTCTTCGTCTTTTCCCAGGAATAAAAGTCCCTTTGAATCGGAGCCCATAAAACCAGAAGGCTTATAAACATATCTTCCGGGATTTTCTTGAATAAATTTAATGGCCAAATCATAATCGGTAAAGTTCCAATGGGGAAGTATCAACATCCCCATTCTTTTCATTTCTGCCTGTCCGAATTTTCGGTCTTCTTCCAGTTCATCGGTGTATTCGCTTCCGCCCACGACCAGCTTGCCTTTTTTTCTTAATTCATCGGCCTCTTTTCCAAAACCCACGTCGTCAAAGACGATTACGTCCGACCACTCAACATATTTTTTCCAGTCGTCTATTTTTTCTAAAAAGCCGTCATATACATCTTTGTCGGTTTCGTTTTTTATATAAACTTTTACCTCATGCCCCTCCTTTTTAATTTGCCAGGCGAGATCCCCGGACAAACTTTCCCAGCTTGCAAAAAGAAATTTTTTTATTTCTTTTGTCATGGGCGTGAAATTATTTTTTCCGTTTTGTCCGTTTGTCATTTTTTCTTTAGTTTAATTTTTATTTAATCTAATTTTAAAAATTCCTCTTTATCGTCGTCGAACTGATAGTCAAAAACAATTTCTTCGCCAGCTTTGATTTTTTTCAAAGCCCTAAAAAATAAATAATCTTTTGATTTTTTTATATCATAATCTGCCTCTGCGTTGGGATTTTTGCTGTGATTATACAAAGAGCCGTATCCCAGCATCAAGCATGATTTTTTTGTTTCGGGCTGCAAAAGCCAGTAAAACTTTAAAACAGTATTCTCTTTTTCAAAGAAAGAAGCCTCTTTTTCTGAAATAAAGACAATGGGGCAAAATTCTATTATCTCGCCCCTGGCAATATTTTTTGTCGCGACAACGCCCCTGCCCCTGCCTTTTATGTCAATTATTTTTATTTTTTTCGCGGGTAAAATCTCCATATGTTTAAAACATATTTTTTATTATAACATCAAAAAATAATTATACAAAAAAATCCCGCCTAAGGCGGGATTTTTTTAATTCAGCAAATTAATTATCTGCTGTACCTCGGAGGTCTGTTTTTTCTCCAGCATTCCTGGCAGTAAATGGGTCTGTCCTGGGCAGGTTCGAACGGAAGCTCTGTAATTTCAGCTCCGCATTCTGAACATTTCCAGTTTCCCTGTACTTTAGGGCGAGGAGTAAAACCTCTTTGGTCGTCGTTTCTGTTAAACATTTTTTTTGCTTTTTTTATTTAATCCCGCAAAGCGGGACAATAATTAAGCCAAACTTAAAGCGACCTTTTGCGCCAAGAACCGCGAATCAGTTCAAGACAGCTACTAAGTCGCCCTACTTATTGGGTTCTTATTTTAAAACTTTAAAGCGATTTAAAATTTAACTTAACTAAGATACCTCGACTTATTAGTTAATTTTAGTATACTCTTTATCAAAAATAAGTCAATAGACAAAGGAAATACTTTTTATATTAATATAAAATAATAAAAAAATCAAAATACGGAAACAATTTTAAAGGCTATACTCGTCAAATGGTTCTGGAATTAAAATTTCAACTTTATCGCTTTTGATTGTATCTTTTATTTTCCAAAGCTCATTTTTTCTTAAATTCCTGTTAATGTGGGTTATTGCAAGGCATTTTATATTATTTTTTTCCGAAAAATCAATTGCTGAAACAATGGAAGAATGGCCGATTTTTTCTTCGTCATATAAATATGTTTCTTGAATAAGCAAATCAGCATAATTATAAAATTTACTGTCTTTTTTGGGAGAGCCGTCTCCGCTATAACAAACAGAATTTTTTTTATCGCTTATTTTTACGGCTAAATTATTTTCGGAATGAACCGTTTCTTCAAAACATAACTTTAAGCCTTCCAATTCGCAATTTTTATCTTTTTCGCTTTCTATAAAGTTAAAACTGAATTTAAATTTATCTTTAAAACCTTTGTACGCAAAATCCATTAAATCATAAAAAGAATCTATAAAACTTTTCTGGCAGATTATTGTTATTGGTTTTATTCTTCCCTCTTCCCACATCCTGACAAACAAGGCAGGCAAGCCGAAATAGTGGTCGGCATGCTGGTGGCTGATATAAATCGCGTCTAAAAAATTTTTATCCTGATTAAATTTCCATACCTGCGGAGGCGCAGTAAATCCGCAATCCAAAAGCATGTTTGTTTTTTCCGCAATAACTAAATGGGAATTATTCGGAACATTTTCATCAAACGCCTCGCCTGTCCCTAAAAATACAATTTTCATGGTTTTATTTTAATTATTTTATTTTACCAAAAAATCTCTAAAAAAGCGATTTTTATGCTAAGAAATAACTGCTCCCTTCTCCGTCGTTTATTTTTGCGATTGAGAATTGGGATTATGTAGAGATGTTAAGAGAGAAATTAGAGGAAATTAAAAATAGCTTTTTGTAATAAAAAACCCCAGAAGTCCAAATGACCACTGGGATATACTTGTTTTATAAAATGTTAAGGAACAATGTTAGTGGTACGGTGTCGCACGAGAAAGGGGTATATCTTTTGCGGCAAGGCGTATAAGGTCTACGCCATACCTTCGGTAATCTTCGTGAGTCATATCACGATAGTCCTTTACCCTTTTGATGGGGGGGGCATACTTGCTCCAGACAACTTCGTCCGGGTATTCCTTTCTTGTATCTTCATCCATGTGCGCATAACGTTCCGCATGGTCAGTATAGTAGATTGGTCTCATAGGATTTCTCCTTTCAAAGAGGTTCGGGAAATTGTACCGTTTTTATTTTACCACAAAGTTGGATTAATTCTCCAGTCTGCTGAAATATCAACCCACCTTTCTTTCAGTTTTTTTGCCCTACTCCTGACGTTATTGCCCACAAGAAGAACAAAATCTTGTGCTTCATCATCCCATATTGTTTCCAAACTAGCAACAAGTTTTGAAACTTCAAAGAGATTTTTGCCAGTAAGCTCTTTTCTTGCTTCAGAGTAAAGGTAAGTTGCCTTGTCTCCGATAGGTTTGAAAGGTACCTTGAATATCAATACTTGTGTTTTCATTTTAGAAACGAGATAGTCTCTATAACCTTCTGTTTTTTCAAAACTTTTAACAGCCATCTGGGCTTTATCTGCCACTTTGTCGTAAAACTCATGGTATTCAGGTCTCGTTTTCCACAAATTAAAGATGTTATTCTTTTTTCTATAGAAAACAGCTTCCTGAACCATCTTTGTGATTTTATCGGTTGTTTCCATAATTCTCAAAACATTCCACAGCCAAACGTCATCTTTAAGGTTGAACTCCTTTATATTTTCGGGGTTAAAATGTTCTTTGGTTACGACTTTTAGCTCCAAAGCCTTTTCTATTAAAAATCTAACAAGCATTTTTACCGTAATCACCTTGTGGTGAAAGTGAACCCATGTGTATGTACGGTATCTATCAAGCAAAAGTGCTTCCATTGAGGTCAATGCTTTCTCAGAGTAGGCAATAATCCATTTATCCTCACGTTGCTCAATGAATACCGAATCGCACAATCTCCTTACATCGTAATGGCCGTATTCACCCCCTGCCAACAAGCCATCCCGTTGCACAAAATCAATGCGGTCAGCATCAATGTCTGAATCAATAATACGCTTTATCAGAGAAAGCGGGTTGGTGGGCAAAATAATTTTTTCTGCCATAAGTC
Source organism: uncultured Candidatus Saccharibacteria bacterium (assembly GCA_964427585.1). Lineage (GTDB taxonomy): Bacteria > Patescibacteriota > Minisyncoccia > Minisyncoccales > Staskawiczbacteraceae > JBBTQJ01. Next base: position 8,622 of record CAYRVC010000009.1, read on the forward strand.
GTAAAATAGCTTCTCCGATATGTTGAGACATCCTAATATCTTTAATTAGCTTTTTTGCAATCAAAGCGCCAAATGCCTCATGGAGTTTTTCAAAACCCTCAAAGCCAGTCCATTCTTGTATTATGCGAAAATAATTGGGGTATGCCCAACTCTCTGTCGCATATTCAAAAAGATGGCTTAAGGGGAGGTGTCCGATGTCGTGCAAAAGTGCATAGAATCTGCAAATTTTCACAAAATCTGCTTTTTCAGTCCGCAAACTAATTCCCGTTTCTGTCCTTAAGGCTTTTGCATAAATACTCCACTTGGGACTATTAGTCAGGGTTTCCGCCATCATTCCAGCAACCCTGCATGTGCCAAGCGTATGCTCAAAGCGTGAAGTGTTAATGGATGGATAGACATAAAATGCTACGTCATTTTGACGTACTTGGCGGATTCTTTGGAAAAATGGATGATTTATCAACACCATTTCTTCTTTAGTGAATAAAATCGTGCCATGCACCAAATCTCGGATACGTAGGACATATTCTAACATAGCGGTTCCCCTTGTTTGTTAAAGTTTCAAAGAGCTATACTATACTTAACCAAGTTAAGCACCGCAAGATATGATTATAAATAAAATACTGCTAATTTCAAGTTCCTGAACAGTATTTTTTTGGGCTTTTATTTTTTTTAAAAAGAGGTAGTATGAAATATAAAGGTGATAATAATATGGCAATTCTAAAAAATATTTCTTTAATTTTATTGGTTGTTTTAATAGCGCTTGTTGCCGTTTACTCCGTTTTGTTTGCGTTGCAGGAAAGCAGTCCAGAAGAAGAAGTCAAAGAGCCTGAAAGCGATGTCATTGTTCTGTTTCCCAAGCCTGGCGAAGCCATAACAAGCCCTTTGGTGGTTTTGGGCGAGGCTAAGGGAACATGGTTTTTTGAAGCCACTTTTCCAATAAAGATAACAGACGAAGCCGGGAATGTTTTAGGGGTTTCTTATGTAGAGGCCGTTGACGACTGGATGACGGAAAATTTTGTCAGGTTTTCAGGCAAGATAAGCTTTTTGGCAAAGGAAAGGACCAACGGATTTCTGGTTTTGGCGAAAGACAATCCTTCCGGACTGCCCGAATATGACAAGGAGGTCAAGGTGCCTGTGATATTAGAGCCGGTGGAAACAGTCAAAGTAAAAGTTTATTTCAACAACAGCAAGATGGACCCTCAATTTTCATGCAATAAAGTTTTTCCCGTAGAAAGGGAGATACCCAAAACCGAAGCCATTGCCAGGGAAACTCTTCTTCTGCTTTTGAAAGGCCCCACGGGAGGAGAAAAAGATGAAGGATTTTTCACCAGCATCAACGAAGGCGTGCAAATAAACAGCATCAAAATAGAAAACGGCGTTGCAACGGTTGATTTTGGCGAACAATTGGAATTCGAGGTCGGGGGGTCGTGCAGGGTTTCGGCGATAAGGGCTGAAATAACCGAAACGCTAAAACAGTTTTCCACTGTAAACAGCGTGGTTATTTCCATAAACGGCAGGACTGAAGACATATTGCAACCGTAAAATGAGTATAAGTTTTAAAATTCTTAAAAAATCAAAACAAAGCGGGGCGAGGCTGGGGTTTTTGGAAACAGAGCACGGAGTTGTTGAAACCCCCTGCTTGGTTCCCGTGGCAACCCAGGCTGTTGTCAAAACCCTAGACAGCAAAGAGGCGGAGGAGACAAAATCTGAAATTTTAATTTCAAATACCTTTTGGCTGCATTTGCTGCCCGGCGAGAAAGCGGTGGAAAAGGCCGGCAAACTGCACAGGTTTATGAATTGGAAAAAGCCTTTGATGACGGATTCCGGCGGTTTCCAGGTTTTTTCGCTGGGGTTTGGAAAAGATTTCGGGCTTACAAAATTTCCGGCTAAGGGCGATGGCAATAAAAAAATCATAAACGAATCAAGCCAGCCAAAACTGGTTAAAATAACGCAGGACGGAGTTTATTTCAGGTCTCCCGTTAACGGCGACAAGCTGTTTCTTGGCCCTGAAGAATCAATAAAAATACAGGAAAAACTGGGGGCGGACATTATTTTCGCGTTTGACGAATGCACGCCTCCCTTGGCCGACTTCAATTATGTCAAAAAATCTTTGGATAGAACTCATAAATGGGCGGAAAAATCCCTTAAATCCAAAAAGTCAAAACAGGCGATTTTCGGGATAGCGCAGGGTTCTGAATTTAAAGAGCTTAGGCAAAAATCAGCCGAATTCATAAACTCATTGGATTTTGACGGATTCGGGATTGGAGGCGACCTTTGGAGGAAAAAAGGAGGAACAAGAAAAATTTTGGATTGGATTATCCCTAAGCTCAACGAAAGAAAGCCGAGGCACATGCTGGGAGTGGGGCATATAGAAAATATTGAAGACATAATAATGTCCGGCATTGATTTGTTCGACTGCACTGTTCCCACCCATTATGCCAGAAGGGGAGTGGCTTTCACGTCAAAAGGCAGATTGGACATGAATCAGGCAAAATTTCGAAAGAAGAACGAGCCGTTGGATAAAGAATGCGTTTGCCATGTCTGCCAGAATTACAAGATGAATTATATCTCCCACCTTCTTTTAGCAAAGGAAATAACCGCTTTAAAACTTCTTACTTTCCACAACCTTTTTTATTTCAATTCTTTTGTTGAAAATATGAGGGATAAAATTAAAAAAGGAGAAATATAAATTATGAATACCATAAAAAAGAAAATAAAAGCCGGGCAGGAAAGATTGAGAAGGGAAGTAAAAGAAAAAACAACGGGGTATATATTGGCGGCTTTGGGTTTTGTCGTCGGCCTTGCCTGGAACGATGCGATAAAAACCCTTATAGAATATTTTTTTCCGCTCAACAAGGAAAGCGTTTTAGCCAAGATTTTTTACGCTTTTCTGGTGACTATGATCATAGTTCTGGCTACAATTTATTCCGTAAAGTCAAGCGAAAAGGAGGCGGAAAAAAGCAACGGATGAGGCGCGCAAGTTTTTTATCCACAGGCAAGGATTGACGGAAGTTCTTTTTAGCAATAAAATTTAATTGATAATCATTATTATTAATATCCGCAAAAATGGGAAAAGATATTTTTCTGCAAGAAGAAAGGATGACTTCGCAAAAAAAAGTCATTCTTGATTATTTAAGAAATACAAAAAGCCACCCTTCGGCCGGCAAAATTTACGACGATGTGAAAAAAGTCCTTCCCAGGATAAGCCAGGGGACCGTTTACAGGATATTAAACAGCTTAAAAAACAAAGGGGAAGTCCAGGAAATTTCAACCAAAAACGTCACCTTTTACGACGGCGACTTGTCTGACCACAGCCACTTCATATGCCAGGGGTGCGCCAGCGTATTTGATATTTTCGACGAATGCTCCAAATGCCAGATTATGAGGAAAAAAAAATTGAAAGTCGGAAGCATAAATAATTACAGGATTTATTTCTATGGAATCTGCAAGAATTGCAAAAAAAATTAAAATTATTAACCAATAAAATTATGTTGTCTAAAATTCCGTTTAATTTAGAAGGCCTTAATAAAGAAGAAAAAGACAGGCAGATTTTAAGAATTGGAATGATGGCCGAATTAGATGCCGTTTCCCTATACGAACAGCTGGCCGCCTCAACGGACAGCCAAGATTTGAAGGCGGTTTTGCTTGACATCGCCAAAGAGGAAAAAACCCATATCGGGGAGTTCCAGGCATTATTGCTTAAAATAGACAAGGAACAGGTCGAAGAATTGAAAAACGGGGAGGAAGAAGCGGGAGAGCTGACAGAATAAAAAAAATATGCAAGATAAATTCGGACCGGAGTATGTTGTAAAAATATACGACCCGGATTTGGGAATGAAGGGATATTTGGTTATAGACAATACCGTGATGGGGCCTGGCAAAGGGGGAATAAGGATGACTCCCGATGTTACCGAGGAAGAGGTGAGGAGGCTGGCAAGGGCAATGACTTTCAAGAATGCATTGGCCGGCATCCCTTTCGGCGGAGCCAAATCAGGGATAAGGTGGAAAGGGGCGAATGACATTGAAACAAAGAAAAAATTCATCCAGAGTTTTGCCAGGCAAATTAAGCTTTTTACCCCAAAAAAGTATATTGCCGGCCCGGATGTAAATACATCGGAAAAGGAAATGCAATGGTTCGTTGAGGCGACAGGCGAGTGGCGCAGCGCCACTGGAAAGCCGGCAAACCTTTGCATGAAGTTTTTTGGCAAGCGTGGCGAGAAATGCGGCATTCCCCATGAATTCGGAAGCACCGGATTCGGGGTTGCGCAGGCTACATATGTGACAAGCAAAATTTCAGGATACGACCTTAAAAACCTCACGGTGGCCATACACGGATTTGGCAATGTGGGGACTTTTACTTACAAAATTTTAAATAATCTGGGCGCCAAGGTTATAGCTTTGGCCGACAGGAGCGGGGCCGTATACGCGGAAAAAGGATTTGACAGGAAAAGCCTTGAAGAGATCATAAAAAACAAAAAAAACATTATTGAATACAAAAAGGGAAAAATAATAAAAAGCGAGGATTTTTGGAAAGTGCCAGCTGACATTTTGATACCGGCTTCCGTTACCGATGTGATAAACCAGACGAACAAAGACAAAATAAAAAGCAAGATAATAGTGGAGGCGGCGAACATACCGATGTCAGAGGAAGTGGAAAACGAGCTTTTCAAAAAAGGAATTTTAATTGTTCCAGATATCATTGCCAATTCGGGAGGGGTGATATCTTCTTACGCGGAATACCGGGGGTACAATCCAAAGCACATGTTTAAGATTGTCGCGGTAAAAGTAAAAGAAACGGTTTTGAGGGTGATGGCAGAATCAATTAAAAAAAATAAAAATCCGAGGCAGATAGCCTTGGAAATTGCCGCTGAAATGATTGAAAAAAAACGGAAAGCCGGCCAGGGTATTTAATGATTCTGTCATAATTTTCTGGTAATATTAGTGAAATAATAAAATTTATAAGTAAAATAATATAAAAAACCATGGAACAAGTTTACAAACTTCCAGAGCTTGATTACGATTACAACGGGTTGGAACCGTATATATCCGAAGAGATTATGACTTTGCACCACCAGAAACACCATAAGTCATATGTTGACAACGCCAATATCCTGCTTGATAAAATTTCTTTGGCAAGAAAAAATAATGAAGACCTGGATGTAAAATCAATTTTAAAGTCGCTTTCTTTTAACGTGGCGGGCCATGTTCTGCACTCCATATTCTGGAAAACAATGGCTCCGGCCAATTCAGAGAAAAACGAGCCGGGAGGCAGTATTTTAGAAAAAATAGAAAAGGAATTCGGCAGTTTCGACAGGTTTAAAAAAGAATTTTCACAGGCCGCCGTATCCGTGGAGGGATCGGGATGGGCGGTGTTAACCTACGACAAAACCAATGATAAACTGTTGCTCATGCAGGTTGAAAAACATAATCTTAATTTTTATCCAGAGCACAAAATTCTTCTGTTGCTGGATGTTTGGGAACATTCATATTATTTGGATTATAAATCAGACAGGCCTGCTTTCGTGGAGGCTTTCTGGAACATAATAAATTGGCTGGAAGTGGAAAAGAGGCTGGAAGCTTAATTGAAAAAACAGTTGGCATGTGGTATTTATAAAATCAGCTCTTAAAATTTAACTTGCCGCAATATGCCAAGTAAAGCGAGGGATGCAAATTTCTCGTTGAAGAAAAAAATATGTAAAATTTATGCGACTGTCATAACTCGTTAGTGCCCCCATTAACGAGTTTTTATTTTCTCAAATTTCAAAAAAATGTTAAAATATTAAAATGAAAAACGGCAAAAAATTATTTTATGTTGTTTTAGATAACATCAGGAGTTTGGAAAACATCGGTTCTATTTTCAGGACAGCCGATGCTCTGGCCGTGGATAAAATTTTTCTTTGCGGAATTTCCGGGCATCCTCCAAACGATAAAATTTCCAAAACCGCCCTGGGCGCTGAAAAAACAGTTCCTTTTGAATACTGCCCTCAAACCTGGCGGATTTTGGAAAAACTGAAGAAAGAAAAATTCCAGATTGCCGCGTTGGAGCAGGATAAAAAAAGCGTTCTTTATACAAAATTCAAGCCGGAATTTCCATTGGCTTTGATAGCAGGCAACGAAGTGAATGGACTGTCAAAAAAAATATTGAATAAATCCGACAGGATTATTTATCTGCCCATGCTCGGCAAAAAAGAATCATTGAATGTTTCCGTTGCTTTTGGCATAGCAGGCTATCACATCAACAAGAAACGGGGTTCATGACCCGTGGCATTGACAGAGTTTTTTTATTTTGATAAATTTAAATATCAAATGCAGACTGAATTAGTCTGTATTTTAAAAAATGCCAAAATGCTTAAAGTTTCAAAAAAATCGCAATACGGGTTAAGAGCCGCTGTTTTTTTGGCTAAAAATCGGCGGAAAGAAAATAAATATTCCGTAAAAACTATTTCTGAAAAAGAAGGCATTCCTTTTGAATTTTTGGAAAAAATAATCCGCCGGATGGCCGGCGCCGGCCTGGTAAAAGCCAAAAAAGGGGCTGATGGAGGGTATTTTTTATTGAAGCCCCCGGCGAAAATCAGCGTGGAGGAAATTATTTTCGCGCTTGAAGGCAAAAATCCCATTGTTGACTGCCTGGTTTGCGGCAGGGCAGAAAAATGCGGGGCGAAAAACGCCTGGGTGAAAATAGAAAATTCCCTGGCTAAAACATTAAAATCAATAAAATTGGCAGAACTTATATGAAAAGAATTTATTTAGACTACGCCGCCACTGCGCCAGTTGATAAAAGAGTTCGGAAGGCAATGGAGCCTTATCTCTCAAAAGAATTCGGCAACACCATGTCTTTGCATTCATTCGGCCAGGCTGCAAAAATAGCGCTGGAAGAAAGCAGGCAGGCAATAGCCGGTTTGATGGGAGCCAAGCAAGACGAAATTGTTTTCACTTCTTCAGCCACCGAAAGCAATAATCTTGCCATAAAAGGAGTTTCACTGGCAAACAAAGCCAAAGGAAACCATATTATAATTTCTGCCATTGAGCATCCGTGCATCGTTGAATCCGCGGAGTGGCTGAAACGCCAGGGTTTCCAGGTAACAAAGCTTCCGGTGGATAAATACGGAACAGTTGATTCTAAAGCTGTTGAAAGAGCCATAAAAAAAGAGACTATTCTTGTTTCCGTTATGCACGCTTCCAACGAAATAGGCACAATAGAGCCCATAGAAGAAATAGGTAAAATTTGCCAAAACAAAAATGTTTATTTCCACACCGATGCCTCGCAGTCTTTCGGCAAGATTTTAATTAACGTTGACAGAATGAATATTGATTTGCTGACCGCCAGCTCCCACAAGATATACGGGCCGAAAGGAGCGGGGCTTTTGTATGTGAGGAAAGGGGTAAAAATAGAGCCGGTCATGCACGGAGGCGGCCAGGAATTGGGGATGAGGGGTTCAACGGTTAATGTTCCGGCTATCGTGGGATTTGCCAGGGCTGCTGAAATTTGTCATTCTGAAATGAAAAAAGAAAACCAGCGGCTGGCAAAATTAAGAGACAGGCTCATAAAAGGATTGTTGAAAATAGAGGATTCCCATTTGAACGGCCATCCTGAAAACCGGCTTTGCAACAATGCCAATATTTGGTTTTCTTATGCCGAGGGAGAATCATTGGTTATGCGATTGGATTTGGAAGGCATAGCCGTGTCCACCGGATCAGCCTGCTCTTCTTTCAAATTGGAGCCAAGCCATGTTTTGCTGGCAACCGGATTAAGGCCGGAGGAAGCCCACGGCTCTTTAAGGATAAGCCTCGGAAGGTTCACCAAAAAAGAAGACATAGACCGGCTGATAAAAATTATGCCTGAAATAGTAAAAAAAATCAGGGATATGTCTCCGTTTAAAAATAACATAAAAATTTATGAAAACAGCAAATACTAATATCTGCCAGGGTTTATACACAAAAAAAGTATTGGAAACTTTCAAAAATCCGCACAATTACGGAAAAATAAAAAACGCAGACGGCATTGGAATAGTGGGAAACATCGTCTGTGGAGATGTAATGAATCTTTATATCAAAGTCGGCAGAAATAAAACAGCCGGCGAATTCATAAAAGATATAAAGTTTGAAACGTTCGGATGCGTTGCCGCCATATCCACCAGCAGTATTATTACAGACTTGGCAAAAGGAAAAACAGTAAAAGAAGCCATGAAAATAACAAAGGACAGCATTATAACGTCGCTGGGAGGCCTGCCTAAAATAAAATATCATTGTTCTGTTTTGGCGGTAGACGCTTTGACAGAAGCTATTTATGACTATTTTTCAAAAAACAAAAAAGAAATGCCGGCTGATTTGATAAAAAGGCACGATACAATACAAAAATCAAAAGAAATAATAGAAAAAAGATATAAGAAGTGGATGAAATAGTTTGTTAAATATTTCGGCATAGTCTAAAAGGATTGACATGCCGATTTTTTTTGCTATAATGTTAATGTTTTGCGTTCGGATTCGCGTTTTTTTGTTTGAAAGGGAGGAATTATGCCGAATGAAAAAGAGTTCATTGACAAAATGGTTTCGCGATTTAGAAAAATATCTGAAAATCTCAATGATTTCAGGATTGCCACAAGGCTGGCATCAGTTATAGCCTGCATTACAAAAGAGAAAAAGGATATTGCCTTTGCCCTGGAAAAAGCAAAGGGGCACAGCCGCCAGTCTTCCGTGGCTGAAGCTTTATCAATCATTGCTAAAACATTGGCGCAGGCCGGCAGGTTTAAAGAAGCGCGGGAAGTGCTTTTAGAAATGCATGGAATGGATGCCTATTGGGTGGCGGAATCCCGCATACAGCTTGCCAGGTTTTCCGGCGATGAAGATGATATTGAAACGGCAAAAGACGCTGTTTTAAACATACGAAGCCATCAAATGCGAAACGAGGCAAAGATAGATTTAGAGATGGCAATGAACGAACATCATAGGACAAGCCAAAAAAACATGGCGGATATTCTTGAAGAGCTTAATGCTATTTTACGCAGGCTTGAATCTTTTGAGGACGGGAATGAAGTTTTGCCGAAAGCCAACAGCGCGAAACTGCGTTTATTGGCGCAGACGATTATATATCATATTTTTGCCGATATGATGGATTAAAAAATAAAAAATAATTTTAATTCAGGCTGGGGTGTTTCACTCCGGCTTTTATTTTGCTTTTTATGCAAAAAGTCAGTATTAAAAAGATAGTACGTTTTAAAAAAATGGAAAAGGATAACAAAATCAAGGTTTGACTCGAATAATCGTGAAAAAGTGCTATTTTTTAGGATAATTCACGGCCATTGCATTTTCCTCTTATGTTTAATATAATACTTGTAATGAACAAAAAAGGCATATAATGTTTAATAC